>NZ_JBMOUG010000015.1:0-170763 GCF_049319725.1 Pseudomonas sp. Mn2068 | reverse complement strand
TTTGTTTTGGTAGGTGTTGCTTTTGTTGTGGGGACTTTCCCTTACGCAGTAGCCCCCCTCAACAGCCCCCCACCCCCCCCCCCCCCCCCCCCGCTCCCACAAGGGAAACCGGCCTGGACAGATAGATGGCGGCGACCTTAACGGCTTTTCGGGGGGAGTGAAATCTCGGGCGAAAAAAAACCCGATCGGGCAGGGCAGCCGGATCGGGTTACGTGCACCAGGGAGCAACCGGTGCAAAGGGAGGTTCGATGCGCAAACAACTTGAAGGGGCTATTTCGCTGAGGACCAATAGAACACCCGGCGATTAGCTGAAGATTAAGGTCTCAGGCAATCTGCGCGATCCGCGCCTTGGCCTGGTTCAGGCCTTTTTCCTGGAAGTCGCCGCCCATGTTCAGGCCTTCGGCATGGATGAAGCTGACGTCATGGATACCGACGAAGGCCAGCACCTGGCGCAGATAGGGTTCCTGGTGATCGTTGGTGCCACCGGCATACAACCCGCCGCGGGCGGTGAGGACGTACGCTTGCTTGCCGGTCAACAGACCCTGCGGCCCGGTTTCGGTGTACTTGAAGGTCACGCCGGCCCGCAGCACATGGTCCAGCCAGGCCTTGAGGGTGCTCGGAATCGCGAAGTTGTACATCGGCGCGGCCAGTACCAGCACGTCCGCCGCCAGCAACTCGTCGGTCAGCAGGTTGGAGCGCTCGAGGGAGGCCTGCTCGATCTCGTTGCGCTGTTCAACCGGCTTCATCCAGCCGCCCAGCAAGTTGCCGTCCAGGTGGGGCACCGGGCTTTTCGCCAGGTCGCGCACACTGATCTGGTCGGTCGGGTGTGCAGCCTGCCATTGGCTGATGAACTGCTGGGTCAACTGACGGGAAACCGAGTCTTGCTGGCGGGCGCTGCTTTCGATGATCAGAACGCGGGACATGGGAGGTGCTCCATCGGTGGGTGCGGTAAGTCGATGGAGTGAAGGTTAAACAGCAGGATATCGATTAAAAAGCGGAAAAATCTGCTACAACCTATCTATAAATTTGTTTATAGACGGAGCATGCTTGTCGGCAATGCCCCACCGGTCTCATTTCGCCGAGCACGACAGGTCCATGCGCAGCCGGATGATCTTGCGGTTGAACTTGGCGGTGACGTTGGTGTTCCTGCCGGCCGGCACTTCCACCTGGCGGGTCCGCGGGGCTTCGGGGCCGTTGCGGAACACCACCTTGCACACCGCGTCGGTCTTGCCGTAGTTGCTCAGATTGATCGAGCCGATGTCTTCATCGGTGTCGTAGGTGGTGTAGTCGATACTCAGGCCATTGAGTTGCTTCTCGACATCGATGGGATAGGCAAACGCGCTGAGTGGCAACAGCGCCAGCAACACACAACAGATCTTTCTCATTCGGCAGTCTCCAATGTGGACCGCCAGCTTAGGACAAGAGGAGCCCAACTTGAAAGCGCCCCGCGTGACCCTCGATCAATGGCGAACGTTGCAGGCCGTGGTCGATCATGGCGGCTTCGCCCAGGCGGCCGAAGCCCTGCATCGCTCGCAGTCGTCTGTCAGCTATACCGTGGCCCGCATGCAGGACCAGCTCGGCGTGCCGCTGCTGCGCATCGATGGGCGCAAGGCAGTGCTGACCGAAGCCGGTGGCGTGTTGCTGCGCCGCTCGCGGCAACTGGTGAAACAGGCCAGCCAGCTCGAAGACCTCGCCCATCACATGGAACAGGGCTGGGAAGCCGAGGTACGCCTGGTGGTCGACGCCGCCTACCCCAATGCCCGGCTGGTACGGGCCCTGACCGCCTTCATGCCGCAGAGCCGCGGCTGCCGTGTGCGCCTGCGCGAGGAAGTGCTGTCCGGCGTCGAGGAAGTACTGCTCGAAGGCGTAGCCGACCTGGCCATCAGCGGTTTCAATATCCCCGGCTACCTGGGCACCGAAATGAGCGCGGTGGAGTTCGTCGCCGTCGCCCATCCGGAACACGCCCTGCATCGCCTGCAACGGGAACTGACCTTCCAGGACCTGGAAAGCCAGCTGCAAGTGGTGATCCGCGACTCCGGCCGCCAACAGCCACGGGATGTCGGCTGGCTCGGCGCCGAGCAGCGCTGGACCGTCGGCAGCCTCGCCACCGCCGCCACCTTTGTCGGCAACGGACTGGGCTTTGCCTGGTTGCCACGCCACATGATCGAACGGGAAATCCGCGAAGGCCTGCTCAAGCAACTACCCTTGGACCAGGGCGGCAGCCGCCACCCGACGTTCTACCTGTACTCGAACAAGGACAAACCCCTGGGACCGGCGACGCAGATTCTCGTCGAGCTGTTGCGCACCTTCGACACCGCGCCACTGGACGCCCCCTTCGCGGCTCCCCAGCAAGCCTGACAGGACGTTGACCGATGGCCTATTTCGAACACGACGGTTGCACACTGCATTACGAGGAACATGGCCACGGCACGCCGGTGGTGCTGGTACACGGCCTGGGCTCCAGCGGACTGGACTGGGAGATGCAGGTGCCGGTGCTGGCCGAACACTACCGGGTGATCGTCATGGATATCCGTGGCCATGGCCGCTCCGACAAGCCCCGCGAGCGCTACAGCATCGGCGGTTTCAGCGCCGATATCGTGGCGCTGATCGAACACCTGGAACTGGGCCGCGTGCATCTGGCGGGCCTGTCCATGGGCGGGATGATCGGCTTCCAGATCGCCGTGGACCAGCCACAGCTGCTGAGAAGCCTGTGCGTGATCAACAGTGCTCCCGAGGTCAAGGTGCGCACCCCCGGTGACTACTGGCAGTGGGCCAAGCGCTGGAGCCTGGCACGCCTGCTGAGCCTGAACAGTATCGGCAAGGCCCTCGGCTCGATGCTGTTTCCCAAGCCGGAACAGGAAGAATTGCGCCGCAAGATGACCGAGCGCTGGGCAAAAAACGACAAACGTGCTTATCTCGCCAGCTTCGACGCCATCGTCGGTTGGGGGGTGCAGGAACGACTTTCACGTATCACCTGTCCAACCCTGATCGTCAGCGCCGACCGCGACTACACCCCGGTCGCGCTGAAGGAAAGCTATGTCAAACTGATTCCCGACGCGCGACTGGTGGTCATCGCCGACTCCCGTCACGCGACACCACTGGACCAACCCAAGGTCTTCAACCGTACCCTGCTCGAGTTTCTAACCGCAGTCGAAACCACCACCCAGGATCACTGAACCATGCTGAAAAAAATCGCCCTCTTCACCGGCTCCGTCTTGTTCGCCGCCAACCTGATGGCCGCTACCGATGCCGCCAAGGCACCCCATGTGCAACTGGTGACCACCAACGGCACCATCGAAATCGAACTGGACCCGGTCAAGGCGCCGATCAGTACCAAGAACTTCCTCGAGTACGTGGACAGCGGCTTCTACACCAACACGATCTTCCACCGGGTGATTCCGGGCTTCATGGTCCAGGGTGGCGGCTTTACCCAGCAGATGCAGCAGAAAGACACCAAGGCCCCGATCAGGAACGAAGCCAGCAACGGCCTGCACAACGTGCGTGGCACCCTGTCGATGGCGCGGACCTCGGACCCGAACTCGGCCACCAGCCAGTTCTTCATCAACGTCGCGGACAATGCCTTTCTCGATCCGGGCCGCGACGCCGGTTATGCCGTATTCGCCAAGGTGGTGAAAGGCATGGATGTGGTCGACATCATCGTCAACTCGCAAACCACCACCAAGCAAGGCATGCAGAACGTGCCGGTCGATCCGGTGATCATCAAGTCGGCCAAGCGCATCGACTAAAGGCAGGCGCCAACCGTGGGCCGGGTGCCCGCGGCTGGCGCTGCTTCACTTTCAAGGAGAGCCCGCCCGACGGGCGTCAGACCCCATGCTCTATCGTCGTTTTGAACAACTGATCGATATCTTCCGCGACGCCCCCACCGCCGCCCCGCCCAACACCGTCCTGCCCTTCTACCTGTATTACCTGCGCCAGGTCTGGCCGAGTTTCGCCGCGCTGCTGGTGGTCGGCCTGTTCGCCGCGCTGATCGAGGTGGCACTGTTCAGCTACCTGAGTCGGATCATCGACCTGGCCCAGGGCACGCCCAATACCGATTTCTTCACGATCCATGGCGGCGAGCTGCTGTGGATGACGGTGGTCGCCCTGGTCCTGCGGCCGATCTTCTTCGGCCTGCACGACCTGCTGGTGCACCAGACCATCAGCCCGGGCATGACCAGCATGATCCGCTGGCAGAACCACAGCTATGTGCTCAAGCAGAGCCTGAACTTCTTCCAGAACGATTTTGCCGGACGCATCGCCCAGCGCATCATGCAGACCGGCAACTCCCTGCGCGACTCCGCCGTCCAGGCCGTCGACGCGCTCTGGCACGTGCTGATCTACGTGATCAGTTCCCTGGTGCTGTTCGTCGAGGCCGACTGGCGCCTGATGATCCCGCTGCTGGTCTGGCTCGCCGCCTACTGCGGTGCCCTCTACTACTTCGTGCCGAGGGTGAAGGAACGCTCGGTGATCTCCTCCGATGCGCGCTCCAAGCTCATGGGCCGGATCGTCGACGGCTACACCAATATCACCACCCTGAAGCTGTTCGCCCATACCCATTTCGAACAGCAGTACGCCCGCGAGGCGCTGGTGGAACAGACCGAGAAAACCCAGCTGGCCTCCCGCGTGGTGACCAGCATGGACGTCGCCATCACCAGCATGAACGGCCTGCTGATCGTCAGCACCACGGGCCTGGCCCTGTGGCTCTGGACCCAGTCGCTGATCTCGGTCGGCGCCATCGCCCTGGCCACCGGCCTGGTGATCCGCATCGTCAACATGTCCGGCTGGATCATGTGGGTGGTCAACGGCATCTTCGAAAATATCGGCATGGTCCAGGACGGCCTGCAGACCATCGCCCAGCCCGTCAGCGTGACCGATCGCGAGCAGGCCCCGCGCCTGGCGGTCAGTCAGGGCGAGGTGCGCTTCGAGCATGTGGACTTCCACTACGGCAAGCGCAGCGGGGTGATCGGCGATCTCAACCTGACCATTCGTCCTGGCGAGAAAATCGGCCTGATCGGCCCTTCCGGCGCCGGCAAGTCGACCCTGGTCAACCTGCTGCTGCGGCTCTATGACCTGCAGGGCGGACGCATCCTGGTGGATGGCCAGGACATCGCCGAAGTCGCCCAGGAAAGCCTGCGCGAGCGCATCGGCATGATCACCCAGGACACCTCGCTGCTGCACCGCTCGATCCGCGACAACCTGTTGTACGGCAAGCCCGATGCCAGCGATGCCGAGCTCTGGGAAGCGGTGCACAAGGCCAGGGCCGACGAGTTCATTCCCCTGCTCTCGGACGCCGAGGGCCGTACCGGCTTCGACGCCCATGTCGGCGAGCGCGGGGTGAAACTCTCCGGCGGCCAGCGCCAGCGCATCGCCATTGCCCGGGTGCTGCTCAAGGACGCGCCGATCCTGATCATGGACGAGGCGACCTCGGCACTGGATTCGGAAGTCGAGGCGGCGATCCAGGAAAGCCTGGAAACCCTGATGGAGGGCAAGACCGTGATCGCCATCGCCCACCGTCTCTCGACCATCGCCCGCATGGATCGCCTGGTGGTCCTGGAAAACGGCCGTATCGCCGAAACCGGCAGCCATGCCGAGCTGCTGGCCCATGGCGGCCTGTATGCGCGGCTGTGGCAACACCAGACCGGTGGGTTCGTCGGTATCGACTGATTCGCGCCAGCTCCCCCCCCGCTGATGCCACGGCCCTTTGAAAACAAGGGCCGTGGTCGTTTCCAGGCACTGGAATTGTCGGTAGATCCTGCTGTACTCATCCCAGGTTCCGGCATGGGACCTGTTGTCAGACTGCACGGATGCATCATCGCGTTATCGAAGCGATAGGCTGACCTATCAAGGACGGGACGCATGTCTCTGTTCAAACGTTCTATCACAGAAGGAATAGGTACTTTCTGGCTGGTTCTGGGAGGTTGCGGCAGCGCGGTACTGGCGGCGGCATTTCCCGCCGTGGGCATCGGCCTGCTTGGCGTCTCCCTGGCGTTCGGGCTGACGGTGCTGACCATGGCCTTCGCCATCGGCCATATCAGTGGCTGTCATCTGAATCCGGCGGTTTCCGTCGGGCTGGTGGTCGGCGGGCGCTTTCCGTTGCGGGAACTGCCGGCCTATGTGCTCGCCCAGGTGATCGGTGGCATCGTCGCAGCGGCGTTGCTGTTCTTCATCGCCAGCGGCAAGCCCGGCTTCGAACTGGCCGGGGGCCTGGCCGCCAACGGCTACGGCGCGCATTCTCCCGGGGGGTATTCGGTCGTCGCGGGGTTTGTCTGCGAACTGGTCATGACGGCGATGTTCCTGTTGATCATTCTCGGCGCCACCGACCCACGCGCTCCCGCCGGACTGGCGCCCATCGCCATCGGCCTGGCACTGACGCTGATCCACCTGATCTCGATCCCGGTGACCAATACGTCGGTCAACCCGGCCCGCAGCACCGGACCGGCCTTGATCGTCGGCGGTTGGGCGCTCCAGCAGTTGTGGCTGTTCTGGCTCGCACCGCTGCTCGGGGCGCTGTTCGGTGGCCTGGTCTATCGCTGGCTGGGCAAGGACGATGGCTGATACGGCAACGGCGAAGGTCAGGCCTGCCGGTAAGGCAGCGCCGCCCTCGCCTCTTCGGCATAGGCCAGGATGCAGACCCGCTCGCGTGCCAGGAAATCGCTCACCGCCGCCTTGAGGCCGGGATGGCGCAGGTAATGCCAGGAATGGGTGATCACCGGTTCGAAACCGCGAATCAGCTTGTGCTCGCCCTGGGCCCCGGCGTCGAAACGTTGCAGGCCGTGGGCGATGGCGTAGTCCATGCCCTGGTAGAAGCAGGTTTCGAAATGCAGGCGATCGAACTCGGCCAGGCAGCCCCAGTAACGGCCATAGAAACTGTCGCCACCGATCAGGCTGAAGGCCATGGCCACCTGGCGTGCATCCTGGCGGGCCAGGACCACCCGGATCGCCTCGGGCATGCGCTCGGCCAGCAGGCTGAAGAATTCCCGGGTCAGGTACGGCGTCTGGCGGCGTACCGCGTAGGTGTTGGCGTAGCAGGCGTAGACGAAGTCCCACTGCGCCTCGCTCAGCTCGCGACCTTCCAGCCATTCGAACTCGAAGCCCTGGGCCGCGACCTGCTCGCGCTCCTTGCGCATCTGCTTGCGCTTGCGCGAGCTCAGGGCGTCGAGGAAATCCTGGAAGTCGCGGTACTCGCGGTTCTGCCAATGGTATTGGCAACCGAAACGCTGCAGCCAGCCCGGCTGTTCCGCCAGGGCGGCATCGGCCAGGCTGTCGGTGAAGTTGATATGGGCGCTGGACAGCTCCTCGATCTCCAGGTACCCCGGCAGCGCCGCCAGCAGTTCGAAACCGTCCGCGGCACTGGCTGCCAGCAGGCGCGCGCCACTGACCGGACTGAACGGCACCGCCGTCAACAGTTTGGGATAGTAGGCGATCCCGGCTCGCTCGCAGGCGTCGGCCCAGCCGTGGTCGAACACGTACTCGCCGTAGGAGTGCCACTTGCGATAGCTGGGCAGCGCCGCGATCAGCCGTCCCTGCTCGACGTGCAGCAGGTGCTCGGGCTGCCAGCCGGAATGTTCACCCAGGCTGCCGCTGTCCTCCAGGGCGCTGAGGAAGGCGTGGCGCAGAAACGGTTGCCCTGCGGGCACCAGCGCATCCCAATCCGCGGGAACGATCTCGGACAGGCTTTGCAGACGTTGTAGCGGCATCGGTATCCCCAGGCAGGTGCATAACGCCGTGGGAGTATCGCGCAAGTGCCCGGCCATGAGAACCAGCAGTCCTGTGCCGGCCCGATGTTAAAAAGTTCTTCATTGGACTTGCGCGGGCGGCGGGGGCAATCTTGCTCCCATCTTGAAGGGCGCTGGCAACGGCCTGGAACGCTGCGGCGAGCGTACGATCGCCGGGGCAAAAAAAGACCCCGCCGAAGCAGGGTCAAGGAGCCGTGGAAGCTTTAACGGATGAAGAAAAAGCTTGGGATCACGAAGTCGCCCGGCCCTCGGGCCAGGCGACCATTACGCTGGAGCTTCCTGAATTACAGGAAGTTGTAGGTGTAGTTGAAGATCAGACGGGTCTGGTCTTGCGCCGCGACGTTGGTGTCGCCGCGATAGGTACCGGTACGCAGGGTAGTGCCGAAGCCCTTGAGCATGCCGCTCTGGATCACGTAGTCCACACGCAGGTCACGTTCCCATTCGGTCTGGTCCTTGCCGACACCGGTGGTGGCCTTGATGTCGGTACCGCGCAGGTAGGCGATCGATGCCTTCAGGCCAGGTACGCCGAGCTTGGCGAAGTCGTACGAGTACTGACCGAAGTTGGTCTGCTCGCCAGCACGGATGAAGCTGCCAACCACGCTGTCGGTGAACAGGTAGAAGCTGGAACCGCCGTTGCCTTCGGCACGACCGTTGCCATCGACCACGTTGCCTTCGTTGTTGAACACGAAGCCGCCGTCGTCGCTGACGCTCTGGTGACCGAGCATGATGGCATGGCCGCCCAGGGTATAGGTGAACATGGCGGTCCAGGTCTTGTTATCGACCTCGCCCTTGTTCTTGGCATAGCCACCGTTGTTGTTGAACTGGTAGCCGGCGTCGCCATTCTTGCCGTCGGAACGGCTGTCGAAGTAACGCAGGTCAGTCTTGAACGACTGGTCGTCACCGATCGGCAATACGTGTACCAGGCCGAGGAAGTCCTGTTTGTAGAAGTCCTGCATCTCAGCGTGGTAGTACTGCAGCATCAGGTCTTTGGTAACTTTCCAATCACCACCGGCGAAGCGGAACTGGTTGCTGTCACGAGTGGCACCGGCAACCGAAAAACCGGTGTCGTTGCTCGATGCACGGCCATAGACGTGCTCGAGTTGACCTGCGGTCAGGGTGACGTTGTCGATTTCCTTGGAGGTGACGATGCCACCGTCGAAGGTTTGCGGCAGCAGGCGGCTGTCGTTGGAAACCAGGATCGGCAGGTTTGGCGCCAGGGCGCTACCCACGTGGGCTTCGGTCTTGGAAATGAGGAACTTGGCGTTCGCGCCTACGCGACCCCAGGTTTGCGAGGCCCCACCATCGCTATCGCTGGGGAAGAAGGAGTTGCTGTCCGGGTGATGGCCACGGCCACCGTCCAGGTGAATACCCATCAGAGCCTGGGCGTCGAGACCAAAGCCAACGGTACCCTGGGTGAAGCCCGACTTGTAGTCAAGCTTGAAGCCTTGCGCGGTTTCATCCTGGTCGTTCGCAGTGCCTTCACGGGTGTCCGCGCGATAGTAGAAAGTACGCGAGCTGATAGAAGCCTTGCTGTCTTCGATAAAACCGGCGGCGCCAGCGTGCTGGGCCAAAACCCCTACGGCCACAGCCAGGGCCAAGGTGGATTTTTTCATTGTTTCGCTCCTCAAGGTTCAAACGCTTCTGTTCTGAGCGCCATCCATTGCCATCAAACGCCTGTGCGGTCGTTGCGTAGGGCCCGACCAGCTTTGTTGGGAGGGAATCTTGGCGTGGGGTTATTTCAGCGGAGTTGCTGGTACATTAAGGTTTTATGACAGCGGAACTTTTTGAAACACATTGGAAAAAGCGCAAAGCCCCGGTTGACGGGGCTTTGCACGGAAAATAGTGGCTTTTTGAGATTATCGCGGATCAGGGTTTTTCTGCGTTTTGCTGCTCGGCGGACAACTGCCGGGCCAAAGCGTCGAGATTCTCGACCGGCGGTTCGGGCATTTTCCTCAGCACACCCTGCATCAACCGCATCTGGCGAATGAAACGCCGGCAGTTGGGGCAGAACATCAGGTGGTGGCGCACCATCAGGCGCTCCCGAAAGCTCAGTTGGCCATCGAGGTAGTCGCTGGAGCGTGCCACTTGTTCCTTGCAGGTCAGCATTCGCCGGTTTCCTCAAAATGCTCCACGGTCGCGAAGACTTTCAGTCGGGCCCTGTGCAGCAGTACCCGGACATTAGAGAGCGAAATCTCGAGAAGATTACAGATCTCCTCCAGTTCCAGCCCCTGGCGCTCGCGCAACAGCAATACACTGCTCTGCAATTCGGAAAGACTCAACAGCGTATGCTCCAGGCATTCACGCAGTTCGTCTTCGCTGAGCAGGGCTTCCGGGGTGTCCTCATGCCAGGAGAACGGCGCCAGCGCCCAGTGCCCGTCACTGGCAAAACGCTCGTCGCCAATGGTGCCATGGGGCGAAGGCAGGTCGTCGAGCAGGACTTCCCGGCGATTCTGCTTGTAGCGATTCTTCGCCGCGTTCGCGGTGATGGTCAGCAACCAGGTCTTGAGGCTCGAACGGCCCTGGAATCCCGAGAGGTTGCGCACCACCGCCAGCCAGGCGTCCTGTACGGCTTCATCGGCCTGGCGACTGCCGACGATGGCATAGGCCACCGCGCGCATCGCACTCTGGTAGGTACTGACCAACTCCTTGTAAGCCCGCTGGTCGCCTGCCAGCAGTCGCTCAAGCAGTTGAGTATCGTCCATCGCCGCCATTCACAACCTCGAGTTCGGATTTCCGGGACATCATGGAGCATCAGTTTTTGCCGCTGCTCTATACCCATGTTCAACACGAGAATAGCGATCTCTCCCTGAAACGCATCGGAACAGGGACAGCGTCCCTCCCGTCTGGCGCGCACACGATGCCAGACGCGAAGGCGCCGATCAACGTTTGCGCAGGATCACGCTGCCGATCGAATAACCGGCGCCGAACGAGCTGAGTACGGCCAGGGAGCCGGACGCCAGATCGTCCTGGTTCTTGTGGAAAGCGATCACGGAACCGGCCGAACTGGTGTTGGCGTAGGTGTCGAGAATCACCGGCGCTTCCGTTTCCGAGGCTTCGCGCCCCAACAGCTTCCTGACGATCAGGTGGTTCATGCTGAGGTTGGCCTGGTGCAGCCAGAAACGCTTCACGTCGCCGACATTCAGCTGGTTCTCCTGCAGGTGGGTGCCGATCAGTTCGGCGACCATCGGACAGACATCGCGGAACACCTTGCGGCCTTCCTGGACGAACAGCTTGTCCGGGGCGTCGATGCCCTCTTCCGCGGTGCGATTGAGGAAACCGAAGTTGTTGCGGATATTGTTGGAGAACTTGGTCAGCAGCTTGGTGCTGACGATATCGAACTGGTAGGGCGAGGTCGCCAGGTCCGCACGCTCGATCACCACCGCCGTCGCGGCATCGCCGAAGATGAAGTGGCTGTCGCGGTCACGGAAGTTCAGGTGACCGGTGCAGATTTCCGGGTTGACCATCAGGATCGCCCGCGCCTGGCCCAACTGTATGCTGTTGCTCGCAGCCTGGATGCCGAAGGTCGCCGAGGAACAGGCCACGTTCATGTCGAAACCGAAGCCCTGGATGCCCAGCGCTTCCTGGACCTCGATCGCCACGGCCGGGTAGGCCCGTTGCAGGTTGGAACAGGCGACGATCACCCCGTCGATATCCGCGGCGGTCTTGCCGGCGCGCAGCAGGGCCTGCTCGGCGGCACCGATGGCCATCTGGCAGAGGATCGACCACTCGTCGTTGCTGCGCTCGGGCAGGCGCGGCTTCATGCGCCGGGGATCGAGAATGCCGTCCTTGTCCATGACAAAGCGGCTCTTGATACCGGACGCCTTTTCGATGAAGGCCGCACTGGACTCGGTCAAGGCCTGAACCTCACCGCGTTCGATAGCTGCCGCATTTTCGTCATTGAACAGCTGTACATAGGTATTGAAAGACTGCACCAGCTCTTCGTTGGAGATGCTGTTGGCCGGGGTGTACAGGCCGGTGCCGCTGATGACGACGTTATGCACGGTCGTTCCTCTATATTCTGTTCAGGCAGAAAGCATTGGCACCGTCGTACCAATACATAAAAGGGCCAACCCCTGACAGCAGGGATGACGCCTGGCGTGGCTTTTTTCCGGTCCAGCCGCTGAACCGGGCATTTATAACCGCGAATTGTGCCATAAACGCGGGGATTTCGCCGCAGCGCCGAGATTAACGGCTAGCCGTCAACCTGGCTCCATTGCTTGCCCAGGCGCTTGTCCGAGATCGGCACCCTGGTCCCCAGTTGCTGGCCGAACAACGACACCCGGTACTCTTCCAGCCACCAGCGGTACAGCTCCAGTTGCGGATCGCGCCTGCCTTCCTGGGCATGCTTGGCCGCACGGGTCTGGTACTGGTTCCACAACCCCGCCAGCTCCGTACTCCAGACCCGGTCCTTCTGTACCTGGCCGGGCAACTTCTCCAGGCGCAATTCGATGGCCTTGAGGTAGCGCGGCAGTTCCTTGAGCCAGGCTCCCGGGGTTTCCCGGACAAATCCCGGATAGACCAGCTGGCTCAGTTGCTGCTTGATGTCATTGAGCGCAACGGCCTGGGCCAGGTCGATCTTGCCCTTGAAGCGCTTCTGCAAACCGTGCCAGAGCTTGAGGATCTCCAGGGTCAGGCGTGCCAGGCGTTCGGCATGCTCGGTCCAGCCGCCACGCTTGCGCTCGGCCAGGGACGCCAGGCCGGCACCGTCGCGGGGCAGCGGGTCTTCCCCCTCGAGGACACAGCTGTCGAGGCTCGCCAGCAGGATGTCTTCCACCAGCGCCTCGATGCGCCCCAGTTCGCGATACAACAGGCCCAGTTCGGTCAGGCCCGGCAGCTTGCCGCGCAGGAACTTCGCCGACTCCGCCAGTTGCTGCATGAGCAACCGCTGCAAGGCGCGGCGATGCTGGTACTCGGCCTCAGCCGGCGTGGAGAACCGCCCTTCCTTGACGGTGCCGCCCTCCTCCACCAGCGCCGGGTAGACCGTCATCGACAGCCCGGCGATCTTCTGCTGGGTGGTCTCGGCAACGGCGGCGAAAACCTTGGCCTCCACCGGCTGCTGGCTCTTCGCGGTCTGCGGTACGGCCAACGCGGCCTGGCTGGCCTGGGCAAACCGCGCCGTCAGTTCCGCCAGGTCGCGGCCTTCGCCGAGGAACTTGCCCTGGGCATCGACCACTTCCAGGTTCATCTTCAGATGGCTTTCCACCTGCTGCGCCGCTTCGGCCCAGGCTTCGTCGCTGACCCGCGCCCCGGTCATGCGCAGCAATTCGCGTCCCAGCGCCTGGGGCAGCGAGCCCTGGGCGAACTCGATCCGTTGCAGCGCCGCCTTGACGAAGTCCGGCACCGGCACGAAGTTCTTGCGCAGGGCCTTGGGCAGGTTGCGTACCAGGGCGATGCACTTGGCCTCGATCACGCCGGGCACCAGCCATTCCAGGCGTTCGGCGGGCAAGACCGGCAACAGCGGCGCCGGCACGCGCAGGGTCACGCCGTCACGGGGATGGTTGGGCTCGAAGTGATAACTCAAGGCCAGGGCCAGGTCGCCCAGGTGCAGGGTGTCCGGGTAATGCGCGGCGGTGACTTCACTGGCTTCGCGGGCCAGCACGTCTTCCTCGCGCATGATCAGCAACTGCGGGTCTTTCTGGCTGTGGACCCGGTACCAGCTGTCGAAGGTCGCGGTCTGGTGGATCTCCGCCGGCAGGCGTGCATCGTAGAAGGCGAACAGGGTTTCCTCGTCGGCCAGGATATCCCGGCGCCGAGCCTTGGCCTCCAGCTCGTCGAGCTGTTCGAGCAGACGGGTATTGGCGCTCAGGCAACGGGCTTTCGACTGGATCTCGCCGCGCACCAGCGCCTCGCGGATAAACAGCTCGCGGGAGGCGGCCGGATCGACCGGGCCGAAATGCACCGGCCGCCGTCCGACCACGATCAGGCCGAACAGGGTGATCTGCTCGAAAGCCACCACCTGGCCGCGCTTCTTCTCCCAGTGGGGTTCGAAGTGATTCTTCTTGATCAGGTGCCCGGCCAGCGGTTCGATCCAGTCCGGCTCGATCTTGGCGACCATGCGCGCATAGAGCTTGGTGGTTTCCACCAGTTCGGCCGCCATCAGCCATTGCGGACGCTTGCGGCCCAGGCCCGAGGACGGGTGGACCCAGAACCGCCGCTGGCGCGCGCCCAGGTAATCGCCGTCCTCGGTCTTCTGGCCGATCTGGCTGAGCAGACCGGACAATACCGCCTTGTGCAGCTTGGGATAATCCGCCGGCTCCTTGTTGACGCTCAACTGCAGGTCGCGGCAGATCAGCCCCAACTGCCGGTGCGAATCACGCCACTCGCGCATGCGCAGGTAATTGAGGAAGTTCTTCCGGCACCAGTTGCGCAGGGCACTGGCACCAAGGGCCTGGCGCTGTTCCTCGAACCCGCGCCAGACATTGATCAGGCCGGCGAAATCCGAATCCACGTCCTTCCACTGCGCATGGGCCTGGTCGGCGGCCTGCTGGCGCTCGGGCGGCCGTTCGCGCGGGTCCTGCACCGACATGGCACTGGCGACGATCAGCACTTCCTGCAGGCTGCCGAGGGTGGCCGCCTCCAGCAACATGCGGCCCATGCGCGGGTCCACCGGCAGGCGCGCCAACTGCCGACCCAGCGGGGTCAGCTGGTTCTCGCGGGTCACCGCCGACAACTCTTGCAGCAGGTTGAAACCGTCGCTGATGGCCTTGCCATCCGGCGGCTCGATAAACGGGAACGCCGTGATCTCGCCCAGGCGCAGGTGAAGCATCTGCAGGATCACCGCCGCCAGGTTGGTGCGCAGGATCTCCGGGTCGGTGAACTCCGGCCGGCCGTTGAAATCCTCTTCGCTGTACAGGCGCACGCAGATCCCCGGCTCGACCCGTCCGCAACGACCCTTGCGCTGGTTGGCGCTGGCCTGGGAAACCGCCTCGATGGGCAGGCGCTGGACCTTGGCGCGGTAGCTGTAGCGGCTGATGCGAGCGGTGCCGCTGTCGATCACATAGCGGATGCCCGGCACGGTCAGAGAGGTTTCCGCGACGTTGGTCGCCAGCACGACGCGCCGCCCCGGATGGGACTGGAAAATCCGCTGCTGCTCGGCCGGTGACAGCCGTGCATATAAAGGAAGGATTTCGGTGTGCTTGAGCTGGGCCTTGCGCAGCATGTCCGCGGCGTCGCGAATCTCCCGCTCGCCGGGCAGGAACACCAGCACATCGCCCGGACTCTTGCGTTCGCTGCGCTCGAAGGCGGCGATCTCGTCGAGGGTGGCGAGAATCGCCTGGTCGACCGTCAGGTCGTCCTCGACGCTGTTGCCTTCCTCGTCCTGCTCGGACGTCAACGGGCGATACCAGGTTTCCACGGGGAAAGTCCGGCCGGAGACTTCGACGATCGGTGCGTCGTTGAAGTGCCGGGAAAAGCGTTCCAGGTCGATGGTCGCCGAGGTAATGATGACTTTCAGGTCCGGACGCCGCGGCAGCAGGGTCTTCAGGTAGCCGAGCAGGAAGTCGATGTTCAGGCTGCGCTCGTGGGCTTCGTCGACGATGATCGTGTCGTAGCGTTCGAGGTAGCGGTCATTCTGGGTTTCCGCCAGCAGGATACCGTCGGTCATCAGCTTGATCAGGGTGTTCGAATCGCTCTGGTCCTCGAAGCGCACCTGATAACCCACCAGCGCCCCCAGCGGGGTCGCCAGTTCGTCGGCCACCCGGCTCGCCACGCTGCGGGCAGCGATCCGGCGGGGCTGGGTGTGGCCGATCAGGCCATGCTGGCCGCGACCGATTTCCAGGCAGATCTTCGGCAACTGGGTGGTTTTGCCCGAGCCGGTTTCACCGGCGATGATCAGCACCTGGTGCTTGAGCAGCGCGTCCTTGATCTCGTCGCGCTTGGCGGCGATGGGCAGGCTGTCGTCATAACGAATCAGCGGCACGCTCTGGCGCCGCGCCGTGACCTGGGCACAGGACACCTGGACCTTCTCCGCCCACTGCGCCAGCTTCGCCTCATCGGGCTTCTTGCGCAGCTCGTGTAATTGCCGCCGCAACCGGTGGCGGTCGGCAATCATGGCGAGGTCGAGGTTTTTCAGCAGTTGCTCGATAGCAGGCGATTCGTCAGTCATCAGGTGCGCAAGGGTCGTCTATGTATGCAGGGGGCGGATTGTCGCAGATTTGCACAACAGAACACGACCTTGAAAAGCATTGTGGCCGGACCTGGCCCGGCCACGTTCATTCAGTGTCCAGGGTACGACGCCGATACGGGAACACATCGATGACCTTGCCGGCGCGAATCGCCTCCTGCAGCCCCTTCCAGTAATCGGCGTTGTACAACTCGCCGTGCAACTGATCGAACAACCGGCGCTGCGCCATGTCGGCAAAGAGGAACGGCGGAAACTCCTCGGGAAAGACGTCCAGCGGTCCGATGGAATACCAGGGCTCGGAGGCCATCTCGTCTTCCGGGGTGCGCGGCGCGGGGATATGACGAAAGTTGGCCTCGGTCAGGAAGCAAATCTCGTCGTAGTCATAGAACACCACACGCCCGTGACGGGTCACGCCGAAGTTCTTCAGCAGCATGTCGCCGGGGAAGATATTCGCCGCCGCCAGTTGCTTGATCGCCAGGCCATAGTCCTCCAGCGCCTCGCGCACCTGGGCTTCGTTGGCGTTCTCCAGGTAGAGGTTCAGCGGGGTCATGCGGCGCTCGGTCCAGCAATGGCGGATCAGCACCGTCTCGCCTTCGACCTGGACGGTGGAGGGCGCCACCTCCAGCAGTTCCTCCAGGCAGGCCGGATCGAACTTGCCCAGGGGAAAACGGAAGTCGGCGAACTCCTGGGTATCGGCCATGCGCCCCACGCGGTCGACACTCTTCACCAGACGATACTTCTCGATCACCGTCGCCCGGTCGACGTTCTTCGACGGCGAGAAACGGTCCTTGATGATCTTGAACACGGTGTTGAACCCCGGCAGGGTGAACACGCTCATGACCATCCCGCGCACGCCCGGCGCCATGATGAACTGGTCGTCGGTATTGGCCAGGTGATTGATCAGCGCCCGGTAGAACTCGGACTTGCCGTGCTTGTAGAAGCCGATCGAAGTGTACAGCTCAGCGACATGCTTGCCCGGCAGGATGCGCCGCAGAAAACCGACGAACTCCGCCGGCACCGGCACATCGACCATGAAGTAGGAACGCGTGAAGGAAAAGATGATGGAGACATCGGCTTCGTCGGTGATCAGCGCATCGATCTGGATCCCGCGCCCTTCACGGTGCAACAGCGGCACCACCAGCGGCCATTGTTCCTCATGGGTGTAGATGCGCCCCACCAGGTAGGCGCCCTTGTTGCGGTAGAGCACCGAGGAGAACAGTTCGACACTCAGCTCGGGATCCTTGCAGACCCAGTCCGGCAGGCTTTCGCGCAACTGCGCTTCGAGCCGCCGCAGATCGCCGGGCAGGTCGGCATAGGCCTCGCTGAAGCTGTAGTCGGCAAAGATCTGTTCGAGCATGCCCGAAAGCTCGCCGAGGGGTCGATAGGTCCGGGTCTGCGCCGCCCGCGCCCGCCGCAGGGACGGCCGGGTGGTGTGGATGAACATGCAGCCGTCGCTGATCAGGTCGTGGCTGAACAGACCGCAGAAGGTCGAGTTGTACCAGGTTTCCGCCAGTTCATCGTCGAAGCGCAGGTCGATCAGGCTGATGTAGGCGCTTTTCACCAGGGGCCAGAGGTTGACGTCGAGCAACGCCTCGGCGTCGAAACCGGCCCGCAGCCGCGCGTTGACCTCGCTGACTTTCTCTTCGTAGAGATTGATCCGCGCCGCCGATGCCGCCTGGGCTTCCTGCCAGCGGGCCGCTTCGAAACGGGCGCGGGCACCGTCGGTGATCTGGCGAAAGTGCTCGCGGTAATTGTCGAAGCCATCGAGGATCATGCGGGCGATATCGGCGGCCGGCCATTGCTGCGGCATAGTCAAACCTCTGCGGGATTGTTCGGACATTATTCTGATCGCGAGTCACTGGAGCTTAGGCTCCGTAAGAAAACTCGTCGAGCGGCGATCAGGCGCGCCTGTTTTCAACGCAACATGATCGTCGCGCAGGACGTTTTCGTACAGGGCCTGGAGATCAATTGCCGCGTTACGCAAACGTTGCCTTGCCCGTGACATCCGGGGACACTTGCCCGCCTACCCTGCCAAGGATGCTTCCCGTGAAACCCGTCGATATCGTGCGCATGTTTAGCCTGGCCGCCGTCTGGGGCGCCAGTTTCCTGTTCATGCGCATCATTGCCCCGGTGCTGGGGGCCTTTCCCACCGCCTTCTTTCGCGTCTCCATCGCCGCCGTCGGACTGCTGGTGATCCTGTCGCTGATGCGCATCAGCTGGGATTTCAAGGGCAAATTCAAGGTCTGCCTGATGCTCGGCGTGATCAACTCCGGGCTGCCGGCAACGCTCTACTCGGTCGCGGCCCAGGTGTTGCCGGCCGGCTACTCGTCGATCTTCAACGCCACCACGCCACTGATGGGCGTGCTGATCGGCGGCCTGTTCTTCCACGAAAAACTCAGCCTGAACAAGCTGCTGGGGATCTTCCTCGGCCTGTTCGGCGTCGCGGTGCTGACCCGGGCCGGGCCGGTGACCTTCAACCTGGAATTGCTGATGGGCGCGGCGGCGTGCCTGCTGGCCACCACCAGCTATGGCTTCGCCGGTTTTCTCACCCGTCGCTGGCTCGACCACCAGGGCGGCCTGGATCCACGGCTGTCGGCCATGGGCAGCATGTTCGGCGCGACCCTGGTGATCCTGCCGTTCTTCGCCTACAGCGCCATCGCCCACCCGCCGGCCAGCTGGGGTGGAATCAGTGTCTGGGGCTCGCTGCTGGGCCTGGGGCTGGTGTGCACGGCATTCGCCTACATCATGTATTTCAAGCTGATCAGCAGCATCGGCCCGGTCAAGTCGATGACCGTGACCTTCATGATCCCGGCGTTCGGGGTGTTGTGGGGCGCACTGTTTCTCGATGAGCCGCTGTCGATGGCCCATTTGTATGGCGGGGTGCTGATTGCGGTGGCGTTGTGGCTGGTGTTGAAGCCGGCGGCAGTGGTGAAGGCCGCCACGGTGGGCGACCGGTAGTTATCGGGTGGTTTAGGTCCCCTTCGCGGGCAAGCCCGCTCCCACAAGTTCTCGGTTCTACACAGATCATGCGTATGACTCGAACACTGTGGGAGCGGGCTTGCCCGCGAAGAAGCCGGCCCAGACGCAGCGGCCCCCCGCCACTGCGCCCATCGCCGCCATTCAGGCAGCTTTGCGGAACACGAATACCAACCCGACGATGATCAGCGCCATGCCCAGCATGCTCAGGGCCGCCAGGCGGTTACCGAAGATCAGGTAGTCCATCACCGCTGTCACCGCCGGCACCAGGTAGAACAGGCTGGTGACATTCACCAGGTTGCCCCGCGCGATCAAACGGTACAGCAGCAAGGTCGCCAGCACCGACACCACCAGGCCCATCCACAGTACCGGGACGACGAAGCCGACACCGGTTTCAAAGTGGAACGGCTGGAACGGCACGAAGATCCCGCACAACAGCAAGCCGGCCAGGTATTGCACCGGCAGCGTGCCCAGGGGATTGTCGGTGATGCGTTTCTGCATGATCGAGCCGAAGGTCATGCTCGCCAGCGCCAGCAGACCGAAGAGCATGCCGGCCAGGGACATGCCCGCCAGGCCGATGCCCTGGTACACCACCAGGATCAGCCCCGCCAGCCCGAGCCCGAGCCCGAACATCCGGCTCCAGGAGCGCCGCCGCTCCATCAGTACCGCGGTGAGAATCGGCTGCACGCCCATGATCGTCGCCATGACGCCGGGAGTGACCTTCAGGTCCAGCGCCAGCAGGTAGAAGATCTGGTAGGCGCCCAGCAACACCATGCCCGTCGCCGCGGCGTGCAGCATCGGCTTGCCGCCCCGGGGCAGCTTGAACTTGAGCAGCGGGATCAACAGCAACAGCCCCAGCAGGGCAATGGAAAAACGGATCAGCAGAAAGGCGAACGGCGAAGCATGGGCTAGGCCCCACTTGGAGAAGATCGCCCCGCTGCTCCAGAGCAGCACAAACAGACTCGTCGAAGCCGCCGCGGTCGCGGATTGTTTCGAAATGACCAACATGGATACCACCTGTGATTCAGGCAAATGCCAACTCAGCTGGAAAGCTGAAGATTCAGTAGGTTTTTTTCAGGCAGGCAGGGGGCGACAGCAACGGTTGCTGATCAGACCCGGATGCCAACGCCCGGCGGTGATACGACTACGTACACCGGCGTGCCACTGACAGGTGGTGGGTAATGACTGATCTGCACAGGCTGCTGGTTCCCGCACGGCACTACGCCAGCGTTGACCGCTGAATCGACTACCGCGTTGATGGGGGAAGCTGGCATGCGCAGGTCTTCTTCGAAAGGGAATAAACGGTGGATCAGGTGATGCACCGAGCGCTGACTATAACCAGCGCCCGACACAGATTGCAACAGGTCAGCCGAACAACCAGTAACCCAGCAATGTCAGGACCACCACCGCCAGTACCGGACGCATGATGCGGTAGGCCTTGGGATGCTTGCGCTTCCACTGCTTGACCACGCCACTGAAGCGATCACTGAAGTTCTTGCTCCAGGCGTAGGCCTGGTTGATGCCGCCGACACGCTCGTCATCGAGGTTCTGCGGCGCGGTGGCGCGTCCCAGCAAGCCGCTGACCCAGCGGTTGATGGAGGTCATCAGGCGGTTGCTCAACGGCCGCTCGATATCGCAGAACAGGATCACCCGGGTCTGCTCGGTTTCGTTCTTGACCCAGTGCACATAGGTCTCGTCGAACATCACGTCCTGGCCGTCGCGCCAGGCGTAGACCTGGCCGTCGACGAAAATCCGGCAGTCGTCGGAGTTCGGCGTCGACAGGCCCAGGTGGTAGCGCAGCGAGCCGGCGAACGGGTCGCGGTGCGGGTTCAGGTGGCTGCCACCGGGCAACAGGGCGAACATCGCCCCCTTGACGTTGGGGATGCTGCTGACCAGCGCCACGGTTTTCGGGCAGAGCAGCTCGGCCGAGGGCAGCGGCTTGTCGTACCACTTCAGGTAGAAACGCTTCCAGCCCTTCTTGAAGAACGAACCGAAACCGGCATCGTTGTTCTTCTCGGCGGCACGGATATAGCCCTCGTCGAACAGGTGCATGGCCTCTTCGCGAATCACTTCCCAGTTGTCCTTGAGCACATCCAGCTCGGGAAACTTGCTGCGGTCCAGGTACGGTTTGGACGGCACGGCGGAAAACAGGTACATCAGGGCGTTGTACGGGGCGAACAGCGCGGAATGGTTGACGAACTGGCGCAGCACCGGCAAACGCGCCTTGCCGCGCAGATGCACGTAAAGCGTACTGCCGAGGAACAGCAGCAACACGGCGGCCTTGGCGGCAAAGGAAAAGGTCATTCAGCACTCCTTGAAAATGGGCAACGTCCGGGCAAGGTGAAATTCACCCGACGTGGCAGCCGGCCATGATAAACATTACCGGCCTCGGGAAAAACCCATCGGCCCGCACATTCCGCATGACCGGTCGCGCAACACAGCCTTTATGTAGCACGTCCCGCCTGAACCGGGACTGATGCAGGTCAGTCCCGCGGGCGCCGCCCGTGGCGGTTTACTGCTGGATCTCCTGGTCGGTGAACAGATCGCTGAAGAGCATGCTCGACAGATAGCGCTCGCCGGAGTCCGGCAGCACCACGACAATGGTCTTGCCCTGCATTTCCGGGGTTTCCGCCAGGCGTACGGCCACAGCCATGGCCGCGCCACAGGAAATGCCGCAAAGGATCCCCTCCTCCTGCATCAGCCGCAGGGCCATGGCCTTGGACTCGTCGTCCGTGACCAGCTCGACCCGGTCGACCAGCGACAGGTCGAGGTTCTTCGGCACGAAACCGGCGCCGATGCCCTGGATCTTGTGGGGCGACGGCTTGACCTCCTGTCCGGCCAGGGTCTGGGTGATCACCGGCGACGATACCGGTTCCACCGCCACCGACAGGATCGGCTTGCCCTGGGTCAGCTTGATATAGCGCGACACACCGCTGATGGTGCCGCCGGTGCCCACGCCCGCCACCAGCACGTCGACCGCGCCATCGGTGTCATTCCAGATTTCCGGGCCGGTGGTTTTCTCGTGGATCGCCGGGTTCGCCGGGTTGTCGAACTGCGCCGGCATGAAGTACCGGGCCGGATCGCCGTTGACGATCTCGGTGGCCTTCTCGATCGCGCCCTTCATGCCCTTGGCCGGCTCGGTCAGCACCAGTTCGGCCCCCAGGGCCTTGAGCACCTTGCGCCGCTCGATGCTCATGGACGAGGGCATGGTCAGCAGCAGCTTGTAGCCGCGGGCGGCGGCGACAAAGGCCAGGCCGATCCCGGTATTGCCCGAGGTCGGCTCGACGATGGTCATGCCCGGCTTGAGCCGGCCGCTGCTTTCGGCGTCCCAGATCATGTTCGCGCCGATCCGGCACTTCACCGAATACCCCGGGTTGCGCCCTTCGATCTTGGCCAGGATGGTCACACCGCGAGGGGCGATGCGGTTGATCTGAACCAGGGGCGTATTACCGATGGAATGGGCGTTGTCGGCGAAAATACGGCTCATGACGGGGTCCTTTGGGCAACGGTGAGTTGGCTTTCAAGGGTATGCCCCGGGATGTCGGGCGTCCAGTCATGGCGAACGTATAGCGCTGCCGGGGGTCCATCGCCTATAGACAGCCTTCGGGGCACGCCGATGAAACGTCGTTACAGCTGGCCGTTGTGGAGCCTGGCAGGCCTGGTCCTGCTGCTGGTGGTGCTGGACCTGGCCCTGCCTTACCTGGTGCGCCACTACCTGAATGAAAAACTCGCGGACATGGGCGATTACCGTGGCCAGGTGACCGATGTCGACCTGGCCTTGTGGCGCGGCGCCTACCGGATCAACGGGCTGCAGATCGTCAAGGTCAGCGGCAAAGTGCCCGTGCCCTTCGTCAAGGCGCCGCTGATCGATCTGTCGGTCAGCTGGAAATCCCTGTGGGACAACCACGCGGTGGTGGCCGAGGTGCAGTTCGTCAAGCCGGAGCTGAACTTCGTCGACGGTGGCGCCAATAACCGCCAGGCGTCCCAGACCGGCCAGGGCACCGACTGGCGGGCACAACTGGGCAAGCTGCTGCCCATCACCCTCAACGAGGTGCGGATCGACGACGGGCGCATCACCTTCCGCAACTTCAACTCGCAGCCGGCGGTCAACCTGCAGGCCACGCAGGTCAATGCCAGCCTCTACAACCTGACCAATGTGGTCGACCTCGAAGGGCGCCGCGATGCCCGTTTCGAAGGCAAGGCCCAATTGTTCGGCCAGGCGCCCCTGCAGACCAGCGCCACCTTCGACCCGCTGAGCAACTTCGAGGACTTCGAGTTCCGCCTGCGGGCCACCGGCATCGAGTTACGGCGTGTCAACGATTTCGCCTCGGCCTACGGCAAGTTCGATTTCAACGGCGGCAGCGGTGATGTCGTGATCGAGGCCCAGGCCCGCAAGGGCCAGCTCACCGGCTATATCAAGCCGCTGTTGCACGATGTCGAGGTGTTCGACTGGCAACAGGACGTCGAGAACCAGAACAAGAGCATCCTGCGTTCGGTATGGGAAGCCATTGTCGGGGCCGGCGAAACCGTGCTGAAAAACCAGAAGAAAAACCAGTTCGCCACCCGGGTTGAACTCAGCGGCAACGTTCACCAGCAAGATATCAGCGCGTTCCAGGCGTTTTTGCAGATATTGCGCAACGGTTTCATCCAGGCCTTCAATGCCCGCTATGAACAGCCCAAACCGTCCAGCGATCCGAAGAGCTGACCGGGTCAGGATGTGACGCTCCATTCAGAGACTGAATAAGCCGTCTGCGTTCACACTCGACCGGGCACCGCGTTATAGTCGGGCATGGGATTTTCCCGCCGCCCTGTCCGCCAGGCCGGCGTTACCGTTCGAGGAATGACAGATGAAGTTCGAAGGCACCCAGGCCTACGTCGCCACCGATGATCTGAAGCTGGCCGTCAACGCCGCAATTACCCTGGAGCGTCCGCTGCTGGTCAAGGGCGAGCCCGGGACCGGCAAGACCATGCTCGCCGAGCAATTGGCCGAGTCCTTCGGCGCCAAGCTGATCACCTGGCACATCAAGTCCACCACCAAGGCCCACCAGGGCCTCTACGAGTACGACGCGGTCAGCCGCCTGCGCGACTCGCAGCTGGGCGTGGACAAGGTCCACGACGTGCGCAACTACCTGAAGAAGGGCAAGCTCTGGGAAGCCTTCGAATCCGATGAACGGGTGATCCTGCTGATCGACGAGATCGACAAGGCCGACATCGAGTTCCCCAACGACCTGCTGCAAGAACTCGACAAGATGGAGTTCTACGTCTACGAGATCGATGAAACCATCAAGGCCAGGAAGCGCCCGATCATCATCATTACTTCCAACAATGAAAAGGAACTGCCGGACGCCTTCCTGCGCCGCTGCTTCTTCCATTACATCGCGTTCCCGGATCGCAACACGCTGCAGAAGATCGTCGACGTGCATTACCCGGACATCAAGAAAGACCTGGTCAGCGAAGCCCTCGATGTATTCTTCGACGTGCGCAAGGTGCCGGGCCTGAAGAAGAAGCCTTCGACCTCGGAACTGGTGGACTGGTTGAAACTGCTGATGGCCGACAACATCGGCGAAGCGGTCCTGCGCGAGCGCGATCCGACCAAGGCCATCCCGCCACTGGCCGGTGCCCTGGTGAAGAACGAGCAGGACGTGCAACTGCTCGAACGCCTGGCGTTCATGAGCCGTCGTGGCACCCGCTAGGCTCTGTCCGAAAGCTGCCTGCGCGTCGATCAGGCTGCGTTAAAAACAGGCTCGGAATGCTCATTTAGTGGGCTAAAGTCGAGCGCGACCCCGGCCGTTCCTCGCCTGTTTTTGCCTTGCCTGATCGTCGCTCGGCGAGCTTTCAAACAGACCCTCCAGTTTATCCGAGGCGATTGCCATGCTGCTCAACCTGTTCAATGAAATGCGCGCGGCCAAGGTTCCGGTTTCGGTGCGTGAATTGCTCGACCTGATCAACGCGCTGAAACAGCGCGTGACCTTCGCCGACATGGACGAGTTCTACTATCTGGCCCGGGCGATCCTGGTCAAGGACGAACGCCATTTCGACAAGTTCGACCGGGCATTCGGCGCCTATTTCAACGGCCTGGAAAAACTCGACGATCACCTTCAGGCGCTGATTCCCGAAGACTGGTTGCGCAAGGAATTCGAACGTTCGCTGAGCGACGAAGAACGCGCGCAGATCCAGTCCCTCGGCGGCCTCGACAAGCTGATCGAGGAGTTCAAGAAGCGCCTGGAAGAACAGAAGGAACGTCACGCCGGTGGCAACAAGTGGATCGGCACCGGCGGCACCAGCCCGTTCGGCTCCGGCGGCTTCAATCCGGAAGGCATCCGCGTCGGCGATGCCGGCAAGCGCCAGGGCAAGGCGGTCAAGGTCTGGGACCAGCGCGAGTACAAGAACCTCGACGACCAGGTCGAACTGGGCACGCGCAATATCAAGGTGGCCCTGCGCCGCCTGCGCAAGTTCGCCCGCCAGGGCGCGGCGGAAGAGCTGGATATCGATGGCACCATCGACCACACCGCCCGCGACGCCGGCCTGCTGAACATCCAGATGCGCCCGGAGCGGCGCAACACCATCAAGCTGTTGTTGCTGTTCGATATCGGCGGCTCGATGGATGCCCATGTGAAGATCTGCGAGGAGCTGTTCTCGGCCTGCAAGACCGAGTTCAAGCACCTGGAGTACTTCTACTTCCACAATTTCGTTTATGAATCGGTGTGGAAGAACAACCTGCGCCGGGGTTCGGAGCGGACCTCGACCCAGGACCTGCTGCACAAGTACGGTGCCGACTACAAGGTGATCTTTGTCGGTGACGCGGCGATGGCCCCGTATGAAATCACCCAGGCCGGCGGCAGCGTCGAGCACTGGAACGAAGAACCGGGTTATGTGTGGATGCAGCGGTTCATGGAGAAGTACAAGAAGCTTATCTGGATCAACCCGTATCCGAAGGATACCTGGGGTTATACGGCATCGACCAATATCGTCCGGGACCTGATCGAGGACCAGATGTACCCGCTGACCCTGCGCGGGCTGGAAGAAGGGATGCGGTTTCTTTCCAAATGATGTGGGCCTTCGCGGGCCCCTTCGCGATTGTATTGATCGTTCCCACGCTCCGCGTGGGAATGCAGCCCGTGACGCTCCGCGTCACAAAAGCGGACGCAGAGCGTCCAGAGGGGCATTCCCACGCGGAGCATGGGAACGATCAGCGGCTCCTTTGGGCCCTACGCAAACCTGCGCATGAACTCGACCTGCTGCCGATGGGCGCTTTCCTGCACCGTCGGCGCCAGTCTTACCTGTGTCCCCGGCAGGCATTGCGCCAACCGCGCCAACGACAGCGGCGTCAACGCGCCCAGGCGTGGATAACCGCCGATGGTCTGCCGATCATTGAGCAGGACGATTGGCTGTCCGTCCGGCGGCACCTGGATCGCCCCCAGGGGTATGCCCTCGGAAATCATCGGCTCGCCCTGGTACTTCAACTCCGGCCCCAGCAGCCGAATGCCCATGCGATCGGCACGGCTGTCGAGGGTCCAGGCGCTGTTGAACGCATCGAACAGGCTTTGCCCGCTGAACTCGCCAATCTGCGCACCCAGTACCACCTGCAACGGCGCCCTGGCGTGGAAGTCGGGAATCTGCGCCGTCGGCAGTACTCGCGGTGCCACCGCCGCGCCCGGATAACTCAGGCTGCCGCCCTTCTGCAAGGGCCGGCCCAGTCCGTCAAGGCCCCCCAGTTCCTCGCGCACCACGCAGGCGCTGCTGCCCAGCACCCTGGGCGCATCGAAACCACCCGGGGCCGCCAGATAGGCACGGGCACCGAGCAAGGGCTGGGTGAACTGCAACCGTTGTCCCTTGTTCAGGACAAAGCTGCGCCAGGGCGCCAGGGCCTGGCCATCCACTTGCGCGCCCAGGTCGGCGCCGGCCAGGGCCAGGCAGCAGGTTTCCATGGCCAGCAGCGTGACGCCGCCGAGGGTGACTTCCACTACCGGCGCATCCACCGGGTTACCCAGCAGGCGATTGGCCCAGGACATCGATACCCAGTCCAGGGCACCGCCCTGGGTGACCCCGAGATGGCGCACGCCGAACCGTCCGCGGTCCTGCAGCAGGCACAGCGGCGTGCTGGCCTCGATCAACAGATGGCTCATGCCAGGGCCTCCAGCGGCGTGTCGTCGCCACCCAACTTGATGAACTCGGCGTGGTCGACCGCGGCAAACCGCACAGTATCGCCCGGCTGCATCAGGCTGTAACCGTCGCGCTCGCGGTCGAACAGTTTACTCGGGGTGCGCCCGATCAGGTTCCAGCCGCCCGGTGACACCACCGGGTAGGCGGCGGTCTGCCGCTCGGCGATACCGACGCTGCCCGCCGCGACTTTCTTGCGCGGCGTATTCAGGCGCGGGGCCGCCAGGGGCTCCTCCACCAGCCCCATGAAGGCGAACCCCGGGGCAAAGCCCAGGGCGAACACCTGGTACTCGCGCTCGCTGTGACGGCGGATCACGTCACTGATCGACCAACCGCTGCGTTCGGCCAGCAGGCTCAACTCCGGACCGACACTCGGGTCGTACCAGACCGGCAGCACATGGCACTGGCCGGCAGCACGGGCATTCGGCGCCAGACCGTTCAGGGCCTCGGCGATCAGTTCCCGGGCCTGGCCCGGACTCAGGGTCATCAGGTCGTAGTGCACCATCAAGGTCGTGTAGGACGGCACCAGGTCGATCAGGTGCCCGGCAAACGCGTGACGCAGACGCTCGCTGGCGGCAAGCATCCACGGCATGTTTTCTTCGGCGATCGCATCGAACAGGCGCACCATCAGGCAGTCGATCGCCACCACTTCAATCCGTGGCTTCATGGAATCGACTGCCGGTCCAGGGCCTCGCGAATGCGCTGCACGGCCTCCACCGAACTGGCGTTGTCGCCATGCACGCAGAGGGTGTTGGCCTGCAGGCGCAGGGCGCTGCCATCGCTGGCGACCAGGGCGTCGCCACGGGCGATGGTCAGGGCCTGCTCGACGATACGTTCCGGTTCGTGATGCACCGCTCCCGGCAGTTGCCGGGAAACCAGGCGCCCGGCGCTGTCATAGGCGCGGTCGGCGAAAGCTTCGAACCACAGGGTCACGCCGTACTCGTCGCCCAGCGCCTGGGCCACGCTGTTGTCGCGCATCGCCAGCAGCATCAGCGGCAATTCGCGGTCATAGGCGGCAATCGCCTGGATCACCGAACGCAGCTGTTCGGGGTTGGCCATCATGTCGTTGTACATCGCCCCATGGGGTTTGACATAGCTGACCCGCGCGCCCTGGGCCCGGCAGATACCGTCCAGCGCGCCGATCTGGTAGTGCAGCAGGTCCTTGATTTCCTGGGGGGTGCAGGCCATGGAACGACGACCGAAGCCGACCAGGTCCGGATACGCCGGATGGGCGCCGATCCGCACATCGTTGGCCAGGGCCAGGGTGACGGTCTTGCGCATGATGCTCGGATCCCCCGCGTGATAACCGCAGGCGACGTTGGCGCAATCGATGAACGGCATGACTTGCGCATCCAGACCCATGGTCCAGTTGCCATAGCTTTCACCGATATCGCAATTCAGTAACAGGCGGCTCACGGTAGGTGCTCCTGTGGGCTTTTTATCGACTTGATTCAGGGCGCAGTACCCGCGCCCCACAGATTACTGCGCTTCGAGTTGCTTGCCACGGGTTTCCGGCAGGCTCAGGGCCGCGAGAATCACCACGCCGTAGGACACGGCGGCAAAGGCGCCGATCCCCACGCTCAACGGCACCGTCTGGCTGAGCAGGCCGATCAGCAGGGGAAACAGCGCGGCCAGCGCGCGGCCGATGTTGTAGCAGAAGCCCTGGCCCGAACCGCGGATACGGGTTGGAAACAGTTCGGTGAGAAACGAGCCCATGCCGCTGAAGATCCCCGAGGCGAAGAAACCCAGCGGGAAGCCCAGCCACAACATCACTTCGTTGCTGACCTGCAACTGGGTATAGAGCAGGACGATGGTGAAGGAGCCGACGGCAAACAGGATGAAGTTCTTCTTGCGCCCCAGCAGGTCGGTCAGATAGGCGCTGATCACGTAGCCGACATAGGAGCCGATGATCACCATCGCCAGATAGCCGCCCGTGCCCAGCACGCTCAAGCCGCGCTCGTTCTTCAGGAAGGTCGGCAGCCAGGAGGTGATGGCGTAGTAACCGCCCAGGGCACCGGTGGTCAGCAAGGACGCACGGACAGTGATGCTGAGCATCCCCGGGGCGAAGATCTCGTAGAAACGCGCCGGGTTGCTCGGTACTTCCCTGGCCTTGGCCTGGCGATAGATTTCCGGGTCCTTGACCAGCCGGCGGACGAAGATCACGAAGATCGCCGGCACGATGCCCAGCAGGAACAGCGCCCGCCAGGCGTCTTCCGGCGGCAGCCAGGAAAACAGCAGGGCATACAGGATCGCTGTCAGCCCCCAGCCCAGGGCCCAGCCGGATTGCACCATGCCCACCGCCTTGCCGCGATCCTGGGCGCGGATCACCTCGCCCATCAGCACCGCGCCGGCGGTCCACTCGCCGCCGAAGCCGAAGCCCATGAGGGTCCGCGCCACCAGCAACTGGTTGTAGTTCTGCGCGAAACCGCAGAGAAAGGTAAAAAAGGCGAACCAGAGTACCGTCAACTGCAGGGTGCGCACCCGGCCGATGCGGTCGGAGAGGATCCCGGCGATCCAGCCTCCGAGGGCCGAGGCGATCAGGGTGCTGGTGGAGATCAGCCCGGCCTGGCCGGTGGTGATACCCCACAGGGCGATCAGCGTCGGGATGACAAAGCTGAGCATCTGGGTGTCCATGCCGTCGAGGCCATAGCCGATCTTGCAACTCCAGAACGTCCGACGTTCCTGCTGATTGATATGGCGATACCAGGCGAACGGACCGGGTGGTCCCTCGGGCTTGGCAACATCCAGCGAGTCGGGCGTACTCATGGGGGAAATTCTCCACAGCAAACTTATTGGTATTGTTCTGGCGGCCGGCGACGCTTATCGTGATTCACCGGTCGAGGGCCATTTTTGGTTGCACCCGCCCTCTGCGTCCAACTAATAAAAGCCGTCCCCAGGCATAAGAAAAAGTTGATTGCATGAATCTCAAGTTTCTCGAAACCTTCGTCTGGGTCGCCCGGCTCAAGAGCTTTCGCCTGACCGCGGACAAGCTGTTCACCACCCAGGCCTCCATCTCCAGCCGGATCGCGGTGCTCGAAAGCGAGCTCGGGGTCAAACTGTTCCTGCGCGATTCACGGGGTGTCAGCCTGACTCCCGAAGGGCTCAAGGTGCTCGATTATGCCGAGCAGATGATCGACACCATGCAGGCCCTCAAGCACTCCATCGAGATCAGTTCGACCAAGGTCGGGCGTATGCGCATCGGGGTCATGGACTCGGTGATCCACACCTGGCTCAGTCCCCTGGTGGCGGAAATGATGGACCGTTTTCCCCTGGTGGAAATCGAGCTGGTGGCCGATACCGCGCTGAACCTCTGCGATCAGCTGCAAAAAGGCTTTCTCGACCTGATCCTGCAGACCGACCTGCTGCGTCAGGAGTCCATCCGCAGCCTGGAACTGGCGAGTTACCCGATGGGCTGGGTGGTGGCCAGCAACTCGATCTACAACCGCGAGTACGCGAGCCTGGCGCAGATCGCCCGGGAACGCATCGTGACCTTCTCCAAGAACTCCCGGCCGCACCAGGAAATCCTCGGCCTGATGCAGACCCACGGGGTCCCGGCGCCACGCCTGAACTGCGTGAACTCGGTGTCGGCGATTACCCGGCTGATTCGCGATGGCTTCGGTATCGGCGCTTTCCCGCCGGCACTGGTCAGCGAGGAACTGGCGCGGGGCGAGTTGACCCTGCTGGCGCTGGAAGTGCGCCCGCCGAACCTGGAAGTGGTGGTGTCCTGGCGGGTCGGCGTGGAGTTGGTGGAGGAGATTGTCGCGCTGTGCCGCAAGGTCCTGCACAGCTATGCCAGCAAGGTCGGGGAACAGTACGTGGTGCTGAGCAAGGCCTAGCTCTTGTGGGAGCGGGCTTGCCCGCGAAGAAGCCCTTGGATCTTGTGTCGATCTTGCGGACGCCATCGCCGGCAAGCCGGCTCCCACAGATGGATCAGGTCCATCCCCAGCGACCGGGCGGTTACCAGCCCCGCTCCCGCCGCGCCAGGCGCTCACGCTGGCGCTTGCCGCCGAGCACGACCCAATCCACCAGCCGGAAGAAACCTTCGATGACGAAGGAGAACAGCAGCGCCGCGCCCATGGCCCAGCCGATCGCTTCCGGCGACAGCAGCACCTGGTAGGTGTAGCCCTGCAGGGTTTCCTGGCGAATCGCCGGGTCCGCCGCATACGCCACCTGCAACGCGCGCTTGTACCAGGGGCCCTGCATCGCCTGGAACTGGTCATCGAGCAGGCGCTGGCGGTTGAGCAAGGTGCCGAGGCTGTCGGCATCGCTGCGGAAGACCGGGTCGTCACTGGCGCGATAGTGCGCCACCAGCGCCTGCAGGTCGCCCTTGAAGAACTGCTCGGCAGTCTTCTGGAAGCCCTGCAGCCCGGTCTGCGCCTCGATCAGATGCGCCTCGACGCGCTTGGCGTAGTCGTTGATGAAGCCCGGCACCTGGACGCCGATCAGCAGCCCCAGGGTAAACAGTATCAACCGCAGGTAACTCAACCACATAACGGACGTCCTTATTCAGTCTGGCCCTGGCTGACGCATTCGCCGCGCCGCCACAGGCTCCATTGGCCCGGTTCGTAACGGGTCCAGGTTTCGTTTTCGGTCAGGGGTTCGGTGGCGATCACCGTGACCACGTCGTTGGGGGTGGTTTCGGCCTGGAAGTCGACGATCACATCGACATCCTTCAGCCGTGCCGGGCCAAAGGGCGCGCGGCGGGTGATCTGCGCCAGCTTGGTCGAGCAATAGCAGAACAGCCAGTCGCCGTCGCTGAGCAGGCAGTTGAACACACCCTTGCCGCGATACTCGGCACAGGCCTGGACCAGCGACGGCAGCAGCTCTTCCACCTCCACCGGCTCGGGAAAGGCCTGGCGCACGCGGTTGAGCAGGTCGCAGAAGGCCGCTTCGCTGTCGGTATCGCCGACCGGACGATAAAAACTGCCCGGCGGCTGGAAATCCGCCAGCTGGCCGTTATGGGCGAAACACCAGTTGCGCCCCCACAGTTCACGGACAAAAGGATGGGTGTTGGACAGGCAGACCTTGCCGACATTGGCCTGGCGGATATGGCCGATCACCACTTCGCTCTTGATCGGGTAACGCTGCACCAGTTGCGCCACTTCCGACTCGCAGCTCGCGGCCGGGTCCTGGAACAGGCGCAGCCCGCGACCTTCGTAGAAACCGATGCCCCAGCCGTCGCGGTGGGGACCGGTACGTCCGCCGCGCTGCATCAGCCCGGTAAAGCTGAAAACGATATCGGTCGGCACATTGGCGCTCATGCCCAACAATTCACACATGCTCGGACTCTCGCTTCAATGCAGGAACACGCTTACAAACGCGGCTCGACCCGTGGACGACCGGCAGCGGCGGGAGGCGGCGGACGACGCGGGCGCTCCTGGCGATCCGGCGTGGCGAAAGGCTGGTCATCCGCCTCGACTTCAGCACGAGCCGCGGCGGCGGCGGCTTCCGACTGCAGCTTGCGGGCCTTGCTGGAGCGTTCGATCGGCCAGCGGATCAGCACGAAGACCGCATACACGCCAAGGGCGATGATCAGGTACATGAACAGATCGGAGACCGCGCGCCAGGCGTTGTTGCCGACCTTGAACAACAGGTCGAGGGCAGTGATCGCGACCGCCGGGGCGAAACGTTCTTTCACCGGATCGAGGATGGTCGGGCTGAACAGCAGCACCGCCCCCACCAGGCGCAGCGGTTCGCGCAACCAGCGCCAGGTCCAGCGGGTCAGGCGAAACCACACCAACAGGCAGCCCAAGGCGGCAAAGGCGTAACAACCCCAGGCGATCAGATAGTCGTTCTCGGTCATGGTGTCCATGGCATGGCTGGCAAGTCGGGTAGGGACGGGCCATTACTGGCCCATCCCCCCCTAAGAACCGTGCGTGCGCCTTTCAACGCACACGGCTCAAGTCTTTAGAAAGCTTCATTACGAAGCCGGCTCTTTCACATTAGCCCCACGACTGTGGAGTTGGTGATGACAAACTGGATGCAATAGTACCCGGTTATCCAAGGTGTCTCCACCGCCTTGGGAGCGGTAGATTACGTGATGATCGTGCCATCCCGTTTCCTTGGTGATCGCCTGTCGACATATCTGACACAGCCCTTTCTGTCGTTTATAGAGGGTAAGAATCTGACGGCGGTACTTCAGCTTCTTGAGCATTCGTCCCATCCGTAGTTTCTCGCCTTCCTCCTCCATCGAGGGGTCAAAAGGATTGTATTCCCCTTTGATTTTCCTGTGTCGCTCAATGGCCGTTCCAGCGACCTGGTACAGAGCTGCCTCCCGTTTCTCTCCCTTCTCATCTGTCAGTAAGGTGGCAAACACCCAGTTTCTGTTTCCGATTTTCCGGAAGTACTTCTCCCGAATCCAGATTAGAGACTTATTCGGGTGTCGCCGCTTAGCCCATCGCCAGAGAGCATGGAACAGCAGGTTATCCATACGTGTGTACGTCTGCTTAGCTACAACTGGCTGGTGATACAGCGCCCAGCCTCGCAAGATTGGGTTAAGCAGTCGAATCAGATTTTCCTGCTTTGCCATCTTGTTAGCATCGATAACCTCCTTCACCTTGCGATAGAACGCTGCGACATTCTTCTTGCTCGGTTTGATCAGTAACTTCCCGTCATACTTGCGGAAGTTCCATCCCAGGAAGTCAAAGCCTTTTTCGATGTGGACGATGCGCGTTTTCTCGGCTGAAAGCTGTAACCCGCGAACCGCCAGGAACTGCTCCACCCAAGGTCTGATCTCGGATTCCAGTACTTCTTTCGAAACCCCTGTGATCACAAAGTCATCCGCATATCGCACCACATTGATTTTCAGTTTTCGTGCTCTAGTTACGCCCAGATGCCGCTTGAGCTGTGTTTCTAGACCATCGAGAACCAAATTCGCCAGTGTGGGAGAAATGATACCTCCCTGTGGCGTTCCGGCATTCGTTGCTTGTAGCTGCCCCTTGTGTACTACACCAGCCTTCAACCACTTCCTTAGGATCATCCTGTCCATAGGGACATTCCTGATCATCCAGTCGTGGTTGATATGGTCAAAGCAACCAAGTATGTCCGCCTCCAAAATCCATTGGGCCGAGACCCTCTTGGACAAGGTTACAAACAACTGACTCATTGCATCCGCCGTCGAGCGCTCCATCCTGAAGCCGTAGCTATTTGGATCACCCGTGGTTTCCGCAACTGGTGCCAAGGCAAGCAGGTGTAGTGCCTGCATTGCTCGGTCAGTCATAGTGGGAATGCCCAAAGGGCGCTCCTTACCATTGGCTTTAGGGATAAACACCCGCTTTAACGGTAATGGTTTATACCCATGGCGCTTCAGCTCCTTTGCTGCTCTCCATTTAGCGTCAGGTTTACTCCAGAGTACACGGTCGACTCCCGCCGTTCGTTTACCCTGATTCTCGGTCACTCGCCTTACTGCGAGACATCTGGCCGAGTGTGAACGGGTCAGCATCCGTTGCAGGGCTTTCACCCTTCGCCATCTACCTTCCCTACAAGCCTTCGCAATCCGTACCTGCATCGCCCGAACATACCGCTGAACAAGACACCAATTGATTTCATGCCATTGTTGCGGAGCGCCGGAAGGCGCAGGCACTAGCTTATCGCTGTACTCTTTCATGCTGCCTTCCTCTCGATTGACCCGAATGGAAGACGTGCACACCCCCTGACGGGGTGTGCACCCCGCCAGGGTCGATTTTTGGATCCCCAGTATCTGGATCCCAAGGGTTATTGAGACGGACTCACTCAGTGTTCATGCGATAAAAGACCACGCAGAAGTCTGCCCGGTTTCCCGTGGGGTAATGTCCCAACCCCTATCTGAGCTATTACAGCCCAGCTTTCGCTTTTTCTGCGATCCCATACCCGCACAGCCAATAGATCCCCTCACGGTTCACCTGCCCGAAGGCAGCTATACGGGTTTACCACGTTCCCTGCCTGTCACACGACTGGGTTAGGGCCCGCCTTTTCACCGGTGGTCTGATGACGACGTACCCCCTGTCTCAACGGAAGTATCCGACCACATGCCTTTTGGCTCGAGCCTCTCATCAGCTTTGGCTCGTTCATAATTACGGCGTTTATCAGCGGTTCACTTACATTACCCATACCAGCCAGCCTAGCGTCTCAACCCAGTGCTGCTCCGGATTGTCTGCGCGCTACCTCGCGATAACACGCTCCCTTACGGGGACCACGTTGTCGGAAGAGCTTCACACCCCACCGTTACCAGTGACGCATGTCTTCCTAGGCTATCGTTGGTCGTACAACGAGTCCGCTACGAGCTTGCGAGCAAGATCGTTGGACCATGACAGACGGAGCTTTTGCCCATGTCTTCGGTTCAGATGAGAGTCAGGACTGCTTCCGCAGCTAACTCATTGAAGTGTTTCCTCCTGTTGCATTGGCAGGAGAAAACCCCAGCGGGGATTTTCTCCCGCGCGGGTTAAGCCCAGATAGGGCTGATGTTTAACATGCGCTTACTGGCCAAAAATACCGGCACAGGAATCGAGCTGCGAAGCGCTTATCGACCTAGGGTTTTTGTCACCGCCGCTGCGGCAAGTCCTTGAAGACAATGGACTTCTATATGGTTTTGTTTTCCACGAGGATGGTTACTCGGGTGTCGGGTTCGTGTATCGGAACCCCCTCAAGATGACCTTACACCATGAGGCTTCGAAGACACGTTACGCGTGTCGCACTGAGAGGCTTATGATAACGGCTTTTCGCCGGCCCGGCTGCACCGCCGTCAGCGATCCTCAAGATAGAGAGTTGCCCATGTCCCGCAAAGCCACCGTCAGCACTGCCCCGATTGCCCGTACAGGCCCGGGCCCGGATCCCTATGCCTGGTTGCAGGAGCGCGACAGCGAGGCGGTGCTCGACTACCTCAAGGCCGAAAACAGCTACCAGGAAGCGCAGTTGGCCGACCAGGCCGGGCTGCGTGAAAGCCTGTTCCAGGAGATCAAGGGGCGGATTCTCGAGACCGACCTGTCGCTGCCCTCGCCCTGGGGTCCGTTTCTCTACTACACCCGCACCACCGCCGGTGACGAGTACGCCCGCCACTATCGCTGCCCGCGCCCGGCCGATGACAGCCTGACGGTGGACGAAAGCGCCGAGGAGCTGTTGCTCGATCCCAACGTGCTGGCCAATGGCGGCTTCTTTTCCCTCGGCACCTTCAGCATCAGCCCGGACCACCAGCGCCTGGCCTACAGCCTCGACACCACCGGCGAGGAGGTCTACCAGCTGTACGTCAAGGAACTGGCCAGCGGCAACCTGATCGAATTGCCGTTCGAGGACTGCGACGGCAGCATGACCTGGGCCAACGACAGCCGCACGCTGTTCTTCGGCGAACTGGACGACACCCACCGCCCGCACAAGCTGTATCGCCATCGACTCGGTGAACAGGGTGCCGAAGCCGTGCTGCACGAGCCTGACGGACGGTTTTTCCTGCATTGCTATCGCACCAGCTCCGAACGGCAACTGGTGGTGCTGCTCAACAGCAAGACCACCAGCGAAGCCTGGGTGCTCGACGCCAATACGCCGGACCGGGCCTTCACCTGCCTGGCGCCCAGGGTCGAAGGCCATGAGTATTTCGTCGACCACGGCCAGTACCAGGATCAGTGGCGCTGGTTTATCCGCAGCAACCAGGACGGCATCAACTTCGCCCTGTTCCAGGCCGCGGACGACGGCGTTCCCCGTCGCGAAGACTGGCAACGGCTGATCCCGCACAATGACAAGGTGATGCTCGAAGGCCTGACCCTGAATGCCCAGGCCCTGTGCCTGAGCCTGCGTGAAGGCGGCCTGCCGATCATCGAGGTGCACCCCAAGGGGCTGCCGGCCTACCGCGTGCAATTGCCGGATGCCGCCTACAGCCTCTACGTGCAGGACAGCCTGGAGTTCAACAGCGACAGGATCCGCCTGCGCTACGAAGCCCTCAATCGCCCGGCCCAGGTCCGCCAGTTGAACCTCGCCAGCGGCGAGCAGCAGGTGCTGAAGCAAACCCCGGTGCTCGGCCCGTTCGATGCCGACGCCTACGTCAGCCAGCGCCTGTGGGCGACCGCGCCGGACGGCACGCAGGTGCCGATCAGCCTGGTGGTCAAGCGCGAATTGCTCGGCCAGGCCACCCCGCTCTACCTCTATGGCTATGGTGCCTATGGCGAAAGCCTCGACCCGTGGTTCTCCCATGCCCGCCTGAGCCTGCTGGAGCGCGGCGTGGCCTTTGCCATCGCCCATGTGCGCGGCGGCGGCGAACTGGGCGAGGCCTGGTATCGCGCCGGCAAGCAGGAACACAAGCAGAACACCTTCAGCGACTTTATCGCCTGCGCCGAACACCTGATCGCCGAGGGCCTGACCACCTCCCGGCAACTGGTGATCAGCGGTGGCAGCGCCGGCGGCCTGTTGATCGGCGCCGTGCTCAACCAGCGTCCGGAGCTGTTCCAGGCGGCGATTGCCGAAGTGCCGTTCGTCGATGTGCTGAACACCATGCTCGACCCCGACCTGCCGTTGACCGTCACCGAATACGATGAGTGGGGCAATCCGCAGGAGCCCGAGGTGTACGCACGGATCAAGGCCTATGCGCCCTACGAGAACGTCAGCGCCCAGGCCTATCCGGCGACACTGGTGATTGCCGGCTACAACGACAGCCGCGTGCAGTACTGGGAAGCGGCCAAGTGGGTGGCAAGATTACGGGCCACCCGCACCGATGAGCATCTACTCTTGCTCAAGACCGAACTGGGCGCCGGCCATGGCGGCATGAGCGGGCGTTACCAGGGATTACGTGACGTAGCGCTCGAATATGGCTTTGTCTTCAAGGTTCTCGGCATTGCCTGAGGAACTCTGCCCGACGGCCTTGTCTTAACTCTGGGCCGCCGGGCCTCGAACCCCGGAAAGAACAAGCAACAAGAACAGATCGTGGACCATGCCAGAACCGACCTTACTGAATAACGAAATTCGCGACATGCTGATGGATTGCGGCCTGTTCAACCAACTGCTGCCGGCGGACTGCCAGGCGGCGGCCGGCTATTTCAGCATCAGCACCATTGGCAAGGGCGAGGCCATCTTCCACGAGGGCGATGCCGGCACGTTCATGTGCATCATCCATTACGGCAGCGTCAATGTGCAGAAGAACAATGACGCCGGCCAGCCCGTGGTGATTGCCACCCTGCGTGCCGGCCGGGCCTTCGGCGAGATGGCGGTGCTTGACGGCGAGCGGCGCTCGGCCAGTTGCGTCGCCGCCAGCGACTGCCAGTTGTTGAACCTGGGCAAGGACTCCCTGGAAAAAATGCTCAACGACGCGCCGAAGATCGCCGCCAAGATCATTCGCGCCATCGCCATCGCGCTGTCGAAACGCCTGCGCATGGCCGATGGGCAGTTGCTCTCGCAGCAGATCTAGCTGGAGATCGGCTTGGCCTTGTCGTTCTTGTCGTTCTGCTCCAGGCCCGGCAGCGTCTGGTCCCTGGGGGGTGACGGCAATTCGATGCTCGGCAGCGGCTCGCCGGGCTTGGGTGGCGTACGCGGCGTGACTTGCGGGTAAGGCGTGGGGGTCGCCGTGCCGGGGGAGCCCGGGGTCGGGGTCACCGGTACCGGCGACAGCTCTTCGGCCTGCACCGCGGTAAAGGTCAGCGCGGACAGGACAATGGCCGTTAGAATGGTGCCCTTGATCATAAAATAATGCTCTTGATCATGAAAATAGTGCCTTTGATCATAAAATAATGCCTTTCAATAGAATCGCGCCTTTTATCCAATAGCGGCGCCGTCACACCGATCCGTCTGTTATCAGGCTACTCGCAACGCGACCATTTTGCCCTCCTCAATGAGATTTCCATGAAACGTTTCGTTCTGCTCGACACCACACCGATTCCCGAAAACGGCGGTGCCCTGTGCCTGTTCGAGTATGGCGAGGACTTCGTGATCAAGATCCAGGGCGGCGACGGTGGGCAGTTGATGAACACCCGCATGCACGGCTCCGAGGATGCCCTGGCCGAGATCCCCTGCCGCAAGGTCGCCGGCCGGCCGCAGTCGCGGGTGCTGATCGGCGGCCTGGGCATGGGCTTTACCCTGGCCTCGGCGCTCAAGCACCTGGGCAAGACGGCCGAGGTTGTGGTCGCCGAACTGGTACCGGGTGTGATCGAGTGGAACCGCGGCCCGCTCGGTGAAAAAGCCGGCAGGCCGCTGGCCGATCCACGCACGGTGATCCGCCTGGAAGACGTGGCCAAGGTGCTGCAGGCCGAGCCCAATGGCTTCGACGCGATCATGCTCGATGTCGACAACGGCCCCGAAGGCCTGACCCAGAAAGCCAACAGCTGGCTCTACTCGGCAGGTGGCCTGAGCGCCTGCGCCAAGGCCCTGCGGCCCAAGGGCGTGCTGGCCGTGTGGTCGGCCAGTGCCGACAGCCATTTCTCCGACAAACTGCGCAAGGCCGGCTTCAAGGCCGAAGAAGTCCAGGTCTATGCCCACGGCAACAAGGGCACGCGCCACACCATCTGGATCGCCGAGAAGCTCAAGAACTGAGCTAAACTTTGCCGCATAACCGTCATTAACCCATTCGACAAGGTGAACCCATGAGTTCGGCCAACCCACCCTCCCATACCGCCAAGCTGGACCGCATTCTTGCCGATGCGAAACGCGATAAAGAGATGGGCTATCGCGACAAGGCGCTGAAAATGTACCCGCACGTCTGCGGCCGTTGCGCCCGCGAATTTTCCGGCAAGCGCCTGAGCGAGCTGACCGTGCATCACCGCGACCACAACCATGACAACAACCCGCAGGACGGTTCCAACTGGGAACTGCTCTGCCTGTTCTGCCATGACAACGAACACTCGCGCTACACCGACCAGCAGTACTTCGGCGACAGCTCCCTAAGCAGCCCGAAGATCGCCAAGGCCACCCACAACCCGTTCGCCGCCCTGGCCGGGTTGATGAAGAAAGACGAGTAAGCCGTTATCGGGCTACACCGTAAAGCGCTGCACCAGCACGCTCAGGTCGCCCCCCAGGCGCGACAGCTCGAGACTTGCCGCCGCCGTGCGTGCAGTCGACTGTGCCGACTCGTCGGCGATATCGCGTACGCGGGCCAGGTTGCCGCTGATCTGCTCGCAGGCGCGAGTCTGCTGCTCGGCGGCCGTGGCAATCTGCGAGTTCATCGACTGGATCAGTGAAGCGGACTGGCGAATTTCACTGAGCACACCACCGGCCTCGCGCGCCAGGGTCACACTGGACTGGCTCATATGCTGGCTCTGGCGCATGATCGCCGTGGCCTGCTCGGTACCGCCGTGCAGGGCCGCGATCAGCTCCTCGATCTCCTCGGTGGAACGCTGGGTGCGCTGGGCCAATGCCCGCACCTCATCGGCAACCACCGCAAACCCTCGCCCCGCCTCGCCGGCACGCGCCGCTTCGATGGCCGCGTTGAGCGCCAGCAGATTGGTCTGCTCGGCTACCTCGCGAATCACCCCGAAAACGCCACCGATACGCTCGCCGTCAGCACGCAGGCGCTCCATGGCCTCGGCGGAGCGGTCGACATTGAGCACCAAGGCTTCAAAATGCTCGATCGCCTGGCTGACCACGCGATTGCCTTCGACACTGCGATGCTCGGCTGCCTGCGCCGCCTCCGAGGCCTGCTGGGCATTGCGGGCCACCTGCTGGGCGCTGGCAACCATGGAGATCATCGCGCCAGCCACCTCTTCGGTCTGCTCACGCTGCTGGGCAACACCCGCGCTGCTGCGGGCGGTGACAGTCGAAAGGCCTTCGGCGGCCCCGGTCAGCTGTCGCGTGCCGTCCCCGATACGTCCGATCAACTGACGCAGATGCCCGGCCATTTCGCGCATGGCGCCCATCATCTGCCCGATCTCGTCGCGCAGGTGGCTTTCCAGGTTACCGGTCAAATCACCCGCGGCGATCTGCCGGGCCAGGGCCAGTGTGCGTTTGAGCGGCGGCACGATCTGCCGGGTCATCACCCAGGCCGACAACATCCCCAGCAACAATGCCAGCAACCCCGCCACCAGCAGCTCACCGAGGGCCATCCGGACATCGTGGCCACGACCTTCCAGTTGCCGCTGATAGACCGCCGCGCTCAAGCGCTGCAAATCCACGGCCTGAGCCAGCATCGCCTGCTTGGCCTGCTGGCTCTTGAGCACGCTGTCGTGAAAGTCCACGACCCGGTCCTGGTAGATCACCGCCGCTTGCAAGGCGCCCAGCAACGCGGTTTGCAGATCATCACCGGGCAGTTGTCCATACAGATCGTTGCCCTGTACCCGGATCCGGTCGGCAATCTGCGCAACGCGCAACTGCGCCTCGGGCTGGGGATCGGCGATATACAAGCGCACCTGGTCACGCAATTGCGCCATCAGCCATTGCAGTTCGGCTACCGATTGGGCCTGATCGACGGTGACCCCCGGGTCGCGGCGCATCTGCTCGAACAGTTGGGTGCGCAGACTCGTCAAATGGTCGGAGATATTCTCCATCACCGGCACCATGGCACTTTCCGCCGTGCGCGCCTGGCTTCGCGCCGCGACGAACTCGGCAAAACTCTGCTGGTAGGCCCGGGCCACCTCGCGGATTTGCCCCAGGACCGGTTGCGCATCGCTTTCCAGGCTCAGTTGCAGTTTGTCGACCCCGCCATACAACGCCTGCATCTGCCCGGCATACGCGTCGACGGCCGTGCCCTGCCCGGTGCGGTCGAATTCGTTTTCCTGCAAGCGCACAGCGGCGATCTGGGTATCCAGCGACACGCTGTCCACCAACGCTTCGCTACGCATCGTCAATTGCCCGATGCTGTACCAGGCGATCCCCGTCAGCAATGCCGTGAGCAGCAGCACAATGCCGAATCCCAGCGTCAACTTGCGACGCACCGAAGCCTCCAGCAACCAGCCGGTGATCATCACGCACTCTCCTGTGAGGCCACTACCCGGCCGAGGCAACGCGCCAGAGACCTCGGGACGCCTTGAGATGGCCGGCATTTTAAATCGATCGATCTAAAATACAAGGTGAAGATTTTTTCCATGGGTTGTAATTTAAAGCGCCATCCAGACTCGACTAGGCAAAGTGCCATTATTGATGGCCACCCGTCTCTTGTTCCTGCACCGAGATCTCGTTCGATGAAGCTGAACCAATGGATTCAAAACCTGCTGGGCCCACGCAACCCGACACATGAATCGAGTGCCGACCAGGAGCTGTTGTCCAGCCTGCTGGTGATGGCCTGGGTGGTGGAGGCGCGCGATCCCTATACCGGTGGGCATCTGTGGCGGGTGGCGCAGTTCTGCGAACTGCTGGCGCAAAAGGCCGGCTTTGCAGCCGGGGAAGTGGCGCGGATTGCCCTCGGCGGTTTTGTCCATGACCTGGGCAAGGTCGGCATTCCCGACGCGGTGCTGCGCAAGGCCGGGCCCTTGAGCGACGAAGAGTACGCGGTGATCAAGACCCACCCCGACATCGGCTATCGGCTGCTGCATGCCCATCCGCTGGCGACGCTGGTCGAGGACGCCGTGCGCCTGCACCACGAGATGCCCGACGGCCGGGGTTATCCGCTGGGACTCAAGGCCGGCGAGATTCCGCACCTGGCAAGCATCGTCGGCATCTGCGACGCCTTCGATGCCATGACCAGTACCCGCCCCTATCGCGCCGGCATGCCGCAGGAGCAGGCGCTGCAGATCATCGGCAAGCACCTGGGAACGCAGTTCGACGCGCACTTCGGGGCATTGTTCATCCAGCTCGGGGAATCAGGGGCGCTGAGCCCGATCATCGGGCATACCGACCAGGGCATTCCCCTGCGCCATTGCGGCATGTGCGGGCCGACCGTGGTGCTCAGGCGCGCGCACCGCGCGGGCGATCATGTGTTCTGCGGCAATTGCGGCGCCGACTACCTGCTGCAACAGCAGGAACCGGGAAGCGCGCTGGCATTGCAGGCCACCGGTGGCGCCGGCAGCGCGCAGGACCTCAGTCCCCAGGCCGACATCGAGTTGATCGGACAGCTGGTCCGGCAGCAATTCGCCCAGGCGCTGTAAGCCCCATGCCTGCAACCAGGACGGGCTATTTCAACAAGGCGAAGAGCGGGCGCACCAGCCCCTCCAGCAGTGCCCGTTCGGGTCTGGAGCGGGCCAGCACCCGCAGCCCCATCAGCACGCCCAGGCACAGGCGCGCCAGATCGTCCGCCGACTGCGCCGCATCGATGCTGCCCTGGGCCTGGCCGGCACGGATACAGCGCAGGAAAAAGTCCTCCATCCCCTCCTGGACCTTGGCCAGCAGCGCCTTGAACTCCGGATCGTGGGGCGCCACCTCCAGGGCCGCGTTGACGATAAAACAGCCCTTGTGCTCAGGGTCGCTCAGCGAGCGCTCGATGATTTCGTCGAAGAACGCCAGCACCGCTTCGCGGGGCGGCAACTGTTGCTCCAGACGCGCGGAACGCTCGCAGAAACCGTTCTGGATGTAATGATCGAGCGCCCGGCCGAACAGCGCACGCTTGTCGCCGTAGGCGTTGTACAGGCTGGCCCCGGTGATGCCCATGGCCTGCGCCAGGTCCCGCACCGAGGTCGCCTCGTAGCCACGGATCCAGAAGCAGCGGATCGCCGCCTCCAGTGCACGGGCCTCGTCAAATTCTCTTGGTCGCGCCATAACTCACACATTGATTCAAATTGAAGTCGAACGGCGATTGTCACACACCCGGGTTTCGATCTATTTTATAACACTCGATCTAAAACTTCAGCCTGGACCTTCGCCATGATCCGTTTCTTTTTCCACCCGACCCCCAATCCGGCCAAAGTCGCCCTGTTTCTTGAAGAAACGGCGCTGCCCTACGAAGTGGTCCCCGTCGATACCAGCAAGGGCGAGCAGCACAGCCCGGAGTTCCTGGCGATCAACCCCAATGGCAAGGTACCGGCCATCGTCGATACCGAAGGTGCGGACGGTCGCGAAGTACGGGTGTTCGACTCGAACGCGATCCTGCTGTACCTGAGTGAAAAGACCGGGCTGCTCGGTGGCGATCCCGCTGATCGCGGCGAACTGCTGTCGTGGATGATGTTTATCGGCACCGGCCTCGGGCCGTTTTCCGGCCAGGCGGTGCACTTCCAGCATTCGGCCCCGGAGAGTCTTCCGTACGCCATCAACCGCTATCGCCGCGAAGCCGAGCGGCACTACCGGGTGCTGGACCGGCATCTGGCCGGGCGCAGCCATATCGTCGGGGACAGCTACTCGATTGCCGATATCTCGGCCTGGGGCTGGATCGACCGGGCGTCGCGCGTGCTGAAGGGCGAAGAGTCGCCACTGGCGGCCTACCCCCATCTGTCCGCCTGGTTCCAGCGTATCGATGCCCGCCCGGCCGTGGCCCGTGCCCGCCAGGTCGGCAAGAGCCATGCCTTCAAGCAGGTCAACGACGAACAAACCCGACGGGCGCTGTTCCCTTCGAACTATCCCGACACCACGGCCTGACGGAGATGCCGGTATAATCGCGTCTTTTTCCTGGAAGGCACCCGGCTCGTGGCAAACAAAAGGTACAGCTGCATTGGTTTGTATAACCCCAAGTCACCGGAAAACGTCGGTTCGGTGATGCGTGCAGCTGGCTGCTACGGCGTGGCCTCGGTGTTCTATACCGGCAAGCGCTATGAGCGGGCCCGGGACTTCGTCACCGACACCAAGAAGGTCCACCAGGACATTCCGCTGATCGGCATCGACGACCTGAAGAAGATCCTGCCCCTGGGCTGCATCCCGGTGGCCGTCGAGCTGGTGGAAGGCGCCCGCTCGCTGCCGGAGTACACCCACCCGGACCGCGCGCTGTACATCTTCGGCCCGGAAGACGGCTCGCTGGACAAGGAAATCCGCGACTGGTGCGAGGATGTGGTGTACATCCCCACCACCGGTTGCATGAACCTCGCCGCCACCGTCAACGTGGTGCTCTACGACCGCCTGGCCAAGGGCAACAACACCCGCTCGGGCCCCAAGTTCTGAGATTGTCGGAACCCGCACGGCCGCCCGCAGTCTGCAGTCTATCCATCAGCCGTCTATCGATTGACCGTCCAGGAGACAGACCATGAGCGACAGCAAAATCGTACAGCGCATCGAATCCACCCCGTTCCAGTCCCCGGATCCGCGCCAGAACGTCCAGGGCTGGGAGCGTATCGGCTCGCTGGCCGGCGGCGTGGTGATGATGGGCAAGGGCCTGCGCCGTGGCGGCGTGTTCGGCCTGATCCAGGTGGCCATCGGCGGCGTGGCGCTGGCCCGCGGCATCACCGGCCACAGCTCGGCCAAGAGCCTGCTGGAAAAAGGTCGCCAGGACCTGCACGGCGTGCGCACGAAGATTGAGCGGGCCGCGGATGAGTTGAAGCAGATGAAGGCCAATGCCGACGCGGCCACCCGCACCGCGACCGTGACCGGCAATGACTCGCTGAAGACGCCCAAAGCCTGAGCCTGAGGCGGGAACCCGAGCCTACTTCAGCAGATCACTGGCCAGAACCTTCGACGACCCACCCATCACGCTCTCGCTGAGCTGGATGAATTCGTGGGTCGTCACCGTGTCCAGGCGCATCGCCGCCCGGCTCACATCATCCAGCGAGTGCTGGTTGCCGGTGCGCTGGCGAATTTCCCGATCCAGTTCCTGCAACAACAACACCGCACGGGCCACCGTCGGCCCGCTGACCTGGTCGCCACGCAGACCGGTGACCTTGTGGCTGACGCGGGCCAGCTTCGCCTGCAGGGCCTGATAGCGTTCCTCGCTCATGCCCCCCGCCCGGCGCACCAGCTCGATGGCGTAATACTCCGCCAGGCCTTCACCGATCCAGTCGCTGCGATGGCTGTCGTTGATCCGCCCGAAGACGTGCACCAGCTCGCGCACCAGCGGACTGGCCCCCGACTCACCGATCAGCGGCCCGGTGGTGTGCAGGTAAATCGAGTCATGGGCCGCCTGGCTGCCGCGCATCATCGACTCGCCCGCCCCGACCACCAGCAGTTTCGGCGGATTGCGCGGGAAGACTTCCTGCACCTTGGGCCAGACAAACGTCAGCAGCGTCAGGACATCCATGCGCCGCATACCTTCGCCCCGCGGACCGGCGACCGTCACTTCGGTTTCCCCCAGGCGCGTGCGCCGGCTGCCGAGATTGCCAGCCAGCATCCAGCCGGTCGGGCGATCGAACAGGCGCGAGACGTTATCGATGCGAAAGCGGTTCTTGCCGATCCGGGGCCAGGCGGTCTCGACGCTTTTCCAGCCGGTGGGCAGCTCGAACTCCAGGCGCGCCACCAGTTCCGTGCCGTCCTGCTGGTCCAGGTGCGCCGGCGGGACCAGTTCCTCGCCGCGCAACAGGGCCCAGTTGGCGGTCATGCGGGTATCGAAGGTGCCGTTCTTGCGCGGATGGCTGATGCTCACCCGATAGCTGAGACTGGCCTTGCCGGGAGCCGGCCGCCAGATCCCGCGGCTGGCGCTGCCGGCCTGGTCGGGTGCCTGCAACCACTGGCCGTCGGCCTTGAAGTCGGTGTAGTAACCCTGGCTGCCCAGGTCGAAGTCGAGGCTGCGCACCGCCGAGCCCTGGGCCAGGGTCAGGCGCACTTCGGCCTGATCGCTCTGGGGCAGCAGGCGCACATGATAATCCAGGTCGACTTTTTTCCCGGCCCAACCGGGACCGGCCAGCATCAGCAGCAGCAACCCCAGCAACAGTCGGCAATGCACCGGCATACACACTCCCTCGGGCCCGCCTGACTCAACCGGCGCGGAAAATCAGGTGATCTTCCCAATCGTCCTCGGGCACGCTGCCTTCGGCCAGCATGCGTCCGGACTGGGAAATCCGCTCATGGTGCACCGCATCGCGATCGCCACAGACCAGATGGTGCCAGAGTGGCAGGTCCTTGCCCTCGCTGACCAGGCGATAACCGCAGGTCGGTGGCAACCATTTGAACTGGTCGGCCTTGCCCGGCGTGAGCTGGATGCAGTCGGGCACCGAATCGCGACGATTGCCGTAGTCGGTGCACTGGCAGGTCTTCAGGTCGAGGAGCTTGCAGGCGATCCGCGTGTAATAGACGCTGTTGTCCTCCTCATCCTCGAGCTTTTGCAGGCAGCACAAGCCACAACCGTCGCACAGCGACTCCCATTCCTCCTGATCGAGTTGATCGAGGGTCTTGCGTATCCAGAAGGGTTCGACTCTTGCGGCCATGGCTCAAACATCTGCATCGGGTAGTGAAAAGGCCGCCAGTCTAGTGCCCGCGCCGCAAAGGGCCAAGCATTGGCGACTGTCGGTTGAAGAAGGCTTGTCAGCCGGCACGCCGCGCAGTAGCTTTGATCGTCGCGAAAGCCCCTAGCCAACTGCCATTAGCGCTCCACCGCGCCGCACGAAGCAGACGTACACGGGCCAGGCATCACGACCGGACACCGCGGCAACGGCCCGGCTCGACTCACACCCTTCATCCCAGACTCTAGTTCAGGAATTTCCCATGAGCGCCAATCCACGTGTCGCCGATTACCCGATCGATGCCCAGTTCACCCAACGCTGGTCGCCTCGCGCCTTCACTGGCGAAGCCATTCCGGAAGAAACCCTGCTGAGCTTTTTCGAAGCGGCCCGCTGGGCGCCGTCGGCCTACAACTCGCAACCGTGGCGTTTCCTCTACGCGCGCCGTGACACGCCGAACTGGCAACGTTTCCTCGGCCTGCTCAACGAGTTCAACCGTGGCTGGGCGCAACACGCTTCGGCGCTGATCATCGTGATCTCGAAAACCACCTTCAAGGTCCCCGGCGCCGCCGAGGAAACCCCGGCCCTGTGGCACACCTTCGACACCGGTTCGGCCTGGGGCTACCTGGCCCTGCAGGCCAGCAAGAGTGGTTGGCACACCCACGGCATGGCCGGCTTCGACCAGGAACTGACCCGCCAGGAACTGAAGATTCCAGAAGGTTATGCCCTGCACGCGGCGGTGGCGGTGGGCAAGCTGGGCGACAAGGCGACCCTGGCCGACTACCTGCAGGCCCGCGAAGTACCGAGCCCACGCGAGCCGTTGAGCGCGCTGGCGGCCGAAGGTGATTTCAGCCTGTAATCGCCCGGTACCGCAGCACTGCGCACACCTTGTAGGCGCGTGGCTGGCCCGCGAAGCCTTTAGCGATCTCGAAGGCCTCTTCGCGGGCCAGCCACTCTCCCCCACAGGGATTGTGGCCAGCCCTGCCAACCAGGATCGTCAGTACCCGCGATCGAAGTCCACTTCCCCGCGCAACGCGGTCTCGGCCTGATAGGCCCGCAGGTTATCGACGAACAACTGCACCATCATGGTCGGTGAAGTCGGCGCCGAACTGTGGCCGGTCAGCAACAATCCCCACGCCGTCCAGAACGGATGGCGCTGCGGCAACGGCTCCTGGCGGCAGACATCGATCACCGCCCCCGCCAGATGCCCCTCCTTCAAGGCCTCCACCAGGTCCGCATCGACCACCGCCACGCCGCGTCCGGCATTGATGAACAGGCCGGTCGGCTTGAAGCGCTTGAACAGCGCCGCGTCGTACAGGTCATGGGTATTGGGTGTGTTGGGCAACAGGTTGATCACGTAATCCACCTCGCCGACCCGCTCGCCCAGCGCCTCGAGGGCATCCACGCGGATAAACGGCGGTTGCTCCCGGGCCTCGCTGGCGATCCCGTACAGCTCGACCCCGAACGGTTGCAGAAACTGCGCCACGCTATGGCCGATATCGCCCGCGCCGACGATCAGTACCTTGCGCCCCGCCAGGCTCTGCCCCATGCGATTGTCCCACTTGCGTTCGACCTGGCTGACCAGCCGCGCCAGCACTTCGCGCTCGTGACCGAGCATGTAGGTCAGCACATACTCGGCCATCACCTGGCCAAAGATCCCCACGGCGCGGGTCAGCCGGTAGTGGCGCGGCAGCCCTTCGGCCAGCAGCGGCGTGACGCCGGCCCAGGTCGATTGCAACCATTGCGGCTGGTGGCCCTGGCGCAACAGGGTCGCCAACAGGTCCGGCTGGCCCAGCCAGATCGGGCAATCGGCCGCCAGGTTCGACAACGTGGCCGAATCGCCGCTGGTCATCACTTCAAGTTCGGGTGCCGCCTGGCGCAGCAGGCGGGCATACAGGGCGTGGTCGTGTTCGGCAATCAGAACGCGCATGGTTCAAACCTTTCAAAAACGGTGCAGGCGGCCGCCGACGAAGCGCTCTCCATCGTGCTCGGCCACCGCCAGAAAATACATTCCATTCGAGTCGAATGCCCTGGACAGGGCATTCAGAGATATCCGTCAGACCGGATCATTGCGCCGCAACAGCTCTTCGGGCAAGTGTTCGATGTACTCGTCTTCCGCCGGCGGCATCTGCAGGTGATAGCCCTGGGTCTCGAGGTTTTCGAGCACCTTGTGGATATCTTCGCGTGACAGCTTGCGCTCCGGGGTCAGCACCAGGTCGAAGGCATGCTGCGGTTTGCCGAACGCCAGCAGCAGGTTTTCCGGCACGCGCTCCAGAGCGTCACTCTTGAGGACATAGAGGTACATCTCGTTCTTGCGCGGGCTTCGGTAGATGGAGCAAATACGTTTCAAGGCTGTTCTCCGGCAGTCGCCAGGCTATCGAGCAAGGCCTGGCCCATCAATTCGCGGCGCCAGCCACGCAGCGAATCGGGCAATTGATAAGGTCCGTCAGGAAAGCCGCTCTTGATCAGCGCTTCCAGGGTTTTCTTGCGCAGCATCAGTTCCGGCGCGATGTTCAGACGCTCGGCTTCGGCCTGGCCGACCGCCCGCAGGCGCTTGACCAGCGCCCCGGCTTCGATCGGCAGCGGCTCGGGCACCGCCGGCGGCCACTGGTCCATCGGCACGTTGCCGGCCTGCTTGATCAGTTCGAGAAGGAATTCGCCGTCCTGGCGCACGGTACGCGGATGCATGTCTTCGATGCGGGCGAGGGTCACCAGGTTATCCGGCTGGCTCTTGGCCAATGGCCACAGGGAATGCTCGCGGACAATCCGGTTGCGCGGCAGGTCACGGGCCCGGGCCTCGCGCTCGCGCCAGGCGCAGAGTTCACGCAGCACCGCCAGTTGTGCCCTGGACAGCTTCCAGGCCAGCTTGGCCTCGCGATAGACCTCGTAGGGGTCGACCTCGCGGCGCAGGTTGGCAACCAGTTCGGCGCCGTCCTCCAGGACCCAGGCGTACTTGTCGTCCGACAGTTGCGGGCGCAGGCGGGTGTAGACCTCGGCCAGGTGCAGCGCATCCTCGGCGGCATAGCTGACCTGGGTTTCCGACAGCGGGCGTTGCAGCCAGTCCGAGCGGGTCTCGCCCTTGGGCAGTTCGATACCGAGCACTTCCTGGACCAGGCGCGAATAACCCATGGAGAACCCCAGGTTCAGGTACGCGGCGGCCAGTTGGGTGTCGAACAGCGGCGCAGGCAGGCTGCCGGTCAGGCGCAACAGGACTTCGAGGTCTTCACTGCAGGCATGCACCACCTTGACCACCGCCGGGTTCTCCAGCAAGGCGGCCAGGGGTTGCCAGTTGTCGATGGTCAAGGGGTCGATCAGGTAGGCGCGCACGCCGTCACCGATCTGGATCAGCCCCGCGATGGGATAGAAGGTGTCGACCCGCATGAATTCGGTGTCGAGGGCAACGAAGGGTAATTGTTGCCATTCAGTGCAATGCTGACCGAGGCTATCGTTGTCGCGAATCCAGTGAATATCGATGGCCACACGGCTCTCCCTTGAAGAATGGCGCGCAGTATATATCGCCACAGGCGATTTCCGAGCATTCACTCTGCAACAGCATGAGTGAAAAGGCTCGCTGCGAAAAAAGAATAGTCCTACTCATAAGGTTCAGCCCGGCCAAGGAGATATCAACTGTCCTTGCGCAGGACATAGACCCGACGCATGGCATAGCCCGGCAGGAAATCCCGATGACCGACGATCTCGAAGCCGGCCTCCTGGAATTCGGCTTCGATCAGCGCCTTGCCCAGCACCACGCGCTGACTGTCCAGGCCCGAGCGAACCGCCAGGCGCCGGCGCCGCCAGGCCATGACATTGCCATCCACCCACAGCGAGACAATGACCGTGTCGCGGCTGACCCGGTGAAATTCCCGGAGCATCGCCAGGCGCTGCGCCTTATCGGCGACATAGGCGAACAACTGCACGCAGAAGATGCAATCCACCGCGTTTTCCGGCAAGCCGATGGCGAACGCCGAGCTCTGGAAGGTCCGGACCCGCTTGAGCAATTCGAGAGAATGATGGACCGCGCAATGATCGAGCATGTCCTGGGACGAATCGGCCGCCAGCACCACACGATTGCCCCGCTCCGCCAGGACCGGCCAGAACCGCCCCACGCCACAGGGCAGATCCAGGACCAGGCCAGGTTCGCCGGCGACCTTCAGCGCATGGCGCATCAGTTGCTTCTCGCGCCAGTGCCCCAGGCGGCGCAGCAGGCCACCGGGAGCCACCTCGCGGCACACCCGTGCATGTTCGCGCGCATGCTGGCGGGCGAATTCAAGCTCGACGAGTGAGGGTGGCTGCGCTGACATGTCTGACGAACTCTGGTGCATTGGCCGGTGCCGGTTCCACCTGGAACACCAGGCTGACCGGGGGAGCAGCCGGGAAACACGATGCATCTCCCGACTGCACTCGAACCTTAGTCAGGCGTGCATCAATATTTCGTGAAAAAAATGCCGCTGCCGCTCAAGAAGGCACTTCCGGCCCCCAATTGCCTTGTTACCGGGGACTCACGCCTGATGCAGGTACCAGCGCCAGTCCTGCTCGCCGACCTCGCCCATGAACTGCCGGTACTCGGCGCGCTTGACCGCCAGATAGACACCGAGGAACTCGCCGCCGAACGTTTCGCGGGCCCAGCTGGAGCTTTCCAGCGCGAGCAGGGTGGTCAGCCAGTCGGTGGGCAGACGCTCGCCGGCCTGTGCATAACCGTTGCCTTCGATGGGCGCTCCCGGGTCCAGTTGCTGGCGGATACCGTGATGAATTCCCGCCAGGATCGCGGCGGCGGCCAGGTAGGGATTGGCATCGGCACCGCAGATCCGGTGCTCGATGTGCCGCGAATCAGCCGGTCCGCCGGGCACCCGCAGGCTCACCGTGCGATTGTCGACACCCCAGGTCGCCGCCAGCGGTGCATAACTGTTGCTCTGGAAACGCCGATAGGAATTGGCATTGGGGCAGAACAGCAGCAACGAATCGAGCAGCGTCGCGAGCATGCCACCCACCGCCTGCCGCAACAGCGGCGTACCGTCGACGGCTTCGCTGGCGAACAGGTTGTGGCCATCCTTGTCGGCCAGGCTCACATGCATATGCATGCCGGTGCCGGCCAGGTCATCGAAAGGCTTGGCCATGAAGCAGGCGATCATTCCATGCTTGTGCGCCACGCCCTTGACCAACCGCTTGTAGCGCACGGCTTCGTCCATGGCCTGCAAGGCATCGCCACGATGCTCCAGGGTGATTTCCACCTGGCCGGGGGCGTATTCGGAAATGGCCGTGCGGGCGGGAATGCCCTGCAGCTTGCAGGCGTTGTAGAGGTCGGCGAGAAACGGTTCGATCTGCTCCAGCTCGCGCAGGCCGTAGACCTGGGTGGAACGCGGACGTCCGCCATCGGCATCGCGGGCAGGCTGCGGGCGACCATTGCTGTCGCGTTGCTGGTCCAGCAGGTAGAACTCCAGCTCCGCCGCCATCACCGGATAATAACCGTCGGCCTGCAACTGCCCGATCACCCGCGCCAGCAACTGCCGGGGATCGGCCACGGTGGCCGGCAAGCCCTCGGTGGGGTGCATGCTGACCTGCACCGCCGCCGTCGGGATCAGGCGCCAGGGCATGCGTTGCAGGCTGCCGCTGATCGGGTAGGCACGACAATCGATATCGCCCACCTCCCAGACCAGCCCGGAGTTTTCCACATCGTCGCCATTGAGGGTCAGGCCGAGAATGGTGCTCGGCAGCGGGCGACCACTGGCGTACACCGCCAGCAATTCATCGCGGTGCAACAACTTGCCACGGGGCACACCGTTGTTATCGACGATGAACAGCTCGAACATCTCGATATCGGGGTTCTGTTCAAGGAACGACCGGGCTTCTTCCGGGGCAGCAAAGGACTGGCAGGCGACACTCATGGGCTTCTCGTATTCCGCGTCAGGCGGGCGCTCGGGCGCCCACCGGTTCGAACCAGGCGACCGGCACGGGCCGCCTGCGATCAGTGAAATGACTCAACGGGAATGACGCGGATCCGGCGGGCGCGCATGACGACAATGCCACAACGCCCAGAAGGCCAGTTCGGAAGGGAGGGCGACCAGACTGGGAACGGTGATCGACGGGCGAGACGAAACGACGCCCGGCGCCTGGGCGCCCGTCGAAGCTTCATGCTTGTTGCCGTTGATCCAACCGTCCATAGAGCTGCCGCAATAGACAAAGACCCGCAGATTCACACGATGCAATAAGTCGTTAAATCCAGCTTTTACAAAGCTTGGTTGCACGGCGACTAAACATTCCCCCACGCCAGCATGGTCTGCACAAACGCCTGGGAGGCGGCGCTGCGATAGGCGCCCTGGCGCCTCAGCAAGGCCACGCTGCGGGTGGGCAACGACGGTTGCAGGGGCAAGGCCGCCAGGCCCGGCTGCTCGCGGGCAATCGCACTCGGCAGGATCGTCGCCAGTTGCCCGCGCCGGACGATCTCGACGATCGCACTGATGGAGTTGGCCTCGATCGCGACCTGGGCACCGATGCCTTGCTGGCGGCAATACAGATCGATGTGCTGGCGGGTGGCGAAATCCCTGCTGAGCAGGATCAGGGGCTGGCGCTCAAGGTCCTGGAGACTGAAGGGAGCAGTGCGTCCGACCTGCGGGTGAGCCGCGCCGACCACCAGGCTCAGGGTTTCGGTGAAGAGCACCTGGCTGTCGATATCCGCCAGGTGCGTGCCGGCAAAGGCAATGCCGATGTCCAGCAGATCCTCGGCCAGGGCAGCTTCGAGACGATCCTGGGTCAGTTCCTCGACGCTGAGGGTGATACCCGGATAGCAGCGGTTGAACTGTTCGAGCAGCGGTCCGACGAGGTAGGCGGTGAAGGTCGGGGTCATCGCCAGGCGCAGGGTTCCCCGGCTGAGGTCCTGGACATCATGCATCGCCCGCTTGCCCGCCTCCAGGTCCTGCAAGGCCAGTCGCGCAAATCGCACATAGGCCGCACCGGCATCCGTCAGGCGCACGGTGCGTCCGGAGCGGTCGAACAACGGCGCGCCCAGGGACTCTTCCAGCTGTTTGATCTGTTGCGAAAGCGTCGGCTGGGAAACATGCAGCGCCTCGGCGGCGCGGGTGAAATTAGCGTGTTCGGCAACCGCCAGCAGATAACGCACATGACGTAGGAGCATCGGACATCCAACTATAGGTCTGACTTATGGAAACCATAATAAGCCGGTCTTGGACGCTATGACTGAAAACTTCCATCCTTGCCCCATCAGCCACGCAAGGAGAAAGCCCATGCAAGCCATTATCGACGGCGTCCTGAAGTTCCAGCGCGAAGCCTTTCCGGGGCGCAGCGCACTGTTCAAGCAACTGGCCACGACCCAGAACCCCGATGTGCTGTTCGTCACCTGCTCGGACAGCCGGGTGGTCCCGGAACTGCTGACCCAGCAAGAGCCCGGCGACCTGTTCGTGATTCGCAATGCCGGCAATATCGTGCCGTCCTACGGGCCGGAACCCGGTGGCGTATCGGCCACCGTCGAGTATGCAGTCGCCGTGCTGGGGGTGCGCGATATCGTTATCTGCGGCCATTCCGACTGCGGCGCGATGACCGCCATCTCCACCTGCAAATGCCTTGACCACCTGCCGGCCGTCGCCAACTGGCTGCGCCATGCCGAGTCGGCCAAGGTCATCAATGCCGCCCGCGTCCATGCCTCGCCCGAAGCACGCCTCGACGCTCTGGTCAGGGAAAACGTGGTCGCCCAACTCGCCAACCTGAAGACCCATCCTTCGGTCGCCCTGGCGCTGGAACAAGGCCGACTGAACCTGCATGGCTGGGTCTACGACATCGAAAGCGGCTCGATTGCCACCCTCGACGGCCGCACCGGGCGCTTTGTCTCCCTTGCCGAACACCCGCAAGCCTGCGCGCTGTCGACTCAACCACAACACGTTGCCTGACTCGCCAACTCATCCCGTAAAAGAGGAAATCACCATGCTGCAGTCCCAATTCGCACAGACCCCACGCCTGGCCCTGGCCGACACCATCATCGACGCCAAGCAGCGCCTGAACCTGTCCTGGCAGGACCTGACCGACGGCACCGGCCTGAGCCTGGCCTTTGTCACCGCCGCCCTGCTCGGTCAGCATCCGCTGCCGGCCGAGGCCGCCGAGGTGGTCTGCGCCAAGCTCGGCCTCGACCAGGATGCCAGCCGGCTGCTGCAAAGCGTGCCGTTGCGTGGCAGCATCCCGGCCGGTATCCCAACCGACCCGACGATCTACCGTTTCTACGAAATGATCCAGGTCTACGGCACCACCCTGAAAGCCCTGGTGCATGAACAGTTCGGCGACGGCATCATCAGCGCCATCAACTTCAAGCTGGATATCAAGAAGGTCGAGGACCCGGAAGGCGGCTCCCGCGCGGTGATCACCCTCGACGGCAAATACCTGCCGACCAAACCGTTCTGAAAAAACGCCAACGCCCTCCCGGACGACCCGGGAGGGCGTTGTCATATGCGCTTCAGAGAATCGTCTGGAGGTAGGTCTCGCGCACCATGTCGACCACATCCACCGACAGGTGCACTTCCACCGTCGACGGCCAGCCATCCAGGTCCTTCAGGCTGCTCAGGATGCTCTCCGACAGTTGCTTCTTCACCTCTACCGAACGCCCGCCGAACAGCTCCAGCTTCACATGCACGAAGCCCCGCTCGCCCAGGCCGGTGCCCACGCGAAAGGTGGTCAACCGTGTGGCCCGACTCTTGATATCGGATTCGGCGGCGAACTGCCCGGACGCCACCAGGGCATGGTTGATGCGCAACAACGCCTTGTCGGCGTCGAAGTCGCTCAGGTTCGGTGTGTACTCCAGAAAAACGTGAGGCATGGACGGGCTCCGAAACGTCGGGGGAAAGATGCCACTAGGTATAACACGCAGCTTTCGACAAAGACCATGAAACTCTGGCGCCACGCTCAGGGAGCCTGGAGAGGCAGCCGGTCACTCATGAATTTCTCCAGCCGCGAACGCAGCCAGCGCTCGGCCGGATCGGTGTCGACGATGCCGAGCCAGACCATCGACAGGTCCAGGGTCGGCGCCTTGAAGGGCAACGGCTCGGCGAACAAGGCACCCGACGCCGCCATCGCCAGGGCGGTGTAGTCCGGCAGGCCGGCGATCAGATCGGTTCCCGCCAGCAGGGCCGGCAAGGCGCTGTATTGCGGCACCGACAACACCACATGACGCTTGCGCCCGATCTCCGCCAGCCACTCGTCGGCCAGGCTGCTGACATTGGCGGTATGGGAAACCAGCACATGCGGGCGGGCACAGTATTCATCCAGGGTCATCGGGCTCGACGAGGCGTCGGCACGCAGGATCATCGGCTGGATATGCCGTAGCAGCTTGCGCTTGGCATTGGCCGGCAGGCCGCGGGTCTGGCTGATACCGACGGTGATATCGCCCGAGGCGAGCAGGTCCGGGATACGCCAGTAGTCGACGTGCTGGACCACGATCATCACGTTCGGCGCCTCCTGGCGCAGGGCCCGCAGCAGGTTCGGCAACAGGCCGAACTCGACATCGTCCGACAGCCCGATGCGAAAGGTCATGGTGCTGCTGGTCGGATCGAAATCGTGGGTCAGGCTCAGGGCGTTGGACAGCGAGTCCAGTGCCGGGGACAGGTGCTGGATGATTTCCTCGGCCCGCGCGGTCGGTTCCATGCGGTGCCCGACCCGGATAAACAGCGGGTCGTTGAACATCGCCCGCAGGCGATTGAGCGCCGAGCTGATGGTCGGCTGGCCGAGAAACAGCTTCTCCGCCACCCGCGTCACATTGCGTTCGAGCATCAGTGTTTCGAAGACCACCATCAGGTTGATGTCGGCCTTGCGCAATTCGTTACGATTCATCCGTTGCCCCCGCTCCCCAAAAACGCTATCAGTGTAGAAAGGCGTCGCCATCGACGTCTACACGATCAGTCAACTCAAGACCTTTTGGCCGAAGCACCCGGACTCGGAGCAACCCCTTGCGGCCTGAAGCGTTGCATTGATTGCGCTGATGATGACTATCGAAACGACCGCCTGCCTGATTGTCGAAACCCATTCATATAATCGCCGCCAAACTCTCCCCCTTCGCCTGGCTTCAGGCGACATGCACCCTGGAACACCACACCATGCCAAGCGTCAGCCAGGCCCCTCGCGGCCTACCCGAACATAATCAGCAAAGCGTCAAACAGCAGTGGCTGGCGATTCTTTCGGTCGCCGTGGGGGCCTTCGCCCTGGTTACCAGTGAGTTTCTCCCGGTGGGCGTGCTCAACGACGTCGCCACCGACCTCGGTATCAGTGCCGGCCACGCCGGCCTGATGGTCACCCTGCCCGGCATCATGGCCGCCCTGGCCGCCCCCCTGCTGTCCATCGGCATTGGCGCCATGGACCGTCGCTACCTGCTGATCGGCCTGACGCTGATCATGATCGTCGCCAACTCGGTCGTGGCCTTCGCCAGCGATTTCAGCCTGCTGCTGTTCGGTCGCGTATTGCTGGGCATCAGTATCGGCGGCTTCTGGGCCACCGCCATCGCCCTCAGCGGCCGACTGGCCCCCAGGGGAGTGGGCGTGGCCCAGGCCACCTCGATCATCATGGTCGGCGTGACCCTGGCCACCGTGCTGGGCGTGCCCGCGGGCACCTGGCTCAGTGGCCTGATGGGCTGGCGCATGACCTTCCTGATCACCGCGCTGATGGGTGTACCGGTGCTCCTGGCACAGGTCTTCCTGCTACCGCGGCTCAACCCGGAAAAGGCCATTCTGGTCAGAGACCTGCCCGCCTTGTTTATCAATCCACGCGCCCGGATCGGCTTGATCGCGGTATTGCTCATCGGTCTGGCTCACTTTGCCGCCTACACCTATGTCGCACCGTTTTTCAAAAATAGTTCCGGCTTCGACGGACCGACCATTGGCTCACTGCTGCTGCTCTTTGGCGTGGCCGGGGTATTGGGGAATATTTTTGCCGGTTTCGCCGCCAACCGCAGCGTACGCTACACCTTGTTGCTGGTCGCGCTGATGATCGGCACCAGCACCGCCCTGTTCCCCTACTTCGCCACCGGCATGACCGGCGCGGTGATGCTGATTGCGCTCTGGGGCTTCGCCTTCGGCGCATTCCCGGCCTGCGCCAGCATCTGGATGTTTGTCGTGGCACCCAAGGATGTCGAACGTGGCATGCCGCTGTTCGTCGCTCTGTTCCAGGTGATTATCGCGCTGGGCTCGTTCTTCGGCGGCCGGATCGTCGATCAGTTGGGCAGCTCGGTGCTGCTGAGCCTGGCCACGGCCCTGGTGGGCTGCGGCTTTGCCACGGTGCTGGTGCTGGGGCGCAACGTCAGCAATAGCCTGGTGGCCCAACCCGGCTGACCGGTAGCGTTCAGGCGCTGTCTGAAACTATCTGGCAGGAAAAAGCCTACAAGATAATAAGACCCAGGCCTCTATTGCCTAGTCCATGCCTGACTATTAGATTGGCAGCGCCGCCACTAGCCTAGTCCCGCCACAGTCAATCCTGTGGCCGGGTGTGACAACCTGAAAGTGTTCGAGGCGCGGTATCGCGTCATGGCTGTTTGGCTGCCGCATTATTGCGCTCGGTTAGTACACCTATGGCGGACCGTGTGGGGCAGGCTTCGGCCTGGCCGGTTCCCTCGGACGCCGGTTTGTCACCCTCGCACGGTCTGCCTCCCTACTCCGCGTGACAACGGTGGGAGTCAGTTCCTCAATCGTCCGAGGAGACAAGGAGAATGGCTTACCCCCCTTTTACGCACGGGCACCGCCCGCTACGTCCAGCCTTGCCGCACCGCGATCACGGAGGTCCCCTCCATGATTGATCGCTCGCTACTGTCCCGTCTGCCACCGCCCGACCTGATCCGGTTGGCCTCCCTGCATCCCAGCGAGGCAGCCGCTCATTTCCGTGTCGCGGCCAGATTCTGCCTGGACGGTGCCCGTTGCGTGGCCTTTCGTGACCCGGAACAGGAGCGCCTGGCCCATCGCCTGATCGCCGACGCCATCGCGCTCTACACCCTGGCCTTCCAGCGGTTCGACTCGCCACCGCCCCGCCCCATCACGATTCCGGCGACACGCCGCGCCGCCAACGATGCCAACGAAGGCCCGACGCCCTGGGACACCCACTTCGCCCGGGAGCTCGCCGATGGTGCCCGCGAGGCCGAGCGATGGCTGAACGGGCACGGCACATCGCCGCTGTGGACCGAACTGGCTCAACGTCGCCGACTTTATCTGAAGAAACAGTGCCGAGAGGCCTTCGAAGCAGGGTTTCTGCGACGGATTCAAGGCTATCTGAAGGCCTGAACCCTGTGCTTTTGGAAAGCGGTCTTGGTCTGGCGGGTTCTGGCAGGACAAGACCGTACTTGCTGAGCTGCCTGGTCAATCTTTTGCATCATCCCTCTTCTGCCTGTCGCTCTTATCGGACTTCAACGGTGGCTTTTTCCCGTAAAGCCAGTAGGCAGCAATACCATATAAGCCAAGAACAGTGGCTGTAGTTGACGTCATGAACGCGACTATCACCGTATTGGACAGAGCGAACCGGAGATACTTCTCGTCAGGTCCCGGAGCCGGAAAAGGTAAAAACCATTGCCCAAATCCTTGCAAAAGAACCACCAACCAAATCACCCCCACCCATCCAACAGTCAACCCAAACAAAAGCCATGCATGCTTGGTACGGATCGAATGGAGGTCGCGACGCTCAGACAATTGTTGTGATAAGTCATCAATCTCTGTTTGAAGTCGCTTGAATTTGTAATCGTCAAGGCTGGCTGCTGGGTCTTCTTGAACGATAGAAGTCAGCCTGGATGAGGGCGTGAAGTCCTCCGGAATGACTTCAATGTCGAGAGGCGGCAAACCTTCGAGGCTTGCCGCCAATACATCCTGTGGCGAGGGAGAGGGGTCCTGATCAGGCAACCTGTGACGCCCCTGTGTGCTTCACTCGGTCAGAGTAATAACTACGGATCAGGTCGTTTGGAATATCGCAGTAGTGCATACGGCGTTTATTCCAAACCGCATCCCAAGGAGATCCCTCCTGATGGGAAATCTCGGAAAGGGACCAGCCGTCACGATTCCCGTAGGCTTTCCAGACAGCGCGGATAGCCTGAAACTCTTTACCGGATGGATCAAGGGTACCTCTTGTTTCCGGTGCCAGGTCTCTTGAAACATCCCCCCGACCAAACCTGCGAAGCTTCTCATATAGAGCGGGAATGACAGGGCCAAAATCCCATGCCTTCACAGGTTCCTCAATAAGCGAATCACCAAATGCAGCGAGATGAATCCCGTGCGAGAAGAACACGAGTTTCTGCAGTTGCATGTTCGTGAGAGACCGCCTCTCCTTGGCTGCCAAGTCAAGGAAAGCTTGTGCGACAGCGATTGCTGAAGTCATATGCCTGTCCTCTGGTTTTTTTGGGGCGCGGAATTCTAAAGCAAAATCATACCAATACAAGCCCCTGATTGGCCGAAGGTACACCCCCTTGATGCGTTCAAGCAAGGACGGTATCAGCCTTTTACAATTGGGATTCAAGCGACGTTTTCAACCGATTTCACCTGCTCCCCCGGCATACCGGTTGCACTGGCACAGCCCTCTCCCTGATGGACCACGGGAGGTCTGCGGGGCCGCCTTGGCGCCCTGAAAATGCCCTGAAAATGCCCTGAACAAAACGCCGAAAACGAAAAAGCCCCTGAAAACTTTAACGTTCTCAGGGGCTTAGTCGTATTCAATAATGGCGGAGAGATAGGGATTCGAACCCTAGGTACCGGTGAAGGTACAACGGATTTCGAATCCGTCCCATTCGGCCACTCTGGCATCTCTCCAACGGCGCGCATCATAACAACACTTTTGCCGGAAGCGAAGCCCCAATTGCAAAAAAATTACGTGCTATCAGATGCTTGCGTCGATTACAGCGGTACGCCCAGGCGATTGGCGACTTCTTCGTAGGCTTCGATGACGTCACCGAGGCCCTGGCGGAAGCGGTCCTTGTCCATCTTCTTGCGGGTTTCCTTGTCCCACAGGCGGCAACCGTCCGGGCTGAACTCGTCACCCAGGACGATCTGGCCGTGGAATACGCCGAACTCCAGCTTGAAGTCCACCAGCAGCAGGCCGGCGTCGTCGAACAGCTTGCTCAGCACTTCGTTGACCTTGAGCGACAGTTCCTTCATGCGGACCAGTTGCTCGGCGGTGCCCCAACCGAACGCCACGACGTGGGATTCGTTGATGAACGGGTCGCCCTTGGCGTCGTCCTTGAGGAACAGCTCGAAGGTGTAAGGGTTGAGCTTCAGGCCTTCCTCGACACCCAGGCGCTTGACCAGGCTACCGGCCGCGTAGTTACGCACCACGCATTCCACCGGGATCATGTCGAGCTTCTTCACCAGGCACTCGTTGTCGCCCAGCAGCTTGTCGAATTGGGTCGGCACGCCGGCTTCTTCGAGTTTCTGCATGATGAAGGCGTTGAACTTGTTGTTCACCATGCCCTTGCGGTCGAGCTGTTCGATGCGCTTGCCGTCGAACGCCGAGGTGTCGTTGCGAAACAGCAGGATCAAGCGGTCGGCGTCGTCGGTCTTGTATACCGACTTGGCTTTGCCGCGGTAGAGTTCTTCACGTTTTTCCATGATGGGCTCCGCTTGTTAAGTTGTTGGGCTAGGCGATATGTCGCCAGTCGAGCCCTGAATCTTGATCGGCCAGTTGCAGCCAGTCCGGGTCGCACCCGAGGGTGTCGACAAAACATTGCCGGGCCAGCTGCGGCAGGTTGTTCTTGCTGCTCAGGTGGGCCAGCACCAGGTGTTGCAGGTCTTGCCAGCCCAACTCGGCCACCAGGCTTGCGGCCTGGTGGTTGTTCAGATGTCCCAGTTCACCACCGACCCGCTGCTTGAGGAAGGTCGGGTAATGCCCCCGCGCCAGGCGGTCCCGGCAATGATTGGCCTCGACCATCAACGCATTGAGGCCACTGTAGCTGTCCATGACGCTTGCACAATACGATCCCAGGTCGGTCAGCAGGCCGAAACGCCGCTGGCCGTCATCGAACACATACTGCGTCGGCTCCAGGGCGTCGTGGGCCACGGCAACCACATCGATGGCCAGCGCGCCGACCTGCAACCGCTCGCCGCCCGCCACGAAACCCGCGGGCTCGATGGGCTTGCGCATCCCGCGCAAGGTCCCGCGACTGAGATACACCGGTAGATTGTAGCGCCGAGACAGCAAACCCACGCCATGCACGTGGTCGGCATGTTCGTGGGTCACCAGGATCGCGCTCAGTTGCGCCGGGCTCATGTCCAGGCGTGCCAGGCGCCGCTCGGTTTCACGCAGGGAGAAACCACAGTCGACCAGCACGCAGGTATCGCCACTGGCTATCAGCGTGCCGTTCCCCTGGCTACCACTGCCGAGAACGGCAAAACGCATGGCAATCAGCCCAGGTTGTCTTGAATCACGCCCAACACCTTGCGCGCGACATCCGCCGGCGCCACGGTGTTGATGTCCTTCTCGACAGTCACCTGCACGTTGTCGCCGACCTTGCTCAGGCGAACCTGGTAACGCTCGGCACGGGCTTCGATTTCTTCCTTGGCCGGCTTGCTGCCGAAGAGTTTGCCGAAGAAGCCAGGCTCTTCGTTTTTCTTCTCGGCTTTTTCCGCCAGGTTGATGTAGTACAGGCCCAGGCTGCGGTTGATGTCTTCAACGCGCCATTCGCCCTGCTCCAGCGCGCGGCCGACGCTTGACCAGGCACGGTCGAGGTCTTCGCCGACGTTGAGCACCGGGTTGCCGCTGCCGTCCTGGCTCAGGCTGACACGGCTCGGGGTGTCGAAATCGCGGGCCGCCAGCAGGGACACCGAACCGCCCTTCTCGGCGCTGCGGCTCATGCTGGACAGCATTTCGTCGATCAGGATCGAGTCGCGACCGATATTGACCGAACGCGCGGTGAAGTCGACGTTCGCGGTGCTGCCAGCCGGACGCTCGGCGCTGACGACGTAGATTTCGCTGCTGTTGCGCTGCACGCCCGGCTCGATACGAACCCGTACGCGCGCTTCGGTATCGGCGGAGTTGCCGGTGCCCAGGCGCTTGGCCATGTTCGCGGAGAGCTCGCTGGCAGGCTGCCAGGCCGTGGTGAATTCACCGGTCTGCGGACGCTGGGAGTCGATACGGAAGCCGTTGTCCTGGAAGAACTGCATGGCCACCGGCCAGACCTCGGCCGGGGCGTGCTGGCCCATGATCCAGCTCGAGTCGCCGCTTTTCTGCAAGGTGTAGTCGCTGGCACTGGCCGCGGCCTGCAACGGCTGCGGACGCGGGACTTCGTACTCGCCCTTGACGGTTTCGGTGGCGACGTTGCGTGGAATCGGCAGCAGCGGGTCAAGGCGTTTGCTGGTGGTGACATCCGGCGGCAACTGCATGGCTGGCGTCTGTTGCGCCTCCAGGTAATCGCTGCCGCGGTCGCGGAAGTAACCTTCCGGGCCCCAGATCCAGCCACAACCGCTGGTGCTGGAGATAATCAAGGCAAGTGCGGAAAGTCCGGCCAATCGCTTCATGCGGTGTATTTCCTCAATTAAACCAGGACGCCGGACTGGCGCATGGCCTGCCGCAGCGGTTCGTGACTCGGGGTGCTGAGCCAGGTGAGCGGCAGACGGATACCGTCCGGCATCAGGCCCATCTCATGCAGCGCCCATTTCACGGGGATAGGGTTGGATTCGATGAACAGGGTCTTGTTCAGCGGCATCAGTTTCTGGTGGATCGCCCGGGCGGTGACGGCATCGCCGCGCATCGCGGCGGCACACAGCTCGCTCATGTCACGCGGGGCGACGTTGGCGGTCACCGAGATATTGCCCTTGCCGCCGAGCAGGATCAGCTCGACCGCGGTGGCGTCATCGCCGGAATAGACCAGGAAGTCGCTGCTCACGCCGGCCAGGATCGCCTTGGCACGGTCCAGGTCGCCGGTGGCTTCCTTGATCCCGATGATGTTCGGCACGGTCGACAGGCGGATCACGGTCTCGGCCTGCATGTCGCAAGCGGTACGGCCCGGCACGTTGTAGAGGATCTGCGGGATATCGACGGCTTCGGCGATGGTGCGGAAATGCTGGTACAGGCCTTCCTGGGTCGGCTTGTTGTAGTACGGGGTCACCAGCAGGCAGGCGTCGGCGCCGGCGGTTTTCGCGTTGGTGGTCAGTTCGATCGCTTCACGCGTCGAGTTGGCGCCCGTGCCGGCGATCACCGGGATGCGCCCCGCCACCTGGTCGACCACGCGACGAATCACTTCGATGTGTTCGTGTACGTCAAGGGTAGCCGACTCACCTGTGGTGCCGACCGCGACAATGGCGTTGGTGCCGTTTTGCAGGTGGAAGTCCACCAGTTTGCTCAGGCTGTCCCAGTCAAGACGACCCTGTGCATCCATGGGTGTGACCAGTGCCACCATACTGCCCGCAATCATGCAACCGCTCCTGCCGGAAAAAGAGAGCGGTAATGGTACTGGCGCCATCAGCCTTGTACAAGCGAAGTACTCGCCATGAGCATTCCCCTTGGCGCTGCTTTTCGCTACCCTTCAGACTTTGATCGGTACTGAGTCAGTCACGTGCCGGGTTCCAGCCTCCCTTTTCGCTGCCCGAAACCCGATCCAGCCTTGCCATCGCCCGCTCTCGCCCGTGCCTGAGCCCGGCGCAAGCGTTCGATCCGCGGTCAGGTCAATGATCGGCGAACACCAGAACCCGACCCGCGACGCCCCTGTCGTACCGACCGCTCATCGCTTTAGGAATGCTGCATGTCCACCCCCACAGTCCGCGAACAATTCCTTGTCATCAGTGCCCTCGGCGCCAACCCCATGGAGCTGACCAACGTCCTGTGCCGCGCCAGCCATGAAAATCGCTGCGCCGTCGTGACCTCACGCCTGACCCGCCACGGCGAGTACAGTGCGCTGGTCCTGCAGATTTCCGGCAGCTGGGATGCCCTGGCCCGCCTCGAAGCCGGCCTGCCGAACCTGGCGAAGAAGCATGCCTTCATCGTCAGCGTGGTCCGCAGCGGCGCCCTGGAAAGCCGTCCCCAGGCACTGCCGTACGTCGCCTATGTCAGTTCGGCCTACCGCTCGGACATCATCAACGAGCTGTGCCAGTTCTTCATCGACCACAACGTCGAGCTGGAGAACCTCACCTGCGATACCTACCTGGCACCGCAGACCGGCGGCACCATGCTCAATGCCACCTTTACCGTGACCCTGCCGGCCGGCGTGCAGATCAGCTGGTTGCGCGACCAGTTCCTGGATTTCGCCGACGCGATGAACCTCGACGCGCTGATCGAACCGTGGCGCCCACAAAACCCCATGTAAGGAGCCAGCATGGCTGTTGTCATCAATGAAGCCGTTAGCGATTTCCAGGCCCCGGCCACCAGCGGGCAGACCGTCAGCCTCGCCGATCTCAAGGGCAAGCAGGTGGTGATCTACTTCTATCCGAAGGACAGCACCCCCGGCTGCACCACCGAAGGCCAGGGTTTTCGTGACCAGTACGCCGCGTTCAAGGCCGCCAACACCGAGATCTTCGGTGTTTCGCGCGACAGCCTGAAGTCCCACGAGAACTTCAAGGGCAAGCAGGAGTTTCCGTTCGAGCTGATCAGCGACAAGGACGAAGCCATCTGCCAGCTGTTCGACGTGATCAAGCTGAAGAAGCTGTACGGCAAGGAATACCTGGGCGTCGACCGCAGCACGTTCCTGATCGATGCCAAAGGCGTGTTGCGCCAGGAATGGCGTGGCGTGAAGGTGCCGGGCCATGTGGATGCGGTGCTGGCCGCGGCACAGGCGCTGAACAAGGCCTGAAGTACGCTTAGGAGTCGGGCTTGTGTGGGTGCGGGCGTGTGTGGGAGCGGGCTTGCCCGCGAAGAGGCCCCTGAGACCGCTGAAGAGCTTCGCGGGCAAGCCCGCTCCCACAAAAGGGGCCTCCCACCAGGCTCAGCGCCTACGCCCCTCCCCCTGAAACCCCCGCCCTACAGCAGCGGCGCCACCATCGGTTCCTTGCGCGGCCAGGCATCGAGCACCGCCTTGAACAGTGTCGCCAGGGGGATCGCGAAGAACACGCCCCAGAAGCCCCACAACCCGCCAAACAGCAGGACTGCGCAGATAATCGCCACCGGGTGCAGGTTCACCGCCTCGGAGAACAGCAGCGGCACCAGCACGTTGCCATCCAGGGTCTGGATGATCCCGTAGACTGCCATCAGGTAGATGAACTGGTCGCTCCAGCCCCACTGGAACAGCGCGATCAGCATCACCGGCACCGTCACCACCACCGCGCCGACATAGGGCACGACCACCGACAGGCCCACCAGCAAGGCCAGCAGGGCGGCGTAGTTGAGTCCCAGGGCGACAAAGGCGACATAGGTCACCCCGCCACAGATGATGATCTCGATCACCTTGCCGCGGATGTAGTTGGCGATCTGCCGGTTCATTTCCTCCGCCACCCGGGTGATCAGCGCCCGCTCCCGGGGCAGGTAGCCACGGACCCAGTCGCGGATGGTCGCCCGGTCCTTGAGGAAGAAGAACACCAGGATCGGCACCAGCACCAGGTAGATCATGATATTGACCAGCAGCGGCAGGCTGGACAGGGAAAACGTCAGCGCCCACTGGCCAAACTTGCCGATTTCCCCGCGCGCCACTTCGATCGCCTGCAGCACCTGCTCGTCGGACACCAGGTGCGGATAGCGCTCGGGCAGCAACAGCAGTAACGACTGCCACTTGGCCAACATCCCCGGCAGTTCGTTGAACAGGGTGATCAACTGGTGCCAGAGCAGCGGCACCACCACCAGCATGAACAGCAGCAGGCCGCCCATGAACAGCGCGAACACCAGGCCGACCGCCGCCGCGCCCGGCAGGCGCATGCGCTCCAGGCCGAACACCAGCCCCTGCATCAGGTAGGCGAGGACCATCCCGGCCAATACCGGGGCGAGCATCTTGCCGAGGGTCAGCACGGCAGTGAACGCCAGGAACAACAGGACCGCCAATACCACCGCTTCCTCATCGGAGAAATAGCGCTGGATCCAGTCTCGTAACACCTTGAACATCAATATTCCTTAAAAAATCGACGACGACGCTGAGACCGCGCCATCAGGCCTTGCGCAGCCAGTAACGATAGACCCCGGCCTCTTCCTCTTCACGCAACAGCGCATGCCCGGCGAGTTTGGCGAAGGTGCGGAAGTCGCGCTGCGAGCCAGCGTCGGTGGCGATGACCTTGAGCACGGCGCCGCTGGCCAGGCGATTGAGCTCCAGCTTGGCCTTGAGCAACGGCAGCGGGCAATTCAGGCCGCTGGCGTCCAGCTCGGCGTCATACTCTACAGCGTCGGTCATTGCTTCACTCCTGGCGGCGCGCCGGGTCGGTTGTTCGAGCCGTCTAGGATACCCCAAGCGGTGCCACCTCTGGTCGTCTGCGTGGTGTGCGGCTACAGTAAGGGCTTTGCCGAACTAGAGCCCTGTGCATGACTTTTCTGCGCCCCACCCTGTTGACGCTCGCCTGCCTGCTCGCCTCCCCCGGCTTCGCCGACGACCTGCCGTCACTCGGTGATGCCAGTTCCTCCATCGTCTCGCCCCAGCAGGAGTATCAACTGGGCCGCGCCTGGCTGAGCCTCCTGCGCAGCCAGGTCAAGCAACTGAACGACCCGCAGCTCAAGGACTACGTGGAAACCACGGTCTACAAGCTGGTGGAAACCAGCCAGGTGCAGGACCGGCGCCTGGAATTCATCCTGATCGACAGCAACCAGCTCAACGCCTTCGCCGCCCCCGGCGGGATCATCGGGATCAACGGCGGCCTGTTCCTCAATGCCCAGACCGAAGGCGAATATGCCTCGGTACTGGCCCACGAACTCGCGCACTTGTCCCAGCGCCACTTCGCCCGTGGCGTGGAAGCCCAGCAACGCATGCAACTGCCGATGATGGCGGCGCTGCTCACCGGGATCATCGTGGCCGCCGCCGGTGGTGGCGACGCGGGCATCGCGACCATTGCCGGGACCCAGGCCGCCGCCTTCCAGGAGAAACAGCGCTTCTCCCGGCAGAATGAACAGGAAGCCGACCGCATCGGCATTCTCAACCTGGAGAAGGCCGGCTACGACCCGCGCAACATGCCGACCATGTTCGAACGCCTGATGCGCATCTACCGCTTCGATGCCAAGCCGCCGGAATTCCTCCTGACCCACCCGGTCACCGAATCGCGGATCGCCGACACCCGCAACCGTGCCGAACAGGCCAAGCCCGGCGGCATCGAGGACAGCCTGCGTTATCAACTGATCCGCGCCCGCGTGATGCTCTCGTACGAGGACTCGCCGGGACTGGCGGCCAAGCGTTTCCGCGCCCAGCTGGACGAAAACCCCAAGTCCGATATTGCCCGTTACGGCCTGGCCATCGCGCAGATCAAGGGCAGCCAGTTGAATGAAGCCCGGGAGAACCTCAAGCCGCTGCTGGCCAAGTCCCCCAACGAGGTCATCTACAACCTGGCGCAGATCGAGCTTGATATCAGCAGCGGCCACCTGCCCGATGCCGTGGCACGCACCGACCGCATGCTGGCGCTGTTTCCGGGCAACTACCCGCTGAGACAGGTCAAGGTCGATCTGCTGGTCAAGCAGAACAAGCCGGCCGACGCGGAGAAGATCCTGGTGGACATGCTCAAGACCCGCTCGGAAGATCCGGATATCTGGTACCAGATCGCCGAAACCCGCGGCCAGGCCGGCAATATCATCGGCCTGCACCAGGCCCGGGCCGAGTATTTCGCCCTGGTCGGCGACTTCAAGCAGGCGATCCAGCAGTTGGACTTCGCCAAGCGCCGCGCGCCGAACTTCCAGCTGGCCTCGCGCATCGATGCGCGGCAGAAAGAGATGATCGACCAGGAACGCATGGTCAAGGACATGATGGGCGGCTAGCGACCCGCTCCACAGGTGACGCAGAGCGTCACGGGCCGCATTCCCACGCGAAGCGTGGGAACGATCAGCCAGTTATCAGGCGTTGCCGCTCAGTTTCAGGCGCGCGGCCTGGGTGAAGTCCAGCATGCGCTTGAGCGGACGAACCGCGCGGGGAACGATCGAAGGATCGACGAAGATCTCGTTGCTGCCCTCGCGCAGGCACTGCAAGGTGCGCTCGAGGGTGTTCATGGCCATCCACGGGCAATGCGCGCAACTGCGGCATGCCGCGCCATTGCCGGCGGTCGGCGCTTCGACAAAGACCTTGTCCGGGCACAACTGCTGCATCTTGTAGAAGATGCCGCGGTCGGTGGCGACGATAAAGGTCTTGTTCGGCAAGGTCTGCGCGGCCTTGATCAACTGGCTGGTGGAACCGACCGCATCGGCGAGGTCGATCACCGACTCGGGGGATTCGGGGTGCACCAGGATCGCCGCATCGGGATACAGCGCCTTCATGTCTTCCAGCTGCTTGGACTTGAATTCCTCGTGGACGATGCAGGCACCGTCCCACAGCAGCATGTCGGCGCCGGTCTGCTTCTGGATATAGCGTCCCAGGTGCTTGTCCGGTGCCCAGATGATCTTTTCGCCGTTATCCATCAGGCTTTCGACGATTTCCAGGGCGCAGCTGGAGGTCACCACCCAGTCGGCACGCGCCTTGACCGCCGCCGAGGTGTTGGCATACACCACCACCGTGCGCTCCGGGTGCTGGTCGCAGAAGGCGGAAAACTCGTCCACCGGACAACCCAGGTCCAGCGAGCAGGTCGCTTCCAGGGTCGGCATCAGGATGCGCTTTTCCGGGGTGAGGATCTTCGCCGTCTCGCCCATGAACCGCACGCCCGCCACCAGCACGGTCTTGGCCGGGTGGGCGGCACCGAAACGGGCCATCTCCAGGGAGTCGGACACGCAGCCGCCGGTTTCTTCGGCCAGGGCCTGAATCACCGGGTCACAGTAGAAGTGGGCCACCAGCACCGCGTCCTGAGCCTTGAGCTCGGCGGCGATCTCGGCACGGAGGGTCGCCTCCTGCTCGGCACTCAAGGGTTTGGGCTGCTTGGCGTCGAGATGGGCTTGAACCAGAAGGCGTTCGGAAATCTGCGTCATGTTCGCAAGACCTGCAAGCGCGTGAGCGCGAAAGTCGAGTATACCCCGGCCCCTGACTCTTTCCGAGGCAGGATATTTAGTTGTAGCGCGCGGCGACCGGGAAAGTGAATCCATCAGGCATGGAGTGCTTTTCAGCGCCGCAAGGCTACAGAATATCCAATGGATTCAAAAGATTATTCTGACCTTCGGACACGCGGGGGCAACTCGATGGATAATCCGCTCATTGACGAGACGTGGGACAGTAACCGATGACCGCTGATGACTACCTGGTAATGGACCGCACGGAGTGGGCCGGCCTGCGCGCCAACACGCCCCTGACGCTGTCGGAAGAGGACCTGTCGACCCTGCGCGGGGTGAACGAGGACATCTCCCTGGAGGACGTCGCCAACGTCTACCTGCCGCTGTCGCGGCTGATCAGCCTGCACGTCGGCGCGGCTCGCCATCTGGCCGGGATCAAGGACACCTTCCTCGGCCGGGCCAGCCCGCGGGGACCGTACATCATTGCCATCGCCGGTAGCGTCGCGGTGGGCAAGAGCACCTTTGCCCGGGTCCTGCAGGCGCTGATGGCGCGCTGGCCGGACCATCCGAACGTGGCCCTGGTGACCACCGACGGCTTTCTCTACCCCAACAGCAAGCTGGTGGCCGACGGCATCATGCACCGCAAGGGTTTTCCGGAAAGCTACGATCGCCGGCAGATGGTGAAATTCCTCGCCGACGTCAAGGCCGGCGAAGGCGAAGTCCGGGCGCCGATCTATTCCCACATCAGCTACGACATCGTGCCGGGCCAATACCAGACGGTGGATCGGCCGGACATCCTGATCTTCGAAGGGCTCAATGTCCTGCAGACGGACGGCACCGACGAACCCAAGCCGAGCACCATCGTCTCCGACTTCTTCGACTTCTCGATCTACCTCGACGCCGACGAACAGGATATCGAGCAGTGGTACGTTGATCGTTTCCTGTTGCTGCAGAAGACCGCGTTCCGTGCGCGTGGCGCCTACTTCCGCAAGCTGGCCGACCTGACGCCGGAGGAAGCGCCGGATGCGGCGCGGCAGATCTGGCGGGATATCAACCGGGTCAATCTGCTGGAGAATATCCTGCCGACCCGCGAGCGGGCCGACCTGGTGGTGCGCAAGGGCACCCATCATTCGGTGAGCGAGATCTGGTTGCGCTGAGATATTCAAGCTGAAACGGGGAGCATGGCTCCCCGTATTACAATGTGACAGTCGAATATCAATTCACATAAAAGGCGATGGGCGCCCCAAGTTGCGTGACCGGCCTCGAACCGGGCAGAAGGCATGCCAATAGGGCGAGGCTCAGGGGAGGGGCACTCACACTGATGGACATCGTATGGCCGACTTCGTGCGGACCGGTGAGGATCTTGAAGTTAGCCGCAAAGGGCCCCGCCGGCAGCCCGAAGACCGTCTGAGGTGATACATAAGTCGCCGTTCCCGTCGTACCGTCATCCCAGTCAATCGTCATGCTGGGCGTCCCGACCAAAGTGAAGCCCGTGCATGTTGCGTTGGTGAAGCTTGTAGTTATCGCGAGGCTGGCAGGTTGAACGGTCGTCCCGACGATGGCGCAATTCCCCCCTGAATTGACATTGCCCTGCGCCAATACGGTCGGGGCCTGCGGACTCGGCGAGAGGCCAGGCGAGACTACCGCCCCCAGTGTTCCGGTACAATTCAAAATAGCCGCCGAGGCCGGTACTGCGCACAAAAGACTCAACAACAAGAAAATCGAGCCCAGTATTTTTTTAGCAATTGAGTTGAACATGATTTCGCTCCTGCGAATCGGACCTTCGATCGACATGATCGAAAGAATGGAAACAACTGCCTTTCCATCGCCTCCAAACTATCCACGCCGCAAAAACGCTGCCTACTGTCATTTCTGACAGTTCGGACCAATGGCAATGTCGAACTGGCAACCGACCAACGGTCAGCAGAACTGTCATTTCTGACAGTAGTCGCCGCACCGCTTCAGGTTCAGGCTGTGCCAGAGGCATGGAGCCTGGAGAGAGCATCATGAACGCCCTGATGTCCCCCGACCCGGGCAGGCTGGCCATCGACTGGCTGGTCAACGAGGGTCGCCTGAAACTCACCGATGTCGACCGCGCCCAGCAGTTGCAGGACGCCAGCGCACGGCACGATTCGACCGAACTGCTGGCGCGCCTGGGCCTGGTGTCGGAGCAGGACCTCGCCCTGGCCTGGTCGACCCTGCTCGATACCCCCCTGCTGACCCTGGCGGATGCGCCCGAACTGCTGGAGGAGCCGCCCGAACTGGCGCCGCGCTTTCTCAAGGAGCATTGCCTGGTGCCGCTGTCCGCCGCCGGCAGCGAGTTGCATGTACTGATCGCCAACCCGAATCAGGCCGATGCCCTGCATGCGCTGGAATATGCCTGCCAATGCCCGGTGCGCCTGTCCATCGGCCAGCGCGGCGACATCGAGCAACTGATCGAGCGTTACTACGGCCGGGGCCGCAGCGCGATGGGCACCCTGATCGAGAACCTGGAAGAAGATCCCGGCAACCAGAAAACCGATATCGAGCACCTCAAGGACCTCGCGTCCGAAGCCCCGGTGATCCGCCTGGTCAACCTGCTGCTGCAACGGGCCGTCGAACAACGGGCCTCGGACATTCATATCGAGCCGTTCGAGAACCAGCTCAACGTCCGCTACCGGGTCGACGGTGTGCTCCATCTGGCCGAGGCACCGCCCGTCAGCTCCTCGGCGGCGGTGATCTCGCGCATCAAGATCATGGCGCGACTGGATATCGCCGAGCGCCGCCTGCCCCAGGACGGCCGCATCATGCTCCGCGTGCAGGGCAAGGAACTGGACCTGCGGGTCTCCACCGTGCCCACCGGTTTCGGCGAGTCGGTGGTGATGCGCCTGCTCGACCGCCAGACCGTGACCTTCGACTTCCAGAGCCTGGGCTTCGACGGCGCACGCCTGGATGCCCTGCTGAACGTGCTCGAACGGCCCCACGGCATCCTGCTGGTCACCGGCCCCACCGGTTCGGGCAAGACCACCACCCTGTACACCGCCCTGGCCCGGCTGAACACCTCCGAGCGCAAGATCATCACCGTCGAGGACCCGGTCGAATACCAGCTGGAGGGGATCAATCAGATCCAGGTCAAGCCGGGCATCGGCCTGGATTTCGCCGGGGTGCTGCGCGCCATCGTGCGCCAGGACCCGGACGTGATCATGATCGGCGAGATGCGTGACCTGGAAACCTGCCGGATCGCCATCCAGTCCTCGCTGACCGGCCACCTGGTGCTTTCCACCCTGCACACCAACAGCGCCGCCGCCAGCATCACCCGCCTGCTGGACATGGGCGTCGAAAGCTACCTGATCGCCTCGACGGTGAACGGCATTCTCGCCCAGCGCCTGGTGCGCCGGCTGGCCCCCGAATGGCGGGAAAGCTTCGAGGCCCCGCCGGAGCTGATCGCCGAACATCAACTGGAGCGTTTTACCGACGAACGCCCGATCCGCCTCTACCGTCCCCGCGCGGACGCCCCCGGCGGCGGTTATCGCGGACGCAGCGCCCTCAGCGAGTTGCTGGTGATGAACGACACCCTGCGCTCGCTGCTCATGCGCCACGCCGACGCCGCGACCCTGGAACAGGCGGCCCGCGCCGGCGGCCTGCGAACCCTGTACGAGGATGGCCTGCGCCAGGCCCTGGCGGGTATCACCAGCCTGGAAGAAGTCCTGCGCGTCACCCATGGCGATTAAGCATGGAACACTATCGCTATCGCGCCCTTGACCCGAGCGGCAGCCCACTCGACGGTGCACTCGACGCCGAGGATCACGACGAGGCCGCCAGTCAGCTGCAGGAGCGCGGCCTGCTGGTCCTGCAACTCGAACCGGCGTCGAGCGGCAGCGTGACCGCGGGGTCCTGGTTCAATCGTCCACCCCTGGCGGGTGACGAACTGGAGCGTTTCACCCAGCAACTCGCCACACTCCTCGACGCCGGCCAGCCGCTGGAGCGGGCCCTCGACACCCTGGTCCGCCAGCCGGGCAAACCCCAGGCACGCCGCCTGCTCGAACGGGTCCGCGACCGGGTCAAGGGCGGCCAGCCGCTGTCGGCGGCCATGGCCGTCGAAGGCCCGTCCTTTTCGCCGCTGTACCTCAGCCTGGTGCGTGCCGGGGAAGCCGGTGGGGCACTGGGCGATACCCTCGGGCAACTGGCGGCCTACCTGGAACGGACCCAGAAAGTCCGTGGCGAAGTGATCAACGCGCTGATCTATCCGGCCTTCCTGCTGGTCGGCGTGCTGGGTTCGCTGGTCCTGCTGCTGGCCTATGTGGTGCCGCAGTTCGTACCGATCTTCAGCGGCCTGGGCGTGCCCGTCCCGCTGATCACCGAGGCGATCCTCGCCCTCGGTCAGTTCCTCGGCGACTACATCCTCTATCTGCTCGGGGCCATGGCCCTGCTGTTCGCCTGGCTGGGGCGGCACCTGCGCACAGCCCGGGGGCGCCTGCAGCGGGACCGCCTGATGCTCCGCGCGCGGGTCGTCGGGCCGTTGCTGCTGCGCCTGGAAACCGCGCGACTGGCGCACACCCTGGGCACGCTGTTGAGCCAGGGCGTCGCCCTGATCAGCGCGTTCGACATCGCCCGCCAGGTCTGCCGCAACCAGGTACTGCGCGATGCGGTGGAACAGACCATCGTCAAGGTCAAGGACGGCAGCCGGTTGTCGGTCGCCATGGAGGCGACCGCGACCTTCCCGGAACTGGCGATCCAGATGATCCAGGTCGGCGAGGAATCGGGACAGCTGGACCGGATGCTGCTCAAGGTCGCGAGCATCTTCGACGCCGAGGCCAAGCGCCATATCGATCGCCTGCTCGCCGCCCTGGTGCCCACCCTGACGCTGGTGATGGCAGCGCTGGTGGGCGTGATCATGCTGGCCATCATGCTGCCGTTGATGAGCCTGACCAATAACCTCTGAGGGACGTCCACCATGGGTCGCGATCGTTCGCTGCGTCACCGCCACCAAGGCTTCACCCTGCTGGAAATGCTCGCGGTGATCGTGCTGCTGGGCGTAATCGCAACCATCGTCGTGCGCCAGATCGGCGCCAATGTCGACAAGGGCAAGTACGGCGCGGGCAAGGCCCAACTGGCCAGCCTGTCGATGAAGATCGAAGGTTATGCCCTGGATGTCGGCACCCCGCCCAGGGACCTCCTCGACCTGACGAGCGCGCCGGCCAACGTCCGCAACTGGAACGGCCCCTACGCCAAACCCAGCGACCTGTTGGACCCCTATGGCCACTCGTTCGGCTATCGCGCGCCTGGTGCCCATGGTCCCTTCGACCTGGTCTTCTTCGGCAAGGACGGGCAGCCCGGCGGCGACGGCTACAACGCCGACCAGGGTAACTGGGAATAGCCATGAACGACGTGGGCGCCACACGGGGCTTCACCCTGCTGGAGATGCTGGTGGTGATCCTGATCATCGCCATCGGGGCCAGCCTGCTGGCCCACAGTGTCGCCGGTGGCCTGGGAAACGCCCGTGAGCGCCAGGCCAAGCGCGAGCTGAGCCTGGCCCTGCGCAATGTCCGCAGCCACGCCGTACTGAGCGGACAGCCGGCCACCCTGCACTTCGACCTACTGCGCGGGAGCTACCGGATGGACGACCAGGCCGAGCATTTTCTGCCCGAGGGCATGCATCTGCGCCTGACCACCGCCGCCGACCTGTCGTCATCCCGCGAGGGGGCGATCGAGTTCTATCCGGACGGCGGCTCCAGTGGCGGCAATGTCTATCTGCAACGCGGTCCGAACAGCTGGCGGGTGGACGTCGCCTGGTTGACCGGCAAAGTCAGTTGGCAGGACGGGGCACAGCCATGAAAGCACCTGTCCAGGGCGGTTTTACCTTGCTGGAAATGCTCGCGGCCGTGGTCCTGCTGAGTGTCGGCTTCGCCGTTTATCTCAACGCCATGGGCACCACCGGCCGGGCCTTGCTGCGCGACGAGCAGAGCACCCGCATGGCGCTGCTGGCCAGGACCCTGTTCGACGACCGCAGCCGGGGGCTGCTCAAGCCGGGGCATTGGCAAGGCAGCCTGGCGCAGGTGCAATGGCAACTGATCGCTACCGCACAACCCGGCACACCGCCGACCGACCTCTATCGACTGGAACTGGTGCTGGAACAGGGCTCCCGGCAAGAGCGCTTCGTCACCTGGCGTGCCCAGGGACGGACAACGGGAGCACGGCCATGACTGCACGGTCGCGCGGCTTCACCCTGCTGGAAGTGCTGATCGCCCTGAGCCTGCTCGGGCTGCTGATGGTGCTGATCGCCTCGGCACTGACCGTCAGCAACCGCACGCAAGACTTCGGCGAACGCTATTCCAGCCGTCTCGACGAGATCCGTTCGACCCAGGTTTTTCTCCGAAGCTCGGTACAACAGGCCTATCCGGCGGTGTTTCAGCGCGATGCGCAGAACAACGACCGGGTATTCGAGGGCGAGCACGAACAGATGCGCTTTGTCGCCCCGCTGCCGCCACGGCTGGCAGGAGGCCTGCCGTTGCAGGTGTTTTCGGTGGTTGAAAACCGGCGCGGGTCAAGGGACCTGCAAGTGGCGTTCTTCCAGATCGACCAGCAGGGCCTGCATCCCTGGGGGGAGCCGCAGATCCTGCTGCGCGACCTGGACCACTGGCAATTGAGCTACCGTGGCCTGGACGACAACGGCTCCTCTACCGACTGGCTGCCCCGCTGGCCCTGGCCGGAGCGCCTGCCGCTGGCCCTGCGCATCGACTTGCAGGCCGCCGGCCCGATCGCCTGGCCGCCCCTGGTGGTCGTTATCCGCATGAACCTGGGCAGCAATGACGCCCAGGCCGCGCGATGAACCGCGCACGCGGGGCCGCCCTGGTCCTGGCGCTCTGGGCCCTGGCGCTGCTGAGCCTGATGATGGCCGTGGTGGTCGGCACCCTACGCCTGGAAAATCGCCAGAGCGCTTATGCCTTGCAGCACACCCGCGCCCTGCTCGCCGCCGAATCCGGCCTGGCAATGGTGGTACAGGACCTGTCGAGCAAAACGCCCGGCATGATCGCCGACGGCCGCCTGTATCGCCTGACGATCGAAGAGGCGCAGGTGAGCGTCGAACTGCACGGCGAACGCGGCAAGCTGGACCTGAACCAGGTCAGCGTCGAGGACTTCACCCGGGTCGTGCGTTACCTGGGCGCCAGTCCCGACCAGGGCAGGCGACTGGCCCGGGAACTGCTGGCACGGCGCAATGGCGGCACGCCGATAAGAAGCCTCGAGGAACTGCAACTGTTCGCTGCCATGGATCGTCGGCTGTATGCGCAACTGGCCCCGAACCTGACGCTGTGGACCGGCCTGGCCCAGCCCGACCCGAGTCTTGCCACCGAACCCTTGCGAGCCGCCCTCAAGCTGGCATCTCCCGTGCTCGCAGGCACCGCCGGACCGATCTACAGCGCCCGGATACAAGCCGCGGTGACTGCGACGACCTCGGCAAACCTGAACGTGACATTCCTGCTCAACCCACAGGCCGAGGGCACGCAACGCTATCGCGTGCTGCGGTGGCAGGAATGAAGGCCCTCGACAGCCGCCGGCTCGGCACCCTGCTGGAGACCACCCGCCAGCTCTCGCAACAGTGGCACGCCTCGCGCCTGCCGGTGTTCCTGCGCTGGTGGCAACGGGAACTGCTGGGCTGCCTGCCCCGGCGCTGGCGCGAGCGCCTGGCGTCAGCCAACCAGGAACAGCTGCTGCACTGGCACGCCGGGGGACTGCCCCAGGCGTCCGTTGCCGATGAGCCACCGGGAAATCGACGCCAGGTCCTACTGCTGCCCTGCGCACAGGTCCTCCTCGCCCGTGTGCAACTGCCCCAGGCAGCGGCCACGCAAGTTGAAGCGGCGCTGGCCTTCGAGATGGACAAGTACACACCGTTCAAGGCCGCCCATGTCTATTTCGATACGGTTCGCGATCCCCCCGCGGAGCAGGCCCGGCCCATGTTCGGACTGACCCTGGTGGTCGCCCTGCGCGAGCGGATCGACACGCTCCTGGACGAGGCGGCGCGAACAGGCTTGCGCATCGATGCAATCGACGTGCTGGATCGTGGCGGCTCGCGCTTGCATGTCAACCTGCTGCCGCCCCACCGCCGCCCCCAGACCCGTCACCCGACTCGGCGACTGCAACTCGCGCTGGCCCTGCTCGGCGCCGTCCTGTCGCTGGTCGCCATGCTGCTGTGGGTGCATAACCACCAGTCGGCCCTGGACGCCATGACCGCCGAGGTCAACACACTGCGCAACGACACCGGACAGATCCAGGTATTGCGCCGGCAACTCGATGAACTGCTCGACACCGGGCGCTATGTGCAGACACAGAAAGCCCTGTCGCTGTCCAGGACCGTCCTGTTGCAGGAACTGACCGCCTGCATACCCGCCGACACCTGGCTGGAGCAGTTGAACATCGATACCCAGGGCACTCTGATCCTCAGCGCGCAAAGCAGCCAGGCCAGTGACCTGATCGCCAAGATGAAGGCCTGTACGCACCTGCAGGACCTGCAATTCCAGGGCGCGATCCAGGCCGATGCCAGCACCGGCCAGGACCGTCTCAACCTCACCGCGCGCCTGCGGCCCCGGGAGAAATGACATGCCGCCACGCCTGACCCGCCGTGAACAACGGGCCGCGGCCCTGATCCTGGCCATGCTCGGCCTGATCGCCGGCTATTTCATCGGCATCCATTGGTGGTTCACCGCGCCGTTGCAATCGATCAGCGAGGAAATGACCACACTGCGCGCCCAGCATCAACGCTACCAGGCCCTGGAAGGCCAGCGCCCGCTATTGCAGGCGCAACTGGCCCAGGCCCGCAGCACACCGGCGAACAATGACAACCTGCTGCCGGACTCCGACGCCGGTGCCGCCACCGCGCAACTCATGCAACAGGTGGTTTCCAGGCTGCAGGCGCTGCCCCCGGACAGCGGCGGTTGCACGATGAGCAATCGCATGCCGGTCGCTGTCGACGAGACCGCGCCCTATCGCCAGGTCAGGGTCAGTATCAACCTCGACTGTGCCATCGAGCCCCTCGTGACCTTGCTCCACGGACTGGAAAACGGCCAGGTTTCACTGTTCGTCGAAACCCTCGGTATTCGCAAGGACGCGGTCCAGGCTCCCGCAAGCTCTCACCGCCTGGCGGTGCAACTGCAAATCAGCGCCTACCTGAACAACCCGCCGGGTAAAAGCGCACCCACCCGCAAAGGGGAGCCGGCCACATGAAGACCCCGGACAGACTCACGCTCTGGCTGGGCGTTTTCGTGACGTCGACAGCGGCCCTGTGCCTCGCCTTGTTCGAGGGACTGGGCGCGGGGGTCGAATGGGATCCCGAGCAGATCCAGCCGCCAGCGGCAGCGCCTCCAGCCAGCGTGGCGGTCGAGGCGCCGCCACCGCTGTCGTCCTATGCCGGCATCTGGGAGCGCTCGCTGTTCAACCGCGACCGCAAGCCCGACCCGGCGGCCCCGATCGCCACAGGCGAACACGATACACAGTCGCTGGCTGGCCTTTCGCTGAACGGCGTCGCCGTCTCCGCAGCCTTGCGCCGGGCGCTGTTCAAGACCCGCGAGGGCAAGAGCCTGAGCGTCGCGGAAGGCGAAACCCTACCCAATGGCTGGCGGGTCGAGCGGATCAGCGCGGAAAAAGTCTCGTTGAGCTTCAAGTCCACCGAGCAGGAGCTGAGCATCCCCGTTTTGAAATTGCCGGCCACCGCCGTGCACTGAGACCACCCCGGTGCCTGGCCCCTGGATGCCGGGCACCGCACAAGGATGAATCAATGTGATCGAACGCATCGCCCGTCCCTGTCTTATCGGTTTCATCCTGCTCTCGGGCTGCGTCTCGCCCGTGACCGACGAGGTGCATGACGACCTGCTGCTCCGTCAAGGCCTGGCCGGCACCGGCGAGGATCGGGCCCGCCAGGAGGCAACCACGCTGCCCGCCGCCGTCGCCCCGACGACCACCCAGACGCCAGCCGCTTCCAGCTCGCCGATCATCCGCGGCAGCCAGAGCCTGGTGGCCCGTGACAGCTCCCCGGTGAAAGCCCGTCCGGCGCCCACGGACACCACCGGGACGATGTTCAACTTCGCCGGCGTGCCGATCCAGGCGGTGGTCAACACAATCCTCGGCGATGTGCTCAAGGAGAACTACAGCATCGGCCAGGGCGTGACAGGGGATGTGACCTTCTCGACCTCCAGGCCGGTGGGCAAGGCCCAGGCCTTCGCCATTCTCGAGACTCTGCTGTCCTGGACCAATAACGCGATCATCCGCCAGGGCGACCGTTATCTGGTCCTGCCGGCCAACCAGGCGGTCGCGGGCCAGCTCACGCCCCGGCAGTCCATTCCGGAACCGGGCAGTGGCCTGAGCGCGCGCTTTTTCGTGCTGGACTACATCTCGCCACTGGAAATGCAGAAGCTGCTCAAGCCGTTTGCCCGGGAAAATGCCTTCCTGGCCGTCGACACCTCGCGCAACGTGCTGGTGATGGCCGGCACCCCGGACGAATTGAACAATTACCAGCAGACCATCAACACCTTCGACGTCAACTGGCTCAAGGGCATGTCCATCGGGGTCTTTGGTCTCAAGCGCGCCAACGTGGGCCAATTGATGCCCGAGCTGGAGCGCCTGTTCGGTGCCCAGAGCGCGACCCCGCTGGCCGGGATGCTGCGTTTCCTGCCCATCGAGCGGACCAATGCGATTGTCGTCATCTCGCCGCAACCGGAGTACCTGAACGACGTCCGCCGCTGGATCGACACCATCGACCAGGGCGGCGGCGACGAACCGCAGATGTATGTGTATGACGTGCGCAACATGAAGGCCACCGACCTGGCCCGTTACCTGCGCCAGATCTACAGCGATGAGTCGGTCACCGAGGACGCCGCGGCCCAGGTCGCCCCGGGTCTGCGCACCGTGACCCTGACCAGCAACGGTTTCGGCAACGGACCGGGCAATGCCCCTGGCAACGGTTCCGCGGGCAACTGGGGCTTGCCCGGCAATACGGGTGGCACCCAGGGCCTGCCGCCGCCCATCAGCAGCAGCGCCGACACCCGGACCTCGCCGGACAGGGCCTCGGACGACCTGCAACTGGGCCCCCCTGGGCAAACGAATGGCGGCAGGGCCCCGGTCAATGCCAACAACCCGACGAACTCGGTGCGGATCACCGCGCAGAAAAGCAGCAACCAGTTGCTGGTGCGCAGCCGGCCCACCCAATGGGCGGAAATCCAGTCGGCCATCCAGCGACTCGACAACCCGCCGATGCAGGTGCAGATCGAAACCCGGATACTCGAAGTCGGCCTCACCGGCTCGCTGAACCTGGGTGTGCAATGGTATCTCGGGCGCCTGGCTGGAAACTCGGCCACCAAGGGCATCGAGAACGCCTCCGGCAGCCAGGGCGCGCTGGGTCGAGGCGGCGCGGCGCTGGGCGCCACCGACTCACTGTTCTACTCGTTCGTCAGCAACAACCTGCAAGTCGCCCTGCACGCACTGGAAACCAACGGTAATACCCGCGTGCTGTCGGCGCCCTCGCTGGTGGTCATGAACAATCAACAGGCGCAGATCCAGGTGGGCGACAACATCCCGATCAACCAGACCACCATCAACACCAACACCACCACCATCAGTACCAGCTCGGTGCAATACATCCAGACCGGGGTGATCCTCGACGTGGTGCCCCGGATCAATCCGGGTGGCCTGGTGTACCTGGATATCCAGCAGCAGGTCAGCGACGCCAGCACCACCGTCGACGCCAACGGCAACCCGACCATCTCGACCCGCGCCGTCTCGACCCAGGTGGCGGTGCAAAGCGGCCAGACCGTCTTGCTCGGTGGCCTGATCAAGCAGAACGAAAACGGTACCGACAACAGCGTGCCGTACCTGGGACGGATCCCCGGCCTGCACTGGCTGTTCGGCAACACCCAGCGTCAGCGTGGCCGCTCGGAACTGATCGTGCTGATCACGCCCAGGGTGATCACCGGCAACAGCGAGGCCCGGCAGATTACCGACGAATATCGCCAGCAGCTGCAATTGATGAAGCCGATCGAGGCCAGGCCCAGGGCAGGCTCCCCGCCTTGAGTCGCGCCGGAATCTGACCACGTTGAGACGCGGTTCCTGTAACGCGGATCAACCCTGTCCTATACTTGCCAGCGATTCAGGCAACACCAATGGAATTGACCGATCACTCGAGGGAAGAGCCGTGAGTGCCGCACTCTGCAACAACATTGCCGCCGTGACATTCGTCAGCAAACACAAGGCGGTTTGCCAGCCGATCGCCGATCAACTGGAACTGCCGGTGGAGAACATCCTCGGCCTAGCCGCCCAGGAGAGCCAGTACGGCAGCGGGCGCATCGCCCGGGAGCTGAACAACTATTTCTCCATGCACGCCCCGGCGCCGTTGCAGATCGGCTCGGAAGCGCCGATGGGCAATGCCCGGATCCAGGTGGCGAAGTATTCGTCCTTCCAGCAATGCGCCCAGTCCTTCGCCACCCGCTATGGCGCGGCGGTCAGGGGCAAGAAAGACCCACTGGAATTCGCCCAGACCCTGGTGAAGATCGGCTTCAACACCGGCAACGCCGCCACGGGCGGGCGCGACGGGTTCGCCAAGTACCTGGCGCAAATCATTATCGCAGTCAAAGGACGAATGGCGTGCTGATCAAGACGACCGCTGCATGGCTGTTCACCCTGGGCCTCGCCTGCACCACCCTCTCGGCGTGCGCCGCGCAGGCCTTGCAGCCCGACCAGGTCAAACCCCAGGGCCTGAGCCGCGAACAGGCCCAGCAGGTGCTGGAAGTGGCGCTCAAGCATGAAGACTACAAACTGGGCAAGCCCGGAGTCTTTATCGACGGCGACCTGGCCGACGAAAACGGCAACCCGCCTCATCCGGGCTATTTCGACTTCAGCCTGGGCTACAACGACCCCAAGGCCGGCGCCACGGAGTACTGGGGATTGTTCTCGGTCAGCACCACGACCGGGGATGTCTGGGAAATCAACAGCTGCAAGCGCCTGACGGGACCTGAGCTCAAGCAACTGCAAGGTCGGATCATGAGCAGGACCGGGAAGAGCCTGGGTGATGAGAAGGTGCAGCGTGAGGGGTTGGGGTGTGACGAGGAGCCGTAGCGGCTCCAGGCCAGCGGGCGGCCTGGACGGTTAATCCGAGGGTGCGAATTAGCGACACAGGCTGCTCGCGAGTCATACCTGACCCGGGGCTTGCGTTTCCGATACCCAGTCTTCAATGCGCAGGCCCGGAACGCGGTCAAACTCGCGTGAATTATTTGTCACCCGAATCAATCCTTGTGAACGGGCGTGTCCGGCAATCATCTGATCGCAAGGGCCCAGCGGGGTGCCGGCTGTTGCCAGCTCCGTGAAATAGGGGACAGACCCTGAGGAATCCCCACAAATCAATTTGATCGCTCCCACGCTCCAGCGTGGGAGTGTCTCACTGGACGCTCTGCGTCCGCCCTTTGTGACGCAGAGCGTCACGGGCTGCATGCCCACGCAGAGCGTGGGTACGATCGAAAATTGGATGGCTTGCATGAGTTCGGGGTCTTGCTTTTGTGTGGTGCAAACCAAGCTGACGACTCAGGCAGGCTGCTTCAATATTCCAACCTCTTGATTTCATATAGGAAAAAGTGGGGATTCCTCAAGGTCTGCCCCCAATTCCTCCACTCACACCTCAACCGCATTACCCTTTAAAATTTCGTCAATTATTACCTCATCGGCGCACCGAAATACCACCTCAAGCTCATGGGTTTCATCTTCATACCAGTCAATTACCGAATCACGTAATATTTCCAAGTATATTTTTAGATCGCTTCGATCCAGCAAAGGCAACGTCTCATGAAAAATCACAATCTTATAACAAGGAATCCACTCCAAATCCCTCAAGCAATCATATAACGCATCCCAATTAAACCCAAAGTACCCAGGAAACCAAAGCAAATAATACAATGACTTTATAAGTTCATCCGGCACTTCTATACCAGGATCAATCCTTACATAAAAAACATTTGCCGAATCATAGGAAGGAGCCCGATCTTTAAAAGTAAAAGGTAACATATTCGAAAGCCTCAATTTTTTATCGGAACAAATGTTTTATAATGATCCGGCGTGTAATACATTTCACCGCCTTTCCCTACCACTATGCGCTGCGGCCCCACCCCTGAAATCCAAGCACAAAAAGGGGACCACAAAAAGGGGACAGATTTATTTTTCCACAAAAAGGGGACCAAAAAGGGGACAGATTTATTTTTCCGGATTACCCCTTGGCCGACCTTGCCCTCGGTTTTCTATTCGCAGCCCAGTAATCCGTTCCGCCTCCTCCACAAAACGACTCGTCCCTGTCAATTGACCGCGCTGCAAGGCATCACGGATAACTCTGATCTCGTCTGCGGAAATGGTTTGTCGTACAAATGCCTCGTAGCGATGACACCATTCTATCGCTGTATTACCCAGAGCCACGAAGCAAGGGTCAGCATCCAGCCACCGACCATCCTCCATCTCGCTTCCCCGGGTTTGATAGCTCGACCAAGGGTAATCTGCAGGATCAGCCACCATACCAGCGCGCACAGGATTCAATTCGATGTAACGGCAACAGGCAAGCAGATAAGAGTCTGATTGCACAACACTGGACTTGTATCGACTTTCCCATAAGGTGCCTGAACGCCATTCTAACCGATTGCGATAGCGCGTCATTCGTGCCGCCAGCCCCTTCATCATTTGCCCCAACCCACTGCTCGCATCACCAGGGGCCAGCAAAAGATGAACATGATTGGTCATCAGACAATAGGCGTAAACCTTCACGCCGAATGCTTCCTTGAGTTCACGCAGATTCGCGAGATAACACTGATAGTCTTCCGTACCCGCAAACACTATCTGACGGTTATGACCGCGTTGTACTACATGGTGCAGGTAGTTTGGTAAGACAATACGTCCCATCCTGGGCATACCTGAAGCCTCCTTCCATTGAAGCTTTCAGAGTAGCAAACAGATCAGAAAATAAATCCGTCCTCGTTTCCGCGCTATTAATTATAATTGGTAATCATCAAACTCCCAGGAAAATACCTTCCCCAGTTTTATCACGATAGTTTCCCAGCTATCCCCCTCGCAGCGACTCACATACTCATGAATCAATCCATTAACAATCGAAAAATCATATTCTCGAACAATTAATAGACCTCTCCCCCAACGAGGCTCCCACATTGTCTCTTCTAGCCACCTTGGAGTGCAGATGAAAAGCTCAAAATCATCTGCCCCTTGCGTACAATCAAGTCCAATTCGAATACGAAGACTTAAAGAAAAGTTTTCCACGCTCTCAGGAACGTAGGTTTCGACATCAAAAAAATCATTAGAAATACCTTTTATAACAGCACGCATCACTCCTCCTAGTCAGCCACATTCAGATGACCGTTACTTACTTTTACGCGCTGGCCTGTTACCGGGTTGATGTTGTACATTTCAAAATTGGCCTGCACGCCTGTCGTTGCAAAAGATGAATCTTTGGGTGTTGGCGGCCTATATAAACGAGTGCCGTCTGCACTAATCAAACCAAGCCCATCACTTGTTTTTTTGTCGCACCATCTCCAAACCAGGTTTACCCAACTGATTAGCTTCGGAAGATGTACCTTGACCTATAGAGAAGTTCGGATTTTTCGTTCCACTGCCGTTCACAGTCGCAGCTAATCTTGAGTCCTGAGCCGCAATATTGCTCAGGTTTTCTTGTATCAGTTGATCCTTAAGTTTTGGATACAAGGCCGCATTTTCAGCGCCGGAGCTAGCAGTTCCACCTTTTGCACCACTAGAGAAAACCTCTAGCTAGCGTAATTTTCCTTCATCAGATCAATCGCAACCTCGAGCTTTCGGCGGTTCTCAATGGAAAGGCGGCGCTCCTTATATTTATTTAAATCTAACACTTCGACTGATACGTCCTCCAAGCTACTACTTAATCGCGAGATTTCTACAGTTGCAATACGATCTAAGTCGATCAGCACCCAGTAAATATCCTCAGCCTGTTCAGGAATCCAGTTTACGATCAGAGCAAAAGACAACCAGGGAAACGCCGCTTTAAGACCAGCCAACAGCAGAGGATTAGTGCCGCCTGAAAACATCGACGCCATAGAGCTCAGCAAATCCGCTCGCACTTGGTCACGAGAGCTCATTTGAGCCCCCCTGGAAATGCTGTTACTAGATTCCCAAATTTATCAGTCATAACAGTCATTATCGAGGTTGACTGCCCACCACTGAATTTATCCGTACCAATAGAACGCCCAACATCAACTTCGCGCACATAGCGCACACCATCAGCACTGTCTACCATTCGTGTGACAGGTGTACTCACAACCGCTTTGCTTTGCAGAAGACCACGCAACTGAGGCTCCCCGATAGAAAACTGGCTTGCATTTACTTTGCCCGACAAGTGACGTGAAGCCAAGTGCTCCATACCATCATTAGCTAAGTTGACTCGGGACTGGACTCGACCAGGAACACCTTCCAAGGTATTCAAAGATCCTTTTACACCCTCTCCCGAAACCGCAACCGGCCGCCCATCAATCGAGCATGGTGCATTAGTACCAGTATTATGCACCCACGTTTTCAGCTTACCAACATAAAAAAAGGGGACAGATTTATTTTTCCGGATTACCCCTTGGCCGACCTTGCCCTCGGTTTTCTATTCGCAGCCCAGTAATCCGTTCCACCTCCTCCACAAAACGACTCGTCCCTGTCAATTGACCGCGCTGCAAGGCATCACGGATAACCCTGATCTCGTCTGCGGAAATGGTTTGTCGTACAAATGCCTCGTATCGATGACACCGTTCTATCGCTGTATTACCCAACGCCACGAAGCAAGGGTCGGGGATGCGGCGGAAATCTTGGACTATCTGGAGGTAGTTCATGTATTCATACGAAGACCGCATCCGAGCAGTCAAGCTCTACATCAAACTGGGAAAGCGCACCGGGGCAACTATTCATCAGTTAGGCTACCCGACGAAGAATTCTCTGAAGAGCTGGCATGAAGAGTACGAGCGATGCCTCGACCCTTTCACTCATTTTTCGCTGATTGAAATTTGCCCCCCTCGGCCTGTTTCTAAACGGTTTTCACTGCACGTGTTGGGCTGGTGCCGCCCTTAGGTTTGTCCTTGAGGCGATAGCTGTCGCCCGAGATTTGCACGATGTGTGCGTGATGTAACAGCCGATCGAGCATCGCTGCCGTCAGCGTTTGGTCATCCGCAAAGGTGCCGGCCCACTGAGTAAACGGCAGGTTGCTGGTGAGGATCATGCTGCCACGCTCGTAGCGCCGGGCGACGACGTTGAAGAACAGATTGGCTTCGTCGCGCCCCAAAGGCAGGTAGCCAATTTCGTCGATGACCAGCAGTCGAGGCCCCATCACCGCGCGGTTGAAATACTCCTTCAGGCGATCCAGGCGATGTGCGACAGCGAGTTACAGCATCAGGTCGGCGGCGGTGATGACGCGAATCTTGATACCGGCCAGGGTCGCACGATAAGCCAAGGCGCAAGCCAGGTGCGTCTTGCCTACGCCACTGGGCGCGAGCAGGACGATGTTCTCGGCACGCTCGACGAAGCTCAGTCCAGCTAACTCCTGCACTTGCGCTCACGGTGCACCGCTTGCGAAGGCGAAATCGTATTGCTCCAATGTCTTGAGGGCAGGTAGTGTCGCCATCTTCAGCAAGGTCTGTCGCGAGCGCTCAGTGCGTGCCTCGGCTTCAGCGCGCAGCAACTGCTCCAGGAAATCGGCGAAGCTCTGTTCCTGAGTTGCCGCTTGCTGTGCCAAGCCAGCCCAGTCCACCGCCATCCGTTCAAGCTTGAGCTGTTGGCACAGCTCGATGATGCGGGCATGTTGCAGGTTCATCGGCTCCACTCCAGCAACTCATCGTAGACCGAAAGCGGGTGCTGCAAGCTCTCGTACGGTAGAACCTGCCCCAGCTGTAGCGAGCTGATCGCTGGGGCTGTAGTAACCCTGCCGGCTGGCAGGGGCAGCAAGACATCACGCTCTTCAGCCAGCCGTGTCGCTGGTTTTACTCCGGTGGTGCCATGAATCCGCTGATGCGCGATTTCGTCGAGCCAACGACCGATATGCGCGTTGGCGGTGGTCACATCCAAGGGCAAGCCCACGCTCTTGAGCGTGGCGGCCAACGGCGTGATGAAACTGCCCTTGAGGTATATGATGCGGATAATTTGGTAAAACAACACGCCCCATTCTGGGCATCACTAGCTCCACCGTCCATGGAAGCTTTCAGGGGTAGCAAATAGATCAGAAAATAAATCCGTCCCCGTTTCTGCTGGCACTGGGAGCATATGAGGCCACAAAAATCGAGAATCGTGGTCTGCCTCCCTATTCCGACCAACTCACCTCATAATCTTCCAACTGAGCCTTAAGTTCATACTCATGCTCAAACCAATAATCGAACCCACTCTCACCGACTTTACTCAGATAAATATAGTAACCACCTGTACCCCCCTTTCGATCATCATCTATAGTTATAGACCACCCTAAAAAATCGCCTGATATAACCACTCCAACTTTAACTATAGCCATCTCTACCCCTTTACTCAATATACGGAACATGATTGTTCGCCACATACTTTCCAGTAGCAGGATCCTTGACCCCAAAATGGACGTGCGGGATACCAGGATCATGGGCTCCAGCAAGAGACCCCGAATCAATACGAAATTCCCTTATACCATCCGCGCTATGAAAAACTCCAGAGCCCGGCTTTCCTATTTCTTTATACTCAGAACCAAGATATTTTTGCGCAGCCAACAATACCTCATCCGCAGTCAATATTAATGCACTCTTGAAATTCTTCTTCCCCAACAATGTCTCATTAATTACATCATCAACTTTTTGAGCAGAGATAGCCCCTAACTGTATTTCTTTTTCTGCGCTAAGAAAAATTTTCCAATTTTCTGTTGGTCCAGCCAAGGGAGTTCTTGGAACTGAGTCTGGATGATCTAAGCCCCCATCTGGTACCTTATCACCATTCTTAGCCAACAATTTCCGTTCACTGGCATCTTTGAGAATCTCATCCAGCTTTTTGCCAACCTCTTCACTGACCTTTTCAGCAACCTTCGCTCCCGCCTTTCCTGCCGAAGCAGCTCCGGTTACCGCTGAAACCGTGCGCATGAAGAAGAGCGCTTGTTGGGCAGTGGATACATCCACCCCATAAATCGCGTTGAGCTTGGCGGTAATGTCATCATTAAAAGCTACTGCCGCACCTTCCGCAATGGCATGACCGTTTTCTATAAAGCCGTCCGGGATGGTAACAAATGCTTCCTTGACGCCATTCCAGATACCAGCAACAGCGGCTCCCGGATTCGCAGCCGCGAACTTGACCAGGTCCAAGGTGCCATCTTTCATATCGACGCCTGAGTCCTGCATCTCCTTGAGCAAACCCTGGGTAAGGGTACGACTCACACCACTCTGTACAAACTGGCGGTAGAACTGCGGATCAGCCGTGTCAGCGAACATCTCCGGTCGAAACAACTGCTGACCTCTGGCCGTAAACAACGCCTGCTGCTCACCCAGGTCGTTGGTAAAGGTCTTGCCGGTACTGGCCAGGAACTTCGCAGCAGCATCATCCGAACCATCGGTCAGCAAGGCACGCCACAGATAGTCGACATCCTTCAACGCCTGCTGGCCCAACCGTTCAGCCGCCTGCTGTTCGCTGATGCCCTGGCTGGCGGCAAATTCCTTCGCATGCTCGCGGATCCATTTATCTTCATCCGCATGCAGCTGGCGGTTGTACTGACTGGCATTTTTTGCAACCCAGCCACCTTTCTCCATCTTGCTGGCGTCGGTATCCCGCTGGGCTACCGCCGCCAGGACACCAACGATCTGCGACGACATGGTCAACAGCCCCTTGTCTTTATGGACCAGATCGCTCAGTTGATTGATCAGAAGCTCGTTGGCACCTGCGGCCAGTGCACCTGTCTTGAAGTCGCCGCCCGTGGCCTGCGCCAACAATCCGCCGACCATCGCATGAATAGCCACCTTCTGTGGCGAACCTTCATCGTACTTTCCAAGGGTGTAATCGCCCACGGCACTGAAGCTGACAGCCGCCAATGTATTGAACAACGCGCCCTTCAGCGCATCTCCCACATTGGCATCGTTGCCTAACGCCTTGCTCAATAACGCAGAAGTACCACTTTGAAGAGCCTGATTCGCCGCAAAACTGCCAACATTCGCCCATGTGTTCAGAGGCATATTGGGCGTTGTCCCTGTCCAGGCGCCGAAATACCCCTCGGTCAAACCCGCCGTCAGCCCTGAAATGGCATAGCCTTTCAATGCATCCGGCGACGTCACATCCTTGAATACCGCCCCCAGATTCCCGCCGTTATTGATAAAGCTGACTGTCGCATTGGTTGCCGCACCTACCGCAACCGCACTGAGACCAGCACTCATACCAGCACTGAGTCCCAAGCCTGTCCCCGTTGCAGCGCCTGCAACCGCACTCCCGCCGGCTGCGGCTGTTGCGCCCACTCCAGCCCCCAATGCATTCATGGCCATGGGCCCGAGAACCGCTGCCATGACGATCGCGATAATCAACTGTGAAGCGGGCCCAAGTCCTGAGCTACTGTATTTATAGGAGTCGTGGATTTCCTTCACTTGCCGCCAATCCACGTCGCCGCGCTTCTCGGCTTCCTTGAGCCAAGCCAATTGTGGATCGGCCGCCACCATTGCATCGATAGCCTGGCTTACCGATTGTTGATTGACCTGTTTGATATCAACCGTCAGGCCTTCGACAGCCTTGATGGTGATAGTGCCGGCAGCCACCATCTGGGTCTGGCGCAAGGTCTCGTCGGTCTTGCCACTGCCCTTGGATGAATTCCAGAAAGCGTTGTTGTTGGTCTTCTCATGACTTTCCTGGGAGAGATCCTTCACGCCTTCGAAGGTAATAGCGCCACCACTGTCGATGGTCAGGTCCTCGCCGCTCTCCAGCTTGGCAACCTGATAACGCTGGTCGCTCCCACTTTTGAGCGTCAGATCGCCTCCGGTCTTGATCTCGCTCCCGACATTGACCACGTGAGTCACTTCATCGTGACGGGTCTGCAACTTGCCGAAACTGCCTTTCTTTTTCTTGTCATACAGTGAGTAATCAGTGTCCTGCGCCGCCAGTACATTCAGCTCGCCAGTGGCCGTGAGACGGGCTTCATCGCCTGCATCGATCCGGCTCGACACCAGCGTCATGTCCTTGCCAGCATTCAGGGTCACATCACCGCCCGCCGTCAGGCTGCTCATGATCTGCTTGACGTGATCTTCCTGAATCGTGAGTTTCTTGGACTTGTAGTCAGCGTGACTTTCGTTGGCCGCGGAACTCAACGTCAGATTTTCAACGGCATCCATGGCTATATCGCGCCTGGCGTCGATGCTGCTGCCCACCACCGCCAGATCCCGACCTGCCTGCACTTTCAGATCCCGACCGACATCCACATCGGAGCCGTACTGGCTGACGCTGTTGCTCTTCACCCGCCCGATCATGGTGCTGTCGTGCTGCTCGGCGGAAACGATGTTCACATCGCGCCCGGCCTTGATGCTGGTATCGCCGCCGCTTTTCAGCACGCCACCGCTATTGCTGACGTCCCGGGCCACGTTAAGGCTCAGGTTATTCGCCGCTTCGATACGGGCAGCGCTATCGGCTACATCGTTGCGATACAGGTAGCCGTCAATGGTGTTGGTGAAGGTATTGACCGTGCGCTCGTTGACCACGTCGCCCGCGAGGGAGGTCAGGCTGACGTCACGCCCGGCGATGATGCCGCCGGCCTTGTTGACGACGTTGTTGATCGACAAGACATCCAGGCGATTGCCCGCTTCAGCCAGTCCGGCGTTGACCAGATCGTTACCGGCGGAGAGGGCCAGATTGTTGCTGGCGCGTAGGGTGCCACTGTTTTCCAGATTCGCCCCGGCGATCAGGTTGACGTCCGCGCCCTGGATCAACGCCCCATTCGGCGCCAGGCGATTATTGGCCTGGGCCAGGTAGAGCACCGGTACCAGCACCTCCTCGCCGTTCACCACCTGTTTTTCCATCCAGACGATGTCGTGGGTCAGGGCCGCAACCTGCTCGGAGGTCAGGCTCACGCCCACGCTGAGGTTCAATTGCTGCTTGCTGCTGACAGCGTTGTCCATCAGGTACTTGAACAGGCTTTCATCCGAGGTCTGGCCATCGATGAAACGCTGTCCGGTACGCGCGACCACCGCTTGCTGGATCAGTTTCTGCTCATAGAAACCATCGCCCAGGCGCTTGGTACTGTCTTCGTCGTTGTAACCGAGCCTCGACAGCAGGTAGTCCGAACTCACGAATTGCTTGAGGTCGGCGAACGCCGGGTTGGTTTCGATCAGGTATTTCTGCGGACGGGACTGGCCGGCGCTGCTGGGCAGGCCCTGGACACGGGCAAGAGGCAACGGGCCGGTGCTGCCGGTCTGGGTGTTGTCCGAGAGCGCGACCGCTGTCAGTTGCGCAGCGGGCTGAATCTGTTGTCGTTGGGCGGTGCTCAGGCTGGTGCCGCTCAGGGTCCAGCTTTGAGGGCCTTGGTCGGCTGGGGAGCTACTCGCCGCATCACTGAGGCGGAACAACCCATTTTGCCCGGTAGGCAGGCTGAAGCCAGGAAGTGCCAGCGGGTTGACCTGTTGCTGAGCAAGGTCAGGGGGCAACTGGCGATTGATATTGACGAGGGTAGCGGTGCTGTTACCTACCTGTGTCGAACCCACTCGGGAGGCGACACCGTCGATTACCACGCCTTCACGGATGACGCTGTTGGTCAGGTTTTGCGTTGCCGTGATATTGACCGCACCACCCGCCTGCACAACTGCGTTGGCATAGGTAGATGGGCTGTTGTAGGTAATCGTGTTGTTGAAAGGCGTGGCCGCCTGCATCTCCCAAGGTCCGGTAGCAGCACCGACGCTGGGATCGACTCGGTCGCCATGATCCTCAAACCACAATGGACCAAATATGGCGTAGCGCGTTGTCTCCCTGCCACCACCACGCCCCCTCTCCTGGACAAGAGATTCAGCGCCGGAGCTGGTCCAAACATGAAGATATTTTCCCGTACCGTAGGCTGGATCATGGGCGGCGTTGTAATTCATCACCGTACGCATGAATGGCAATCCATCGTAGGTATTGATCCATGAGTTGATAGCGGCAAAGGAATAGGATCGCCGCACGCTGTAGTCACCTACAGAAGCACCTTGATTGGTAAAATTCTGAAAGTTAAGCGTCAAGTTGCTAGCGGCGCTGAGGGTCGAAGCCTGGTTTATGAAGTCACCGCCTGTGGCGGTAAAATTACGTCCGGCCGCTATGCTGGAAGATGCCGAATCCTGGATGATTTGAGACTTGTAGTTTTCAACCCAAACCAAGTAGTTGTCTTCAGGGCCACTGACATTGTTAGAAGTGGTGGAGGAACAGAAATAACACTGCACCCCGATATAGGCTGATACCTGCGCGCCCGTCGCCTCAAATACATCCTTGCGGTTCTCGATATGAGCAGCCGAGAGACTCAGATCACCACCGCTCTCTATCGTCGACGAGATATTGTTGATCGATGAACCCTGGCCATTGCTGTCATCCTTGGCAATGCCGAGGTTGCCGAAGCTGTACACATCGGCATAACGATTGGTGAACGTATCGGTGCGCAGCGCCATGTCGCCGCCACTGAAGATCAGCCCTTTGTCGTTCAGCAGATTCGCTGTACTCAGACGCAGGTTACCGGTGGTGCCCAGGGTGCCGTAGTTGTTGATCCCACCAGCAGTGACCGTCATTCCCGCCGCGGATGTGATCCGGCCATAGTTGCCAAGCAGCCCCGCCACATTGATTGTGGTGTCTGCACCGCCCGCGATACTTGCGTTGCTACCCAGGCTCACCGTTGCGGTATTCAGGCCCAGGGTGCCCAGGCTGCTGTAGCGCCCGTTGCCGCTGTAGCTGCCGGTCAGGCTCAGGTCGGAGCTGCCATCACTGGCGATCAACCCGTCGTTGTTCCAGTTGCCACCGGTACCGCTCAGGCGGGTGGACGCCAGCAACTGGGCGCCGGCGATCTGGTTGAGCGTGCCGATATTCAGGGTCAAACGCCCAGCCTGGATGATGCTGCTATTGGTCCAGCTGTCCGCGACAAGGGTCAGGTCGCCCCGGGTCACCAGACTGCCACCGGCGTTCAGTACATTCGCAGTGGCGATATCCAGGGTCCCATTACCCAAGTGCAGCAGGCTACCACCCTGATTCTGGAAACCGGCCGCGTCCAGGCTCAGGTCGCTATTGGCGATTTCCAGTTGGCCACTACGGTTATCGAACAGGCCGCCAATCTGGAACTCGGTCTTGCCGCTGGCACCCAGCGCGCGGAGCTGGCCGTTCTGGTTGTCGACACTGGCCGCGGCAATCGAAAGGTTACTGCTGCTTTCGATGATGCCCTTACGGTTGTTCAGGTCGCCGTTGAGCCTCAGGTCGATCTGGCCTGCGGCAAGCTGTCCGCCGCTGTCACCGCTGTTGTCGAGGCTGTTACCGCTGGTCTTTATCAGCCCCGTCGCATAAACACCGCCATTGCGGTTGTCGACGTTGCCGGTACCCGCGTCGATCACGGTATCGCCTGCCTGCGCGGCGATGCGACCGCCGTAATTATCGACACCACCGAATGCGCTCAGGCTCAGACGCTGGGCCTGAACGAGCCCGCCTTGCCGGTTGTTGTCGAGGTCATAGCCGTTTTTCAAGACCCCGACGACATGTGCCTCAAAGGCCCCCTTGATGCTGGAGAGCACGCCCCCGCGACTGTCGAGATTGGCCGCCTTGATAAACAGATCACCATCCTGGGCGATGATCTTGCCGCTCTGGCTATCGATATCGCCGCTCACGTCGAGATCGACTGCCCCCTTGCCCTGGAGCGAACCCTTGGCGTTACCGAGACTGGCGGCTTTCAATTGCAGGTCGCCATTGCGGCTGGCGATCAGCCCACCCTTGTCGTTCAAGACAGCGCCAACGGCATCAACGGACAACTTGTCGTTGGCGCCCAGCGTGCCATTGGTATTGGTCAACGTCCCCAGCAGATCCAGGGTCACGCCAGCGGCGCCGGTGAGGACGCCATTGCTGTTATCGAGATGGGTGCCGGTAAACGCCAGCGCCTGCTGGGCGTTGATCGTCCCGCCGTTGTTCAGGGCCATGGCCTTCAGCGTCAGCAGCGCGCCGCTGTCGATGGAACCGCCCGTGGCGTTGTTCAACAAACCGCTGACCGTCAGGGTCTGTCCCTGGGCGCTGGAGAGGATGCCCTGGTTGCTGTTATCGAGACTGGCGGCGTTGACAGTCAGGACCTTCTGGCTGACCAGCGCCCCGGCATTGCCGTTGAGCAGCGCGCCTCCCAAGGTTACGTCGACGTTGCCGTTGCGACTGGAGACCGTACCGTTGTTGCGGTTGTCCAGACTGCCGCCCGTGAGCGTCACCCCCTCCCAGCCCGAGAGCAGGCCACCGTCCTGGTTGATCAGGCTGTCGGCCGTCAGGTCCAGCAGGTTGGTGCTGATCAACTTGCCGCCGTGGCTGTTGTCCAGGGTCCGACCCTTCAGTTTCAGGCTCTGGGTGCTGGTGAATTCACCGCCCTGGTTGTTCAGGTCGCGCAGGTGAGCGACGGTCAGGTTGCCGGCCGTGGTGATATGCCCGCCGGCGTTGTTCAGGTCACCGGTGGCAGCACCGAAGTCGATGGCAATCGCACTGCCCAGCAGCGAGCCGCCCTGGTTGTCGAGGCTGGCGCTGTCGAGGCTCAGGCCGTTGCTGGCGTTGATCAGGCCCTGGTTGCGGTTGCTCAGCTGGCCGTCCACGGTCAGGTCGAGCCCGGCCCGGCTGGTCAGGGTGCCGCCACTGTTGTCGAGGCTGCCGGCGTGCACATCCAGCGCAGCCGCCGCGATCATGCCCTTGAGGCTGGTCATCGCCTGATCGATGCGCAGGGTCAAGGCCTGGTTGCTCAGCAGCTTGCCGGTGTCGTTGTTCAGGCTGTCGGCTGCCAGGGTAAAGGCCTGGGCACTGGAGATTTCCCCGCCCTGGTTGTTCACGCCCCTGAGGTTGTTCAGGACCAGCAACGGTGCGTTGATCAACCCGCCCTGGTTGTTCAGTTGACCGTGGTTGAGGTCCAGGCTGACCGAGGTATCGCCCTTGAGCTGGCCGCCCTGCTGGTCCAGGCCGGTGACGCTGGCGGTCAGGGCCTTGGCGGCGCCGATGCGCCCACCATTCTGGTTGGTCAGTTGCGCGGCCGTCAGGTCCAGGCGATCGCCGCTGCTGAGGAAGCCACTGTGGCTGTTGTCGAAGTCGCCGGTGTTGATCGACACCGCGCCCTGGCCGCTGATCGTGCCGCCCTGACGGTTGTCGAGACGGCTGCTGTGCAACTCGATGCCGCTGTCGGTCACCAGTCGGCCACCCTGGTTGACCAGAGCGCCATCGCTGGTGATCTTCAGTTGCCCGGCGGTGGAAAAACTGCCCCCCGAGTTATCCAGGCTGCCAGCATGGGCCGTCAGGGTGCCTTCGCTGCTGATCAGACCCGCGAGCTGGTTGGTCAGGGCACCGTCGAGGGTGATCACCAGGCCGGACTGCGCACTCAGTTTGCCGCCGCTGTTGTCCAGGCGGCTGCCGGTCAGCGTGGTGCTGCCCTGGCTGACCAACTGGCCCAGGCTCTGGTTGATCACCTGCGCGACCTTGAGTCCCAGCGCGGTGTCGGAGAGGACCTTGCCGCCTTCGCTGTTGTTCAGCGTCTGGCCGGCCAGGTTGACCGCCTGCACGCTGGAGATCTCGCCGGCCCGGTTATCGATGCGGTCGACGTTGAGGGTCAACTGCTGTTTCGCCGAGACCAGGCCGGCATTGCGGTTGTCCAGGCTGCTACCGGTCAGGCTCAGGTTGCCTTCGGTGAGCAGGGCACCGTCCTGCTGGTTGAACGTCGTGACGGTAGCGGTCAGGTCGTCCTTGCTGGAGATACGTCCCCTGGCGTTGTCCACGGTGTCGGCGCGCAGGGTCAGCGGGCCGTTGGTGATCAGCGAGCCGTCCGAGTTGTCGAGGTGAGTGGCGGTCAGCTCCAGCTTTTGCTGGGCGGTGATGCGACCCTTGGCAGTGTTGTCCAGGGCCTGGCCCTTGAAGCTGAAGGTGTGGTTCGAACCGAGGCGACCGCCCTGATTGTTCACCGCGCCGGTGGCTGTGATGTCGAGGATGTTCTCTGCCATGACCAGGCCGGTGAGGTTATCCATCGAGCCCAGCACCAGCGTGCTGCTGTCTTGGCTGGAGACTTCACCGCCATTGTTGTTCAGGTGCCCCAGGGTGGCGGTCAGCTGGCTGGCGCTGTTGATCAGGCCGCCCTGCCCGTTCAGTGCCTTGTCGGCGGTCAGGTTGAGTTGCGCAGCGCTGAGTACCCGGCCCTTGTTCTGGTTGTCGAGGGTGCCGGCGGTGACCGTGGTCTGCCGCTGGCCGCTCAGGGTGCCGCCCTGGTTGTTCAGGGTTTGCGTCGTGGTAACGGACAGATCACGGCTGGCAATGATGGTCTTGCCGGCGTTGCTGAGGTTCTGCGCCGTGACGCTGACGTCGCCTTCGCTGTTACGGGTGTTATCGAGATTGACCCCGGCTTCGATGATACCGTTGTTGCTCAACTGGCCGCCGCTGTTCAGGGTGATGCGATCCTTGGCGACCAGGTTGTTCTGGCTGCTCAGATCGCCTTGGGTTTGCATATCCAGGGTCGTGCCGGCGTAGACCGGGCCCTTGGCTTCCAGACTCTGGGCCTTGAGGTTGACAGCACCGGTCGCCGCCGTGTCGACCATGCTCAGATGACCGTTGGCATCGAGCTGGATATCGCCACCACTGGCGACCATCTTGCCGTCGAGCTTGACCCCGACACCGGCTTCGGTGCCCACCAGCTTGATCGCCCCGGCGTACATGCCGCCCAGTGCCGAGGAATCGATCGCCAGTTGTGGGGCATTGGCCGGATTGGCGGTGCGGGCGGTGGCCTTGAGGGTCTTGGCATCGACATCGTTGGCGCCGGCAATGATCGCCAGGTTCTTCGCCTGGATCTCGGCATTGAGCCGGGCCGAGCGGGTGATGATTTCGAACTGGTCGATATTGTTGGCGTTGAGCCCGGCGCCTTCGATGGACACGCTGCCCTGGTCGACCTGATAACCCGACACCTGGCCGTTGCTGATCACCGGTTTACCGGTGGTGAGCGTTGCCTGCGGCGTGTTGATAAAGCCGCAACCGCTGCAACTGATGCCGTAAGGGTTGGCGACGATCACATGGGCCGACTGCCCCGCCACTTCGGTGTAGCCGCGCAACTGGCTGGGGCTGCCGCCGTTGACTTCGTTGAGGATGGTGGTGGCGGCACGACCGTTGAGGTTGCTGTTGCCGATGATGTAGCCACCCAACTGGGTGCTTTGCAGGTTCTGCGTCGAGTTGTTGAGGATGACCCCGTTGGCGCCGACGTTGTAATCCTTGAATTGGTTGTGCGACAGGCCGCTGGCATTCGGTGCAGCGATATTGACGATAGGTACGCCGTTTGCCGCTTGCCCAAGCGAAGTCCCTGGTGCACTGACCACGATGCCGTCCGCCTGGGCCAACAGTGGCTGCCAGAACATGGCGTTCGCCAACACGAACGCCAGGCCGCGCTTGGGCAGTCCCAGGAAGTGCTCACGTTTTTTCAGGGCCGCAGAAGGTTGACCCGCGAGAAAGGCGAACTGACGGACGTCCATGTGGTGTCTCGATGCGCGAAGGCGTGAAGGAGTTCACAGCGCACAGCCTCGTCATGAAGACGAGTGCAAACAGCCCCGATCCCTCGAAACAAAAGTTGATATCAATATGATGTCACGATGGTAGAGAGACGCATCTCTGGCGTCAACAAATGTTGCACATTGTGTCCATTCAGATACAGGCTGCAGAGCAGACGCACGATGCATCCGCCCATTTGCTGAGAGCAGACGGGATCCGGAAGTGATACGCAGGAGGATGCGCTAGACAGAGGAAGATCATTCGCTTTGTGGCAGGCAAAAAAAATCCGGAAATCCTCACTTGCGTGGGCTTTCCGGATTTTCTTCTACAACAAATATGGTGGGTCGTGTGGGATTCGAACCTACGACCAATTGGTTAAAAGCCAACTGCTCTACCAACTGAGCTAACGACCCGCTGTGTGGTGGCGCGTATAATACTGATTTCTAACGGGAATTCAACACCTTAAATGAAAAAAATCAAAAATAACGCGTTGGGTCGCTGATTCCGGCTGCTGCGAAGCCTTCAGCACGCAGGCGGCAGCTGTCACATTTCCCACATGCAAAGCCGTTAGCATCCGCCTGATAGCAGGATACGGTCAGCGAATAGTCGACTCCCAGCTTGATCCCGGCCTGGACGATATCGGCCTTGCTCAGGTTCTGCAGCGGGGCCCGGATACGGAAACCATCGCCCTCGACGCCAGCCTTGGTCGCCAGGTTGGCCAGGGTTTCGAAGGCCGCGACGAACTCGGGACGGCAATCCGGGTAACCGGAGTAATCCACCGCGTTCACACCGATAAAGATGTCGCGTGCGCCCAGCACTTCCGCCCAGCCCAGCGCCAGGGACAGGAACACGGTGTTGCGGGCCGGCACGTAGGTCACCGGAATGCCCTCGCCCGGCGTCTCGGGCACATCGATGGAGCTGTCGGTCAGGGCCGAACCACCGATACCGTTGAGGTTCAGGCCGATGACCTTGTGCTCGATCACGCCCTGGTCCCGTGCCACCCGCTCGGCGGCCTGCAACTCGGCGCGGTGACGCTGGCCGTAGTCGAAACTCATGGTGTAGCAGCTGTAGCCCTCGGCGCGCGCCATGGCCACCACGGTCGCCGAATCAAGGCCGCCGGACAGCAGGATTACCGCTTTCTTTTCAGTGCTTGCTTGCATGGTCATATCAACGTCCCGGTTCATCATTCCAAAGATATTTGTGCAACTGCATCTGCAAGCGCACGGGAAGATTGTCCGCCACGATCCAGTCCGCCAGTTCACGCGCCGGCAAATCGTGATGGCTCGGCGAGAACAACACTTCGCCGGCCCGCTTCTCCAGACCGTACTGGATCAGCTTGGACACCGACCAGTCGTAGTCTTCACGGGAACAGATGACGAACTTGACCTGATCATTGGCGGTCAGCAACTCGATATTCTCGTAGCGGTTGCGATGCGCCTCCCTGGAGCCCGGTGTCTTCAGGTCGACCACGCGGCTGACGCGCGTATCCACCGTCGAGATATCCAGCGAGCCACTGGTTTCCAGGGAAACCTCATAGCCGGCGTCACAGAGCCGCTTGAGCAGGGGAATGGCGTTGGGCTGGGCCAGCGGCTCACCGCCTGTCACGCAGACATAGCGTGGCCGGTAGCCAGCAACCTGGTCGAGGATGCTGTCCAGCGACATCAACGTGCCGCCGCTGAAAGCGTAGGCGCTGTCGCAGTACTGGCAGCGCAGGGGGCAGCCCGTCAGGCGCACGAATACCGTGGGCAGCCCAGCAGTCCGCGTTTCACCCTGTAATGAGTAAAAAACTTCGGTAATTCTCAATGTGTCTTGCATATCCGCCACGGGCGTAACAGCTAAACAGGCTGTCCGCCTCCGTCAGGCACCGCAATGAACCTGCGATCGCATAGTCCAGAGCAGCGTGTTTCATAAAAAAGGGCATCAATTCTAACGAAAAAACCCGCGACAAGCGCGGGTTTCTTGATTCGAGCCTTCAGCACATCACATGCGCTGCAGGTCCCGTTGAGCCAGCTGGGCAGCCGATGTCCCCGGATACTGGGAAACCACCTGCTGCAGAATGCCCTTGACCTTGTCGGTATGACCCAGGCGACGCTCTACGTCAGCCAGCTTGTACAGCGAGTCAGGCACCTTGGCATGCTTGGGATACAACTGGCTGACCTTGGCAAACGCCTGGCCGGCACCTTGCAGGTCACCCTTGGCCAGGTTCACTTCACCCAGCCAGTATTGCGCGTTGCCCGCGTACTGGCTGTTCGGGTATTTGCGCAGGAAAGCGCTGAACGCCTGGCTGGCCTTGTCGAAATCCTTGGCCTTGATCAGGTCGAAGGCGGCGTCGTAGTACAGCTTTTCCTTCGCTGGATCGCCTGGTTCGCTGCTGGCCGCAGGGGCCTGAGCAGCAGGTGCAGCACCGGCGGCGGCATTGACATCGCCACCGCTGGAAGAATTATCAGGAGCCGCAGCCGCCGGAGCGCCGCCACTGCCTATGCGCCGGTCAAGATCCTGGTATCGCTCCAGGTTTTCCTGCTTCATGCGCGCTACATCATTTTGCAGAACTTCGATTACGCCCTGTTGCTGCGCAAGTTGTTCCTGCATGCGTTGCAATTGGTTGAACAGTTCGCCCTGTGCCGAGACAGGGGCCGAAACCCCTCCCCCGGCATAGGCGCCGTTCGTACCGTAACCCGCTGGAGGATAACTCCCACCGCCATTGTTATAGCCGGAGTTGTCATCGACCACAGGAACCGCAGCCCACACCGCAAGCGGCATGAGGCTGAGAGCCAATACAGTTACAGCACGACGGCACGTTCGCATGACGAATTACTTACGCAGTTCGACGCGACGGTTTTGAGCCCAGGACTGTTCGTCGTGGCCAGTAGCAACTGGACGCTCTTTACCGTAGGAAACCAGTTCCAGCTGAGCTGGGGAAACACCTTGCAGTACCAGGTAGCGCTGAACGGCTTTCGCACGACGCTCGCCCAGTGCCATGTTGTACTCACGAGTACCACGTTCGTCGGTGTTGCCTTCCAGAACGACGCGAGCGCCGTTGGCTTTCAGGTCCTTGGCGTGAACGTCCAGAGCGCGCATGGCTTCTGGCTTCAGGTCCGAGCTGTCGTATTCGAAGTAGAAGGTGGTGATTGCGCGCAGAGCAGCTTCTTCGCTCAGGGAGCCATCAACAGCACCAGTGTTAGCGCCGTAACCAGCGTTTGGATCAACAGCGCCTTGACCGGCGTTGTCGCCGCCTTTGGACGAGCAACCTACAGCTACAGCCATGGCCAGAGCCAGCGCAGCAAATTTACCAAACTTCAGCATTTCCATCGTGAAACTCCTAATGAACCCCAGTGTGTTAAGTAAAACGTATAGCGCCGCGTCAGTTCAGGTAAGGGGACCAGGAAGGTTCTCTGACTTCGCCTTGTGCGGTAGGAAGCGGGAGCCTTACGCGTCCGTTGATGGACACGAGCATCAAGACTCCCCGGCCCTGCTGGGCGGTGGCGTAGATTACCATGGTGCCGTTGGGCGCGACAGTAGCTGACTCATCAAGGTTGGTGTCTGTAAGGATTTTTACGCTACCGCGCTGCAAATCCTGAGCCGCCACGCGGAAATTGGTGAAGCCATCCTGACGATGGATCATCACCAGCGTTTTTTCATCGGCCGACAGTTTCGGGTTGGCGTTGTAGTTACCGATGAAGGTCACACGCTCGGCACCACCGCCATTGACGTTGGTCTTGTAGATCTGTGGCTTGCCGCCGCGGTCGGAGGTGAAGTAGATGGTCGAGCCATCCTTGCCCCAGAACGGCTCGGTGTTGATGCCGGGACCGCTGGTCACGCGACTGATCTGACGCGAGGCCAGGTTCATCACGTAGATATCCGGGTTACCGTCCTTGGACAGCACGAACGCCAGGCGCGTGCCATCCGGCGACCAGGCTGGCGCACCGTTCAGGCCTTCGAAGTTGGTGATCTGCTCACGACGACCGGTGTCGATGTGCTGGACGAAGATCCGCGGACGCTTCTGCTCGAACGAGACATAGGCGATACGCTTGCCGTCCGGCGCAAAACGCGGCGAAAGGATCGGCTCGCGCGATTGCAGCAGGGTCACCGCACGCGCTCCGTCGTAGTCAGAACGCTGCAGGGTGTAGCGGGTGTTGTTCACCGAGAAGCGTTCGGCCGTCACGTACAGCATGCGGGTGGAGAACGCACCCTTGATGCCGGTGAGTTTTTCGAACGACTGGTCGGCGATGTAGTGCGACATGTCCCGCAGTTGCTCGGCCGTGCCCGACACGCTGCCGGTCAGCACTTGCTGCTCGGTGGCGACGTTGAACAGCGCGTACTGCACCTGCAGGCGACCGCCCGCAGGAACAATGCTGCCGACCATGATGTACTGGGCGCCCAGGGCCTTCCAGTCACGGTAGATGACTTCGCTGGCCTGGGTCGGCAGGCTGATCATGTTCTGCTTCGGGATCGGCGAGTAGTAACCGGAGTTACGCAGGTCGTCGCCGATAATCTGGGCCATGTCGTCCGGCAGGACGCTGCCGCCCTGCCAACCGAACGGAACCACCGCGATCGGCGTGGCCCGGTCACTGCCACTGGTGACCAGAATGTTCTTTTCATCTGCTACCGCCATCCCTGCCAGGCAGCAGATCACGACAAGCATTCCTCGAAGAAGGTTTCTCACAAGGCTAGATCCTCAGGTGTGAATGTCATCTTGAATGAACGATAAGGAGCGAAGTCGCTCGGTTTCATTCCCTGCATTTCTGTCAAACGACCAATATTCTTGACCGCCGCTACCGCCGATGCGTCAAACGGACCGTCACCACTGGACTTGGCCACCGAGACCGTAGTCACGGTACCGTCCGGCAACATGCCGATCTGCAGCACCACCGTCATCCCTTTACGTGCCGAAGGCGGACGAGCCCAACCTTCCGCGGCACGGGAGCGAATCAGATCGTCGAAACTGCCCGCGGTTTCATCGCCCTGCTCATCCGCCAGGGCCTGCTGACGCTGCGGCGTATCGGAAAGCAAATCGGCCAGGGCTTGCGCCTTCTTCTCTTCGGCGGATTTACGCGCGGCGTCCTGCGACTTTTTCTTCGCCGCATCGGCTGCTGCTTTCTTCTTCGCGTCTTCGGCGACTTTCTTCTTCGCCTCTTCAGCTTCAGCTTTCTTCTTGGCGTCTTCCGCGGCTTTCTTCTTCGCGTCTTCGACTATCTTTTTCTTCGCTTCGTCAGCGGCCTTTTTCTTGGCCTCTTCTTCAGCGGCCTGCTTGGCTTCTTCTTCGGCTTTCTTCTTGGCTATATCAGCCAATTGTTTCTCTTCAGCCTTTTTCGCTTCGGCAGCCTTCTTCGCGTCGTCGGCTTTCTTGGCTTCGTCAGCCTTCTTCGCCTCATCCGCTTTCTTGGCTTCGTCAGCCTTTTTCGCTTCTTCGGCCTTTTGAGCCGCCTCTTCTTTCTTTTGTTCCGCTGCCTTTATCGCTTCCTGCTCGACCTTCTTCTGTTCCATCTGCTCGACTTCGGTCTGGCGCGCGGCGGATTTCTTCGCCTCACCCGCAATCTTCTGATTGGTCTGGGTGGTTGCCTGACTTTTCGATTTCAGCTGGTACAGGGTCGCCTGGACGATCGGCTTGGCCGGCGGCAGTTCCGGAGTCATGGCGAAGCTGGCGAACAGCATGCCAAAAATCAGGACGTGCAGACCTATCGCCCAGACGCTGGGCCAGAAGTAGCTTTCCGAGGCGGACGGCTCTCGCTGTTGGTGCATCAGGGCGCCTCGGTAATCAAGCCAACATTACCGACCCCAGCTTTCTGCAGACCGCCCATGGCACCCATGACGGCGCCGTAGTCAACGGTCTTGTCGCCACGAATGAAGACCTGGGTATGCTTGCCGCCTTCGTTGCCGGCGCGAATGATCTTGGTCACGGCGTCGGTCATCTGCGGCAAGGTCATGGCCTTGTCCTGCTGCTTTTCGGTGTCGACTTCACTGCCAAGGTTCCAGTAGTAGGTCTTGTCAGCCTTGATCGAAATGGTCAGGACCTGGGTGTTGTTGTCCTGCGGCAAGGCTTCGCTGGAAACCTTGGGCAGATCGACTTTCACACCCTGGTTGAGCATCGGTGCGGTAACCATGAAGATAACCAGCAATACCAACATCACGTCGATGTATGGCACCACGTTCATCTCGGCAACCGGCTTGCGTTTGTGGCGAACTCGGGCCATGGGGATTTACCTGCTCACTCTTCGCTGGTGTGCACTTTACGGTGCAGGATCGCCTGGAACTCGTCGGCGAAGGTGTAGTAACGGCTGATCAGCGTTTCACCGCGGGCGGCGAAGCGGTTGTAGGCGATAACCGCCGGGATCGCCGCGAACAGGCCGATCGCCGTGGCCACCAGGGCCTCGGAGATACCCGGAGCCACGGTGGCGAGGGTCGCCTGCTGGGCAGTCGCCAGGCCACGGAAGGAGTTCATGATCCCCCAGACGGTGCCGAACAGGCCGATATACGGGCTGACGGAACCCACGGTCGCGAGGAACGGCAGGCTCTGCTCGAGCTTTTCTTCTTCACGGGAAATGGCGACGCGCATGGCACGGGACACACCTTCCATGACCGCTTCCGGATCGACACCCGGTTGCTGGCGCAGGCGGGAGAACTCCTTGAAGCCGGCGCGGAAGATCTGCTCGACACCCGAATCCGGATCCGGGTTGCTGCCGGCCTGACGGTACAGCTTGGACAGGTCGATACCCGACCAGAAGCGCTCCTCGAAGCTCTCCAGGGCGCGACGACCGGCGCGCAGCAGGTTGCTACGCTGGAAAATCATGATCCACGAGGTGACTGAGGCAGCCACCAGGATCAGCATGACCAATTGCACCACGATGCTGGCATTGCTGACCAAGCTCCACATGGAGGAATGGTCGACGACGTTAGCTTCCACGCTTTATCTCCTGCTCTAAGTGAGTACCCGCGCCGCTTGAGTCGGCAAAGGCCGACCGCAAGGCTTCTGGAATGGCCCGGGGTTTCAAACTGTCGGCGCGTACACACGCCACCAGAAACTGCCCTTCGCAGAGCAGCGTTAAATCCGTTGCCCGCCGAACCTGCTGCTTGAAACGCAGGCTCGCACGGTTCAATTCAATGACATCCGCGCTGATCAACAGCTCGTCGTCCAGTCGCGCCGGCACGTGGTAACGCGCTTCGCTGGAATGCACGACGAACAACAGGTTCTCCCCCACCAGCTCGGATTGGGCAAAGCCCAGTTCCCTCAGCCGCTCGGTTCGAGCCCGCTCCATGAACTTAAGGTAATTAACGTAATACACGATGCCGCCGGCATCGGTGTCCTCGTAATAAACGCGACAGCGATGTGCGAACGACTGAACCCCGTTTTGCGCGCGCATACTCTAGTGCTTACTCCTCAGGTTGCCAATCCGGCCAGGCAACTGTTTTTCATACTTTTGCATGAAGATTCGTGACACGTGCCCTTCGGACAACGCAAACACCGAATAAATCAGCCCCTGTCCCGTCTTTACTCATCCAGCGCATCCAGAAACTCGTCTGCCACGGGCATTTCACCCAGGCGCGAGGGAATGTTCAAACCGAAGTGCAGGTACGCATGCCGGGTGACCACGCGACCACGGGGGGTGCGCATGATGTAGCCCTGCTGGATCAGGTAGGGCTCCAGCACATCCTCGATCGTGTGCCGCTCCTCGCTGATCGCCGCCGCCAGGCTGTCCACGCCCACCGGGCCACCGTCGAACTTCTCGATCATGGTCAGCAACAGGCGCCGATCCTGATGATCGAAACCGTGTTCGTCGACATCCAGCAGGTTCAACGCCAGGTCCGCGACCGCCTTGGTGATATGCCCCTTGGCCCGCACCTCGGCGAAATCACGGACCCGCCGCAGCAGCCGGTTGGCAATCCGCGGCGTACCGCGGGCACGCCGGGCGATCTCGAAGGCACCGTCGGGATCCAGCGGCAACCCGAGGATCCCCGCCGAACGACTGACGATGGTCGCCAGATCCGCGGTGCTATAGAACTCAAGACGCTGCACGATACCGAAGCGGTCACGCAACGGGTTGGTCAACATCCCCGCACGGGTGGTCGCGCCGACCAGGGTGAACGGCGGCAGATCCAGCTTGATCGAGCGCGCGGCCGGGCCCTCGCCGATCATGATGTCGAGCTGGAAGTCTTCCATGGCCGGATACAACACCTCCTCGACGATAGGCGACAGGCGGTGGATTTCGTCGATGAACAGCACATCATGGGGCTCGAGGTTGGTCAGCAGCGCCGCCAGGTCCCCCGCCCGTTCGAGCACCGGTCCGGAAGTGCTCTTGATCGACACGCCCATTTCCTGGGCAATGATATTGGCCAGGGTGGTCTTGCCCAACCCCGGCGGCCCGAAGATCAGGGTGTGGTCGAGGGATTCGTTACGACCGCGGGCGGCCTGGATAAACAGCTCCATCTGCTCCTTGACCGTGGGCTGACCGATGTACTCGGCCAGGCTCAACGGACGAATCGCCCGGTCCTGGACCTCCTCGCGGTCACGCCCGCTGGAAGCGGCTATCAAACGATCGGCTTCAATCACTTAAATCATTCCCTTCAGGGCGCGACGAATCATATCTTCGCTGCTCAAGCCTTTCTCTTTGATGGCAGACACGGCCTTGCTGGCTTCCTGTGGCTTGTAGCCCAGGGAAATCAGCGCGCTGACCGCATCGGTCTCGGCGCTGGCGACCGGCACCGGCGGCGCACCGTCCGGTTGGTTCGGTACCAGGGCAAACATGCTCGGCACGGTCTCCCAGGCCTTGAAGCGGTCCTTGAGCTCGACCAGCAGGCGCTCGGCGGTCTTCTTGCCCACCCCCGGCACCTTCACCAACGCCGAGGTGTCCTGGGCCGACACACAGCGCACCAGCTCATCGACCTCCAGGCTGGACATCAACGCCAGTGCCAGCTTGGGCCCGACACCATTGAGGCGGATCAGCTCGCGAAAGAAGTCGCGCTCACGCTTGCCGACAAAGCCATAGAGTAACTGGGCATCCTCACGCACGACCAAATGGGTGTGCAGCGTCAGCGGTTCGCCGACCGACGGCAGGCGATAGAGCGTGGTCATCGGGACCTCCAGCTCATAGCCGAGGCCATTCACATCCAGGATAAGGTGCGGTGGCTGTTTTTCAGCCAGGGTGCCGCGCAAGCGTCCAATCACGTATCAGATCCTTGTTTCCGGCCAGGCCGGGGGCTGATGAACAGAACGATAGACCTGCCATCATCCGGCAAGACACTCTATCGGCAAGCAAAATTGTTTAAGCTGATGATGCTATCAGAGACGCAGGCGACCGCCACGGGTCCGTGCCGCCCCCAATCCATGGGGCAACAGGCTCGAACGCGTGTGCGCATGGCACAAGGCGATCGCCAGGGCGTCCGAGGCGTCAACCTGTGGCTTGCTGGTCAATTTGAGCAGGTGCATCACCATCATCATCACCTGTTCCTTGTTGGCGCCGCCCGTACCGGCCACCGCCTGCTTGACCTGGGTCGCCGTGTACTCGGCAATCTCCAGGTTCTCCTCGGCACCGGCGACAATCGCCGCGCCGCGCGCCTGGCCGAGCTTGAGCGCCGAATCGGCGTTCTTCGCCATGAACACCTTTTCGATGCCCATGGTCACCGGGCCATAGGTCTGGATCACCTCGCGCACGCTGCGGTAGACCACCTGCAAGCGCTCGTGCAGCTCGCCGCTGCCGGTGCGGATGCAGCCCGAGGCCACATAGACACAGCCACGCCCGGTGTCGCGGACCACACCGTAACCGGTAATCCGCGAACCCGGGTCGATACCAAGAATAAGAGTCATAACGCCTGCGGTTTGATCGAGAAAGCCTGCCAATGACGCGCAGTATCTACTGTATATGCATGCAGGTCGATAGAGTGCTGCCCAGAGGACACCCGCCCCTCCCCGCGGCAACCGGAGAATGCCCCTGCCACGCAGGGGCATGTGTCGCTCAGCCGAGCTGTTCCAGCACGGCCTCGGGAATCTCCGCGTTGGAATACACGTTTTGCACGTCATCCAGGTCTTCGAGCATATCGATCATCTTCAGGACCTTTTCCGCGCCCTCGAGATCGAGTTCGGCACTGGTGGTCGGCAGCATGACGATTTCCGCGTCACCAGCCTTGAACCCGGCCGCCTCCAGGGCGTTGCGCACCGCGTAGAAGCCGGCAAACGAGGTGAAGACATCAATGGAGCCGTCTTCGTTGGTCACCACGTCATCGGCATCGGCCTCCATCGCGGCTTCCATCAGGGCATCCTCGTCGACGCCCGGGGCAAAGGAGATCTGCCCCTTGCGTTCGAACAGATAGGCCACGGAGCCATCGGTGCCGAGGTTGCCGCCACACTTGCTGAAAGCATGACGCACGGCGGCGGCGGTGCGGTTGCGGTTATCGGTCATGCATTCGACCATGACCGCCACACCGCCCGGACCATAGCCTTCATAGCTCAGCTCGACCATGTCGTCGGTGTCGGCGGCACCGGCACCACGGGCGACGGCACGATCGATGATGTCACGACTCATGTTCGCGCCCAGGGCCTTGTCCAGGGCCAGGCGCAGACGTGGGTTGGAGCCCGGCTCAGCACCACCCTGGCGGGCAGCAACGGTCAGCTCGCGAATCCACTTGGTGAAGATCTTGCCCTTCTTGGCATCCTGACGTTCTTTGCGGTGCTTGATGTTCGCCCACTTGGAATGACCCGCCATAACTCGCTCCGGTGCTCTTTGAAAGATTGCCTTGAAACATTGCCCGCCACGCAGTCGGCGCCGGCCGGCAAACAGAATTTTCGACCTGTATAAAAGAAAGGGCGCATCCGAGGATGCGCCCGCCAGGACCGGGTTACTCGGCCTTGGGTGTTTCGCGCAGGCGGATATGCAGCTCGCGCAGTGCCTTGGCGTCCACCAGGCCCGGTGCCTGGGTCATGACACAGGCCGCGCTCTGGGTTTTCGGGAAGGCGATCACTTCGCGGATCGACTGGGCACCGGTCATCAGCATCACCAGGCGGTCGAGACCGAAGGCCAGGCCACCGTGGGGTGGAGCACCGTACTTCAGTGCATCGAGCAGGAAGCCGAACTTCTCTTCCTGTTCCGCTTCGCTGATACCCAGCAGGCGGAATACCGCCTGTTGCATTTCCTTGCGATGGATACGGATCGAACCGCCACCCAGCTCGGTGCCGTTCAGGACCATGTCGTAGGCGCGGGACAGCGCGGTGGCCGGGTTGGCCTCCAACTCTTCCGGCGAGCACTTCGGCGCGGTGAACGGGTGATGCAGGGCGGTGAAGCTGCCGTCTTCGTTCTCTTCGAACATCGGGAAGTCGACGACCCACATCGGCGCCCACTGGCTGGTCAGCAACTCGAGGTCATGACCGACCTTGATCCGCAGCGCGCCCAGGGCCTCGCTGACGATCTTGGACTTGTCGGCACCGAAGAACACGATATCGCCATCGACCGCACCGACGCGATCGAGGATCACGTTGAGGTTGGCCTCGGGGATGTTCTTGACGATCGGCGATTGCAGGCCTTCCACGCCCTTGGCGCGCTCGTTGACCTTGATGTACGCCAGGCCCTTGGCACCGTAGATGCCGACGAACTTGGTGTAGTCGTCGATCTTGCTGCGCGGCATGCTCGCCGCACCCGGCACGCGCAAGGCTGCCACACGGCATTTCGGGTCGTTGGCCGGACCGCTGAACACCTTGAATTCGACATCCTTGAGCTGGTCGGCAACGTCCACCAGTTCCAGCGGGATACGCAGGTCCGGCTTGTCGGAGCCGTAGCGACGCATGGCCTCGTCCCAGGTCATGTGCGGGAATTCGCCGAATTCCAGATCCAGCACTTCCTTGAACAGGTTGCGGATCATGCCTTCGGTCAGCCCCATGATGTCTTTTTCATCGAGGAAACTGGTCTCGATGTCGATCTGGGTGAATTCCGGCTGGCGGTCGGCACGCAGGTCTTCGTCGCGGAAGCACTTGGCGATCTGGTAGTAACGGTCGAAACCGGCCACCATCAGCAGTTGCTTGAACAGCTGTGGCGACTGTGGCAGGGCGAAGAAACTGCCGGGGTGGGTACGACTCGGTACCAGGTAGTCGCGGGCGCCTTCCGGAGTCGCACGGGTCAGGATCGGCGTCTCGACGTCGAGGAATCCGTTTTCGTCCAGGTAACGACGAATGCTGGTGGTCATGCGCGAACGCAGGCGCAGCTTCTCGGCCATTTCCGGGCGACGCAGGTCGATAAAGCGATAGCGCAGGCGGGTTTCCTCGCCGACATCGGAGTACTCGTTGAGCGGGAACGGCGGGGTTTCCGCTTCGTTCAGCACTTCCAGCTCGTAGCCCAGCACTTCGATTGCACCGGAAGCCATGTTGGCGTTGCCGGCACCGGCCGGACGCAGGCGCACCTTGCCGGTGATCTTCACCACGTATTCACTGCGCACGCGATCGGCGGCGGCAAAGGTGTCGGCGCGATCCGGATCGAAGACCACCTGGGCCAGACCTTCGCGGTCACGGATATCGAGGAAAATCACCCCGCCATGGTCGCGACGACGGTGGACCCATCCGCAAAGGGTGACTTCCTGGCCTTCCAGGCTCTCGTTCAGTTGGCCGCAATAATGGCTGCGCATCATGGTCGTGGTTTCACTTCTCGTAATTCGAATTCGGTGGAGGTCTTGCGTACTGTAGTGCCTGTAGCGCGCAAGAGCCCGCTCGTGTGACTCATTTTCAGTCGGCTTTGTCGCCACCGGCCAGGTTTTTCTTGGCACCGGTCTTGAAATCGGTTTCGTACCAACCGCTGCCGCTGAGGCGGAAGCCGGGCATCGAAAGCATCTTTTTCAATTCTGGCGCCTGGCAGGCAGGGCAATCGACCAGAGGGGCGGCGCTGATTTTCTGAATGGCTTCCAACTGATGACCACAGGAAGCGCATTGGTAGTCGTACATGGGCATGGGGCGTCTCGACAATCAGATAACGACATCACTGCTGCCCGAGCCCAGAGTCGGGCCATGCAGCAAAGAGCGGGATTATATCTGTTAAATCGAGGCTTTGCAGCCGTATGACCGGCCATCCCGCTCAGCGTATCCAGCGACCGCCGACAGGCGCCGCCTTTCAGGACCTTCGACGACCGACAGTCCGACCGGGGGCGCCGCTCCCCCGCCATCACGCCGAACGGTGCAAACCACCCAGGGTCAGGAGGTGCACCATGCACACGACACGAATCAAGCCACTGAAGTTCTTCACCCCCCCATAGCGCAGATGAACCTCCATATCGACGTTGGACAGCAGCGCATTAACCGTGCACTGGTTGATACCGGCCATATCGGCCAGTACTTTCCAGTACACCTCCTCCAGGCGCAGACAGGTTGCAAATCCATTCAGGCGCACCGACCGCGAAACCGGCTTTGCCAATCCGATATCAAACTCCAGCAACATGGGATCCGTCCTGGTTTTACGAAACAAACCAGCCTCCCCCCCACACTGACTTAACTGAACCATCTTCCTCGCACTCCGTCGCCACATGTCCTTGAATAAGGACATTCCTGGAAAATCTCTCTCACATAAAACATTAAGTAAAAGTTCTTATCCAGCGGACCGAACCATGACAACTGTAGGATGATGCGACGAGAAAATGCAGAACCACGATATTGCGCGGCAGGAACGAAACAGCAGGCCCGGCAATCGCACGAATGAAGCCCCGTGGGCCTCATCCGCGCCCCTGCCTCAGCCCTCCAGCAGCGCCCGCAGCATCCAGGCGGTTTTCTCATGCACCTGCATACGCTGGGTCAACAGGTCGGCGGTCGGCTCATCGCTGACTTTATCCAGCAGCGGAAATATGCCACGCGCCGTACGGGTAACGGCCTCCTGCCCCTGCACCAGCTGCTTGATCATTTCCTCGGCACTCGGCACACCTTCTTCTTCCTTGATCGAAGACAACCGTGCATAAGTTGAATAAGTACCCGGCGCCGGAAATCCCAGTGCCCTGATTCGCTCCGCAATCAGATCCACCGCCAGGGCCAGTTCATTGTATTGTTCTTCAAACATCAAGTGCAGGGTCCGAAACATCGGGCCGCTGACATTCCAGTGGAAGTTGTGGGTCTTCAGATAAAGTACATAGGTATCCGACAACAGACGGGAAAGCCCCTCGACAATGGACTTGCGATCCGCTTCGCTGATACCGATATCAATAGCCATATGCATCCCCTTGATGTGATTGAGATCACCCTTGAAGGTGTAGGACCACTCTAGCAAGAGTCCGCACGGCATGCAGCCCGCACGCCACGATCCACCTGCGACAAATCCGCCACACCTGCCAGCCCGACACCTGCGAAAGCGAAGGAAAAAACCGGGCTCGCCGGCCTTTACCTTGAAACATCTCGGATCAACGGCCTGCAAACGTCTAGATCAGGCCTCTCCCCGCCCCTTGGGCAATCACGACCGGCATTCACCCGCAATGCCACTGATAGTCGGCCAAGCCACTGATTTGAGAAGGTTCGGGCTTTGCTGTTAAATAGAGTCTGTGTCGTCGCAACCCCATTTTCTGGGCGCGGCGCATAGGCTGATTGGCGCGCGTGCTCACCGCCTCACCTTTTTTCAGAAGCGAACCGGGTGCCTTCAGCTCTTCCTTGCGATCTATCTTGAGTGAGTTAATCAAAATGTTGAAAATCGTCCATCTGCTAACGGGCGCCGTCGCCCTGCTGCTGTCCTTTATACCCAGCCTGCGATCCGAAGCCCTGCCCTACCTGCAACAACCCGATGCGCTTTACCTGGCATTCTTCGGCTTGCTCAACCTCATCCTCGCTCCGGTCATTCCCTACTGGAACAAGGGTCCACGTCACCAATTGCAAAACCTTGTCAGCGCCTTGCTGATCCTCGCGGTTGTCCTGCAAATCCTGGTACTGCTCGCCCCCCTGCCGATGGTCGCAGGTCAACCCGCCGTACTGCTGAGCCTGGCAGCCGCGGTGATAGCCGTGCTTCTGCACCTGGTCGTGAGTTTCTACAGGTCCTCGCCCGCCGCGGCTTCCCACAACTACGACATGACCAACCGCGATACCGGCACCGTGAAGTGGTTCAATACCTCCAAGGGTTTCGGCTTTATCTCGCGGGACTCCGGTGACGATATTTTCGTGCACTTCCGCGCCATTCGTGGCGAAGGCCACCGCGTCCTGGTCGAAGGCCAGCGCGTGGAGTTCTCGGTGATGAACCGCGACAAGGGCCTGCAGGCTGAAGATGTGATCGCCGCCTCGCCGCGTCGCTGATTCCCGCCTGAAAAAAAACCGCGACGCCATTTGACGGCTCGCGGTTTTTTTACGCCTGCTGGCTGCGCTCCCCCCCTCAATAGTGTGGCGGCGGGGCCTCCTCTTCGGAAGACTCGAACTGCCCCATCATTTCTTCATGACGTTTGAGCAGGGCCGCCATCTGCAGTTGCAGACGTTCCACCACTCGCTGCTGTACCACCAGCACATCGTTCAGCGACTGGATGGTGTCATCCTGAAAGGCCAGACGGGTCTCCAGTTCCGTCACGCGCTCCTCGAGGCTCATGATTGCGCCTGCACATAGGAGAAACCCTCGGCCAGGGCCACGCCCAACTGCTGGCGAATCACACTGACCTGCGCATCACTGTAGGGCTGTGCCGGATGCTTGCCCCAGACCGGGGCTGGCCAGGCGGCGTCACTCTGCCGACGAACGATGACATGCATATGCAGTTGGCTGACCACATTGCCCAGCGCCGCGACATTCATCTTGTCCGCCTCGAAAGTATCCTTGAGCACCCGCGCCAGCTCGGTGGTTTCACGCCACAACTGTTCCTGGTCCGCCGCCTCCAGTTGAAACAGCTCACTGATGTCCGCGCGCCGGGGCACAAGAATGAACCAGGGATAATTCGAATCATTGGATAACAGCAGACGACACAACGGAAAGTCGCCCATCGGCAAAGTGTCTTGTTGAAGACGCGAATCGAGAACGAACACCGTAAACACTCCTGCTTGACTGATTTTCCTGCCAGGGCGACGACTCGACTGCGCCCGGCCACATGCGATGAGGATACCCGCCTTCGGCCTCCAGTTCACTGCAAGCCGGCCGGAGAGCGGCAAACGGACGATCATCTTCTCTCCGCGCCAAAATGAAACACCTGGAAACGCTACGCACCATTTCGGGCACAGAACGACCCTTTCTCATTCAGAAAGACGTAAAAAAACCTTTCTTATAATCAAAACGTCATCTTTTCCTGAAAACCTTCCCTGACCTGCAATGCCGACTCGACCTGAGCCGATCGCCAGAAAGCACGAACGGAAACGACTGACTGTACGAACAGAAACAGCCTACAGTCACTTTTGCACCAAAACTGCACAGAGCGACTACTATCGGTGCATGTTCTACCCGCCGATTAACCCATTGGCGGTGTGGACCGGTAACGTTTTCAGCTTTCTGCACGTAATCAATGGATTAGCAGCACAAGGAAAAGTGATACGTCAAGCACCATGAGAAACCGGCTTCGCCCCTGCTCTCATGAGGGTTTCAGCGCGACGGGACGGTCAGGAAAATATTTTCTGGTTTTTTTTGAACTTTGTGCATGCTTGTTGCATTACCCCTTGCATAGTCGCTACAGAGGGCCTGATCGGACGCTGAAGCTCCCGCGACACGGTAACAACGCAAGACGGTGCGACCATGGACAGTTAAATGCTTGAACATGGGGCTTTCTTATCTATGCTCAGGCGTTCGACAACAGCGCTGAAGTTGTACAGCCGATACGAAAAGGCTGTGAATTTGCGACATGGACCGAGCTTTTTGCGACACGCTCGTAAAGAAGCCGCAAGGATAGGTGAGCAAGTATCGCCAATAATGTCAGCGTGATATAAGTTTGCGCCGACACAAAAAGAAAGAGCCGCCCAGACAAAAATACAGGTGGGACGGCAGTACTCTTCCTAAAAACCAAAGGAGCAAATCACGATGCGCGTGATGAAGTGGAGCATGATCGCCCTGGCTGTTTCCGCAGCAGGCACTCAATTGGCAATGGCTGAACCTTTTGTTACCGACCAGGCTGATGCCAAGGGTTTTGTTGAAGGTGCTTCGGCTGGCGTGGTTCTGAAGAACTACTACTTCAACCGTGACAAGAAAGCCGGTGCAGAAGACTCGATCGACTGGACCCAGGGCATTCTGGGCAAGTTCAGCTCGGGTTACACTCAGGGTCAGGTTGGTGTAAAGGTTGAAGGTTTTGGCGATGCTGGCTATCTGCTGAGCGGCGAAGACAAACAATCGGGCTCTCAGAACATGAGCCGTGATGCCAACAACAAGAACAATGACAGCTTCGGCAAAGCCGGTGCAGCAGTTGCTGTACGCGTCTCCAAGACCGAACTGAAATTCGGTGACCAGCAGCCTAGCACTGCTCCTGTCTTCGCCCTGGGCGGCAGCCGTCTGTTCCAACAGACCGCTCGTGGCTTCCAACTGCAGAGCAGCGAAGTCAAAGACCTGGATCTGGAAGCCGGCCACTTCTACGCTGGCAGCAGCCAGGACCAGACTGCAATGGATCAGCAACTGCGCGCTACCTACGCCGGCAAGATCGGTGCAGGCAAAGCCAACGCTGGTGCGAACCTCGACGTCAAGAGCGCCGACTACCTGGGTGGCAAATACGCCATCAACGAGAACCTGACCGCGTCCCTGTACGGCGCCAAACTCAAGGATCTCTGGAACCAGTACTACGCCAACGTTAACTACACCCTGCCATTGGCTGCACAGCAATCGTTGAACTTCGACTTCAACATCTATCGCACAACCGACACCGGCTCTGCGCTGGCAGGTGACATCGACAACACCGCTTTCTCGTTCGCGACCGCCTACTCCTTCCTGAATGCACACACGATTACCGTGGCATTCCAGAAAGTACGTGGCGACACCCCGTTCGACTACGTCGGTGTGGGTGACCGCAACAACCGTGGTGGCGACTCGATTTTCCTCGCCAACTCCATCCAGTACTCCGACTTCAACGGTCCGGGTGAGAAGTCCTGGCAAGTACGTTACGACCTGAAAATGGCCGAGTACGGCATCCCAGGCCTGAGCTTCATGGCTCGTAACATCCACGGTACCGGCATCGACGGCACCCACGCCGACGTTGATGGTTCCTATGTCGGTGCATACGGCAAAGATGGCCGCCACTTCGAAACCAACGTGGAAGCCAAGTACGTCGTTCAGGCTGGTCCTCTCAAGGATCTGTCCTTCCGTGCACGTCAAGCCTGGCACCGTGCCAATGCTGACGAAGGCGAAGGCAACATCAACGAGTTCCGCCTGATCACCGAATACCCGATCAACATCTTGTAATCGTGTGATACTCGCAACACTCGCTTGAACAAAGGCCCATCCTGGTGATGGGCCTTTTTTATTGCCCTGGTTTTATTAACGCGCAAACTTTGATAGCAAACTAATAAGTAGCCAGCATCCAATTTACCAACAACTATCCCACTGATCGACGGCCACAAAAAAGGGGCCATCAATCGGCCCCTTGGTTTGCCACTGAATACCTGACCACTGCGCCAGGTAACAATGCACCTGTCTTACTTTGCCGCGGTTTCCTGCATCACCCGGATAACGCGCTGCGGAAACGGAATATCGATCCCCGCGTCCTTGAGACGATCCCGCGCATGTTCGTTGAACATGAACATCAGGTCCCAGTAATCGGCAGTCTTCACCCATACTCGCAGGGAAACGGTGATAGAGCTGTCGCCCAGCGCCGAAATCACCGCCGCGGGGGCCGGGTCAGCCAGCACGCGCTCATCCTTGGCCAGATCCAGCAATACCTGGCGAGCCTTCTGCAGGTCAGCCTCGTAATCGACACCGACATCGAACACCACCTTGCGGGTGGCCTGGCGGTTGGCGTTGGTGATGATGCCGTTCGACAGGTTGCCGTTGGGCACGATCACCGTCTGGTTGTCACCCGTGCGCAGGATGGTGTGGAAAATCTGGATGCTGTCGACTGTCCCGGTAATGCCTTGCGCGGTGATCGTGTCACCGATGCGGAACGGCCGGAACATCAGGATCAGCACGCCACCGGCAAAGTTCGCCAGGCTGCCCTGCAATGCCAGGCCAATGGCCAGTCCCGCGGCACCGATAGCCGCGACAAATGACGTGGTTGCCACGCCGATCATCGAGGCCACACTGATGCTGAGCAGGATCTTCAGGGCAATATTCGCCAGGCTGCTGATAAAGCCTTGCAGCGCCAGGTCGGCGTTGCGCAATGCCAGCAACTTGCCGATCTTGCCCGTCAGCTTGTTGATCAGCCACCAGCCCACGGCCAGGGTAACCACCGCCAGCAGCACACGGCTGCCATATTCCATGATCATCGGAATCCAGGCCTCGGAGGCCTTGATGAGATGATCCACTTCCGCATTCAGATCCATTGTTCTCTCCTGTTACCGTACGATCGCCCGGCGAAACGATTGCGCCTTGAACACCCAACCGTTTCGCCGTGCCTGGGCCCTCCGACGCCGATAACTTCCAGAGGTTCCCTGACAGGCTGGATCAGTCGCGGAAGTTGTTGAATTGCAGCGGCAGGTCGAATTCCTTGGCACGCAGGTTGGCAATGGCTTCCTGCAGGTCGTCACGCTTCTTGCCGGTCACCCGTACCTGTTCGCCCTGGATCGCCGCCTGTACTTTCAGCTTGGCGTCCTTGATATGGGCGACGATCTTCTTCGCCATTTCCTTATCGATGCCTTCCTTCAAGGTCGCTTCCTGCTTCATCAGCTTGCCGGATGCATAGGCGTCCTTGACCTCAAGGCACTTCACGTCGATCTTGCGCTTGGCCAGGGCCAGCTTCAGGATCTCGATCATCGCCTCCAGCTGGAACTCGGCCTCGGCGGTCAGGTTGACGGCCAGGTCCTTTTCCTTGAATTCGAAGCTGCCCTTGCCCTTCAGGTCATAGCGACGATCCAGCTCCTTGACGGCGTTCTCGACGGCGTTGGTGACTTCGTGTTTGTCCAGTTCGGATACCACGTCGAACGACGGCATGTCATTTCTCCAAAATAAGGTCGGCGCAGCTCGATACCGATGGAGCGCGCCTGGTTTGACGGTTAAAATCCGCGAGCATTATAACGGTTCTTCCCACTCATTCACTTGCGAGCCACCCATGCCTAACCCGGATCTGAGCATTTTGCTGGTGAGTGACGGTCAGCTGGTAAGCAGTGCCTTTGGTAGCAGCCTCCAGCGCGCGGGTTACCAGGATATACGCCAGGCCAACGACGCCGTGCTGGCACTGGAACAACTCGACCAGCGAGCCGCCAGCGTGGTGGTCTGTGCCGGGGCCGCCGGCCTCAAGCTGGCGGCAAAGGTCAGACAGCGCGACGAGATGAACGATCACTATACCTATGTGCTCCTCATCAGCGCCGAACCTGCGCTCACGTTGCTCGACGATGCGTCGGACAATGATATCGACGACCTGATCGCCCCCGGCGATATCGAGCGCCTGCTGCTGACCCGGGTACTGGCCGCCGATCGCCAATGCAGCACCCTGCAGCGGCTGCGCCAGGAAAACCGCCTGCTGCGCCAGAACATCGCCAGCCTCGAACAACGCAATCTCGTCGACTCCCTGACCGGCCTGGGCAATGCCCGCTACCTGCGCCAGAAGCTGACCGACAGCCTGCGCCAGGTGCAGGCCCGTGGCGGCGCCATCTGCTACCTGCTGATCGGGGTGGAACAGGCGAACGAGCTGCAGCGCCAGCATGGCAACGACTTCTACGACGAGTTGCTGCAAGGCATTGCCCGGCGCCTGCAACAACTGGTGCGCCCGCTGGATGTGCTGGCACGCCTGGACGACCAGCATTTCGTCCTGATGACCATGCCGCCGGACCTCCAGGATTGCGCCCCCAGCAGCTTCAAGCGCCTGTATGACGGGTTGAACCTCAAGCCTTTCATGACCAACGCCGGGCCTATCGAACTGAAGGCCGGCATCAGCCTGGTGGGCCTGGACAGCAAATGCTTCCCGCTGGACCAGCAAACCCTGTTCGATGAGGCCGACCGTCTGCTGGCCGAATCCTATGCCGATGGCGTGGTCAGCGCCAAACGCCTGCCGGCCCGCAGCTGATGGCCACCACCTGGCACGTCCTTGGCGCCGGCAGCCTGGGCAGCCTGTGGGCCACCCGCCTGGCGCGCGCGGGGCTGTCTGTGACGCTGATCCTGCGCGACCCGGAGCGCCTGGCCGCCTACACAGCCAGCGGTGGCCTGACCCTGGTCGAACAGGGCCGGGAGCATCGCCTCGCCATTCCCGCCCAGACCTTTGACACTGCCGAGCCCATCAGCCGCCTGCTGGTCGCCTGCAAGGCCTATGACGCAGAGGCCGCCGTGGCCCGGCTGGCCCCACGCCTGGTCGAAAATGCCGAACTGGTCCTGCTGCAGAACGGCCTGGGCAGCCAGGATGCCGTCGCGGCGCTGGCGCCCAAGGCGCGCTGCATCTTTGCCTCCAGCACCGAAGGCGCCTTTCGCGACGGCGAGTGGCGGGTCGTGTTTGCCGGACACGGCTTTACCTGGCTGGGTGATATCGCCCATCCCCAGCCACCCTACTGGCTCGACGATCTGACCCTGGCCGGCATTCCCCATGAATGGAACACACAGATCCTCACCCGGCTCTGGCGCAAGCTGGCGCTGAACTGCGCCATCAACCCGCTGACGGTGCTGCATGGCTGCCGTAACGGCGGCCTGCAGGATCACCACTGCGAAGTGGCGACCCTCTGCGGCGAGCTGACGGAACTGCTGGAATGCTGCGGCCAACCCGCGGCCGCACAGGACCTGCACAGCGAAGTGGAACGGGTCATCCAGGCCACGGCAGCGAACTACTCCTCCATGTACCAGGACGTCGCCCAGGGCAGGCGTACCGAGATCAGCTACCTGCTGGGCTACGCCTGCGCGGCGGCGGCACGCCATCACCTGAACCTGCCCCACCTGAACCAGTTGCGGGACCGCCTGGTCGCGCACCTTGCCGCCCGCGGATTGCCCACCACCTGAGCAATCCGTGAACGGATGCGGCGGTTTTACCGGCTGATTTCCATCAACATCCGGGTCAGCAGATAGAAACGCGGCACCACGCTCTCGACCTCGGCATATTCATCCTCGGTGTGAATACCACCGCCGACGATGCCGAAACCATCCAGTGTCGCCGTCCCCACCGCAGCCGACAGGCTGGCATCAGCCGCACCACCACTGCCTTCCAGGGTCAGCTTGCGGCCGATTTCGCCGTAGATCGCCTGCGCCTTGGCCGCCAGGGCATCCTGGGCCGGCGTTGGCGGCATCGGCGGCAAGCCACGGAGCAGGCTGGTCTTGACCTCGGTGTCGGCAATCAACTTGCTGGTCGAGACCTTGGCCAGGTCGCGCTCGACCCGGTCGAACTCCTCCGGCACCAGCACCCGGACATCGGCCTTGGCAACGGCTGAATCCGGGATCACATTGACCCGGTCACCGGCCTTGAGCACCGTGAAGTTGACCGTGGTCTGCTTCTCCGGATCCCCCAGCTTGCCCAACTGGAGAATCTGGTGCGCGGCTTCCATCGCGGCATTGCGGCCGCTGTCCGGGGCCACGCCGGCATGGGCCGACTTGCCCTTGACCTCCACCACCGCCGTGCCGCTGCCCTTGCGCCAGATCACCAGGCCGTCGGCCGGGCGACCGGGCTCCAGGTTCAACGTCACATCGTGCTCCCTGGCTACCCGCTGAATCAGTTCGGTGGTGCCCTTGGAGCCGGTTTCCTCGTTGGTATCGAGCAGGAAGGTGATTTTCGCGTAGTTCTTGAAGTCCAGGTCCTGGAGGATTTTCAACGCATACAGACCGGCGACGATACCGCCCTTGTCATCCATGACGCCCGGCCCGTAGGCGCGCCCGTCCTTGATATAGAAAGGCTTGGCTGTCGCCGTGCCTTCCTTGAACACCGTGTCCATGTGCGCCATCAACAGGATCCGCGCCTTGCCGTTGCCCTTGAGGGTCGCCACGATGCTCTCGCCCGGCTCCGGCGTGGCGGGAAAGGTCTCGATACTTGCCCCGAGCTTTTTCAGTTCGTCGGTGACGATGGCCCGGACCTGCTTCAGGCCCGGCTCGTAGCCTGACCCCGAGTCGATATTGACCAGCCGCTCCAGCAGCTTCAAACCGTCTTCCTTGTAGTGCTCGGCCTTGTCATGGACCGGCTTGTTGACCTCGGCCAGTGCCTGAGGCGCGCCTGTCGCCAGCGCCACCCCCATGGCAAGCCCCGCCAGTGCCGCACGCTTGAAATGAAACCCCATGGTCATTTTTCTCCCTGAACCCGGTTCTTGATGTTTTCTTATCGAACTGTGATCGCATCGCCCAGGCAACTTACAACGTGGGAAAGCAACCGTCGACCCGTTCAGTTCGCACCTTTGGCAAAAGGCCGTGGTAAAAACCGACGGTTTGATACACTCATTCACGGTCGGCGCGATCGATGCCCGCCCTCTTCATCCCTTGCCAAACAGGATCCGCAATGCCTTTGCGCCAGCGCCTAGAAAACCTGCCGGTCGGCCAGAAACTCCTGGCGGCCCTGCTGGTGCTGCTGACCACCGTACTGCTGGTGGCCAACCTGACTTTTATCAGCGCGGCCTACTGGATTTCCCAGGAAAGCATGGCCCCCCAGGCCTTGCAGACCATCGGCCGGCTCGTGTCCAACCCGGCCCTGGCCAGCCAGGCCCTGGACTCCGCCGCCAATGCCGAGACCCTGCTCAAGGAACTCAACACCTATTCCCCCCTGCGGGCCGCGGCCATCTACGACAGCAAGGGCGATCGGCTGGCCCAGTTGCAACACGGTGACCGCCTGAAGCTGCCGGAACGCTATCGACATATCGAAGCCTGGCGCCTGACCGAGTTTCGCAGCAACCAGGTGATCGACATGCCCCGTCCGGGCCAGGCGCCCGGCCACCTGCTGCTGGTGGCCAGCAGCGAGTTGCCTGTGGCCTTCTATACCGGAACCCTGACCGCCAGCCTGGGCATCCTGATCTTCAGCGTCCTGCTGTGGCTGATCATCGCCCGGCAGATCAAGCGACTGATCACCCGGCCGATCCACCAACTGGAAGAGTTGTCGCGCCAGGTGACCCGTGAGGAGAATTATTCGCTGCGGGCATCACGGGGCAATCACGATGAAATCGGCAGCCTGGCCGAGGCCTTCAACACCATGCTCTCGCGCATCGAAGCCCGCGAGCAGCAGCTCAAGCGCGCCCGTGACGATTCCCAGGCCGCCTATGACCAAGCCCAGGGCCTTGCCGAGGAAACCCGGCATACCAACCGCAAGCTGGAACTCGAGGTCCAGGTCCGCAGCAAGATCGAGAAAAAACTCACCGGTTTCCAGAACTACCTCAACAGCATCATTGACTCCATGCCCTCGGCGCTGATCGCCCTGGACGAGCAGCTCTACGTCACCCAGTGGAACCAGGAGGCCAGCGCACTCTCCGGAACCCGCCTGGACGAGGCGCTGAACCAGCCGATCTTCCTCGCCTTCGAGCCGTTGAAACCCTTTCTGCCGCAGCTCAAGGACACCGTCGAACAACACAGCGTGGCGAAGATTGAGCGCGTCACCTGGATCAAGGACGACGAGGCCCGCCACTATGCCCTGACCTTCTACCCGCTGATGGGCGGTGCCGGCCGCGGCGTGGTGATCCGCATCGACGACATCACCCAGCGCCTGTCCCTGGAAGAAATGATGGTGCAGTCGGAAAAGATGCTTTCGGTCGGCGGACTCGCCGCTGGCATGGCCCACGAGATCAACAATCCGCTGGGGGCGATCCTCCACAACGTGCAGAACATCCGCCGGCGCCTGTCCTCGGATCTGCCGAAGAACCTCGAGTACGCCGAACAGGCCGGAATCGACCTGGACACCGTCAACCAGTACCTGACAAGCCGCGAAGTCCCGCAACTGCTCGACGGCATCCAGCAGGCCGGGGCACGGGCGGCAAAGATCGTCACCCACATGCTCAGCTTCAGCCGCCGCAGCAACCGGGAAATGGCCCCGTGCGACCTGCCGGCGCTGATCGACCAGGCCGTGGAAATCGCCGGCAACGACTTCGACCTGGCCATCGGTTTCGACTTCAAGGGACAAGCCATCATCCGCCAGTTCGACCCGCAGCTGGGGCCGGTCCCCGGCACCGCCAACGAACTGGAACAAGTGCTGTTGAACCTGCTGAAAAACGCCGCCCAGGCCATCCACCAGCGCGATGACGACCGCGAGCCCGGGCGTATCACCTTGCGCACCCGGCTGAACCCGCCCTGGGCGGAAATCCAGGTCGAGGACAACGGCATCGGCATGTCGGAGAACATCCGCAAGCGCACTTTCGAACCCTTCTTCACCACCAAGGAGATCGGCCAGGGCACAGGGCTGGGGCTGTCGGTTTCCTATTTCATCATCACCAACAACCACAAGGGCCAGATGGAAGTGCAATCGACCCTTGGCCAGGGCACCTGCTTCACCCTGCGCCTGCCGCTGGCCGGTAGCCAGGCCACCCTTCCCGTACTGAACCAAACGGAGCTGTAACCATGGGTTTTCGCCTGTCGAAGATTTACACAAGGACCGGTGACACCGGCGAAACCGGGCTGGGCGATGGTCGTCGCGTGCCCAAGGACCATCCGCGGATCGAAGCCATCGGTGAAGTCGACAGCCTCAATAGCCAGCTCGGCCTGCTATTGGCGGGCCTGGCGGAACTGGTGGTCATCCACCCGGAACTGGAGGAACTGATCGAAGTGCTCGCACCTTGCCAGCATCGGCTGTTCGACCTCGGCGGCGAGCTGGCCATGCCGGAGTACCAGGCGCTGAACAAAAGCGAAATCGACCGACTGGAAGCGGCCATCGATCGTTGGAACGAGGAACTCGGGCCACTGGAGAACTTTATCCTGCCAGGCGGCTCGATGCTGATTGCCCAGGCCCATGTCTGCCGTAGTCAGGCACGCAGCGCGGAGCGCCGTTGCCAGCAGCTCAACGCCTTGGAACCCTTGAGCGGGGTTGGTCTGGCCTATATCAATCGACTGTCGGATCTGCTGTTCGTGGCGGCACGCCTGATTGCGCGGCGCGAGAAGATTGCGGAGATATTGTGGGAGGCGGCGAAGAAGCCGGTCTCCCACTAACCCGCTGCAGGAGCCGGCTTGCCGGCGATGAGGCCCTGAGGTCGTGTATCGATTGACGGGGCGCCATCGCTGGCAAGCCAGCGCCTACAAGGGAAGCCGCGGCCCTGATTACTGCGGCCAGAACGCCCGGATGCCGGCCACGCCCTGTGCACCGGCTTCCCAGGCACGCGGCTGTTCCTGCGGGCCAACGCCCCCCAACAGATACACCGGTCGGTTGAAGCCGCCGATCAACTGCTGCGCCTGTTCCCAGCCCAGGGGCTGTGCATCGGGATGGGTCAGGGTCGGCTGGACCGGCGACAGGGTGACGAAATCCACGCCCATCTGCTCGGCCAGGGCCAGCTCTTCAGCGTTATGGCACGAAGCCGCCAACCAGCGATCCGCGGGCAATGGGCGACCGGCACTGGCGTACTTGCGCAACTGCGCCGCCGTGATATGCCAGCCGGCCGAAGGGAAATCACCTAGCCACTCGAACGGCCCCTTGAGCATCAGTTGCGCCTTGCCGGCACACAAACCCACCGCATCCACCGCCAGGTCGCGGTACTTCGGGTCATAACCGTTCGGCGCACGCAGCTGGACCAGCCTGATCCCGCCGGCAATCGCCTTCTGGATACCCCGCAACAGCTCCGGCGTCTCCAGGCCTTCCGGCGTGATCAGGTACTCGCCCGGCAGACGGGCCGCCGCGATGATCGGCTGGTTGGCCGCCGGGAACTCGTAGTCCGCCAGCTCCCGCTGCGTGACCCAGGCCAGCGGCTGGCCTTCGGCACCATGGGGTTCGCCGGTAAAGGCCGAAACCTCCCAGACGTCCAGCAGCACCTGCTTGTCCGGATAGTCGTGGCGCACCTTGATCAAGGGCCGGGCCGTGGTCACCACGATACCCAGTTCCTCCCGCAGCTCACGGGCCAGGGCGACCGCTACCGCTTCGCCCTCCTCGACCTTGCCGCCGGGGAACTCCCACAGACCGCCCTGGTGCTGGGAATCGGCACGCCGGGCGATCAGGATCCGCCCGTCGTTGCCTCGAATAACGGCCGCGGCCACATGTACGCGTTTCACGCTGAAAGCTCCTATAAATCCGCACCTGACAGAACTGGCCCGCGAAGTTCTTGCAGAGTTCACGGGCCTCTTCGCGGGCAAGCCCGGCCCCTACAGGGGGAAGTCGTACTTACGTGCGGTATTCCGCATTGATCTTCACGTATTCGTGGGACAGGTCAGTGGTCCAGATGGTTTCGCTGCAGGCACCACGTCCCAGTTCGATACGAATGGTGATTTCCTCGCGAGCCATCACCGCCGAGCCCTGCTCTTCGGTATAGGTCGAGGCACGGGCACCACGACTGGCGATGCAGACCTCGCCGAGGAACACATCGATCTTGCTCACATCGAGGTCCGCGACACCGGCACGACCGACCGCGGCCAGGATACGGCCCCAGTTCGGATCGGAGGCGAACAGCGCAGTCTTGATCAGTGGCGAATGGGCCACGGTGTAGCCTACGTCCAGGCATTCCTGGTGAGTGCCGCCGCCGTTGACTTCGACAGTGACGAACTTGGTCGCGCCTTCGCCGTCACGGACAATCGCCTGGGCCACTTCCATGCAGACTTCGAACACCGCCTGCTTCAGGGCCGCGAACAGCGGACCGCTGGCTTCGGTGATTTCCGGCAGCCTGGCCTGGCCGGTGGCGATCAGCATGCAGCAATCGTTGGTCGAGGTATCGCCATCGATGGTGATGCGGTTGAACGACTTGTTGGCGCCGTCGAGCATGAGGTTCTGCAGGACTTCGCGGGAGACTTTGGCGTCCGTGGCGATGTAACCGAGCATGGTCGCCATGTTCGGCCGGATCATGCCGGCGCCCTTGCTGATGCCGGTCACGGTGACGGTGACGCCGTCGTGCTGGAACTGGCGGCTGGCGCCCTTGGGCAAGGTGTCGGTGGTCATGATGCCGGTAGCGGCAGCGGCCCAGTTGTCCACGGACAGGTCGTCCAGGGCGGCCTGCAGGGCACCTTCGATCTTCTCGACCGGCAATGGCTCGCCGATCACGCCGGTGGAATAGGGCAACACGGCATTGGCATCGACGCCCGCCAGTTCGGCCAGTCTGGCACAGGTGCGTGCCGCGGCAACCAGACCGGGCTCACCGGTGCCGGCGTTGGCGTTACCGGTGTTGGTCAACAGGTAGCGCACCGGCCCCTGGACGCGCTGTTTGGCCAGGATCACCGGCGCGGCGCAGAACGCGTTCAGAGTGAACACGCCGGCCACGGTGGAGCCTTCGGCACAGCGCATGACCACGACATCCTTGCGCCCCGGGCGCTTGATACCCGCCGAGGCGATACCGAGTTCAAAACCGGCAACCGGGTGCAACGTTGGCAAAGGACCAAGACCAACAGCCATGAATGCGCTCCTATCAATGTTCAATGTGATGTCTGCACTGCCGGCAAAAGGGACAGTGTTTCAAATGGAAAAACGCCGCGACGGCTGAAGCCGGTCGCGGCGCGGTAGTTCAGGAGTCAACAGGAACCTTAGCTGATCTGCCCGTGGCAATGCTTGTACTTCTTGCCCGAACCGCAGTAGCACAGTTCGTTGCGGCCCAGCTTCTGCTCGTTGCGGACCGGAGCGGCGGCCAGGGCGACATCAACCTCCTCGCCCAGCACTTCCGGCTCTTCCAGGCCAGGCGCTTCGGCGTGCTGGAACTGCATGCGCTGGGCCAGGGCTTCGGCTTCCTGGCGCAGGCGCGCTTCTTCCTCGATCGGATCTTCGCGGCGTACCTGCACGTGGGACAGCACACGGATCGAGTCGCGCTTGATCGAATCGAGCAGTTCGGAGAACAGCGTGAACGACTCGCGCTTGTACTCCTGCTTCGGGTTCTTCTGGGCATAGCCGCGCAGGTGGATACCGTGGCGCAGGTGGTCCATGGTCGACAGGTGGTCTTTCCACAGGTCGTCCAGCACCCGCAGCACGATCTGCTTCTCGAAGGTCCGCAACGCTTCGGCGCTGGCCTGCTCTTCCTTCTCGTTGTACGCCGCCAGCAGCTCGTTCAGGAGCTTCTCACGCAGGGTTTCCTCGTACAGGTGATCGTCTTCGTCGAGCCATTGCTGGATCGGCAGCTTCACGCCGAAATCGTTTTCCAGGGCTGCTTCCAGCCCGGCGACGTCCCACTGCTCCGGCAGCGACTGCGGCGGAATGTGTGCGCTGACAGTGGCGTTGAGCACATCCTGGCGGAAATCGGAGATGGTTTCGCCGATATTGTCGGCCGCCAGCAATGTGTTGCGCATGTGATAGATCACTTTACGCTGTTCGTTGTTGACGTCGTCGAACTCGAGCAATTGCTTGCGGATGTCGAAGTTGCGGCCTTCGACCTTGCGCTGGGCCTTTTCGATGGCGTTGGTCACCATGCGGTGCTCGATCGCCTCGCCAGGCTGCATGCCCAGGGCCTTCATGAAGTTCTTCACCCGGTCGGAGGCGAAGATACGCATCAGGCTGTCTTCCAGGGACAGGTAGAAACGACTGGAACCGGCGTCACCCTGGCGACCGGCACGACCACGCAACTGGTTGTCGATACGGCGCGATTCGTGACGCTCGGACGCGATCACCTGCAGGCCGCCCGATTCGAGCACCTGCTGGTGACGCTTCTGCCAGTCGGCCTTGATCTGGGCGATCTGCTCCGGCGTCGGGTTTTCCAGGGAAGCCACTTCGACTTCCCAGTTGCCGCCCAGCAGGATGTCGGTACCGCGACCGGCCATGTTGGTGGCAATGGTCAGCGCTCCCGGACGACCGGCCTGGGCAATGATTTCCGCTTCCTTCTCGTGGAACTTGGCGTTCAGGACCTTGTGCTCGATACCTTTCTGGTTGAGCAGGTTGGACATGTGCTCGGAGGTTTCGATGGTCGCGGTACCCACCAGCACCGGACGCCCCTGCTTCAGGGACTCCTCGATGTCGGCAATGATCGCCGTGTACTTCTCTTCGGCGGTCAGGAACACCAGGTCGTTGTAGTCCTTGCGCGCCAGCGGCTTGTTCGGCGGGATGACCATCACCGACAGACCGTAGATCTGGTGGAACTCGAACGCTTCGGTGTCGGCCGTACCGGTCATGCCGGACAGCTTGGTGTAGAGACGGAAGTAGTTCTGGAACGTGGTCGACGCCAGGGTCTGGCTTTCGGCCTGGATATTGAGGTTTTCCTTGGCTTCGATGGCCTGGTGCAGGCCTTCGGACAGGCGACGGCCCGGCATGGTACGACCGGTGTGCTCGTCGACCAGGACCACCTGGCCATCCTGCACGATGTATTCGACGTTGCGGTGGAACAGCTTGTGCGCGCGCAGGCCGGCATAGACGTGGGTCAGCAGGCCCAGGTTATGCGCCGAGTACAGGCTCTCGCCTTCGGCCAGGAGGCCGACCTGGGTCAGCATCTCTTCGATGAACTGGTGGCCGGCTTCGTTCAACTCGACCTGGCGGGTCTTCTCGTCGATGGTGAAGTGACCTTCCTTGGTCACCACGCCTTCGACTTCCTCGATGTGCTGGGTCAGGCGCGGGATCAGCTTGTTGATCTCGGTGTACAGGCGCGAGCTGTCTTCGGCCTGGCCGGAGATGATCAGCGGGGTACGGGCTTCGTCGATCAGGATGGAGTCGACTTCGTCGATCACGGCGAAGTTCAGCTCGCGCTGGAACTTCTCTTCCATGCTGAACGCCATGTTGTCGCGCAGGTAGTCGAAACCGAATTCGTTGTTGGTGCCGTAGGTGATATCGGCGGCATAGGCCGCGCGCTTCTCTTCCGGTGGCTGGAACGGCGTGACCACGCCAACCGTCAGGCCGAGGAACTCATAGAGAGGACGCATCCAGTTGGCGTCGCGGCGGGCCAGGTAGTCGTTCACCGTCACCACGTGCACGCCCTTGCCGGACAGCGCGTTGAGGTAGACGCCCAGGGTTGCTACCAGGGTCTTGCCCTCACCGGTACGCATCTCCGCGATCATGCCTTCGTGCAAGGTCATGCCACCGATCAACTGGACGTCGAAGTGGCGCATGCCCATGACACGCTTGCCGGCTTCACGGGCGACCGCGAAAGCTTCCGGCAGGATCTTGTCGAGGGTTTCACCTTTGGCTAAGCGGGCCTTGAACTCTTCGGTCTTGGCGCGCAATTGCTCATCCGAAAGGGCCACCATTTGCTCTTCGAAGGCATTGACGATCTGTACCGTCTTGAGCATGCGTTTGACTTCACGCTCGTTCTTGCTTCCAAAAAGTTTCTTTAACAAAGGCGCAAACATATCGGCAGGTTCTTCCACACATAGGGATGGAGGGCGGCCCCGTGAGTCGCCCGAGCAGCCCTCATGGCCGCATGCGAACGAGCATTCTACCCGGAAACGGTGGTGAGGAAAGTGGCGTTATTCCACGATGCTGGCACTGCGCTTTGACGGGGCCACTCTAAAATAAGGTCTTTTTCCCGAACTTCAAGCCACCAAGCCCGGAAACTGGTTGCAGACTTTAGGGGCAAAGCCGCTCTGCATCAATGGGGGCCGGCTGCCGTGCCCGTTTCTGCTACCATGGCCGCTCTGTTACTTCAGGTGTCTGAATCATGGCATTTCGCCCTATCACCGCCCGGGCACCCGCCGTCCTGCTTCGCGAGGCCAAGCCGCTGAAAGCGATTTTCGGCCATGCCCAACGCCTCGCGCACCTGCAGCGCCTGGTGGAAAGCCAGTTGCAGCCCGCGGCCCGCGAACACTGCCATGTGGCCTCCTGGCGCGAAGGCAGCCTGCTGCTGATCGTCACCGACGGGCACTGGGCGACCCGCCTGCGCTACCAGCAAAAACGCCTGCAACGGCAGTTGCAGGCATTCGACGTGTTCATCGGCCTGAACCGCATCCTGTTCAAGGTGCAACCGCCGACCGTCCAGCAAGGCGCGGTGGGTCACACCATGGACCTGTCGATCAATGCCGCGCAGACCATCCAGGAAACCGCGGACGGCATCAGCGACCCGAACCTGCGTGCGGCCCTCGAACGCCTGGCCAGCCACGCCCGGCCCAAGGCCTGAGCACTCAACGGCGCTTGTTGCCGCCGAGCAACGAGCCCATCAGGCCACGTACCAACTGTCGCCCCAACTGATTGGCCGCCTGCCGCATGGCGGACTTCAGCGCCTGCCCCGCCGCCGTTCCGAGGAACTCGCCGGCCTTGTCCGCCAGGCTCGGCTCTTGCGCCGTCGCTTCGTCGGTGGACGCAGGAGCTTCGCTGACCGGCGCCTTGCGCGCCATCAGGATTTCATAGGCCGACTCTCGATCGACAGGCTTGTCGTAGCGACCGAGCAGGGCCGAGCCGGCGACCAACGCCGCCCGTTCGGCTTCGCTCAACGGGCCGATGCGCGATTGGGGCGGTGCGATCAGCACCCGCCGGACCATCTCCGGCGTGCCCTTGTCCTGCAAGGTCCCCACCAGCGCCTCGCCGATCCCCAGCTCGGTCAGTACCGCCAGGGCCTCGAAGGCCGGGTTGGGTCGAAAGCCCTCGGCGACCGCCCGCAGCGACTTCTGCTCGCGCGCCGTGAAGGCCCGCAGGCCGTGCTGGATCCGCAACCCCAGCTGCGCCAGGATGGTATCCGGCAGGTCACCCGGCGACTGCGTGACGAAGTACACCCCGACACCCTTCGAGCGAATCAGCCGGACCACCTGCTCCAGGCGGTCCTGCAAGGCTTTCGGGGTACCGGCGAACAACAGGTGCGCCTCGTCGAAGAACAGCGCCAGCAGCGGCTTGTCCGCATCGCCGCGCTCGGGCAGTTGCTCGAACAGCTCGGCCAGCAGCCACAACAGGAACGTCGCGTAGACCTTGGGTGCTTCGTGCACCAGGCGACTGGCATCGAGCAGATGAATCCGTCCGCGCCCATCGCCGGCCGGCTGCAGGATATCTTCCAGTTGCAGCGCCGGCTCGCCGAACAGCGCTTCGGCGCCCTGCTGTTCCAGGGTCGCCAGGCGCCGCAGCAGCGCCTGGCTGGAACCGGTGGTCATCAGCGCCGCGTCTTCGCCCAGCAGTTGGGGATGATCCTTGAGGTGATTGAGCAGCGCCTTGAGATCCTTCAGGTCGAGCAACAACAGGCCTTCGCGATCCGCCACCTTGAACGCGGCATACAAGGCCGACTGCTGGCTGTCCGTCAGTTCCAGCAACGCACCGATCAGCAGCGGCCCCATTTCGCTCAGGGTCGTGCGCAACGGATGCCCGGATTGTCCATGGATGTCCCACAAGGTCACCGGATAGGCCCTGGCCTGGTAGTCCAGCCAGGGCATGCCGGCGATCCGCTCCGCCACCTTGCCCTGGGGATTGCCCGGTGCGCCCAGACCACAGAGATCGCCCTTGATATCCGCCGCGAACACCGCGACCCCGGCATCGCTGAAGGCTTCGGCCAGGCGTTGCAGGGTCACGGTCTTGCCGGTCCCGGTGGCCCCGGCGATCAGGCCGTGACGATTGGCCAGGCGCATCGCCTGGCCAATGGGTTGGCCCGCCGGGTCGGCGCCGAAAACAAGTTGTGCAGGATCCGTCATGTCGTCACCCAGGGTTGGTCGCTGAGACAAGCCACTAGGATTTTAGCGGACCTCGGGAAACATCGACGGAAATCGTCTCGGACTCTTCCTGCAACTGCCGCCAGAGTTCGGCGGCACCGGGAAACTCGGTACCGTCCTCACTGCTCATGGCGTCGGGGTCATAGCGGCTCAGGCAGCCTTCCCCCAGGGTCGGCGGCGCCTTGGAGGTGGCCTTGTCGAGTGGATCGCCCATCAGCAAACCTCCAGGCCCGTCGACGGGCGGTCAGAACACCACGGTCTTGTTACCGTGCACCAGCACACGGTCTTCCAGGTGATAGCGCAGGCCACGGGCCAGCACCATCTTCTCGACATCGCGGCCGAAACGCACCATGTCCTCGATGCTATCACTGTGGCTCACACGTACCACATCCTGTTCGATGATCGGGCCGGCATCCAGCTCTTCGGTCACGTAGTGGCAAGTCGCACCGATCAGCTTCACCCCACGCAGGGATGCCTGGTGATAGGGCTTGGCGCCAACGAACGAAGGCAGGAAGCTGTGGTGGATATTGATCACCTTGTGCGCGTACTCGCTGCACAGTTCCGGCGGCAGGATCTGCATGTAGCGCGCCAGTACCACCACATCGGCATCGTGATGCTTGACCAGGCGCGAAACTTCGGCGAAGGCCGGTTCCTTGTCCTGCGGATTCACCGGCACATGGTAATAAGGAATACCGTGCCACTCGACCATGCTGCGCAAGTCGTTGTGGTTGGAAATCACGCAGGCGATCTCGCAATCGAGCTCATCGCTGTGCCAGCGGTGCAGCAGGTCGGCCAGGCAATGGGATTCGCGGCTGGCCATCAGGACCACGCGCTTCTTCTGCTCGGTGTCGGTGATGCGCCAGGTCATGGAGAACTCTTCGGCGATCGGGGCAAATGCCTCGCGGAAAGCATCCAGGCCAAACGGCAGGCTGTCGGCACGGATCTCGTGGCGCATGAAGAACCAGCCGCTGAGGTTGTCGGAGTGATGGCTCGCTTCGGTGATCCAACCGTTGTAAGACGCCAGAAAGTTACTGACTTTGGCAACGATGCCAACGCGGTCGGGGCAAGCGATCACCAGCCGGAAAGTGCGCATGAGGGGGAAACTCCAGAACTTCGCAAAGGCGGCCATTCTAGCGAGTGCGCGGCAAAACTGCAGTATTCCTTGCAATGCGCGCTGCAACAGGCGGCCCGCGGGCCCGGACAGCAGGACAAGGCTCGCGACATCAACTGAAGCAGCCGGCAGTTTCCATAGTTCAACGGCCCACTCGTGGGACTATTCTCAAGCGTCGCGGGCAGAACATCTAACAGGCACACATCGCGCGCCTGCAAAGTTCAAAAATTAAATGCAACAAACATTCGCTTAATTGTTTACTTGGGCAAACTGTCTGACTACTATTGCGACACTGCACCCTGTCACACACGACTCACATAAGGTAGTCCTCATGTCCCTGATCAACAAATATCGCGCCACAGAAGTAGCTATCAAAGAACTGCAAGCTCAGATGGCAGCGATGGAAAAAGACGGCGCCCTGAAAAAAGAAATGGAATTCGAAAAAGAACTGCGCGCCCTGCTGGCCAAGCACGCCAAATCGCTGCGCGACTGCCAGGTGATCCTGGACCCTCAGTCCAAAGAAAAAGCCCCACGTGGCGGCGCGGTAAAAACTACCGGCACCAAGCGTGCGCGTAAGGTCAAGCAATACAAAAACCCGCACAACGGTGAAGTCATCGAAACCAAAGGTGGCAACCACAAGACTCTGAAAGAGTGGAAAGCCAAGTGGGGCGGTGACGTGGTTGAAGGCTGGGCCACTCTGCTGGGCTAAGCGAAATACCCGTCGCGGCGCTGTTTGCGCTGCAGAAAAAACGCCAGCTTGCTGGCGTTTTTTATTACCTCGATTTAATCCGCCGCCCGCTCAATCCAGAGCAATGTTAAAACGAGTGCACAAAGAGAGTGCATGGCGCTGCCATTCACCGAGCACTTGTGCCTGCTCAGGCGTGGCATTGGTCAAACAGCTCGTAAGCGCTTCGCTAAATCCCGCCAGGGTATTTGGCGCGCCCCAGCTCGATTCACTCAAGCGTTGCCGACAGAATGTCTGCCAACGCTGTTGCTCTTCTTCGCTCAAGGTATCGGGAAAGTTACGTGCGCGATAACGGAATAATAATTCCGGCAAGCGCTCATCATCGAAAGGCCATTGCTCCCGTGTCAATTGCTCAGGCCCCGCGTTGCGCACTTGTTCACATAAGCGGCGGTCCCGATCGCCAAGAAAACCATCGTATAACTGCTGCTCCGGGTCTTGGCTGGGGGTGAAATCTTCTGCCGCATAAATCGCCTGGACTTTATCCCGCCAAACTTCCTGTGTGTCATTAAGCCGCAGGCGGCGGGCCTCATAGAGCGCCATGTCGAGTTGCAGGCGCTGCTGGTCTTCTCCCCGTAAAACCGCCATCGGCGCCACGACCGGACAGCGATTGACGTGAATCAACTTGAGCGGCACCGGCAATTGCCCATCCGCCATGTCTTCACGACGGGTATACAGATGCTGGCGCAGCGATTCGGCATCCAGGTCCAGCAGCGGCTGCGGATCCTGATGCAAGTCGCAGACAATCAGCGCATTGCGATTGCGCGGATGCCAGGCCAGTGGCAGGACCACTCCCAGGTAGTTGCGGGCCGCGGAAAAACGTCCGGAGATATGCACCATCGGTTGCAACAGGCGAATCTGATCCAGCACCCGCTGCTTGCTGCGCAACTGGAAGAGCCAGTCATACAGCTTCGGCTGCTTTTCCCGGATCAGCCGCGCCAGGGCGATAGTCGCGCGGACATCGGACAAGGCCTCGTGGGCATGGCCATGATCGATGCCGTTGGCGGCCGTCAGTCGCTCCAGCCTCAAGCTCACCCGCCCGTCCTCCTCCGGCCAGACAATGCCCTGGGGACGTAGTGCATAGGCGGCACGCACTACGTCGATCAGATCCCAGCGGCTGTTGCCGCCCTGCCATTCCCGCGCGTAGGGATCGAAGAAGTTCCGGTACAGGCTGTAGCGCGTCACCTCGTCATCGAAGCGCAGGGTGTTGTAGCCGGCGCCGCAGGTTCCCGGTTGCGCCAGCTGGGCGTGCACCCGGGTCATGAAATCGGCTTCCGCCAGACCCTGGCTGGCCAGTTGCGAGGGGGTGATGCCGGTAATCATGCAGGCCGCCGGATGCGGCAGGATATCCTCGCTGGGCTGGCAGTAGAGATTGACCGGTTCGTCGATCTCGTTGAGCTCGGCATCGGTACGGATGCCCGCCACCTGCAAGGCGCGGTCGCAGCGCGGATTGATCCCGGTGGTTTCGTAGTCGTACCAGAAGATAGTGGTCACGGCTTGTTCCTGAACAGAAGACCGGGGCAGTCTAGGCGCTCGATAGCCCTCGGGGCCAGTCGCCCGGCACAACTTATATATACAGCCGATTGCAGAGTTCGGTTGCTTAGCCCGGCAGCGCTGGCTAGGATCGGCCGACAAGTCCCTACCGACATGGCAGCCATGCCGCCGACTTCAAGCCCGACAAGGAATGCACCGCTGCAAACGCCACTGGATACCCGTTACCAGGTCGAGACCCCGGAAGGTATCGACCTGCCCCTGCGCCCGGCCGGCCTGCCGGTGCGGGCGGTCGCGTTCGCCATCGACCTCGGCGTACGCGGCGTGATCCTGGGCGCCCTGCTCTCGGTGCTGACCCTGCTGGACAAGTTCGGTGCCGGCCTCGGCTCGATCATCCTGTTCCTGGTCAGCTGGTGGTACATGGTGCTGTTCGAAGTGCTCAACCAGGGCCGCTCGCCCGGTAAACAGCTGATGGGTCTGCGGGTGGTGCACGATGACGGCACGCCGGTCGGCTGGTCCGCCTCGCTGACCCGCAACCTCCTGCGTTTCGTCGACATGTTGCCGTTCGGCTATTGCCTGGGCGCCCTCAGTTGCCTGCAGCATCCGACCTTCAAGCGCCTGGGTGACCTGGCCGGCGGCACGCTGGTGATCTACCGCGAACAACCGTTGTCGCGCCCGACTCTGCCCGAAGCGGTGCCGAGAACGCCGGTGTTCGCCCTGCGCCTGAACGAACAACGGGCCCTGTTGAGTTTCGCCGAGCGCCAGGGCGAACTGTCCGCCGAGCGCGTCAACGAACTGGCCGGCCTCCTCGCCCCGGCGCTGCGGGTCCCGCCCTCCCTCGCCGTGACCGAGCTGAACGGCATCGCCCGTGGCCTGCTGGGGCCGACATGAAACAGAGCCTCTTCGAAAGCCGTCACCAGCCCGAGTGGCAACATTTCAGTCATCTGCTCGAACAACTGGAACGCGGCAAGGCCAAGGCCGATACCTCGACGCAATTCCCCGCGGCCTACCGGCGCCTGTGCCATCAACTCGCGCTGGCCCAGGAGCGCGGCTACAGCAGTCACCTGGTGGATCCGTTGCAACAGCTGGCCCTGCGCGGACACCAGCAGCTTTACCGACATCGCAGTCGCCTGGGCGCCCAGTTGCTGGGATTCATCCTCGCCGACTTCCCCCGCTTGGTACGCCGGCAATGGCCCTTTGTCCTGGCCGCCGGCCTGCTGTTCTTCGCCAGCCTGCTGCTGATCGGCGTGCTGGTCTACCTGTTCCCGGACCTGATCTACAGCATCGTCAGCCCGCAACAGGTCGCCGACATGCAGAACATGTACGATCCCGCCGCCAGCCGGCTGGGACGCACCGCCGCACGCGCCTCCAGCGAAGACTGGGCGATGTTCGGCTACTACATCATGAACAACATCGGCATTGCCTTCCAGACCTTTGCCGGCGGCTTGCTGTTCGGCCTGGGCAGCCTGTTCTTCCTGCTGTTCAACGGCCTGACCATCGGTTCGGTCGCCGGCCACCTGACCCAGATCGGCTTCGGCCAGACCTTCTGGTCCTTTGTCATCGCCCATGGCGCTTTTGAACTGACCGCCGTCGCCCTGGCCGGTGCCGCCGGGCTGCAACTGGGCTGGTCACTGGTAGCACCAGGACGCCTGAGCCGCGGCGAAGCCCTGCGCCTGGCGGCGAAAAGCAGCATCCAGATGATCGCCGGGGTGATCCTGTTCCTGCTGATTGCCGCGTTTATCGAAGCCTACTGGTCCTCGCGGACCCAGCCGACGCTGCTGATCAAGTACCTGGTGGGTGCCGGCGCATGGTTGCTGGTAGCGGCCTACCTGCTGTTTGCCGGACGGAGTCGTCATGCGCCTGACTGACGCCAGCGTCACCATCCGTCCACGCAGCAGCTGGGAAGCCATGGACCTCGGTATCCTGCTGGCCAGGCAACACCGTGGCTTGCTGACGACCAGCTGGGCCATCGTCACCCTCCCGGTCTTTGCCCTGCTGAGCCTGCTGCTGTGGGAACATCCGTCGATCGCCCTGCTGCTGTTCTGGTGGCTGAAGCCAGCCTTTGAACGCCTGCCGCTGCATATCCTGTCCAGGGCCCTGTTCGGCGATACCCCGGACCTGAAACAGGCCCTGAAAGCCTGGCCGCGCCTGCTCAGGCCACAACTGCTGGCGAGCCTGACCTGGCGCCGGCTGAGCCTGAGCCGCAGCTTCACCCTGCCAGTGCAACAGCTCGAAGGCCTGGGCGGGCAAGCCCGGCAACAGCGCCTGCGCGTCCTGCTGCCACGGGCCAACCGGGGGGCGCGCTGGCTGACACTGATCGGCGTGCACCTGGAGTCGGTGCTGTGGATCGGCTGCATGGCGTTGTTCTACCTGCTGCTGCCGCGACAGATAGAGCTCGACTGGAACTGGCAGAAACTGGTTTTCGCCGCCCAGCACGGCTGGTTGTGGCTGGAACACCTGACCAACCTGTTCTATGTGCTGGTGCTGATTGTCTGGGAACCGATCTATATCGCCTGCGGCTTCAGTCTCTATCTCAATCGACGCACCGTGCTGGAAGCCTGGGACATCGAGCTGATCTTCCGTCAATTGCGCCAGCGCCTGGCGCCGATGCTTGCCGGTCTGATGGTCGCGGGTCTGTTGCTGGTATCACTGCCCGCGCCGGCGATGGCCGCCGCGCCACCCGCTCCGGACAGCCCGCGTCTGCTGCAACAACCGCTGACCAGCCAGGCGGCCCACGACTCGATCAAGGCGCAACTGGACGCGGCACCGTTCAAGAACCGGGAAACCATCACCCGCTGGCGTCTGGGAGATCCCTCCGCGAAGAACGAAAAGGCCGCGCCCGGCTGGCTGCAGCGATTGCTGGGCGGCCTCGACAGCCGCACGTTCGACGGCCTCGCCGATGGCCTGGCGGTACTGCTCTGGGCCAGCATTTTCGGCTTGATCGCCTGGCTGGCCTGGCGCTATCGGGACTGGTTGCAGGCCTTTGTCAGCCGGCGTCCGGCTCCGCCGGCAAAACCGCGCCCCGGCGCGCCTGCGCAACTGTTCGGGCTCGACCTGACTACCGAGAGCCTGCCCGAGGATATCGCCGGCCGCGCCGAAGCCCTCTGGTCCAGCCAGCCCCGCGAGGCCATGAGCCTGCTCTATCGCGGCTTGCTGAGTCGTCTGCTGCACGACTTCCAGGTGCCCCTGAAAAATGCCGATACCGAGGGGCAGGTCCTGGAGCGGGTCGCGCATCTGCGGCAGCCGGAACTCCAGGCCTTCAGCCAGAAACTCACCCGCCACTGGCAGAACCTCGCCTACGGCCATCGCGCGCCCTCGCCTGAACTGCAAGAGGAACTGTGCAATGGCTGGCGCCAGCTATTCGGTCCGGGAGCCCGTTCGTGAACCGGAGCCGGACACTGCTCGGGGCCTTGCTGGTCGGCGGCCTGCTGCTCGGCCTGGGCCTGTACCTGTATCACAAGGCGGTGCCCTACCCCGTGGTCATCGACCATGGGCCGTCCCCCGAAGCCCGCGCCTATCCCTATCTCGCGGCGGAAAACTTCCTGCGCCAGCACGGCCTTGACGTCCACCACGCCAACGACCTGCGGATCCTCCCGGACCTGGAACCGCGTCACCACAGCCTGATGCTGCTGGGCGAGCGCTCGAACATGAGCCCGCGCCAGGCCGACCAGTTGCTCAACTGGGCCCGGGCCGGCGGCCGCCTGCTGTTCGTCGCCGAAGCCCTCTGGGACCCGCGACAAGGCCGCAGTGGCGACTTGCTGCTGGACCGCGTGCAACTGCGCCAGTCCCTGAGCAAGGACCTCAAGGGCGACGGCCCCGAACCCGAGGACAAGTACTACCCGCAACTGACCCGGATGTACCTGGAGGACGAGGACGCCCCGGCCTACTTCAGTTTCGACACCGCCTTCCACCTGTCCGACCCGCAGAACCTGGCGCAATCCTGGGCCAGCAGCGCCACTTCCACGCACCTGATGCAAATGAGCTACGGCCTCGGCACGATCACGGTGCTGACCGACGCCGACCTCTGGACCAACGCCGCCATCGGTCGCTACGACAACGCCTGGCTGCTCTGGTACCTGAGCCAGGACAGCGACGTCACACTACTGTTCAACACCGACCATGACAGCCTGTTCAGCCTGCTGCTGCGCTATTTCCCCCAGGCACTGGTGGCCTTCGCCGCCCTGATCGCCCTGTGGCTATGGCATGTCGGCCTGCGCCAGGGTCCGTTGCAGGCCCCGGCCTCCAAGGCCCGCCGGCAACTGCAGGAACACCTGCGGGCCAGCGCCGATTTCCTGCTCCGGCGCAGCGGCCAGGAGGCCTTGCTGCAAGCCCTGCAACAGGACATCCTGCGCCGCGCCCGCCGCCGACACCCCGGATTCGAACGGCTCGGCGTTGCCGACCAGTGGCAGGTGCTCGCGCGCCTGACCCGCCAACCCACCAGCGCCATCAGCCAGGCCTTGCGCCCACGCCCGAAACAGCGCCTTTCCAGCGCTGACTTCAGCCGTCAGGTCGCCCACCTGCAAACCCTCAGGAATGCCCTATGAGCGAACATCCAACGGAACCGGCACCGGCGGTCGACGCCGAGGCCCACGCCCTCCAGCAGCGCCATCGCGCCAGCCAGCTGGCCCAGGCGGTGCGTCATGAACTGCAAAAGGCCCTGATCGGCCAGGACGCGGTCATCGACGACGTCCTGACCGCGCTGATCGCCGGCGGCCATGTCCTGCTCGAAGGCGTGCCCGGACTCGGCAAGACTCTCCTGGTGCGGGCCCTGGCCCGTTGCTTCGGCGGCGACTTCGCGCGGATCCAGTTCACCCCCGACCTGATGCCCAGCGATGTCACCGGGCATGCCGTTTACGACCTGCAGACCGAGCAGTTCAAGTTGCGCAAGGGCCCGCTGTTCACCAACCTGCTGCTGGCCGACGAGATCAACCGCGCCCCGGCGAAAACCCAGGCCGCCCTGCTCGAAGCCATGCAGGAGCGCCAGGTCACCCTGGAGGGTCGCGCCCTGCCGATTGCCCAGCCATTCATGGTGCTGGCCACCCAGAACCCGATCGAACAGGAAGGCACCTACCCGCTGCCCGAGGCCGAGCTGGACCGCTTCATGCTCAAGCTGCGCATGGACTATCCGGAGGCCGAGCAGGAATTGAACATGGTCCGCCAGGTCACCCGCTCGACCAAGGCCGACATGCTCGACGTGCAACCGCTGCGTACCGTGCTGCAAGCCAAGGATGTGCTGGCCCTGCAGCGTATCGCCAGCGACCTGCCGCTGGACGAGCAGGTCCTCGACTACGCCGTGCGCCTGGCCCGGGCCACCCGTACCTGGCCCGGCCTGACCCTCGGCGCCGGTCCCCGAGCCTCGATTGCCCTGGTCCGCGGTGCGCGGGCACGGGCCTTGTTGCGTGGCGGCGATTTTGTCATACCGGACGACATCAAGGGTTGTGCGCTGGCCGTCCTGCGCCATCGGGTCCGTATCGCCCCGGAACTGGATATAGAAGGCCTGTCGGTCGAGCAGGTGCTCAGGCAACTGCTCGACCAGGTCCCGGCGCCGCGCCTGTGAGTCAGCCCGAACGATGAAACCCTCACGGCTGCTGCTGATCTGGCTGGGCGTACTGCTCGGGCTGGGGATCCTCCTCGGGGCGCTCAAGGCCCTGGGCGTCGGCGTCCCTGAAAGCTTCGACGCGATCGGCTGGGGCCTGTTGCTGGCGCTGTTGCTGCTGGCCGCGCTGGACGCCGCGCGCCTGCGCCGCCTGCCCTCGCCACGCCTGCAACGGCAGATGCCCGGCAGCCTGGCCCTGGGCCGCTGGGGCGAAGTGCGCATCGAGTTGCAGCACGATTACCCGGACGAACTGCAGTTGCAGGTGTTCGACCATGTTCCGGACGGCGTGGGATTCGAACACCTGCCGCAGTCCATCACCCTGCAACCGGGGGAAAAAAGCGAACTGGGTTACCGCGTACGGCCCCTGCGCCGCGGGCATTTCACCTTCGAGCGCTGCGAAATCAGCCTGCCCAGCCCGCTGGGCCTGTGGTCGCAACGGCGCTACCTGGCACTCGACGACGCCACCCGGGTCTATCCCGACTTCGCCCGGCTCTACGGTGCACGCCTGCTGGCGGTGGATAACTGGCTCAGCCAGCTCGGCGTGCGCCAGCGCCAGCGGCGTGGCCTGGGCCTGGAGTTCAACCAGCTGCGGGAATTTCGCGAAGGCGACAGCCTGCGCCAGATCGACTGGAAAGCCACCGCCCGGCAACGCACCCCGATCGCCCGGGAATACCAGGACGAACGCGACCAGCAGATCATCTTCATGCTCGACTGCGGGCGCCGCATGCGCAGCCAGGACGGCGAGCTGGCGCACTTCGACCATGCGCTCAATGCCTGCCTGCTGCTCAGCTACGTGGCCCTGCGCCAGGGCGACGCGGTCGGCCTGAGCACCTTCGCCGGCGATCAACCGCGCTTCCTGTCACCGGTCAAGGGCCAGGGCCAGCTCAACCTGCTGCTCAACGCGGTCTACGACCTGGACAGTAGCCAGCGACCGGCGGACTACCAGGCCGCCGCCAGCCAGGTCCTGGCCCGGCAGAAGCGCCGTGCCCTGGTGGTGCTGGTCACCAACCTGCGGGATGAAGACGACGAGGAGTTGCTGACCGCGGTCAAGCGCCTGGGTCGCCAGCACCGGGTGCTGGTCGCCAGCCTGCGTGAGGAAATCCTCGACCAGTTGCGTCAGAGCCCGGTACAGACGCTGCCCGAAGCCCTCGCTTACTGCGGCACGGTCGACTACCTGAATGCCCGGGCCAATCTCCATGAGCGCCTCAACGCCCATGGGGTTCCCGTACTCGATGCGCGTCCGAGCGAACTCGGCGCCGAGCTGGTCAGTCGCTACCTCAGCTGGAAGAAAGCCGGGACCCTGTGAAACCGGAGGGCTCCCCGGCTACGCCGAAGCCTCCAACGGGTAAAAGCTGAAATAGTGCTGTAACGCATCCACCAGCTTCTGATACGCCTCGGGAGGTTCGGACAGGACAAACCCCGAGTCGTAATAGCCCGGCGTCACCTCTTCATGGGACCAGAGACAACGGGCATTCAGATCGATGAGCTGGACCGTGTCATCCGGTCCGGGGAGTTTCAATTGCAGCTGGAAGTCCGCATTCACCAATAACGGCAACTGGCTGATGAGCATCAGCCCGTCTTCGGAGACATTGCCCAGATACCCCATGGGCTTGTCGGTGAAGCGGTTGAACACCTTCAAAAAATACGGCAACTGGTGCCGCTCGATTCGACGGTCGGTAGGCATGTTCGTGATCGCTATACAAGGCCATTCAGCATGACCGCGCTAGTGCTTCGGAGCAGGGCCAGCCGGCCCGCTCTCCCTTGGCCTCGGCGCGACGGCAGCGGATCGCCCTGTCGCATGACATCTACCGAGCCATGGTTTTCAACTCGAACGAATTGATGAAACTCAAACCATACCCCCCGAACTGTAGCTGAAAGCTGGCAGAGAGCCAGTTCATATTACAGCCTTCATCATAGGGCTGCCGGCCTGGGTTGGGCCGGGACTGCGCCGTCGGCGTGCCCCAACTGACGCAAGGTATCCAGGCGAGCCTGGGCCCGGTAGGCATATTCGCTGTAGGGGAACTGGGTGATGATGAACCGATAGGTCTGCGCCGCGTCGACGAACAGTTTCTGGCGCTCCAGGCACTGACCGCGCAACATCGACACTTCCGGCTGGACGTAGGGCCGGGTGCGGCTCTCACGGTCGACCTGGGACAGTTGCAGCATCACGTCTTCACAATTGCCCCGGTCATAGGAACGGTAGGCATTGTTCAGGTGGCTGTTCATCGACCAGCGGGTGCAACCGACGACACTGGCGGCCAAGACTAAAACGAGCAAAATTCGCATGGATATCTCCTGTTCTTGGCAGTGTATCGACCCGTCGGCGAAAATCTTCAGAGTGTTCGCCAAACAACATATCCGAAAAAAACTTCTTCGCCGAAAAGTAGTGCAAATGAACAATGACTACAGCACAGGACCATAGTAGCCTCTCGTTGCGCTTGAACTCAGGAGTCTCTGCATGTCCGTTCGTCGTACTAAAATCGTCGCCACACTGGGCCCGGCCAGCAACTCGCCGGAAGTTCTGGAACAGCTGATTCTGGCTGGCCTGGACGTCGCCCGCCTGAACTTTTCCCACGGTACCCCCGACGAGCACAAGGCTCGCGCCAAGCTGGTCCGCGACCTCGCCGCCAAGCACGGGCGCTTCGTCGCGCTCCTGGGTGACCTGCAGGGCCCGAAGATCCGTATCGCCAAATTCGCCAACAAGCGTATCGAGCTGAAGATCGGTGATCAATTCACCTTCTCCACCAGCCATCCGCTGACCGAAGGCAACCAGCAGGTCGTCGGTATCGACTACCCGGACCTGGTCAAGGATTGCGGCGTGGGCGACGAGCTGCTGCTTGACGACGGTCGCGTGGTCATGCGCGTCGACACCGCTACCGACACCGAACTGCGTTGCACCGTGACCATCGGTGGCCCGCTGTCGGACCACAAGGGTATCAACCGTCGCGGTGGCGGCCTGACCGCTCCGGCCCTGACCGAAAAGGACAAGGCCGACATCAAGCTCGCCGCTGAAATGGAAGTGGACTACCTCGCGGTCTCCTTCCCGCGTGACGCCGCCGACATGGAATACGCCCGCAAGCTGCGCGACGAAGCCGGCGGCACCGCCTGGCTGGTGGCGAAGATCGAGCGCGCCGAAGCCGTGGCCGACGACGAGACCCTCGACGGCCTGATCAAGGCCAGCGACGCCGTCATGGTTGCCCGTGGCGACCTCGGCGTGGAAATCGGCGATGCCGAGCTGGTGGGCATCCAGAAGAAAATCATTCTGCATGCGCGCCGCCACAACAAGGCCGTGATCGTTGCGACCCAGATGATGGAGTCGATGATCCAGAACCCGATGCCGACCCGTGCCGAAGTGTCCGACGTCGCCAACGCCGTGCTGGACTACACCGACGCCGTCATGCTGTCGGCCGAAAGCGCCGCCGGGGCCTACCCGCTCGAAGCCGTGCAGGCCATGGCCCGCATCTGTGTCGGCGCGGAAAAGCACCCGACCAGCAAGACCTCCAGCCACCGTATCGGCAAGGTCTTCGAAAGCTGCGACCAGAGCATCGCCCTGGCCGCCATGTACACCGCCAACCACTTCCCGGGTGTCAAGGCGATCATCGCCCTGACCGAAAGCGGCTACACGCCGTTGATCATGTCGCGGATCCGTTCGTCCGTGCCGATCTACGCGTTCTCCCCGCATCGTGAAACCCAGGCTCGCGCGGCGATGTTCCGTGGCGTCTACACCGTGCCGTTCGACCCGGCTTCGCTGCCGCCTGAGCAAGTCAGCCAGGCCGCGGTGGACGAGTTGCTCAAGCGCGGCGTGGTCGAGCAAGGCGACTGGGTCATCCTGACCAAAGGTGACAGCTACCACACCATCGGTGGCACCAACGGCATGAAGATCCTGCATGTCGGCGACCCGATGGTCTGAGTGACCTGACGCTGGACCCGAAGCCTCGCCGCAGTCTTGCCGCGAGGCTTTTTAATGCCTGGAAGAACCTGTCCCCGGGCATTGCGATTGCTCAGCGCCGGGTCATGAACCCCGAAAGCGCGGCAATCGCCTCGGGCGAACGCAGACGCTGGACAAACAGCGCGCCCTCGGCCTCCACCACCTTGCGCAGTTGCTCGCGGTCCGGGGCCTTCATCAGCTCCTTGCTGATCTGCACCGCCGCCGGTGCCAGTTGCTCGAAACGCAGTGCCGCTTCCCTGGCCCTGGCCAGTGCCTCGGCACCACTGGACAAGGCCGCCGTCGCCAGCCCCCAGGCCGCCGCCTGTTCACCACTGAAACCTTCGCCCAGGAGCAACAGCTCGGCAGCCCTGGCATGGCCGAGCAGGCGTGGCAGCAACAGGCTGGAACCGAATTCGGGACACAGGCCCAGGTTGACGAACGGCATCCGCAGGCGCGCATCGGCGCTGACATAGACCAGGTCACAATGCAGCAGCAAGGTCGTGCCGATCCCCACCGCCGGCCCCGCCACGGCGGCAATCAGCGGCTTGCGGCAGTCGAGCAGGCTGCGCATGAAATGGAACACCGGGCTGTCGAGGTCGCTCGGCGGCTCCTCGAGGAAATCGGCGATATCGTTGCCGCTGGTAAAACATTCTTCACTGCCACGGATCAGCACCGCCCTGATCGCCGGGTCTTCGTCGGCCTGGCGCAACGCCTGGCCCAACTGGCTGTACATGGCGCGGGTCAGGGCGTTCTTCTTGTCGGCACGGTTCAGGCGCAGGGTCAGCAGACCGCCTTCGCGCTCAATCACAATCGCGTCAGTCATCACGGCTCTCTTGTTGTGGGCTCTGTGTTTTTCGAAAGCGGGCGCTCAACCCCGCGGCAGGAACACATCCGCCAGCAGTTGATTACGCGGCAATCCGGCCAGGTACAGACGCTTGGCAAAGGCTTCGACACTGGCCGGGGCACCACAGAGTAGAGCCAGGGTTTGTCGCGAGACAAGCCGCAGTTTGGCCAGAAACTCCGGCAGTTCGGCCCCGTCCAGGTATTCGACCGTGACATTGTCATGGGTCGCGGCCAGTCCGGCCAGCTCGGCGGCCAGGTAGTGCTCCTGGCGATCATGGGCCAGGTGCACCAGGCGGATCGGTCCTTCGTGCCCCTGGCGCAAGGCTTCGCGCAGTACGCCCCACAACGGTCCGAGACCGGTGCCGGCCGCCAGCAGCCAGAGCGGTCGGGCATGCCAGTCGGGGTCGTAATGCAGGGCGCCGCCACGCAACTCGCCCAGGCGAATCACTTCGCCGATGCTGAAGCGCCGGGCCGCATCGACGAATTCGCCGGGCTGGCGGCAATCGAGGTGAAATTCCAGGTGGCGGTCTTCCTCGGGCAGGCTCGCCAATGAATAGGGACGCGCGACACCCAGGGTGGTCCACAGCACCAGATGCTGGCCGGCGCGATAACGCAGCGGACGTTCCGGCAACAGCCGCAGGCGCAGGACCGTCGGGCTCGGCCAGTCGAGTTCGGCGATATGGGCCGCGACGCCGTCCCGTAGCGGATCGAAGACTTCCAGGAGCAAGTCCTCCTGCACCTGGCACTGACAGGCCAGGCGCCAGCCACGCTCGCGCTGCACGGGGGTCAAGGCCTGCGGTTGCCTGTCCAGCGGTTCACCCTGCAGGCAATGCACCAGGCAGGTATGGCAACTGCCCGCCCGGCAACTGTAGGGCACCCTCACTCCGGCCTGGTTCAAGGCATCGAGCAGATTGCTGCCGATGGCCACCGACCAGGCCCGTTCACCGACCCGCAGCTCAGGCATCGCTGTATTCCCAGGCGGCGCAACAGCGGTTGCGACCGTCCCGCTTGGCGCGGTACAGCGCCTGGTCGGCACGCTGCAAGGCGTCATCCAGATCGTCGCCCTCGGCCACCAGGGTCATGCCCACCGACAGGCTCAGGTTGCTGACCGTCACGCCAACCAGCTCGACCTGGGTAAAGGCCAGGCGCAGGCGTTCGCAGCAGGCCGTCAGGCGCTCGGGATCGGCATTGGGCAACAGCAACACGAATTCTTCTCCACCATAACGGGCCAGCACATCGCCCTCGCGTACACAGGCGCCGGCCACGCCGGCAAAGGCCTGCAACACTTGGTCACCGGCCGCATGCCCATGGACGTCGTTGATGCGCTTGAAGTGATCCAGGTCGATCAGCGCCAGGCCGTGCACGGTGTCCGGGTCCATCAGTTCCAGCTCGCGGGAAGCCAGGCGCAGGAAGTGCCGACGATTATACAGGCCGGTCAGCTCGTCGGTGGCGACCAGATCCTCCAGCTGGCGCATCATTCCGCGCAGGGTGTCCTGGTGGGCCTGCAGGGCAAACCGCCGCTGGCGCATGCGTTGCCGGGAGGCCTGGACATAACTGGCATACAGGCACAGCCACACCAGCACCACGAACAGCACGCTGACCTGCAGCGCCGCCAGTCCGGGATCGGGCAGCCGGAACTGATAGCCTTCCCACAGATTCAGGGCGGCAAAGCTGAAGAACACCAGCACCGCGCAACGCACGAATTTGCGGCGCGGCAGATGAAACAGGCCGAACAGCAGCACCAGCGGGTAAAACACCAGGAAGGTGCCGCGGGCGTGCTCGAGATTGGCCATCATGTAGGTCTGCCAGCCCAGTCCCAGCAATACCTGGAACTCGGTCAGGCTCGGATCGCGAAAGCGCAGGTTGCGGCCACTGAAAAACAGCCAGCCGAGTCCACCCTGGCTGGCGATCACCAGGCCGGTACTGATCAGGCCCGTGGTGACGCTGGCACGGTAGTGGTCGGTGAAAATCGCCGCCCAGACCAGCAGCAATGCCAGTACATACGTACCGGCAGCCAGGGCAAAGCGTTTGCGTAACAGACTCTGTATGGCTTTATGGGTCAATCTATGACTCACCGTGCGCTGAGGGCTCAAGGGGTTTCCTTCCCGTACAGGCCACTTGCCACTCTAGTGATCTGGATCAAAAATGACTATTCAATTTTTTACAACTAGTACAGCTTTTGCTGTACGAGCACGCAAGAACGATGCCTGCCGCCACTCGACCATGGTTTGACCACTGACGGATGTGCCCGGCAGCCGGGCGGGTTATACTGCCGCGCCTTTTTTGTGCCGGTCCTGCGTGCCCGGCCAGCCTCAAAAGATGTTTTCGACAGACCGGATGCACCCAGGTCGCAAACACCTTACTTAAATGTTCCCGTCTTTATAGAGGAGCGCGACCCATGACCGTGATCAAGCAAGACGACCTGATACAGAGCGTTGCTGACGCCCTTCAGTTCATTTCCTACTACCACCCCGTGGACTTCATCCAGGCCATGCACGAGGCCTACCTGCGGGAAGAGTCGCCGGCCGCCCGTGACTCCATGGCACAGATCCTGATCAACTCGCGCATGTGCGCCACCGGCCACCGGCCGATCTGCCAGGACACCGGGATCGTCACCGTTTTCGTCCGCGTCGGCATGGACGTGCGCTGGGATGGCGCCACCATGGGCCTGGACGACATGATCAACGAAGGCGTGCGTCGCGCTTACAACCTGCCGGAAAACGTCCTGCGCGCCTCGATCCTGGCCGACCCGGCCGGTGCCCGCAAGAACACCAAGGACAACACCCCGGCGGTCATCCACTACTCCATCGTCCCGGGCAACACCGTGGAAGTGGACGTGGCGGCCAAGGGCGGCGGTTCCGAGAACAAGTCGAAGATGGCCATGCTCAACCCGTCCGACTCGATCGTCGACTGGGTCCTCAAGACCGTGCCGACCATGGGTGCCGGCTGGTGCCCACCGGGCATGCTCGGCATCGGCATCGGCGGCACCGCGGAGAAAGCCGCGGTGATGGCCAAGGAAGTGTTGATGGAATCCATCGACATCCACGAGTTGAAGAAACGTGGTCCGTCCAACCGCATCGAAGAAATGCGCCTGGAGCTGTTCGAGAAGGTCAACCAGCTGGGCATCGGTGCCCAGGGCCTGGGCGGCCTGACCACCGTGCTCGACGTGAAGATCATGGACTACCCGACCCACGCCGCTTCCCTGCCGGTGTGCATGATCCCCAACTGCGCCGCCACCCGTCACGCGCACTTCGTGCTCGATGGTTCCGGCCCGGCCTCGCTGGAAGCGCCACCGCTGGACGCCTACCCGGAAATCGTCTGGGAAGCCGGTCCGTCGGCCCGTCGCGTCAACCTCGACACCCTGACCCCGGAAGACGTGCAGAGCTGGAAGCCGGGCGAAACCGTCCTGCTCAACGGCAAGATGCTCACCGGTCGCGATGCTGCGCACAAGCGCATGGTGGAAATGCTGAACAAGGGTGAAACCTTGCCGGTGGACCTCAAGGGTCGCTTCATCTACTACGTCGGCCCGGTTGACCCGGTGCGCGAGGAAGTCGTCGGCCCAGCCGGTCCGACCACCGCCACGCGCATGGACAAGTTCACCCGGCAGATCCTCGACCAGACCGGCCTGCTGGGCATGATCGGCAAGTCCGAGCGCGGCCCGACCGCCATCGAAGCGATCAAGGACCACAAAGCCGTGTACCTGATGGCCGTGGGTGGCGCTGCCTACCTGGTGGCCCAGGCGATCAAGAAATCCAAGGTCGTCGCCTTTGCCGAACTGGGCATGGAAGCGATCTACGAGTTCGAGGTCAAGGACATGCCGGTCACGGTCGCCGTCGATGCCAAGGGCGAATCGGTGCACATCACCGGCCCGGCGATCTGGCAGAAGAAAATCAGCGACAGCCTGGCGGTAGAAGTGCAGTAACGGCTTCTGTTGCAGGAAAAGAGGTGGCCCGGTTGATCCGGGCCGCTTTTTTTATGCCCGGAAAACAGCACCGTGGCGAAATACAAGTCCTGTAGGAGCTGGCTTGCCAGCGATTAGGCTCTCAAGCCTTGCGGTGCCCACCCGGACGTCATCGCCAGCAAGCCAGCTCCCACAAAGGGGGCATCACCCCCCAATATCGCTACCACCGCGATCCCTGTAGGCGCTGGCTTGCCAGCGATGAGGCCCTCAAGCCTTGCGGTGCCCATCCGGACGTCATCGCCAGCAAGCCGGCTCCCACAAGGGGGGCATCACCACCCAATATCGCTACCACCGCGATCCCTGTAGGAGCTGGCTTGCCAGCGATGGGGCCCTCAAGTCTTGCGGTGCCCACCCGGACGCCCCAGCGTAGCGATGGCTGTATCAAGCTCACGTATCCTTACCATCAGCATCCTCCAGCCATACAGCATCCCATAGTGGATAATCCCCTACCTGTGTCACCAAACCAGCGCGCAACGGGTTGGCGACGATGTAGCGGGCAACTGCCAGCAAATCTTCTTCGCTGCGAATCGCACGATCATGAAAGCCTTTTTGCCAAAGCCTCCCCGAACGTCCTGAACGGGCATTGATCTCTCGTGCACTTCTCGATTTTGTCGCAAGCATCAGCTCTGGCAAGGTGCCGTTTTTCAGTTCAACCAACCAGTGGAAATGATCCGGCATAACGACCCAGGTCAGGGAGTCAGCCAAGCCTAAGCTTTGTGCCTGACGAAATTGCTGTACCAGCAACCTGCCCGTTTGCCAGTCGGCGAGAATCGGTCTGCGGTTCTCGATAACGGCGGTCAGAAGATAGATTTGTCCGGACTGTGAATAGCGCCCGGCACGCAGCCGGTTGGAGTGAGGTGGCATAGGCAATCCGTCGCCTTCCTGTAGGGGTGGGAGGTCACAGAAAAGTTAGTACGCGACCGGAAAAAATGAAAAATGACCTTGGTTCTGGATGTGTCTGTACCCCTGCCATTGTTGCGATGCGGCGGCCTGGCAACCCAACACCTACCCAGATCGTGACTGCAACGATGCTTGATGGTCATGCACAAACCTTGTGGGAGCCGGCTTGCTGGCGATGGCGTCCGGGCAGGCGCCACAAGACTCAGGGGCCTCATCGCTGGCAAGCCAGCGCCTACAAGGGCCGTGCCGGGCATAGAACCGGCGTATGACATCTCACTCTGTGGGAGCCGGCTTGTCGGCGATGGCAGACGATCAAGCGCCACAAGGCTCCAGGGCCTCATCGCTGGCAAGCCAGCTCCTACAAGGGCCGTGTCGGACACAGAACCGGCGTATGACCTCTCACCCTGTGGGAGCCGGCTTGCTGGCGATGATAGATGATCGAGCGCCACAAGGCTCAAGGGCCTCATCGCTGGCAAGCCAGCTCCTACAAGGGGCATGTCGGACACAGGACCGGCGTATGACACCTCTCCCTGTGGGAGCCGGCTTGCTGGCGATGGCGTCCGGGCAGGCGCCACAAGGCTCCAGGGCCTCATCGCTGGCAAGCCAGCTCCTACAAGGGCCGTGCCGGGCATAGAACCGGCGTATGACATCTCAATCTGTGGGAGCCGGCTTGCTGGCGATGGCGTCCGAGCAGGCGCCGCAAGACTCAAGGGCCTCATCGCTGGCAAGCCAGCTCCTACAAGGGGCATGTCGGACACAGAACCGGCGTATGACATCTCAATCTGTGGGAGCCGGCTTGCTGGCGATGGCAGACGATCAAGCGCCGCAGGACTCGCGACCCCATCACCGGCAATCCAGCGCGCCCACGGCCACCACCGCCCGCAGGCGTTCGCGCAGCCAGCCCAGCGCCTGATCGCCATCACGACGCTGGTGCCAGACAAAAATGAAATCGAACGGCGCAATCTCGAAGGGCGGCGGCACTACCACCAGCCGCTCCTGATCGATATGGCGCAAGTTGCGCGAGGCGACGGTCAGGATCAGGTCCGTGCCCGCAATCAACTGCGGCGCCACGCTCCAGTGCGGCAGGCTGAGCGCCACGCGCCGACGCTGGTGCATCGCGCTCAGGGCCCGCTCGATTTCCGCCGTGCCGCTGCCACGCATTTCCAGCAGCACATGGGGCCGCGCCAGATAGTCGGACAGATCGAGCCCGCCCCCGGCCGACAGACTGTCCCGATCCACCAGGCAGGCATAGTGCTCGCTGAACAGATGGGCACTGCGCAACTCCGGCGAAAAGTCCGGGAACACCCCGGTGGCCGCATCGATATCGCCATTGAGCAACAGTTCCAGCATCCCCTCGCGACTGGCCTGGGTGATCTGCAGGTCAATGCCCGGCGCCTCCCGCCGCAACACCCGCACCAGCCCCGGCAACAACAGGGCGGCGCCATAGTCGGACATCGCCAGCCGGAACGTGCGTCGGGCCGACGCCGGATCAAAGCCTTGCGGGGCCAGCAGGTCCTGCACCCGACCCAGGGCATCGCGCAACGGCAACGCCAGTTCCAGCGCCCGGGCGGTCGGCACCAGGCCGCCGCCGACACGCACCAGCAAGGGATCACCGAGCAAATCGCGCAAACGGCCCAGGGCATGGCTGACCGCCGGCTGGCTCAGGTGCAGGCGCTCGGCGGCACGGGTCACGTGTTGCTCGGCGAGCAGGGCGTCGAGGATCACCAGCAGGTTGAGATCGATACGACGAAGATCATTCATCCGCTGCATACTCTTGATATTTTCTTCGAATTTAAATTTGCCCGGCGAATACCTTAGAGTCCAGCAAAACCTGTTGGAGAACGATCATGAACACCTTGAATTGGCTCGGGCTGCTGGCCCTGGCGGCGCTAGCCGGCGCGGTGGTGCCGTTCCAGAGCGCGGTCAACGCGAACCTGGGCCGGGGCCTCGGCCATCCGCTGTGGGCAACGCTGGTCTCGCTGCTGGTGAGCATGGCCGTACTGCTGCCGACGATGCTCGCCCTGCGCCTGCCCTTCCCCGACCTGGAATTTGCCGCCCGGGCTCCCGCCTGGATCTGGCTCGGCGGCCTGTTCGGTGTGTGTTTCGTCGCCCTGGCGGTACTGCTGGTGCCCAGGCTGGGAACGGGCGGCTTTATCGCCCTGGCCCTCGCCGGGCAAGTGGCGGCCTCGCTGCTGCTGGATCACTTCGGCCTGTTCGGCCTGCAGGCGCGCCCTCTCGACACGCCGCGGCTGATCGGCGCGGCCCTGCTGATCGCCGGGGTGGTGACGATCCAGCTCGGCAGCGCCCCCGGCCGGCCCGTCGCCCAACTGCCCACGTCAGCGGCGGGCAATACTCAGTCGGCCTGATGCCGGTCGAGGCTGCGCAGTTTCTGTGGCAGCCCCCACAACAGCAATCCGGCGGCGATCATGCTGGTGACGCCGATGACGTAGAGCGCCGGCGTCGTGCTGCCGCTGAGGTCCTTGATCCGTCCGACCATGACCGGGCTGATGATGCCGCCGAACTGCCCCAGGGTATTGATCACCGCGATACCGCCCGCCGCACCGGCACCCGCGCCGGCCAGCAGCTTCGGCGGCAAGGTCCAGAAGGTCGGGATCGACGCGATGATCCCGGCTCCCAGCAGGCTCAGGGCAACGATCAGGAACACCGTGTGATCGGCGAAGATTCCCGCACAGAAGAAGCCGATCGCCCCCAGCACCACCAGCCCGCAGACAAACTTGCGGCGCTCGCCACTGGCGTCGGACAGGCGTCCCACCACCACCATGCTGATCGCCCCGCAGATATAGGGGATGGCCGTGAGCAAGCCGATCATCACCGGACTCTGGGTGCCCGCGCTGCGAATCAGCTGCGGCGCCCAGAAGTTCAGGCCATAGGAAGCGACCTGGATCAGGAAGTAGATCAGCCCCAAGGTCAGGAAACCGGGAATGCGCAGCGCCGCCAGCAGCGAACTGCCGCCCTGGTGCGGCTCATGCTGGGCAATACGGCTCGACAGCAGGGTCTTCTCCGCCGGTGTCAGCCAGTGGGCATCGTCGATACGGTCCTTGAGCAGGGTCAGCACCAACAGGCCGAGACCGATGCAAGGCAGGCCGCCGAGCAGGAACAACCAGTGCCAGCCGCGCATCTGCAACACACCGTCGAGGTGTTCCAGCACCAGCCCGGAGAACGGCGCGCCCACCAGGCCGGCGAACGCCGAGGCGAGAAACAGCATCGAGGTGATACGTCCGCGATAGTGCTGGGGGAACCACAAGGTCAGGTAATACAGCACACCCGGGGCGAAACCGGCCTCCATCGCGCCGATGACAAAACGCAGGGCATAGAACTGCCATTCGCTGTTGACGAAGACCATCGCCGCCGTCGCCAGTCCCCAGGACATCATGATCCGGGCGATCCAGCGGCGCGCGCCGACCTTGTAGAGCATCATGTTGCTCGGCACTTCGAACAGCACATAGCCGACCACGAACAGCCCCGCTCCCAACCCGTAGGCGGTGTCGCTGAGGCTCAGGTCGGCCTGCAACTGGAACTTGGCGAAGCTGATATTGATCCGGTCGAAGAAAGCGAACAGGTAGCAGACCATGATCAGCGGCATCAGTCGCCAGGCGACCTTGCTGACCAGGGCTTTTTCGGCAGTGTGCATAACGGCGGGGCTCGCGCCCGCCTCCAGGACATTGAGGCTCATGGTATTTCTCCAGGCGGACTGCCCGTGGGTGTCCGATTGTTTTTGTTGTCTGGTGATGATTGTCTGAAGCAGGTACCGCTATGATCCGGCGCCAAAGTCCGGGAGCGGATGCAGGTCGCAATTGCGTCCGGCCTTGGCCACCTGGCCGGGCAGTTCGTGTCCGAGCAGCGCCGGCAGGCGACGGGAGATCGCCAGCAGCGCCGGCAGGTCGATCCCGGTGTCGATGCCCATCTCGTCGCACAGGTTGACCAGGTCCTCGGTACAGATATTGCCCGAGGCCCCGGGGGCGAAAGGGCAGCCGCCGAGCCCGCCGACCGCGGCGTCGAAACGCCGGGCCCCGACCTCATACGCGGCCAGCACGTTGCACAGGCCCAGGCCACGGGTATTGTGGAAATGCAGGGTCAGGGCCTTGGCCGGCAGACGGCCGAGCACACGCTTGACCAGCCGCTCGACCTGACGCGGATTGGCCATGCCGGTGGTGTCGGCCAGGGTGATGCCCTGCATGCCCATTTCCAGGTAGGTATCGACGATCCGCACCACGCGGTCTTCGTCGATGGCACCTTCGAACGGACAGCCGAAGGTGGTGGCGATGCTCGCGTTCAGCAGCACCGTCTCGCCGCGAACCCGTTCGATGACCGTCGCGAAGGCCGTCAGCGAGGCCTCGCAACTCATGCGCATATTGGCCCGGTTGTGGCTCTGGCTGGCGGACATCACCAGGTTCAGTTCATCGGCGCCGGCCGCCAGGGCCCGCTCGGCCCCTTTCAGGTTCGGCACCAATGCCACGTAGATCACGCCCGCCTGGCGACGAATGCCGCGAAAGACGGCTTCACCATCGCGCAGCGCCGGGATCGCCTTGGGCGAGACAAAGGAACCGCCTTCGATCCGCGAGAAGCCGGCCAGCGACAGTTCGTCGATCAAGGCGATCTTGTCGACGGTTTCGACCCAGCTCGGTTCGATCTGCAAACCGTCGCGGGGCGAGACTTCCTGGACCACCAGGCGTTCGGAAAAATCGCGGATCATTGCACCACCCCTTCGGCTTTCAGGCGTTCGATATCGGCCTCGATCAGGCCCAGGTCCTGGAGAATGTCATGGGTATGCTGGCCCAGGCTCGGCCCCTGCCAATTCACCACGCCCGGTGTCTCGGACAGTTTCGGCACGATGCCCGGCATTTTCACTCGGGTACCACCAGGCAATTGCGCATCCAGCAGCATGTCGCGGGCCTGGTAATGGGGATCGGCGACGATATCGGCGACGGAATAGATCCGCCCGGCCGGCACCTCGGCGTCCTGCAGGGCCAGCAGCACATCGTCGATCGGCAGGCTGCTGGTCCAGTGGGTGATCGCCGCGTCCAGCAACCCGCTCTGTGCCGCCCGGCCATCGTTGTGGGCGAACTGCGGCGCCTCGGCCAGGTCGGGACGGCCGATCACGTTCATCAGGCGCTTGTAGATCGGGTCGCTGTTGCCGGCGATCACTACATAGGCGCCATCAGCGGTCAGGTAGGTATTGGACGGAGCGATGCCGGGCAAGGCTCCCCCCGTACGCTCACGGACATGGCCGAGCAGGTCGTATTCCGGCACCAGGCTTTCCATGACGTTGAACACGCTTTCGGCCAGGGAGACATCGACCACCTGCCCTTCACCCTGGCCGGTCTTGACCCGCAACAGCGACATCAGCGCGCCGATGACACCGTGCAACGAGGCCAGGGAGTCGCCGAGACTGACCCCGACCCGCGCCGGTGGCGAACCGGGCGTGCCGGTGGTGTAGCGGATCCCGCCCATGGCTTCGCCGATGGCGCCGAATCCGGGACGGTCGCGATAGGGGCCGGTCTGGCCATAGCCGGAAATGCGCACCAGGGTCAGCCCGGGATTGAGGGCGTGGAGCACGTCCCAACCGAGACCGAGTTTCTCCAGGGCGCCGGGGCGCAGGTTTTCGATCAGCACGTCGGCATCGGTCGCCAGTTGCTTGACCAGTTCAATGCCTTGCGCCGACTTGAGATTCAGCGCCAGGGATTTCTTGTTCCGCGATTGCAGGTACCACCAGAGCGAGGTGCCTTCGTGGAGCTTTCGCCACTTGCGAAGCGGATCGCCCTGGCCGATGGATTCGATCTTGATCACCTCGGCGCCGAACTCGCCGAGCATGCGCGCCGCGAAGGGCGCCGCAATCAGCGTGCCGATCTCGATCACCTTGATTCCGCTCAGGGGAGCAGTCATCACCGGTACCTCACTTTCTTGGAATTTGCAGCCAAGGCTAGTGGAGCACGGGGTGTTGAATCCAACCTTCACTCGGCAAGCTTCGTTCGCGAAACGCGAAAGCTCGGGAGCAGGAACGTTCAGTCCGGCGCTTTCAGGTGTTCGAACAACAAACGGCTCACCGGCGACAACGCCGTCTCATCCCGGGCCACCAGGATCAGGCTGCGCGTGGACCATTCGTCGTTGAGCGGCACGGCGTGCAAGCCCAGGGCCCGACCGAACAGCTCATAGGCCTTCAGCGGCAGGATGCCGATGCCCATGTTCGCCTGGACCATCCGGCACATGGCATCGAAGCCCGGCACATGGATCCGCAGGCGCAGCACCTTGCCCGCCGCGCGGGCCGCCGCATGGGTGCGCATATTGATCGAACTGGCCGAATGCAGGCCGACGTGATCGCTGTCCAGCGTCTCGGCGAACGCCAGTTCCTCGCGGTCCGCCAGCGGATGATCTGGCAGCATCAGCACCACCAGCCGGTCGTGCCGGTAGAGTACGCTGGGCAGGCCGCGCACATCGGTGTCGCAGGAACAGACGCCGAGATCGGCCACGCCGTCGAGCACGCCTTGCACCACGCCATTGCTGGGACGCTCTTCGAGATCGACCTTCACCTGCGGATGGCGCGCGGAGAAGTCCCGCAGGTCTTCCGGCAGGAACTGGATGATCGCCGAAAGATTGGCCAGCATGCGCACATAACCGCGCACACCCTGGGTGTGCTCACCCAGTTCCAGGCCCATTTTCTCGACGTTGAACAACATCTGCCGGGCGTGATGCAGCAAGGTTTCCCCGGCCGGCGTCAGCGCCATGCCCTTGGCCTGGCGCACGAACAGACCGACACCCAGCGCCTCTTCCAGCTCCATCAGGCGCTTGCTCGCCGCCGACACGGCGATGGCCTCGCGGGCCGCCGCGCGGGTCAGGGTGCCTTCTTCGTGCACGGCGACGAACAGTTGCAGGGTGATCAGGTCCAGGCGGCGGATCAGGCTTTTTTGCAGCATGGCAGGCTCGGCGGCGGCTCAATCGAAGTGCCGAGGATATCGCCCTTTCAGCCCCGTGCTGAGAGTTGATTGATCGCCCGGGGATCGAGGATCGCCTGCGGCGCGCCCTGGCGGGCCACCGCCAGCATCGCCCGGCCCACGGTTTCGGTGGTCTGGATGGTGTCCGGCCACAAGCGCCGCAGCAGGCTGATCAACGGTCCGGCGACACTGTAGACCGTCTGGTACAGCGGGGTCTTGGAGCGCACGCCGTGCAGCGGCTGGATCGCCCCGGGACGCATCAGGTACACCGCCTTGAACGGCAGGCGCTGCAAGGCGTTCTCGGTGCGCCCCTTGACCCGTGCCCACATGCTGCGGCCCTTTTCACTGCTGTCGGTGCCCGCGCCGGTGACATAGACAAACGTCATGTCCGGGTTGAGCCGCGACAAGGTCGTCGCGGCCGCCATCGTCAGGTCGTAGGTCACCCGGGTGTACTGCGCCTCGTCCAGGCCCAGCGCGGAAACACCGAGGCAGAAGAAGCAGGCATCGAAGCCCTGCAACTCGGCCTCGATGCCGTGGTAGTCGAACAGGTCGGCGTGTACCACCTGGCTGAGCTTGCCATCGACCTGGCTCACCGGCGTACGACCGATGACCCGGACCTGCCGCACATCATCGGCCAGCAGGCATTCACGCAGGACACCCTGGCCGACCATGCCGGTCGCACCGAACAACAGAATCTTCATGGACGACCTCTCAATGGGTTGGAAATGCCGGCAGCTCCACAGGTGCACTGTAGTCGGCGGCGCGACTGACCTCCAGCCAGCGCTCACCCGCCTCGGCGCGCGTGCTCTCGGCCTGCGCGCAGTACTGCAGCGCATCGTTGCCGATCAACAGGTGCAGCGGCAGTTGCTCGTGATAGGCCAGCTTGAGCAGGATCTGCGCGATACGATCGGGATCGCTCGGCTCATTGCCGGCATAGGCACCGAGCAACTCCTTGATCGCACCGACGCTCTCGGCGTAGTCGTCGATGATCGACGGCGTACCCTGGCCGGCGCGTACCGCCCAGTTGGTGCGCATGCCACCCGGTTCGATAGCACAGATCCTGATGCCCAGCGGCGCCACTTCCTGCGCAACCACTTCGGTGAAACCGCCCACCGCCCACTTCGCCGCCTGATAGGCGCTGAGACCGGGCATGCCCAGGCGACCGCCCACGGAGGAGATCTGTAGGATGTGCCCGCTGCGTTGCGCGCGCATCACCGGCAAGGCCGCCCGGGTCATGTTGACCACGCCGAAGAAATTGGTCTCGACCTCGGCGCGGAACGCTTCGGCTTCGGTCTGCTCGAAGGGCGCGAGATGACCGTAGCCGGCATTGTTGACCAGCACATCGAGGCGCCCGAACGTATCGACCGCGACCTGCACCGCGGCTTGTGCCGCTGCCGCGTCCGTGACATCCAGGGCCACCAGCCGCACCTGGTCGCCGTAGCGCGCCACCAGGTCGTCCAGGCGCTGTGGATCACGCGCCGTCGCCACCAGGCGTTCCCCTGCCGCCAGCACCGCCTCGGCAATATTGCGACCCAGGCCGCTGGCACTTCCGGTAATCAACCAGACTTTGGACATTATCGTACTCCTGCTTTGCGTTGAGATAATTTATGAGTGAGCACTCACTCATTTTTCATACAAGAAAAAGCCCTCGCCTATTCCTTGGCAGTGGCACTCCAGAACGCCTGGAAACCGGTTTCGGCATAACGTTCGGCCTGGTCGGGTTCGCGGCGGATGAAATCGATGGTGGTATCGGCCAGGGCGCCCATGATCGCCGCGACAAAGGCTGCCGGCTGATCGCGGAACAGACCGCTGGCGATGCTCTCCTGCATCATCGCGTTGACCTCGCAGAAGTCCTGCATGCCCAGCAGCTTGCTCTGCTCGGTGACCTGCGCGGACATCCCGAGCAAGGCCACCACCTTGCGCTTGTGCGGCTCGGCCACGCCCCAGTCGACATAGCTCTGCCAGGCATGGCGGGCACGCTTCTTCACCGTTTCCGTGCGCGGATAGCCGGGCATCATTACGTCACGCAACTCGGCCTTGAGATGCAGGTAGAGTTCGTTGAGCAACACGTCCTTGGAACTGAAGTAGTTGAACAGCGTGCCCTCGGCGACACCGGCGAGCCTGGCGATCTTCAGCGTCGGACAACCCAGGCCCTGCTCGGCGAACACCTCGATGGCGGCGCTGAGGATGGCGTTGCGTTTGTCGGTGCTTTTCGGACGGGCCATGGATCGGGGAGTGCTCGGGCAATAAGTGAGTAATCACTCAATTAAACCCGCAAAGGTTTTTATTTGCAAGTGCCAACGAGATGAACGGTGTTTGCACCACGTCACGTGCGCTGGTGAATGCGCTGACGCCTTCGTGGGCAAGCCCACTCCCACAGGGGAACGCGATCAACTGTGGGAGCGGGCTTGCCCGCGAAAGATCCTGAAGGCTGGAACGCGCTGCGGAAGGTCTGATCGTTCCCACGCTCTGCGTGGGCATCCAGCCCGTGACGCTCTGCGTCACCTGCAAAGCGGACGCGGAGCGTCCAGCAACGCGTTCCCACGCAAAGCGTGGGAACGATCTGCAACTAGAACGCGCTGCGGAAGATCTCTTCGATCTGCCGCTGATCGGCCGCCCGCGGGTTGGTCAGGCCACAGGCGTCCTTCAGGGCATTGGCCGCCAGCACCGGGATATCCTGCAATTTGGCCCCCAGCTCACGCAGGCCGGCCGGGATCTCGACGTCCCCGGACAGGCTGCGGATCGCCACGATGGCCGCCTGGGCGCCCTCTTCCGCGCTCAACCCGGCAACCTCCGCACCCAGCGCCCGCGCCACATCGCTCAGCCGTTGCGGGCATACCGCCGCATTGAAAATCTGCACATGGGGCAACAGCACCGCATTGCAGACGCCGTGGGGCAAGTCATAGAAACCGCCCAACTGGTGCGCCATGGCATGGACGAATCCCAGGGAAGCATTGTTGAAGGCCATGCCCGCCAGGAACTGCGCATAGGCCATGTTCTCCCGGGCCTTCAGGTCGCTGCCGTCGCGCACCGCCAGGCGCAGATTGGCGCTGATCAACTCGATGGCCTTGATCGCGCAGGCATCGGTGATTGGTGTCGCCGCCGTCGAGACATAGGCCTCCACCGCATGGGTCAGGGCATCCATGCCGGTGGCCGCCGTCAGCCCCTTGGGCATGGCGACCATCAGCGCCGGGTCGTTGACCGACAGCAGCGGCGTGACATTGCGGTCGACGATGGCCATTTTCACGTGCCGCGACTCATCGGTGATGATGCAGAAGCGGGTCATTTCACTGGCGGTACCGGCGGTGGTATTGATCGCGATCAGCGGCAGTTGCGGCCTGGCCGAACGGTCGACGCCTTCATAGTCGCGAATATGCCCGCCGTTGGTGGCGCACAGGGCGATGCCCTTGGCGCAGTCGTGGGGCGAACCGCCGCCCAGGGACACCACGCAATCGCAGCCGGCATCCTTCAGCGCGGCCAGTCCTTTCTCGACGTTGTCGATGCTCGGATTGGGCCTGGCGCCGTCGAAGATCAGCGAATCGATGTCCTGCATCGCCAGCAACTCGGCGATCCGCGTCGCCACGCCCGCCCTCGCCAGCCCGGCATCGGTCACGATCAGCGCCTTGCGAAAACCGTAGTTGCGGATGGCATTCATCGCTTCGTCCAGACAGTCGATGCCCATGATATTCACGGCGGGAATGAAAAATGTGCTGCTCATGGCGAGTCCTCTTGGCGTTGACGGGGCTTGCCTGCCCCACGAAGCTCAGAGCATCGACCGGTTATCCGTGGGCGTTGTTGATCTGGCTCAACGCCGGGTCGTGATAAAGTCGCCGCCTGTCCACCTTTTGCCTTGAGACGACGAATAGCGATTATGGAATTCCAGGAATTTGACGCCGAACTTGAAGACTGGAACGCCCTGCGCGCCGAGATCCCCTTCAAGGGGCTGCTGATCGGCAACGGGGCGAGCCTGGCGGTGTGGCCGAAGTTCTCCTACGACTCGTTGTTCGAGAAGGCCCAGAGCACCCGTAACCGCCCGCTGGGGTTGAGTGAGCTGGCGGTGTTCAAGGCCCTGGACACCAGCAACTTCGAACAGGTGCTCAGTGCGCTGAAGAGCACCATCAAGGTCAATGCCGCCCTGACCATCAACTCATCGTCACCGCGCAATCGCTACTTCGCGATCAAGGAAGCGCTGATCCATGCGGTGCGCTCGGTGCACATCCCGTGGAAGTTCGTCGAACCCGGCAGCCTGGCGCGGATCAACGCCGAACTGGGCAACTACCAGACGCTCTATTCCACCAACTATGACCTGCTCAACTATTGGGCGATCATGCAGGCGCCGCAGTCGTTCAAGGACCTGTTCTGGAACGCCGACGCGACCTTCGACCTGGGCAATACCGCAACCCAGGGCACGCGCATCCTCTACCTGCACGGCGGCCTGCACCTTGTGAAGAATCTCGATGGCAGCACGCGCAAGTTGCTGTCCTCGGAAAGCACCCTGCTCGGCAGCTTCGCCATCAACACCCTCGGCGATGTGCCGCTGTTCGTCAGCGAAGGCAGTGCCGAAGACAAGCTCAAGGCGATCCGCAACTCGGACTACCTGGCGTACTGCTACGGCCAACTGAGCGAGCACCAGGGCGCCCTGTGCATCTTCGGCCACGACCTCGGCGAACAGGACCAGCACATCGTCCAGGCCCTGCACGACGCCCGCATCCAGACCCTGGCGATCTCGATCCATCCGCGCAGCAAGGCGTTCATCCAGCACCAGAAACGGCGCTTCGCGAAACTGTTCGTCGGCCGCGACGTGACCTTGCGCTTCTTCGATGCCAAGAGCCACCCGCTGGGCAGCCCGCAGTTGCTGGTCACCCCCGAGGACTGAGACTTCCCCGGTCACTCCTCGCGGCTGTGCACCACCACCAGCAACTCGGCCTGCTCCTCGCCCACCGAGCGCAGGCGATGGGGTTTCTGGGCGTTGAAATGCAAGGCATCGCCGCGCTCGAGAATCACCCGTTCGGTCATGAAGTCCACTTCCACGCGGCCTTCATGGACGAACAGGAACTCTTCGCCGAGGTGCTCCTTGAAGCGCTTATCGGTGAATTCCCTGGGCGGATAGATGATGAACGGCAGCAACGTGCGCTCGCTGACCTGGTGGGCCAGCACCGCATAACCCGGCGCCTGCGCATCAGTGCCCAGGGACTGGCGCTGCCCGCGGCGCACCAGGCTGTAGCTGTCGAGGCTGACACTGTCTTCGCTGAACAACTCCTCGACCTTGACGTTCAACGCCTTGGCCAGTTTCAACGCGGCCGCAATCGACGGCGTGTTCAAGCCGCGCTCGACCTTCGACAGGTAACTCTTGGTCATGCCGGATTTCTCGGCCAATGCCTCAAGGGTTACGCCAAGTTTTTTTCTCAATAATTTCAAACGGATAGACATGCGCAGCGATTAATCCAGCAGAAAGCCAGCGAATTCGTCTTGCCAATGACACTTTGTGTCATATAGCCTCTTTAGTGTCATCCGCTTTCCCACCCACGACCTTGCGAGCAACGGAGGGTTGGCAGATCCGACGTCCCTCGACATGACACAGGACCCCGATATGGCCAAGACATTAGCACTGCCCAAGGACCAGTTGGTCAAGCAGGCCCTGAACCAGATGCAGAACACCCTGGCGGATAATACGTGGACTGACCGGCAAAAGCTGGCCCTGACCTGCCGCATCCTCTTCGAGAACGGCCACGACTCGGGCCTGGCCGGGCAGATCACCGCGCGCGGACCGAAGCCCGGTACCTACTACACCCAGCAACTGGGCCTGGGCTTCGATGAGATCAGCGCCAGCAACCTGCTGCTGGTCAACGAAGACCTGGAAGTCCTCGAAGGCCAGGGCATGCCCAACCCGGCCAACCGTTTCCACAGCTGGGTCTACCGCGCCCGGCCGGATGTGAACTGCATCATCCACACCCATCCGACCCACGTCGCCGCGCTGTCGATGCTTGAAGTGCCGCTGGCGGTCTCGCATATGGACCTCTGCCCGCTCTACGATGACTGCGCGTTTCTCGAAGCCTGGCCCGGCGTGCCGGTGGGCAACGAGGAAGGCGAAATCATCAGCGCCGCCCTCGGTGACAAACGGGCGATCCTGCTCTCCCACCACGGCCAGCTCTCTACCGGCGCGAGTATCGAGGAGGCCTGCGTCATCGCCCAGCTGATCGAGCGTGCGGCCAGGTTGCAACTGCTGGCCATGGCTGCCGGCACGATCAAGCCGATCCTGCCGGAACTGGGCCGTGAAGCCCATGACTGGATCTCCCGGCCCAAGCGCCATGCCACGGCCTTCAACTACTACGTTCGGCAGAACCTGCGCCAGCACGCCGATTGCCTGAACTGAGCGTCCCTGCCCGATAACCTGCTCTCAATCCCGGAGACCCACATGACTACCCCTGCTATCCACGGCATCATCGGCTACCCCGTCACGCCCTTCAGCGCCGACGGCGAACACCTCGATCTCGACGCACTGGGACGTGGCATCGACCGCCTGATCGAAGGCGGCGTGCACGCCATCGCGCCCCTCGGCAGCGCCGGTGAAGGCGCCTACCTGAGCGATGCCGAATGGGACACCGTGGCCGAATTCAGCCTGGCCCATATCGCCCGGCGCGTACCCACCGTGGTCAGCGTGTCCGACCTGACCACCACCAAGGCCGTGCGCCGCGCCCGCTTCGCCGAGGCCAGGGGCGCCGATGCGGTGATGGTGCTGCCGACGGCCTACTGGAAGCTCGGCGAAGGGGACATCCTCGCCCACTACCAGGCCATCGGCGCCAGCATCGGCGTGCCGATCATGCTCTACAACAACCCCGCCACCAGCGGCACCGACATGTCGGTGGAACTGATCCTGCGGATCGTCCGCGCCGTGGAGAACGTGACCATGGTCAAGGAGAGCACCGGCGATATCCAGCGCATGCACAAGCTGCACCTGCTCGGCGAAGGCCAGGTGCCGTTCTACAACGGTTGCAATCCGCTGGCACTGGAAGCCTTCTGCGCCGGCGCGGTGGGTTGGTGCACGGCGGCGGCGAACCTGATTCCGCAGCTCAACGGCGCGCTGTACCAGGCGGTACAGGACAACGACCTGCAACGGGCCCGGGCCCTGTTCTACCGGCAACTGCCGCTGCTGGAGTTCATCCTCAAGGGCGGCTTGCCGGCCACGGTCAAGGCAGGACTGCGCCTGACCGGCCTGGAAGCGGGCGAGCCACGCCGGCCGGTGTCGCCACTGAACGAGGCCGGCCGGAAATCGTTGCAAGGGATGCTCGACAGCCTGCGCGAAGACTGAGCCGACAGCCGTGCCGACGGGACTGCCCGATCAGGTCCGCCGGGCCGCGGCAAAATGGCGATTCTCGACCCGCCGCAGCCCGAGGTTCTCCCTCAGGCTGCGGCCTTCGTATTGCCGCCGGAACAATCCCCGGCGCTGCAACTCCGGCACCACCAGCCCGACAAAATCGTCGATGGCCCCCGGCAGATGGGTAAACAGCACATTGAAGCCATCCGCCGCATCCTCCTCGTACCAGGTGGCCAGTTCGTCGACGATCTGCGCGGGCGTGCCCACCAGTACCTTGTGTCCGCTGGCCGACAGGCTGCGCAGCAATTGCGCCACGGTCGGCCGCTCGCGGCGAATCAGCTCGATCACCAGTTGCTGGCGACTTTTATGCCGCTCGGTCGACGGCACTTCGTCCGGCAACGGCACCCGTGCCTGCAGAGGCAATGACGACAGGTCGAGCCCCAGGTCCAGCAGGTAGGACAGGCCCTTGAGCTGCGCCTGGGGATCGACCAGGCTTTGCAGGTAGTCGTGTTTTTCCTCGGCCTCGCTCAAGGTCCGCCCCACGGTCGGCGAGATCCCCGGGAAGATCTTCAATGCCTCGGCAGTCCGCCCATACCGCGCCAGACGGCCTTTCAGGTCGGCATGGAATCCCTGCGCTTCCCGCAGGGTCTGCTGCGCGGTAAACACCAACTCCGCGGTACGCGCCGCCAGCTCCCGACCGGCTTCGGAAGAGCCGGCCTGGGCGATCACCGGCCAGCCTTGCAGCGGCCGTGGCGCATTCAGCGGACCACGGACCTGGAAGTGCCGGCCCTGGTGCTCCAGCACATGCATCCGGGTCACATCGAGCCAGGTCCCCGAAGCCTTGTCCCGGACAAAGGCATCGTCCGCCCAGCTGTCCCAGAGCCCGCTGACCACATCGAAAAATTCCTCTGCCCGCTGGTAGCGGTCGGCATGTGCCAGGTGTTCGTCACGATTGAAGTTCTCGCCACCGATCAGCGCCGTCACCAGGTTCCAGCCGGCGCGCCCGCCGGACAGATGATCCAGCGAGGCGAAGGTCCGGGCGAGGTTGTACGGTGCGTTGTAGCTGGTGTTGGCGGTGGCGACCAGGCCGATATGCCGGGTCGTCATCGCCAATGCCGGCAGCAGCGTCAGCGGGTCCCAGCGCAGGCTGTGGGAGCTGCGCGCCAGCACCTGCGGATCGAGGCTGCCCACGGCAACGTTGTCATTGAGGAACAGGGCATCGAAGCAGCCGCGCTCCAGGGTCTGGGCATAAGCAACGTAGCGCCGCGCATCCAGCGAGGCGTCGGCGTCCGCCTGCGGATGCCGCCAGCTGGCGCCATGGGCACCGGAGCCCGACAGAAAGGCACCGAGGCGAATCTGCCCGGCTCGCCTAGCCACGACCGGAGCCCTCCACCGCTGGCTGCGCCGCCGGCACCCGCAACAGGCCACTGACCAGCGCCCAGCCGGCCAGCACCACCAGGGCAAGGAACAGCATCACCGCGCGGTAACCGTGGATAAAGGCACCTTGCACATCGTCCAGCGGTTGTCCGGAAAAGCCGTGGTAGATGCCCACGCCGACCGCGAGGCCGAGGCCGCCGCCGACATTGTGCAGGGTCATCAGCGACCCCATCGCCACCGACGACACGCCTTGCGGTACCGAGGAGATGCCCAGCACCGTGGACGGACCGAGGATACTGGCCCAGCCCAGCCCCATGATGACGAAGGCCGCCAGCAGGTAGGGCAGCGAAGTCTGGCGATCGAAACCGGCCTGCAACAGCGCCGACAGCAGGAACAACAACAGGCCGGACTTGATCAGCAGGGCCGGGCCCTTGCGGTCCACCAGCCGCCCCACCAGCGGCGACAGCAGCGCCACCCCGAGGGTGGTCGGCAGCAACAGCAGGCCGCTGGCCTGCACGCTTTCACCGCGTACCAGCGCCAGGTACAGCGGCATCACGAAGAACGCCACGCAATAGAACACCGCCAGGGTGAAACTGGCGACCACGCCGGCGACAAAGCGCCGATTGGCGAACAGCTGCAGATCGATGATCGGTGCCGCGACACGTTTCTCCACCCGGACAAAGGCCGTCAGCGCCACAACCGCCAGCCCGATCAGGCCCAGGCTCAACGGCGAGCTCCAGCCCCAGGCGGCCCCCTGGACAATCACCAGCACCAGGCTCGGCAAGCCGACCAGCAGCAGCGCCGCCCCCAGCCAGTCGAGCCGGGTACCCGCCTGCGGCGAGCGCGATTCATTCACGCTGAACGCGCAGATCCCCAGGCTCAGCAGGACAAACGGTACGTTGATCAGGAAGATCCATTGCCAGCCGAAGGCGCTGGTGATCAGCCCGCCGAGCACCGGTCCCACCGCCAGCCCGACGCCGTTGACGCCGAACAGCACGCCAAAGGCCTTGCCCTGTTCGGCACTGTCGAAGGTATTGGCGACAATCGCCCCCGAGGCGGTGTAGAGCACCGCACAGGCCAGCCCCTGGGCGATGCGCGCGGCGATCAGGCCATCGATACCGACCGCCAGCCCGGCGCCGAGGGAGGCCAGGCCGAACACGCTCAGGCCGATAAACAGCACGCGCTTGCGCCCGTGCAGGTCGGCCAGGCGACCGACCAGCACCATGAAGCTCGACAGTGCCAGGATAAAACCGTTGATCACCCATTGCAGGCTGTCGACCGACGCCCCGAGGTCGGCCTGCAAGGCCGGCAGCGCGGTGTTGACGATGGTGAAATCGACACAGCCGAGAAAACTGGCAATGCTCACGCCGAGCAATGCCCACCATTTGCGTTGCTGTTGCGCAAAAACGCCCATGGGGAAACTCCTTTTTTCAATTGAAAATCACTCGTAAGGATCGTTCCCACGCTCCAGCGTGGGTACGCCTCGCTGGACGCTCCGCGTCCGTTTTTGTGCCGCGGAGCGTGGGCACGATCACCCATATCGGGGTGGCCGCACTCGCCTCTTCGCGGGCAAGCCCGCACCCACAAATTGTCGGTCGTGTGTGGGAGCGGGCTTGCCCGCGAAAGCGATGCGACAGGCAGCACAAAACCTCAGATGGCAATCGCCCCACTGGACCAGTTCGGGTGCACGATGCCCGGCAAGGTGAACGGAATCGGGATCCCGCGCTTCTTGAACTTGAGCGGCAACCAGCGCACCCGGTCCGGACTGTGGGGGGCGATCAGCAGGTCGCGACTGGTGGCCATCGCCGCCGTCATCTGCTGCGGATACAGCACATAGTGATAACCCTCGTCCGCCCACAGCGGCAGGATGATCGGGATCTCTTCCAGGATGTATTCCCGGCACTGGGCCGCGGCCTTTTCGATATCGGCGTGTTCGTCACGCAATCGCAGGCGGTCGGTGAACACCGCGATGGTTTCCTCGATGGCCAGGCGCAGTTCCTCGCGGCTCTGGTAGACCTCGTTCAATTGCTGGCGCAGCTCGGCATAGCGGTCGCTGGCCAGTTCCTGGTTCCAGCGCGTCACGTGGTACGGCACCCGCAAGCCGTCGAGGATGCCCTGGTTGCGCGCCAGCCAGGCATCACCATCGCGGATCGACGCCGACAGCGCTTCTCCCGGCGACTTGCCGTGCTTGTTGTGGCGTTGCAGGGTGTCGGCCACCACCACCTTCACGTGGCTGAAGCCCGACTGGTTGATCAGGTGGATGGTCGAGCGCAGCTTCTGGTCCTCGTGATACTCCTGGCCGACGCTGACCGCCAGTACCACACGCTTGCCATCGAACTCGTGGTCTTCACCACCCTTGTTGAAATACGCCTTGAGGTTGATCTCTTGCACAGTACTCATGGGATTAGCTCCAGTAGGCCAAAGGCTGGTGTTCGCCGTAGTAACCGATAAAAACGCCGAGGGTGACGCGGGTGCTGGTGGGCGAAGGGCGCACCGCGTGGATCAGCCGCGGGTTGAGCAGGATCAGGTCGCCGGGCTCGGGCTTGATCACGAAGTCCGGTGGCGGCAGCAGGTGGCGCTCGATGCCGTAGGCCCGTTCGCCGCGCAGGCGCCGGTACTCGTCTTCGTCGGGCTCGATGCCCCAGATCTCCAGCTCGCCGCCGTCGTCGGGGATCTGCAGGTAGATGTTGGTCGAGAGCTGGCTCAGCAACTGCCGGCCATGACCGGGCGGGGTGTTGCGTTCCAGGTCGTCGGTGTGGGGCGTGAGGTCGACGCCACTGCCCTGGAAACGGGCGATGCCGACAAAGCATTTCTGCCCCTGCACCTGCAACAGATGCGCACCGCTCGGCCAGACCTCGTCCAGCAGCAGGCGCAGTTCGTCGATGGGCGAGGCCAGCGGCCGGAACAGGTTGCGGATCCGGCGGATGTTCGGCAACGCCAGCGCGTGGTACTCGGCGCGGCTCTGCTCGTCCTGGATCTCGATGTAGGCCTTGCCCACCCGGACGAATTCGCGCTGCTCGCTGAAGGCGCTCCGCAGGTCGTGCTGGTAAAGCTTGTCGCGGGCCAGTTGCAAGGTGTCCGGCGGGCAGAAACCCTTGAGCTGGACCCCGTAGGAACGTTTCTCCACGACATCGAGGATATGTCGTGCTTCAAGCTGATCGGCAGTGGTCACGGTAAACATGAAAACTCCTTCAATTCCCTGAAAGTGATGGACTGTGCACAGCAGTGTTGAAGCGTTGATCGAAATGCTCGTCGGCCTTGAATGCGGCCTGGATGACGCCCTCCTCCCGATACAGATCGGCGGTGTGTTGCACGTCGTCGATCACCGTCGGCCCGACATCGATGCGATGGGCCTGGGCAAAGCGATTGGAACGTTCGTGGATGGCCAGCGGCAGGCCGCTGTAGCCGGCCTGGATCGCGGAAAAGGCTGGCTGGTGGGCATTGGCCCAGTCATAGGCACGGGCCAGGCGCTGCAGGAAGTCGCCGATCTGCGCCGGCTTGTCGCGGATCGCCGCGTCGTTGGCCACCAGCAACATATGCCCGGCGAACAACCCGGCACCGCTGACCAGCACCCGTGTGCCGCCCTCCAGCTGGACCATGCTGGTGTAGGGGTCCCAGGTCGACCAGGCATCGGCCTCGCCGTTGGCGAGCAGGGTTCGCGACTCGCCCGGGGCGAGGAAGACGAACTGCGCGTCGCCCCCGTGCAGCCCCACCGAACGCAGCGCCGCCAGCGCCAGGAAATGACCGATGGAGCCGCGCGTGGTCGTGATGCGCCGGCCCTTGAGATCGGCGGCTTCCTTGAGCGGCGAGTCGTCCTTGACCACGATGGCCACGGCGGTCGGCGTGACATTGACCTTGATCACCCCGACGGTTTTCAGCGGCGCACCGGCGGCCGCGGCAAACACGAAGGGCGCGTCGCCCAGGCTGCCGATATCCACCGCGCCGGCCGCGAGGGCTTCGGCGGTGGGCGCGGCGGCGGCGAACGAGGCGAACTCGATCGGGTACGGCAGGTTGTCCAGTTCACCGGCGGCCTGCAGGAGGATCTTCAGCGACTGCTTCTGGCTGGAGACCCGCAACGGCTCGGCGGCCTCGACGCTCAGGCACAGTAGCAACGCAAGCAAAACACCACACCTGTGCAGGAGCCGGGTTTTCTGCCTCACCGCCAGCAAGCCGGATCCCCCAAGCGGGGGGGTGGGATCTAGGTGAGGGGTCACTCCTCCAAAAAACAGGCTTGCGCGGCTTTGG
>NZ_JBMOUG010000014.1:0-189982 GCF_049319725.1 Pseudomonas sp. Mn2068 | reverse complement strand
TTGTTGGGAGGGCGGGGCTGGGGGGGGGGGGTCGGGAGGGAAAGGGATAGGGAAAGGACACAAAAGTCCGGGCGACCACCCCCGCTCCCACACAAGCCCCCCACATAAAGCCCACACAGCCTCAACACCCACCAGCTAGCAACCCACCATCCTCAAGCAATCTTCTCCAGCCGGTACACCCGCTCTTCCAGCCGTGTGACACCCGCCTGGAGAAACTTCCAGCTCTCGCCGAGCACATCCCGCTCCTCCTCCATGCGCAATTGCCACTGCGGCTCCAGCAGACGCCGGACCTCACCATCGAGTACCGCGAACGGCGGGCCGTCGATCTGCGTCTGATCGTAATCAAGGGTGATCAGCAAACCCTGGCAGCCACCCGGCAGGATCCGTGTCAGATGCGCCGTGTAACGCTCGCGCATCTCCAGCGGCAAGGCGATCAGCGCCGCACGATCATAAAGCGCCGTGCAGTCGGCGACGTCCGCCGCGGTCAGGGCGAAGAAATCCCCGCACCAGAGCTCCAGCGGCCCGGCCTCGTAGATCCGCAAGGCACCGTGCTCGCGCACCTGCGGCTTGAGCTGCTGCTCGGCAAAAAAGGCCTCCACGGCCTTCTCCGACAGTTCCACGCCCAGCACCCGCAGCCCCTGGGCCGCCAGCCAGGCGAGGTCGAGGCTCTTGCCACAGAGCGGCACCAGCACCCGCGCCTCGGGCTCCAGCGCCAGGTCCGGCCAGAAGCGTTGCAGACAGGGATTGACCTGATCCAGATGAAAACCGATCTGGTTGAACTCCCAGCGTTTGTGCCAAAACTCGGGCTGCATGATTGACCTCAGGAAATTCGATTAAAACCTATCAAAACTTATATTAGATTTAGATCAATGATCTGACCGAAGATGATCTCATCTTAACGCTCAGGACCTTTATTATGCTCCCCAGCCTGTTTATCTCACACGGCTCGCCGATGCTGGCGCTGCAACCCGGTGCCAGTGGCCCGGCGCTGGCCCGGCTGGCCGCCGAACTGCCACGCCCGAAAGCCATCGTGATCGTCTCGGCCCACTGGGAAAGCCAGGAGTTGCTGGTCAGCAGCAACCCGCACCCGGAAACCTGGCACGACTTCGGCGGCTTCCCCCGCGAACTGTTCGCTGTGCAATACCCGGCGCCGGGCGAACCGCAACTGGCCGCCGAGGTGGCCCAGCGGTTGACGGCCAGCGGCCTGCCCGCCCGCCTGGATAACAACCGGCCGTTCGACCACGGCGTCTGGGTGCCGCTGTCGCTGATGTATCCGCAAGCCGATATCCCGGTGGTCCAGGTCTCCCTGCCCAGCCGCCAGGGTCCTGCGTTGCAGACCAGGGTCGGACAGGCCCTGCGCAGCCTGCGGGACCAGGACATCCTGCTGATCGGTTCCGGCAGCATCACCCACAACCTCGGCGAACTGGACTGGCATGCCGGCCCGGAAACCATCGAGCCATGGGCCAAGGCGTTTCGCGACTGGATGGTGGACAAACTCGCCGCCGATGACGAGGCCGCCCTGCACGACTACCGCAAACAGGCCCCCTACGCGGTGCGCAGCCACCCCAGCGACGAGCACCTGCTGCCGCTGTACTTCGCCCGCGGCGCTGGCGACCGGATGAGCATCGCCCATCAGGGTTTCACCATGGGCGCGTTGGGCATGGACATCTATCGCTTCGCCTGACAGCGCTTTTGTGGGGCCGGCTTGCCGGCGATGGCGTCCGTCAGGCCAATGCCAGCCTCGCGGGCCTCATCGCCGGCAAGCCGGCTCCCACAAGGTTCGGTTCGGGGTAGCGAGATATTTCGCGGTGAAACGTGAATTCTCCAGGAGCAGGCAAAAAAAATCCCCGAACCAGTCGGGGATTTTTTTATCGATCAATCAACGCAACGTCTGTCGACGCCTGTCGATCAATCCTCGCGATAGCGACGCAGCTTGAGCTGCTTGCCGGCAACGCGGGTGTCCTTCAGCTTGGTCAGCAGACGCTCCAGACCGTCTTCCGGCAGTTCCACCAGGCTGAAGCTGTCGCGCACCTGGATGCGACCGATCGCTTCACGAGCCAGGCCACCTTCATTGAGGATGGCGCCCAGCAGGTTCTTGGCGGCGATACCGTCACGCGCGCCCAGCGCGGTACGGCAGCGGGCACGGCCTTCGGCCAGCGGGATCGGGGCACGACGCTCGCGATCGCTACGCTCGGGACGGTCGCCCGAACGCTCCGGACGATCGCCACGTGGTGCATTGTTCGGCACCAGTGGACGCTCTTTCTCGATAGCGGCCAGGTTCAGCGCTTGACCGTTGGTCGCCTTGCGCAGCAGGGCCGCGGCCAGGGCACGCGGGCTGCAACCGATATCGGCGGTCAGGCGATCGAGCAGATCACCGTGGGTCGATTCGGCATCGGCCACCAGTGGCGACAGGCTGTTGGTCAGCTTCTTGATGCGCGCATCGAGAACGGCCTGGGCATCCGGCAGGCGGACTTCGGCAACTTTCTGACCGGTCACACGCTCGATCACTTGCAGCATGCGGCGCTCGCGTGGAGTCACCAGCAGCAGGGCACGACCTTCGCGACCGGCACGGCCGGTACGGCCGATACGGTGAACGTAGGATTCCGGATCGTACGGCATGTCCACGTTGAATACGTGGGTGATGCGCGGAACGTCCAGGCCACGAGCAGCCACGTCGGTTGCCACAACGATGTCCAGGCGGCCATCCTTGAGGGAATCGATCACGCGCTCACGCTGGTTCTGGGCGATGTCGCCGTTCAGCGCGGCGGCCTTGTAGCCTTTGGCTTCCAGGGCGCTGGCCAGGTCCAGGGTCGCTTGCTTGGTGCGCACGAACATGATCAGGGCATCGAAGTCCTCGACTTCCAGCAGGCTCAGCACGGCCGAGGTCTTCTGGTCGGCGTGAACCAGCAGGTGGGCCTGCTCGATCGCGGTGACGGTCTGGGTCTTGCTCTGGATCTTCACGTGCTTCGGATCGCGCAGGTGGCGCTCGGCGATGGCACGGATCGATTGCGGCAGGGTGGCCGAGAACAGGACGGTCTGGCGGCTTTCCGGCATGGCCTTGAAGATGACTTCCAGGTCATCCATGAAGCCCAGCTTGAGCATTTCGTCGGCTTCGTCGAGAACCAGGTGGTTCACGGTCGCCAGGACTTTTTCGTCGCGACGCAGGTGGTCGCACAGACGGCCCGGGGTGGCGACAACGATCTGCGCGCCATTCCGGATTGCTTTCAATTGTGGGCCCATCGGCGCGCCGCCGTAGACAGCCACAACAGTCACGCCCGGCATCTGCTTGGCGTAGGTTTCGAAAGCGGTTGCAACTTGCAGCGCCAACTCACGGGTTGGGGCCAGGATCAGAGCTTGCGGCTCGCGCTTGGACGGATCGATGCGGTGAAGGATAGGCAGGGCGAAAGCGGCCGTTTTACCGGTACCGGTTTGTGCCTGACCAATCATGTCGTGACCGGCAAGGATGATCGGAATTGACTGCTGCTGAATGGCCGAAGGCTCTTCATAGCCGGTAGCGACTACTGCAGCGACAATATTGGGATGAAGTTCAAGAGCGGCGAAGCCGCCGATTTCCTGGGTCATGGGTCTGCCTCTAAGTGCATCCGCAAAGACCCATGCTCCAAAGCTGCACATGCCGTGTAAGACTCTGAGAGTCACCCTGGCAGCTTTGTCGGCGGGGATTTGCGAAAACGATTGAATGAAAGAATCGTCAAGGATAGTCCGCAGGGCGAACAGCAGCCGAAGCTGGCTTCGGGGAATTGCATTACCTAAACGCGGCCCGGTTAAAGGCCGGCGCGCACTATACCGGAATTGGCGAAAAAAGGGAGATTTATTTATCGGCAAAAGCCGGTAGACGCCCGTCTGTTTCAGGCTTTGCGGATCGGCGGCCAAAGCGTTATTTTCTACGGGCGTGCTTTGGTGCTTAAACGGTTCACCCATCAGGTCGGCTACGCCGGCCCGCGGCTTCGCTCCCCTACCCAGGAACTGCCCCATGAATCAGCCCGCCGCCAGTCGTGTCAGTCGTGAACAACGTGGTCATGTCCTGCTGCTCGGCCTGGACCGGGTCGCCAAGCGCAATGCCTTCGACCTCGACCTGCTCGACGAACTGAGCCTGGCCTATAGCGAGTTCGAGCGCGACGAACAGTCGCGGGTCGCCGTGGTCTTCGGCCATGGCGAACACTTCACCGCCGGCCTGGACCTGGCCAAGGTCGGCGCGACCATGGCCGAAGGCTGGAAGATACCGACCGGCGGTTGTGATCCCTGGGGCGTATTTGCCGGCCCCCGGGTCAGCAAACCGGTCATCGTCGCGGCGCAGGGCTACTGCCTGACCATCGGCATAGAGCTGATGCTCGCCGCGGATATCAACCTGTGCGCCAGCAACACCCGGTTTGCCCAGATGGAAGTGCAACGCGGGATCTTTCCCTTCGGCGGCGCGACCCTGCGTTTCCAGCAGATCGCCGGCTGGGGCAACGCGATGCGCTGGCTGCTGACCGGCGACGAGTTCGACGCCCACGAGGCGCTGCGCCTCGGGCTGGTGCAGGAAGTGATGGCCAGCGAAGACTTGCTGCCAAGAGCCCTGCAACTGGCCGAACGCATCGCGCGACAGGCGCCGCTGGGTGTCCAGGCGACACTGACCTCGGCGCGCCAGGCCCGCTACGAAGGGGAGACGGCCGCGGCGGCGAGCCTGCCGGCGCTGGTCAAGAAACTGCTGACCAGCGAGGACGCCGCGGAAGGCGTGCGCGCCATGCTGGAAAAACGCCCCGGCGAATTCAAGGGGCGCTGAACCTCAGGTCGCCGGGCGGATATCCCTGATCAACGACTGCAACGAGTAGCCCAGGCGCGGCGCCAGCTCATCGGCGCGACCGATCAGGGCGTCGCGGTCCAGCACCTGGTCCAGGTCCGCCGGGACGATCAGGATGACATTGCCCTCCTTCACCGGCAGTTCCCAGTAATGCCGGTGGTACAACCCGCGCAGCAGCGCCGCGCCCAGGGGCTTGCCATCGTCGGTGGCCCACTGGTTGATCACCAGCCAGCCGCCGGGATTGAGCTTCTTCTGGCAGTTCTCCAGGAAGGTCCAGGCCAGATGCCCCACCCCCGGGCCGACATCGGTATAGAGGTCGACGAAGATCAGGTCCGCCGACTCCGCGGTCTCCAGCAGTTCCAGGGCATCGCCGACCCGGATGTAAAGCCGCGGGTCGTCGTCCAGCCCCAGGTACTCGATGGCCAGGCGCGGTACGTCCGGGCGCAGTTCGATGGCCTCGACATCTTCCAGCGGCAGGAACTTCAGGCAGGCCTGGGTCAGTGTCCCGGCCCCCAGCCCGAGGAACAGCGCGCTCTCGGGCAACTCGTGGCACAGCGCGCCGATGAGCATGGCCCGGGTATAGTCATATTCCAGCCAACTGGGATCAGCGGTGAACACGCAGCTCTGCTCGATCGCATCGCCAAATTCGAGAAAGCGGTAGTCGTCCACTTCCAGCACGCGAATCATGCCGAAGTCGTCGTGCACTTCAGCCAGCAGACGCTCGACGCGCTCCTCAGACATTTCATCTCCTTGCCGCGAGCGGCCCCTGCCGTCGCGATGAATCAAGCCGCTCGGCTACGAGCGGGAAAGCGCCGATTGTCGGCCAAGCCACGGGAGCAGGTCACGTACTAATTGCTGCTAACATGGGACTCCGACCGTCAACACTAGAGTTCATGATGAGCCACCCCTGGAGCCCTGACAGCTGGCGCGCCCTGCCGATCCAGCAACAACCTCATTACCCGGACGCCGCCCACCTGCTGCGCGTCGAGCAAAGCCTGGCCAGCTACCCGCCCCTGGTGTTTGCCGGCGAAGCCCGCGAACTGCGCCGGCAGTTCGCCGAAGTGACCCAGGGCCGGGCCTTCCTGCTCCAGGGCGGCGACTGCGCGGAGAGTTTCGCGGAGTTCTCGGCCGCCAAGATCCGCGACACCTTCAAGGTGCTGCTGCAGATGGCCATTGTCATGACCTTCGCCGCCGGCTGCCCGGTGGTCAAGGTCGGACGCATGGCCGGCCAGTTCGCCAAGCCGCGCTCGGCCAACGACGAAACCATCAACGGCGTGACCCTCCCGGCCTATCGTGGCGATATCGTCAACGGCATCGGCTTCGATGAAAAAAGCCGCGTGCCCGACCCGGACCGCCTGCTGCAGTCCTATCACCAGGCCACCGCCACCCTGAACCTGCTGCGCGCCTTTGCCCAGGGCGGCTTCGCCGACCTGCACCAGGTACACAAATGGAACCTGGACTTTATCGCCAACTCGGCCCTGGCCGAGAAATACAGCCAGCTGGCCGACCGCATCGATGAAACCCTGGCGTTCATGCGCGCCTGCGGCATGGACAGCTCACCGCAACTGCGCGAGACCAGTTTTTTCACCGCCCATGAAGCGCTGCTGCTGAACTACGAAGAAGCCTTTGTCCGCCGCGACAGCCTGACCAACGACTACTACGACTGCTCGGCCCATATGCTGTGGATCGGCGACCGTACCCGCCAGCTCGACGGCGCCCACGTCGAGTTCCTGCGCGGGGTGAACAACCCGATCGGGGTCAAGGTCGGCCCGAGCATGAACACCGACGACCTGATCCGCCTGATCGATATTCTCAACCCGGACAACGACCCCGGTCGCCTGAACCTGATCGTGCGCATGGGCGCGAACAAGGTCGGCGATCACCTGCCACAACTGATCCGCGCGGTGGAAAGCGAAGGCAAGAAGGTGCTGTGGAGTTCCGACCCGATGCACGGCAACACCATCAAGGCCAGCAGCGGCTACAAGACCCGCGACTTCGCGCAGATCCTCAGTGAGGTGAAGCAGTTCTTCCAGGTGCACCAGGCCGAAGGCAGTTATGCCGGCGGGATTCATATCGAGATGACCGGGCAGAATGTCACCGAGTGCATCGGCGGCGCGCGGCCGATCACCGAAGATGGCCTGTCGGACCGCTATCACACCCATTGCGATCCGCGGATGAACGCCGATCAGTCGCTGGAGCTGGCGTTCCTGATTGCCGAGACGTTGAAGCAGGTGCGGCGCTGATTCAGGCGGTTTTTCGTGGTTCGTCAGACCGCCTTCGCGGGCAAGCCCGGCTCCTGCAGACGACATGAGTCCGCAGGCGTCGGGCCTGCCCGCGAAGAGGCCCTTCCAGGCAGCGCCCTACCCGGGATTCACAGCAAGCCGCGCAACCGCTGCGCACTGACCCGCTGGCAGTTGAGCTGAATATCCGGCAACCCCAGCCAGTCGGCCAGTTGCCGCAAACTGACGGCCAGCGCGGCCATCCCCGCCTCATCCAGCCCCTGCTCTTCCTCGTGCACGGCATGCACCGCCAGGCGCCCGAGCGCCCGCTCCGCACGCAGGTCGACCCGCGCGGCGATGCGTTCGCCATGCAGGAACGGCAGCACGTAGTAGCCATACACCCGCTTGTGCTGCGGCGTATAGATTTCCAGGCGGTAACGGAAGTCGAACAACCGCTCGGTACGGCTGCGCTCCCAGATCAGCGAGTCGAACGGCGACAGCAACGCGCTGGCCTCGACCTTGCGCGGCACCTTGATATCCGCCAGGCAGTACACCGGCTGGCGCCAGCCCTGCACCTCGCCCGCCCGCAACTCGCCGGCCTCGAGCAACTCCGCCAGGCGCGCCCGACTGTCGGCCGGGTCCAGACGGAAGTAATCGCGCAGATCCTTCTCCGTCGCCACCCCGAGGGCCGCCGCGGCCTGGCGCAACAAACCGCGCTGGGCCTCGGCTTCGTCGATCAGCGGCTGCCCGAGCACTGCCGAAGGAATCACCCGCTCCGGCAGGTCATAGAGCCGTTCGAAACCCCGGCGCCCGGCCACCGTCACCTCACCGGCGGCGAACAGCCACTCCAGCGCATGCTTCTCGGCGCTCCAGTCCCACCAGGGCCCGGCCTTTTCCTCACGACTCGACAGGCTGCCGGCCCCCAGCGCACCGCGCTCCTCGACCAGCGCCAGGACCCGGCGAATGGTCGCCTGCTGCTCGCGGCCGAAGCGCGCCATCTGCTGATAGATGCCCTCGCCACGGGAAGCCCGCTCCATGCGCCAGCGCATCAGCGGATACAGCGCCATCGGCAACAGCGAAGCTTCGTGTCCCCAGTATTCGAACAGGGTACGACGCCGGCCCTGGCTCCAGGCCGCCTGGTCGAGCAGGTCGGAAGAGTAATTGCCGAGACGGGAAAACAACGGCAGGTAATGGGAACGCACCAGGGCATTGACCGAATCGATCTGCACGACCCCCAGGCGCTCGATCAGGCGATTGACGTGCAACGGCTTGATCGACGCCTGGGCCCTGCGCCCCTGGAACCCCTGGGCGGCCAGCGCCAGGCGCCGGGCTTGCTTCAATGAAAACGACAGGTCTGCGGGCATGCACGCCTCCTTGTGAACCCGCACGCTACCGCAGTCGCCCCCTGCTTGTGTAGTCTCATCAACGGCCCTTGCCCAGCGGATCGTTCCAGAAGTGCTGGTGGGTTTCCCGGTCGACATCGGCGCGGCTGAGGCCCATGTCCTTGAGCGCGTCGTCACTCATCGCCGCGAGCAACTGGCGCTCGCGCGACAGATCGTGCCAACGGACCAGCCGCTGCCACAGGGCCCTTGGCGAAAACCCCGAGTGCGAGGCCGCGCCCACCAGCAGATAACCTTTTTGACCTTTCATCATCTTGCCCTCCAGTTGGGGATGACTAAAGTCTCCGCCCGGGGCTAAGATCAATCCAACGAATGTTTCTTATGCAATACATCTCGGAGATTGATGAGTTGTCCAGCTACCCGAGCATCGATACCGACGTCCTGCGCACCTTTGTCGCGATTGCCGAGCACGGTGGCTTCACCAAGGCCGGCGAACAGGTCAACCGCACGCAATCGGCCGTCAGCATGCAGATGAAGCGCCTGGAAGAAGATGTGGTCCAGCGCCAGTTGTTCGAACGCGATGGGCGCCAGATGCGCCTGACCGCCGAGGGCCAGGTGCTGCTCGGCTATGCCCGGCGCATCCTCAAACTGCAGAGCGAAGTCTTCAATACCCTGCGCGAGCCCCATATGGTCGGCCTGGTACGGATCGGTGTGCCGGATGACTACGTGATGCGCTTCATGCCGGGCATCCTGTCGCGTTTCGCGCAGTTCTATCCGCTGATCCAGCTCGAAGTGAACTGCGAATCCTCCACGCAGTTGCTGCAACGCCAGGACCTGGACCTGACCATCGTCACCCGCAAGCCGGGCAGCGAACTAGGCCAGTTACTGCGCCAGGAACGCCTGGTCTGGGCCGAGGCCCAGAACGCCACGATCCACGAACAGAACCCCTTGCCACTGGCCATGGACGGGATGGACTGCTTCTGTACCCAATGGGCCTGCAACGCCCTCGATGCCCGCGGCCGCGACTATCGCCTGGCCTATGCCTGCCCGAGCCTGTCGACGATCATGGCGGTGGTCAACGCCGGACTGGCGATGACCGCCCAGCTGGAAAGCCTGATCCCCCAGGACTGGCGAATCCTCGGCGAAACCGAAGGCATGCCTCAGTTGCCCCTGCTGAACATCATGCTGATACGCAACCTGAACAAGCCTTCGCCGATCACCGAATGCCTGGCCGAGCACATCGTCGAAGGCTTCAAACCTTGAAGCCGAGCAGCAGCGCGCCGAGCACCAGGTAGGCGCAGAACAGGCCGCGCAGGACTTTCTCGGGCAAGGCGTAGGCCACTTTCACCCCCCAGCTGATACTCAGCAAGCCGCCGATGGCCATGGGGATGCCCATGCGCCAGTCCACCTCGCCATGCACCGCGTAAGTTACCAGGGTGACGCTGGTGCTCGGCAGTGCCAGGACCAGCGACAGGCCCTGGGCCACCACCTGCGAAGTACCGAAGACACTGGTCAGGAACGGCGTGGCCACCACGGCCCCGCCCACCCCGAACAAGCCGCCCATGGTCCCCGACGCCGCCCCCAGTACCCCCAGCCATGGCCAGGGATAGCGCATGTGCGCCGACACCGGCGACTGTGCCATGAACAGACGCACCAGATAGAAAAGCGCCAGCACCAGGAGAAAACCGACAAAGCCCAGGCGCATGCTGCGCGGATCCAGTCCGACCGCCCAGAGGGCGCCGAACCAGGCAAAGCAGAAACTCATCAATACCAGTGGCAACGCATGGCGCAGCTCGATGCGATTGCGCTGGTTGTAGCGATGCAGCGCCAGCACCACATTCGGCACCACCATCACCAGCGCCGTACCCTGGGCCAACTGCTGGTCGAGGCCGAACAGGATGCCCAGCACCGGAATGGCGATCATGCCGCCCCCGATCCCGAATATCCCGCCCACGCCGCCCATCACGATGCCCAGCACCAGGTACTCAATCCACTCGATCACAGCTGTCTCCCCGCTCAATGCCCTCCATGCTACGCAGTCCGCTCTAGCGCGGAAACGCACAACAACGCACAATGGCTATGCCAATCTTGCACAAGCAAACGCCATGAATCCCACCAGCCTTACGGATCAACTCGGCCTGTTTCTCGATGTCCTGGAAACCGGCAGCTTTTCCGCCGCCTCCCGGCGTCATCCGCTGACCCCATCGGCCGTGGCCCGGCGGATCGACAGCCTGGAAAGCTCGATCGGCAGCCGCCTGTTCATTCGCAGCACCCACGCGGTACGGGCCACACCCGCCGGGCTGGCCTTTGCCGAGCGGGCCCGACGGATCGTCGCCGAACTGCGCCTGGCGCGGGCCGAGGCGGTGTCCCTGAGCAATGCGCCGGAAGGCTTGATCCGTATCGACGCCCCCGCGGCCTTCGGTCGTCGCCATCTGGCCCCGGCCATCGCCGACTTCCTGGTCGACTACCCCGGACTCGACGTGCAACTGCACCTGATCGACAGCTTCGTCGATATGCAGGGCTCCAACCTGGGCAAGGTCGACCTGGTCCTGCGCGCCGGGCAAATGGCCGATACCCGGCTGGTGGCCACGCCCCTGGCAAGCATCGTGCGGATCGCCTGCGCCAGTCCGGCCTACCTGAAAAGCCGCGGCACGCCGCTGCGTCCGGACGAACTGGGCGGACACGACGGCCTCGACTGGGACGCCCTGGCCCCGCCGATGGCCTGGCGCTTCCACCAGGACGGACAGGTACAACTGCACCGTCCGTCGCGAATCCGCATGACCTCGAACAACGCCGAAGCCCTGCTGTCCGGCGCCCTCAGCGGCCTGGGCATCGCCCACCTGCCGACCTGGCTGATCAGCGAGTACCTGCTGCGCGGGGAGTTGTTGCCGCTGTTCTGTGAAAATGGCCTGCCGGCCCCCGAGACCGCCGGGGTCTACGCGCTGCGCCTGGAACAACCGGCCAACTCCCGCAGCCGCCTGTTGCTGGAGTTCCTCAAGAGTCGCTTCAGCCCCGTGCCCCCCTGGGACCTGGCACTGCAAAGCGGCCTGGGGCGCCACTAGGCAGAGAAAATTCCCTGGCGCATTAAAGATTCGCCCGCTAGATTCAACAGACGTAACGTACAAGGCTCTAGCGATGAACAGCACCACCGACCACTGTGACGACCTGCTTCTGGACAACCAGGTGTGCTTTGCCCTGCACTCCACCTCGTTGTTGATGACCAAGGTCTACAAGCCCCTGCTCCAGGCCCTGAACCTGACCTACCCGCAATACCTGGCGATGATCGTGCTGTGGGAACAGGACGGCCTGACCGTCGGTGAGATCAGCCACAAGCTGATGACCGACCCCGGCTCCCTGACCCCCCTGCTCAAGCGCCTCGAAAGCGAAGGGCTGCTGAGCCGGACCCGCAGCAAGGCCGACGAGCGGGTGGTGATCGTCGAACTGACCGACGCCGGGCGTGCCCTGCGCGACAAGGCCCGGGGTATTCCGCAATGCATCCTGGCCGCCGGTGGTGGTTCCATGGAGCGCCTGCGTGCCCTGCAGGCCGAACTGCTGACGCTGCGCGGGCACCTGCAAGACAGCCTCTGACAACGATCTTCCCCAGCCCTGCGCCTTGATCGCAGGCAAATCCGCATTGCCCGACCGCTCCTACAAAGACAACAGATCGCTCCTGGCCCCAGGGGCGATCCTGCTCGCAACCTTCCCTTCGGCTTACCGCTAACCTCCCTGAACGATCCAGCCAGAAAAGCCCGTTCGAAACTTTTTTGAAAATTTACCTTGCGCACAAAGTATTAGCGCGATACATTTATCTCGCAGTCACTTAGCGCGCAAACATTTAGCGCAAAACAAATTTCCGAAACGACGAGGCTCGCCATGCAAACTCTCTATACCGCAGTTGCAACTTCCACCGGTGGCCGTGATGGCCGCGCGATCTCCAGCGACAACATCCTGGACGTCAAGCTCGCCACTCCCAAAGAGCTCGGCGGTGCCGGTGGTGCAGCCACCAACCCTGAGCAACTGTTCGCCGCCGGCTACTCGGCCTGCTTTATCGGCGCGCTGAAATTCGTAGCCAGCCAGACCAAGCGCCAGATCCCGGCTGACGCCTCGATCACCGCCCACGTCGGCATCGGCCAGATCCCTGGTGGTTTCGGCCTGGATATCGACCTGCACATCAGCCTGCCGGGTCTGGAACAGGCCGATGCACAAAGCCTGGTCGACGCCGCCCACCAGGTCTGCCCGTACTCCAACGCCACCCGTGGCAACGTCGACGTCCGCCTGCACGTCACTGTCTAACCCATCTGCCACCTGAGGATCCGTACATGAACACTTTCAGCAAAGTCCTGACCGGTACCCTGCTCGCGTTGTCCGTCCACACGGCGTTCGCCGCCGAAAACACCGGTATCGAACACAACACCCAGGCATTTCTCGACGCCTTGAATGCCGGCACGGGCAAGCCGATGGAACAGATGACGCCAGCAGAAGCCCGCGCCGTGCTGTCCGGTGCGCAGTCAGGGGTCAAGCTGACATTGCCCAAGACCGACGTGAGCCAGAAGACCATCCAGGTCGACGGCAAGCCGCTGGAGCTGACCATCGTCCGCCCGGCCGGGGTCAAGGGCACATTGCCGGTGTTCATGTTCTTCCACGGTGGCGGCTGGGTCCTGGGGGATTTCCCCACCCACGAGCGGCTGGTGCGTGACCTGGTGGTGGGTTCGGGGGCGGCGGCGGTGTTCGTCAACTACACGCCGTCACCCGAGGCCCATTACCCGACCGCGATCAACCAGGCCTACGCCGCGACCCGTTGGGTGGCCGAGCACGGCAAGGAAATCAATGTCGACGGCAAGCGCCTGGCCGTGGCCGGCAACAGCGTCGGCGGCAACATGGCGGCCGTGGTCAGCCTGATGGCCAAGGACAAGGGCACCCCGGCACTGAAGTTCCAGCTGCTGCTGTGGCCGGTGACCGATGCCAGTTTCGAGACGGCGTCCTACAACCAGTACGCCGAGGGTCACTTCCTCAGCAAAAACATGATGAAGTGGTTCTGGGACAACTACACCACCGATGCCAAGCAGCGCGGCGAGATCTACGCCTCACCGCTGCGGGCCACCACGGCACAGCTCAAGGGCCTGCCACCGGCGTTGATCCAGACCGCCGGGGCCGACGTCCTGCGGGATGAAGGCGAGGCCTACGGCCGCAAGCTGGATGAAGCCGGCGTACCGGTGACCAGCGTGCGCTACAACGGCATGATCCATGACTTCGGCCTGCTCAACGTGGTCAGCCAGGTGCCGGAGGTTCGTTCGGCTCTCCTGCAGGCTTCGCAGGAACTGAAGGAACACCTGAAATAAGCGTCTACGGGGTGGCACGGTGAACGCTGCCCCCTCTGTAGGAGCCGGCTTGCTGGCGATGGCGGTGAATCAGGCGACGACGATGTCGATTACCACACCGCATCGCCAGCAAGCCGGCTCCCACAAGGGGTCGCGCCACGCCACAGAAACAAACAGACACAAAAAAGCCCGGGGCATGCCCGGGCTTTTTTGTTCGTGTGGCGAAAAGCAGTGCTTATTTGGCACGGCCTTTGTAGGAACCGCCTTCACGGGTATCGATCTCGATCATGTCACCGATTTCGATGAAGTCAGCTACCGACAGCTCGGTACCGTTCTTCAGCTTGGCAGGCTTCATCACCTTGCCGGAAGTGTCACCGCGAGCGGAACCTTCGGTGTAGTCGACCTGACGCACGATAGTGGTCGGCAGTTCCACGGAAACCAGGCGGTCTTCGAAGAAGACGGCTTCGCAGACGTCGGTCATGCCTTCTTCCACGAATGGCAGAACGGCCTCGATGTCTTCGGCGTTCAGCTCGTACATGGTGTAGTCGGTGGTGTCCATGAACGTGTAGGAATCGCCGCTGATGAAGGACAGGGTCGCTTCCTTACGGTCGAGGATCACATCGTCCAGCTTGTCATCGGCGCTGTAGACGGTTTCGGTCTTGTAGCCGGTCAGCAGGTTCTTCAGCTTGGTCTTCATGATCGCGCTGTTACGACCGGACTTGGTGAATTCAGCTTTCTGAACCAGCCAAGGATCGTTGTCGATACGGATCACGGTACCGGGTTTCAGTTCTTTACCAGTTTTCATTGCGAATATCCGAATTTGGATGGGATGTACATAAATCTAGGCCGCGTATCATATCCAATTTAGGTAAAGCTTCACCAGCGCCGTGGCAAGATCGGGCCGCGAAGCCTGTTCCAGACACCAGCGTTCGGCGTGTTCGGCCAGTTCCCGCTCGTTGCGCAGCACCGCCGACCAGCTTTCACCCACCCCGTTTCCACTGTTCCAGGCCCGCCACCAGCCACTGAAAGCGGCCAGGGCCGGCTCGGACAGGCCCCGGGTGTACAGCGCGAGAAACGCTTCCAGCTTGTCCAGGTGGATATCGTCCTCCTGTCGGTAGATATGCCAGAGCAACGGCCGGCCGGCCCATTGCGCGCGAATGAACGAGTCTTCGCCGCGTACGGCGTTGAAATCGCAGCTCCAGAGCAGGCGGTCATAGGCTTGCTGGGGGACGAACGGCAGCACCTGCACCGTCAGGGCCCGACGTGTCTCGATGGCGCCGGCCCGCAACTCACCGCTGCCCAGCCAGCGCTGGACATCCGCCAGTACCCGGCCTTCGGGCACCAATAGCCGGGTCGGGCGGCTATCGGCCGCCAGGGCTTCGAGCCAACTGGCCACGCCCTCGTTCTCGTAGGCGAACAACGAGATCAACCGCTCGCCATCCGTCGGATCGACGTCCAGGCCACGCAGGAAATCCCGGCGTGCCGCAGGATCCGCCTGAAAGGCCCGACGCTGCTCCAGCAATCCCGCCTCACGGAGCAGGCCGCCGGTGCCCGCCTCAAACCCCGGGAAAAAGAAGAACTTCTGTACCTGCTTGTACTTGACCGAGGGCAGGCCATGGCAGCCGACAATCCAGTCCTCGGCGCTCAGGTAATCCAGGTTGAGCCACAGCGGCGTGGTCTCGCGCCGGGCCATCGCGTCCATGTAGTCGTGGGGCAACTGGCAGGCAAAGGCACCGATCACCACATCCGCCGCCGCCACCGGCTGCCAGTCGCCCGACCAGCGGCGCACCTCGACGCCCTCGCGGACCTGCTGTTCCTGTTCGATGTCGAGTTCCGGGCACAAGCGCTCGAAGGCCCGCAGATCGTCGACCCACAGGCGCACGGCCAGGCCATGCTCGGCCACCAGTTGCCGGGCCAGGCGCCAGGTCACGCCGATATCGCCATAGTTGTCGACGACGGTGCAGAAAATATCCCAGTTGGCCGGCATGCACGGGCTCCGTTTGGCAAAGGCGTCGATTGTCCGCATAAATCCTCCTGCGCAGAAGAGCCGACGTCGATTAATCTTCATGCGACAATCGCATCCTGCGAAGAACCGCCCGCCAGGAGGCCGCCATGCCTTATCGCCCACCACCGCGTCGCCGCTTGTATGTCACCCTCAATCCACTGCAGTTGACCGCCAGCATCGCGCTGGGCATCTGGCTCGGTTTCGTCGCGCTGGCCCTCACCGCCTGGCTGGTCGCCCGGCTGTTCATTGCCCAGCCGCTGGCCCCCGTCGCCGAGGCCGTCCGGCAGATCAGCCAGCCCGCCGCGCCGACCGCGCCACAAGCTCCCGGCGATTCGACGCAGATGTTCGAGCAGTACAAAGAGAATCTGCGCAAGAACGAAGAGCAGCAGCGCCTGGACCAGGCCCGCAACAGCTATCGCAACCTGTCCAATCCGAAATGCCAGTTCTGGTTGCAGCAGGACCAGACCGCGCCCAGCGACAAGAGCCGGGCCAACGTGCTGCAGTTCTGCAATTGAACCGGTTGCACGGCATGGACAAGCACGCGGTGCACCAGCGCATCATCGACACCCTGGCGGTCGATCTCGATGTCCTGCAACGGGCGGCACAAACCGCCTACGAAGCCGCGACCGACGAAGAGAACATCGCAGAGAACAAGTACGACACCCTGGGCCTGGAAGCCTCGTACCTGGCCACCGGGCAGGCCCGGCGTGTCGAGGAAATCCGTCAGGCCCTCAAGCAGTGCCGGGAACTGCCGCTGCGTCCCTACGACGATCAGGCGGGCATCCAGCTGGGCGCCCTGCTGACCCTCGAAGCCGAGAACGGCAACGAGCAGCAACTGTTCCTGGCCCCGGATGCCGCCGGCCTGAAGATCGAATGGGAGGGGCGGACGATCACCGTGATCAGCCCGCGCTCACCGCTGGGCCAGGCCCTGCTGGGCAAGTTCGACGGTGACGAGGTGCAGATCAGCGTCGGCGCCGTGCGCCAGCGCTACACCGTGACCGCCGTCAGCTGACACCGACGCCCTACTTGGCTGCCGCCATCAGGCGGTTGACCTCGCTGCGCACCATGCTGGTGTATTCCGGTGGCGACAGGGTGTCGAGTTCCGCACGTACCCATTCCGCCCACTTGCCCTTGCGCTTGGCGCGCTCGCCGAACAGGCGTGCCGCCTCGCCCTTGGCCTTGCCCAGGTTGCTCTGCCAGAGGTCGAACAGACGGGACTTCTCATCCTCGATGGCGGCACGCTCGGCCAGGGACTTGTTAGCCAGATTGAAGCTCATTGGAAAATCCTGCGGTACAAATAGAGCCGTATCTTACACTGTCGCTACACACATCCGATCGAGGATTTTGGCTGGCCGATGTGCCCGGACGGAAAATTTTGCAACTTTCCCAGGTCCCCCCGACTCCCATTATTCAGAGCATCATTCACTTGAAAGGAATATCGCCATGGCCCGTAAATCCGCCGTACAAGCTGCCGAAGACCAGATCAAGGACCAGGCCTTCAGCGAGTTGCAAGCGCTGATCCAGGAATCGGAAAAACTCTTGAAGGACAGCGCCGCGCTGGTGGGCGAGGAAGGCGAAAGCCTGCGCGCGCAGATCAGCCAGAAGCTCAAGCAGGCCCTGGACTCGGTCACCCATGTGCGCGAAAACACCAAGCCCGTGGTCGAAGCGACCGAAACCTACATCGGCGGCCATCCGTGGCAGACCGTGGCGATTTCCGCCGGCTTCGGCCTGGTGGTCGGCCTGCTGCTGGGCCGACGCGACTGATCGCACAGCGTTCCCCCGGTCCCTTGTCAGCGCGACAAGGGACACGCCTGCCACAGAACTATCTACCACCCCGCGCCCCCGCCACCCGGTAGCGTTTTTGCCATTTCCCGCGAAGCCTGGCCTGCCAGCGCCCAGCGGTTCGTCAGTACGAACGAAGGCAAAAGCCATGACTACCGATTCCTTTCCCTATGAGTTCGCCGAAGCCCTGGAACTGCGCGACACGCCCAATGACCGGGAGCGGGCGCTGAACATTTCCAGCACCGACCGCGACTGGTTGCGCAACGTCTTCCTGCCCAACCAGCAAGCCCGCCAGGCCCTCGACGATCCGATGACCGTGGAAAAATTCACGGTCGAGGCCACCGGCATCGTGCCCGTGGACCTGGCGGGGGTGTTCCTGATGAACCCGGGAACGGACGATTGCTCGTACCTCTACAGCCCGGGCTTGGGCCTGGAACATTTCGATACGCGCAGCGAGGCCACCCAGAGCCTGCTCAGCCGTTTGAACAGCGAGACGCAGCGCGACGAACTGCTGCGCTTCGTGGCGCTGGAGACCAGGAGCCGGATCCGCTTCGACGGCAACGTCCGGGTCAAGGCCGAGCCCATCGAAGGCGCGGTGTTCCTCGACCGGCGTCGCTCCGTCGACCAGCAGCAACGGCAGAATCTCCAGACCTTGAACGAGCAACTGCTCAAGCTGCCGACCCTGGCGGCGCTGCTCAACAAGATGCTCAACGACGAACTGGGCCGACGGTTTGCCGGGGTCAACCTGGCGAGCGTCAACATGACCTGTTACCGCAGCGACACGCCAGACCAGGGTAATGCCCCGCAACGGCGCCCCGTCGGCGTGCACTCCCTGGCCGACGCGCTGCTGGCGCATTACCTCGCGCAAGCCTGGCCCGCCGACCAGACCCGCGAATTCAGCGCACCCGGCTACAACGCCGTACCCGCTGACACCGCGCAGTGGGAACGCGCCATCACGGACATCTCCGGCAGCCTGAAACTGCGCCTGCACAGCGAACTGGAAAGCTACTGGAACACCGTGCTGGACAGCGGTCACTCCCGCCGCCAGTTGTTCAGCGACGTCATGGGCACCTGTTGGCGCACCGAACTGCTCAAGCAACTGCAATGGGAAAACATCAGCCCCAGGACCCACCACTGGCTAGCAGCCCTCTACCCCTACACGCCAGCGCGGCTGCGCCACACCCGCATCAAGAGCCTGGGCTACAACACCAGCAAGCCCTCCCAGACCGCGCTCGCCAATGCCTTCGTGGTGAGCGACGAATCCGTCAATCCCGGCGCGTTGTTTGTCTATGCCTACGGCAGGCTCACGCGGCTCAACGACCAGGACGCCCTGGACAGCAGCCTTCTGCGGGAGTTGCACGATACCGGCGGCACCGACGAACTGACGGAAACCCTGTCCCTGAGCGAGCTCGACGACCTGCGGCAATTTCCCGCGCTGGCCACGCAACAAGCCGCCGTCGATCAGCCGGTGTTCGAAAACCGGCTGGACGCCATTATCGCCAAGCAACGGGACAACATCGACTACGTACTGGCCCGCTACCACAGGAGTAACGGACAACTGGCTCTCGGCGCAGCCCTGGATGCGGCCCTGGACATCCGCACGATGATCAGCCGGAAACTGCAGTCGCTCGATACCCGCGAGCGCTGGAGCACCCGCCTGGACCGGTCATCGGACAAGCCCGAGCCGCCACCCGCCAAACCCACCGATGCCCAGGCCACGACACAGGACACCGCCCAGGCACACGGGCACACCCTCGAGACCCTGAAAAAACGCCTCGGCGGCGAATTGGCCAAACGTCCCGATCTCCTGACTTTCGCGCAAAACGCCTTGCACGAGGCACTGATCGACACCCGCCGGGGCAACCTGGTACCGGCCACGCTCTACATCAACCAGTACCCAAGCGCCTCCGCCGAACAACAGGGGCTTGCCCTGAGTACGTCGATCAGCCTGGCCGAACATCTGCTGGAGCGCTCGGTCGGCCTCGCCCCGCCCCTGGCCGACCGCGTCGATACGGGCCTGTTCAGCCGTGATCCCGACGGGCGATGGTCAAGGATCGACAACCTCGATATTCCCACCGCCAACCCTCTCGTCGACGCCGCCCTGCAGGACTTCCTGCCGCGCTTGTTGCGCCGCCAGCGCACGTTCTATTCCCAGAACACCCCGTTGTTGCGTGAAGCCCTGAGCAGCGCACTGCGCTACGAAGCTCGCCAGCGAGTCCTGGCCGGCACGCTGGACGACAGCGCCCGGGAACTGCTCGAAGTACTCCTCGACAGCCCGGACAGTCCGCGGCGCAAGGGCCTGCGGGGGTTTATCCCGGATGCCTTCGAACTCACCCTGAAAACCGCCGGGCCGTCGCTGCCGCGCAAGCTGTTCAACTGTTTCCTGATCACCGAGCGAGGCGGGCTGGACCCGGTCAACTCCGGGCGCGCGCTGCTCTGGACCCCGGCCGGCGGGCTCGAAGCATTCGCCTCGTTGCCCAGGGCCGAAGTCGAACTCAACCGGCGCCTGCACACCCCGGTCCAAAGCCTGTCGCTGCTGGAAAACCTGGTCGCCGCCCCGCCCCCAGCACCGCTCTGGGCGAACAATCAGCACAATGGCATGAGCATCGGCTTCGCACGCATCCGCAACGACTTCCTGACCGACCTTACCGACTCCGTGGCCGACAAGGCCCTGGGCGACCTCGCCGAAGCGGCCTCCTCGCCACTGCCGGCCGCCATCCTGCAAGGCCACTTTCAGTCCTGCCTGCTCCGACACGCCTCACTGGCGTACCTGGAAAAAGCCCTCGACGCGACACGCCATACCCGCCTGCACAGCGCGCTGCCCGCCTGGCTGGCGAGTGCCCCCGCCAGCCAGCAACTGGCCCTGGCCGAGCTGCTGGACCGACACCGGCAACAGGTCGACGCCCCCCTCGACTACCATCACGACATCCCCGATATCCGCCACTTTGCCCGGACCAAGATCGCCAGCCTGCTGAGCCGCGACTACCCCGCAGCGCGCCTGGACCCGGATGACCTGTACCTGTCGCTGCCCGACCTGGACGCGCCGGGCAGCTACACGCTGACGGACTACGCCCTGCGTCATTTCGACGAGATCGACGAGATCGACGAGATCGACGGGGCGACGGCGACACTGACCTCGGCCAACCCACTGCCGGCCGGCCTGACGGTCGCGCACCTCAATGCGCTGGTCAGGGAGGCGGGCATCGGCACCCATTACGCGGCACTGCTGGACTCCCACCTGTCCCACGGCGAGAAGGGCGTACCCGAGCGCCGCGAGCTGTTCAGCCTGCACCTGGTCTGGCAGGGCCTCGAACACGCCCTGCGCCAGTACCTGCAACACTCACTGTCCGCCGAGGCCCACGGTTTTATCCGGCACCTGCTGGGCATGCCCGACGGCGTTGCCCGTCTCCCGCTTGCCGGCAACGACATCGTCGTGTATCCGCTGGCGCTGCTGCGCCAGGCCTGGACGAGCGCGGACCGGGCCCTGGGCCTGTACCTGATCGGACGTTCCGATAACCGCGGCCCCCTGGTGCTCTTCAGCCCGTATGGCGAACAACCGGCCTTTCGCGAGTATGGCAACGAAACGCAGCTCATGAGCGAGCTCGGCCGTCCCGGACCGCTGCGCCAGCTGGTGCTCGGCAGGCTTGCCAGCGGCGTGCGCCAGTTCTACGGCGAACAGGTCTTCAGTCGCCAGACCGTCAGTGCCGTCTGGAACGCCTTCAAGGGCAATTTCCTCCACCGGCTGTACCACGACATGACCGCCCTGCTGAAAGATCAACTGGGACTGCAAGACTCCCGAGGCCATCAGTCGGCCTGGAGCACGGTAGTCCACCTGCTCGGCAATCAACTGCACCAGGACGCCCGCTTCATGCTCGGCCGCTTGCGCATGCCCTGGTTGATCTGGCAAACCCTGCCACGGTTCAAGGAGGCCGCGGACAAGGCCTGGCAAGGTCACTGGACAGTGGCCCTGGAGGAGTTCACCCGTGCCCTGGCGCAACTGGCCCTGGCCCGCGAGGCGCCGACAGCCAGCGCCTTGGTCGAATTGCCGAAGCCCGCGCAGGAACCCGTCCCGGCAGCCGCCCCGGTCGAGTCCCCCTTCCCACGATGGCCGGGTTGGGCAGACATACCGTTGACCCGGGAACAGCAGGACCGTGTGCTCGGCTATGAAGCCCGGGATATCGCCCTGAACGACCTGGAGCATGACACCGTCCCGGGCATCCATACCGACCCGGGCACCCGGCGCCAGTACGCCGCCGTCGGCGGACGGGTGTTCCAGGTACGGAACGAGGACCGGCGCTGGCGCATCGTCAGCGATCAGGAACCCGGCCCCTGGCTCAGAAAGGACCAGCAGGGCCAGTGGGAACTGGACCTCAAGGGGCGCTTGCTCGGTGGCGGAGATGGCGGTCGCCTGGTGGACCGTATCAATACCCGGCAGACCGTGGGCCGTGAAATCAAGGTACTGGCCACGGGCATGAAAGCGATCAGGCTTCTTTACCCGGACAAGGCCCGGCAGATCAGGCAGGCCCATGCCTTGGCCGTCACCTACCTGAGAAACGCCAGGCAACGCCTGCAATCACTGGCCGCCAGCACGCGGCTCGACAGCCAGCGCCAGATTTATCTCCAGGAGTTCTTTGGCCTCAAAACCATCAGTCGGGGTCTGAACCAGAGAATCGGCAGGATGCTCGACAAGCTGCTCATGGAACTGCTGTCCCCTGCCCGCTCTCCCGACCTCTCGGAGCTCTATGTCCTCGGCGCCGCCCGGACACCGGAGAGGATGTGCGCGGCCTTCGTGGTGACCTGCGACCATACCCGCAAGATCTACCTGAACGAGCTGTTCTTCGAACCCGGCCTGGAGGTCTATGAGCCCATCCGGCCGAGGACCTTCAACAGCGTCCTGCACAACATGGCCACCATCCTGCTCCACGAGTTCAGCCATATCGTCTTCAATACCGTGGACATCGCCTACCTCGATGCCTTCCGACCCTTCTACGACCTGATCGACACCACCACCATCGACGGGCGTGAACGACAGGACACATTGCGGGAGCTGCAGGAAACGGCCCTCTCTTCGCGGACTCCCAGCCAACAGCTGTTCAGGGTCGAAGACGAGATCACCGGCACCTGGCACGATATCGAGGATGAACCGTACAAGCGGGTCCTGGCACTGACACGCAGCCCCGACCTGCACCACGCCCGGCGAAAATTCCAGGAAGACGACGCCAGGCGCATCGATGTCATCCTCGCCAACGCGGACTCCGTGGCGTTGTTCATCAGCTACCTGGGGCGTCCCACGGAGTTCTACCCGATCTTCAGCGGGACACCCCGCCAGGAGCAGGGCTCCACGCAAGCCAGCAGTATCTAACGCCGTCCGCCGACTCGCCGCCTGTAGCGTCGATACCCTTCAAGAGCGATGCCCGGCCCCTGCGGGCATCGCCCGTCGTCAACACGAACGAAGGCACCGCACATGTCCGGCAATCCCCCCGTCTATTACCTGTCCCAGGCCCTGGAGCTGCATGAAACCTCCAGTGAACTGGAAACCTCCCTGCACATCCAGACCAGCGAGCGCGACTGGCTCAGAGACCTCTTCCTGCCCAGCCACGACGCCCGCCAGGCACTCGATATCCCCATGTCCGTCGATAAACTGTTCCTCGTCGCGCAGGGCTCTCCTCCCGCCGACCTGGCCGGCACCTTCCTGGTCAGCGGCCCATCCGGCCACTCGGTATTCCTCTGCACCCCGGCGTTCGGCCTGGAGCGCTTCGCCACCCGCCAACTGGCTTCCAGCAAGCTGCTCGAACGCTTGAAGGTGAGCGGGCAACGCGACGAACTGCTGCGCTTCGTTCCCCTCGGCATCAGGACAGCGATCCGTCATGCAGCTTCACCTTCCCTGGTGGCCGAACCTATTCGCGGGGTGGTCCTGAGCGAACGACGGCAATCCATCGAAAACTACCTCGACTACACCCGGACGGTCCTGAACAACGAATTGCTCAAGTTGCCCACTCTGAAAACCCTGCTCAACCAACTGCTCGAAAACAGGCTGGGCAAGCGCTTCGGCCAGGTCAGCCTGGGCGCCCTGCGGGTGATCAGCCATGTCGCGCCGCCCGCGGACAACCAGGCTGCGCCACTGCCGTCGCGGCCCCTGTCGACCCGCTCGCTGAGCGAAGCCCTGCTGGAACATTACCGCCGCGGCAGTTGGCCCGAAGGCCAGACCCGGGAGTTCGTGGCCCCCGGCTACTCCGCCTCGGCAGCGGATACCCTCGACTGGGAAAATGCGCTGGCAAACATTGCCAATCACCTCGACAGTCACCTGAAAGACCCGGTGAAAGCCTTCTGGGAAGGCACCTGCGACGACGGAGTGCCACGCCGGGAACTGTTCATCGATGCCCTGGGCACCCGTTTCCGGGCCGAACTGCTTCAGCAGGAACAGGACTGGAACACCCTCGCCCCGGAAAACTTCTACTGGTTGAGCAGGCTCTACCCACGGGATGCCGCGAGGCTCAACCTGATCACCCACTACACCCTGGGCATCGAGACCGACCAGCGCTCGTCGGTGCTGGGCAACACCTTTGTCGTGCGCAACGACCGGGAATCCCCTCCCGGCTTTTTCCTCTATGGCGCGGGTCGCCTGCAGCCCTTCGAGAACGAAGCGTCACTGCGTGCCTGGGTCAAGGTACAGGTCCAGGACCCGGGCCGGAACGCCGGTCTGCATGATGGCCTGGCCTTGCGCGAGGCCGCCGATCTGCAGGGCTCGACCATCGCCCGTATCAACCTGACAGCCACGGTCTCGTCAGCCTTCGAGACGCTGTTCCAGACCATCATCGCCAAGCAACTGGACAACCTGGAATATATCCTCGCCCGCTATCGCGCCAGCGACGGCGCCCTGGCACTGGCGACGGCCTTCGAGAGTGCGCTGGACATCCGCGCGTTGCTCGACCCGCGCCTGACGACCCTCGCCTCCCAGGGGCGCTGGAGCCATCGACTGGACCTGGTCCCCAGCGAAAATGCCCAGGCAGCGCTCTCGCCACACGCCCTGACGCCTACCCTGGAGACCGTCAGGTACCAGTTGAAAACCCTGGGCGAGCTCAAGTCCACCCTCACCGCGGGCCTGAAGAAACGGCCGACACTGCGCGCCTTCGCGTCCAGCGAGCTGTCCAGGGAACTGCTGCTTGCCCACCGGGTCACGCCGTCACCCGACACCCTGTACATCAATCACTATGCGTCCTCGCTCCCCATGCTGGGGGATACGGAGCTGCAGCCCGAACGTTCGCAGAACCTCATCGAGCATTTCCTCGAGCGCCTGACCCGACAGGCCGGGGCGCTTCCCCCGGCGACGAACACGGGACTGTTCAGCACGGACGCCGAGGGCAACTGGTCGCGTATCGCCAGCCTGGATATCACGTCGCTCAACACCGTCATCGACAGGACACTGGTGGATTTTTCCGCGCGTTACCTGCGCCGGCAACGCGCCGTGTATGGCGAACTCTCCGAGCCCCTGAGGGAGGCCGTGACCTGCGGACTGCGTCGCGAGGTGCAATTCAAGGAACTGCGCGGCGACTTGGGCAGAAGCGACCTGGAACTGCTCGACCATCTCCTCGACAGCCAGCAACGCAGCTCCCGCGGCGGCTTGCGCGGCTTCATTCCGGATGCCTTTGCGCTGACCCTCAGGGCCGATGCCAGCGCCGTGCCGATCCCGTTGCACAACTGCTTCCTGCTGACCGAGCGCGGCGGCCTCAGCACCGAGCACTCCGGGGCCGCGCTGCTCTGGACACCGGCCCAGGGCGCGGAAGCCTTTCATTCGGTCCATGATGCCGACGTCGAACTGCAGCGGCGCCTGCATGACCCCGTGGAGCGCCTGTCCCTGCTGGAGAACATCGCCAGGGGCGAACGGCCGCCGAAACTGGCCGTCGCGCCAAACCGCAACCCCCATCGCCGCGCTTACCCGGCCCTGGGCTTCGCGCTGATCGAGGACGCCTTGCGCGGCGATCGACAACACTCGCTGATCGACAAGGTGCTGGCGGACCTGACTCATGCGCTGACCGCCCCGTACTCGGGGGAAAACCTGCATCGGCACCTGCAGGCCTGTCTCGATGCCCACCTGACCATCGCCCCTCTCGAGAAAGCCCTGCAGGCCGCGGAAAGTACCGCGCTGCACCTGGCCCTGCCGCCCTGGCTGGCTGGCACCACGGAGCACCGCCAGTTCGCCCTGGCCAGCCTGCTCGACCGCTACCGCCAGCAGGCCGCCACGACCGGGGACTACCACCAGGACATCCCCGATATCCGCGACAACGCCAGGACCCGGATCATCAGCCTGCTCTCGCGGGACTTTCCGGCAACCCGCCTCGACCCCGACAAGATCAGGATCTCCCTGAAACGGCAGGATGTCACCACCTCCGAGTCGCTGACCGACTTCGCCTTGCGCCACTTCGACGATATCGACCAGAGCCTGCTCATCGTTCGTTCGCTGGACGGTCCCTTCCCGCAAGACCTGACCGCCAACCATCTGAGGACGCTGGTAAAGGAAGCGGCCATTGGCAGTCACTTCGCCAATCTGCTCGACGCCTTCCTCAGCGGGGGTCGGGAGGCGCTGACCCGGCGTCGCCCGGCCTTTGCCCGGCACTGCTACTGGCAGGGGCTGATGCACGCCTTCACCCAGGTGATCGACAACAGCCTGTCCGCCGTCGCTCATGGTTTCATCAAACACCTGCTGGCGATGCCGGACGGCCTCGCCAGGGAGCCTCTGAACGGGCGCAGGATCGACCTTCGTCCGCTGGAACTGATCAGCACCACCCATGCGATTCCCGAGCCCGTCGCGGGTTTCTACATGATCGGCCCGCCCCCCGACGAGCCCGGCCCGCACATCCTGTTCAGCCCCCAGGGCACATTGCCGGTGTTCAAGGAGTATGCCGACAAGACCACCTTTATCGACGACCTCAAGACCTCGGGCGAGCTGCAGCGACGAATCCTCGAAAGACTGGCCCACGACAAGCGCGACCACTATGCGCAGCACGTGTTCGCGGCACAGCGGGCGATCATGCAAATCAGTGACAACCCCGTGCGAGGCAATCTCTTCCACCGGCTCTACCAGGATACGAGCGCGCTGCTCAAGGACATGCTCGGCCAGCAGAACGTACAGGATCAGGGCACGGTCTGGAGCAACGTCCTGTCCTGGCTCAAGGGTGGTCTTTACCAGGGGCAGAGCCAATTGCTGGGGCGCTTGCGCCTGCCGCTGCTGATCTGGCAGACGCTGACACGCCTCAAGGATGCCGCGGACAAGGGCTGGCAAGGTCGCTGGAGCGAGGCGATCGAAGAATTCGTCGTCAGCCTGGCCCAACTGGCCGTGGCGCGCAAAGGGGCGCGCGGGCTGGAAGTGGCAAGCCTGACACCCACTAACGGCGCGGCGGTCGTCGAATCGCCCTTCCCCACGCCACCCTGGGCAGACAGCCAACTGACGCCTGGGCAAAAGTCCGCGATCCTCGACCACGAAGCCCGCGAAGTGACCTTGCAGGACATGACCCTCGACCCGGCCACGGGGCTCTACCGCGACGCGACGAGCCAGCGCGTATTCGTCGCGGTCGGCGGCAGGGTCTTCGAGGTACAGGGGGATCTTCGGCGCTGGCGCATCGTCAAGGACCAGGCCCTGGGCCCCTGGCTGAAACAGGGCGCGGACAAACGCTGGTCGTTCGATTTGGAAGGCCACTGCATCGAAGGATCGCGGCCATGAAACTGCTCGACTCTTGCCTCAATCGCCGCACCATCAGCCAGGAAATCCGTGTCCAGGCCATCGGCATTCCCTGTATCCGCAGGCTCTTTCCCAACCGCGCCCGGCTGATTCAGCGCGGCCATGAACAGGCGCTGGCCTATGTGACCGAAGCCCTCCTGAACCTGGACAAGCTCTTTTCCAGCGCCCGCCTCGATCGCCGACGCCGGCTCTTTGTCGAACAGTTCTTCGACATGCCCTCGGTGAGCGCCTTCACCCTGGGCAAGATCAGGGTCCTGGCACACCGGCTGCTGGGAGAACTGCTCGATCCCTCGCTCAACCCCGAAACCTCGTCGCGTTATGTGGTCGGCACGGCCATCCATCCCGAACACAGCGTCCAGGCCTTCACCCTGCTCAACGAGCCCATCCGGAAAATCTACCTGACCGAGCGCTTCTTCGATCCCGGCTTCGATGCCTACCTGCCCCTGCGCCCCAGGACCTTCGACCTGCTGGGGCACAGCATGGCGACCGTCCTGCTGCATGAAATCAGCCACCTGGCCTTCGACACGCTCGACCTGGTCTACGTGGATGCCAATCGTCCCTTCCTCGACCTGCTGGAGACCGTCACGGCCGAGGGAAAACAGCGCTACAGCGCACTGGAACAGATTCAGAAACACGCCCTGTCGAGCAGCACACCCGCCGCACAACTGTTCCGGGAACTCGACGACTACGACCTGCGCTGGTACGACCTGGTCGGAGCGCCGTTACAGCGGGTGCTGCAACTGACCGGCACGCGGGATCTGGACGAAGCCCGCCGGGTGTTCTTTTCCGATGCGGACAAGCGGGTCGACGTGATGCTGAGCAACGCCGACTCCCTGGCCCTGTTGCTCGCTCACCTGGGGCGGTCGCCCGAGTTTCATCCCTTGCACTAGGCGCCGTGTGGCAACTGGGCCGGTTGTGCGGCCAGCGCGCGCAGTTGTTGCAGGTCGCTCTGCGCCAGGGCGATCCCCTCGCGCAGCGATTCGCCGCGCTGGCGGTGCCGCCGGTCGCCCGGCAGGCGTTGCAGGCCGACACCCTGCATCTGGCCGACCAGGGTCCGGGCGCGCTCGGCGAAATCCTGCCCCGCCGACTTGGCCGGGTCGATGACAATGATCAACTGTCCGGTCCATGGCGTCTTGGCACCAGGGTGTTGCGACCAGTCGAACTCGAAGGAGAAATTGCCCCCGGTAAGGGCGGCCGCGAGCAACTCGACCATCATCGACAACGCCGAGCCCTTGTGTCCGCCGAACGGCAGCAACGCGCCGCCATCGAGGATGGCCTTGGGATCGCGGGTCGGCTGGCCGTCACGGTCGACGCCGATGCCGTCCGGCAACTGCTCGCCCTTGCGCGCCGCGATCTGCACGTCGCCATGGGCCATGGCACTGGTCGCCAGGTCGAAGACGATCGGATCGCTGCCGGCGCGGGGCGCGGCGAAAGCAATCGGATTGGTGCCGAACAGCGGTCGCTCGGCGCCATGGGGGACCACGCACGTCATCGAGTTGACCACGCTCAAAGCCACCAGCCCGTCATAGGCGAACGGCTCGACATCCGGCCAGAGCGCCGCGAAATGGTGGGAATTGCGGATCGCCAGGACCGCGATCCCGGCACTGCGAGCCTTCTCCACCAGCAACTCGCGGGCAGCGGCCAATGCCGGCTGGGCAAAGCCATTGGCCGCATCGACGCGCACGAATCCCGAAGCCACATCCTCGACCACCGGGACCGCCTGGCCATCGACCCAGCCGCTGGCCAGCGTCGAAACATACCCCGGTATGCGGAAGATACCGTGGCTGTGGGCGCCATCGCGCTCGGCACTGGCGCAGTTCTCGGCCAGGACCCGCGCCACTTGTGCAGAAGTGCCATGACCCTGGAAGACCTGCTGCAGAAGCGCAACCAGATCATCGTAGGCAATGTGTTGAGTAGCCGTATCGCGAGGTGCAGACATCCGAAACTCCGATTCCGATTGGTTTTATTGGAAGAACGAGAGAAAGGCAGGGCCTGGGCAGCCGCAGGCACTATCGGGCGGCCATCGGGGAACTGTCAAATCCTGCGGAAAAGCATCGGAAATAATGTACACATCACTGTAACCATAAGTGTCACATCAATGTGCACACTTACCATCCCCGCACCAAAAAGTGACAGCCCGGCGCCCGGCCTTGTCGAGACAGGTTTTCTACAGTCGCAGCCCGTCGAATTGATAGCTGTTCAAACGGTCAAGTTATATCTCTTTAATTTCATGCGGTTAGTTTTAATCGATAAGAAAACGAAATTATCGACGAATTTTATAGATCGGAAACTGGCATAGAACTGGCTTAGCTCAACAAGCAGTTTGTATACAATTCAACTAAAACCTACATACATACGGATCACCGAGCGTTGTCCCGCCTGTTCGCCGGCGAGGTCGGCGTCCGGGGCCAGGAGCTAGCCGGAATGTCTACCAGTCTCTCCCCCCATGCCGCACTGGATCTGCCCGCCTCATCGCCCCACTCGCCCGGCCCGGATACCCCAGCGGGAGCCGTGGTCCTCAGCCCGCGCCTGCACAACCCGGACCTGGCGCCGACGCGGATCGCGGGCCGGCGCTGGGGCGGCTACAGCCTCTTCGCCCTGTGGACCAACGATGTACACAATATCGCCAACTATTCCTTTGCCATCGGCCTCTACGCGCTGGGCCTGGGCGGCTGGCAGATCCTCTTGTCCCTGGGGATCGGCGCGGCACTGGTGTACTTCTTCATGAACCTCTCCGGCTATATGGGACAGAAGACCGGCGTGCCCTTTCCGGTGATCAGCCGTATCAGCTTCGGCATCCATGGCGCACAACTTCCCGCCTTGATCCGGGCGGTGATCGCCATTGCCTGGTTCGGCATCCAGACCTATCTCGCCTCGGTGGTCTTCCGGGTGCTGCTGACGGCCATCCACCCCGGTTTCGCCGACTATGATCACAACTCGATTCTCGGCCTGTCGACCCTCGGCTGGGCCTGCTTCGTGATCATCTGGTTCGTGCAGTTGCTGATCCTCGCCTATGGCATGGAGATGGTCCGCCGCTACGAGGGCTTCGCCGGGCCGGTGATCCTGTGCACCGTCGCCGCCCTGGCCGGGTGGATGTACACCCAGGCCGGCGCCACCATCGCCTGGTCGATCCGCGAGCCGCTGAGCGGTGCCGAGATGTGGCGCAATATCTTTGCCGGCGGCGCCTTGTGGCTGTCGATCTACGGCACGCTGATCCTCAATTTCTGTGACTTCGCACGCTCGTCGCCGAGCCGCCGGACCATCCTGATCGGCAACTTCTGGGGGCTGCCGGTGAACATCCTGGTGTTTGCCAGCATCACCGTGCTGCTCTGCGGCGCGCAGTTCCAGATCAACGGCCATGTGATCCAGAGCCCGACCGAAATCATCGCCTCGATCCCCAATACCTTCTTCCTGGTACTGGGCTGCCTGGCCTTCCTGATCGTCACCGTGGCGGTGAACATCATGGCCAACTTCGTCGCCCCGGCCTTTGTCCTCAGCAACCTCGCTCCGCGACTGCTGACCTTCCGCCGAGCCGGGCTGATCAGCGCCGCGATTGCCGTGCTGATCCTGCCGTGGAACCTCTATAACAGCCCGCTGGTGATCGTCTACTTCCTGTCCGGACTGGGAGCCCTGCTGGGGCCGCTGTACGGCGTGATCATGGTCGACTACTGGCTGCTGCGCAAAGGCCGGGTCAATGTGCCGGAACTCTACAGCGAAGATCCCAACGGCACTTATTACTACAGCCACGGGGTCAACCTGCGGGCGGTGGCCGCGTTCATTCCGGCGGCGCTGATCGCCATTGTCCTGGCCCTGGTGCCGGGGTTCGCCGCCGTCTCGCCGTTTTCCTGGATGTTCGGTGCCGGAATCGCCGGCCTGCTCTACCTGATCATCGCCAAACGCCAGGCGCATTACGCCGATGTCAGCGGCGAAGCCATCGCGGTCGACAACCTCAGTCATTGAACCTCTGTCATTGACAAACCACGGCCGGCCCGCTGCGGGCCGTGCCCACTGCCGAAGAAAAAAGGATTGCTGCATGCGGATTCTGATTGTCAACGTCAACACCACCGCCTCGATCACCGAAGCCATCGCCCGCCAGGCCCAGGCCGTCGCTGCGCCAGGCACCGAGATCGTCGGCCTGACCCCCTACTTCGGCGCCGACTCGGTGGAAGGCAATTTCGAAAGCTACCTGGCGGCCATTGCCGTGATGGACCGGGTGCTGTCCTACGACCAGCCCTATGACGCGGTGATCCAGGCCGGTTATGGCGAACACGGGCGCGAGGGCTTGCAGGAACTGCTCGATGTACCCGTGGTGGACATCACCGAAGCCGGTGCCAGCACCGCGATGTTTCTCGGCCATGCCTATTCGGTGGTCACCACCCTGGACCGCACCGTACCGCTGATCGAGGACCGGCTGAAGCTGGCCGGGCTCTATCAGCGGTGCGCCTCGGTGCGGGCCAGCGGCCTCGCGGTGCTGGAGCTGGAGCAGGATCCGCAACGGGCCGTGGACGCCATCGTGCGCCAGGCCGAACGGGCGGTGCAGGATGACAAGGCAGAAGTGATCTGCCTGGGTTGTGGCGGCATGGCCGGCCTCGATGAACAGATTCGCCAACGTACCGGCGTGCCGGTGGTGGATGGCGTGACGGCGGCGGTGACCATCGCCGAATCCCTGGTGCGCCTGGGCTTGTCGACGTCCAAGGTGCGCACCTATGCCACGCCACGGCCCAAGACCTTTACCGGTTGGCCGTTGCCTTTGCGGGAGCGTCGCTAGCCGGCGGTTGAATGGTCGCCTTCGGCGGTTCGCGAGCCAGCTCGGCTCCTGCAAGGGCAGCGTGGGTCACTGCCGGGCGTCGAAATGGGTCGCCCATTGCCGCTCGGTGAACTGTTCGATGATGAAGTCGACAAAGGCGCGGGTCTTGCCCGGCAGCAGTTTGTGCTCGGCGTAGTAGATCGAGATATTGCCGTCGTCGACATACCAGTCGGGCAGCACCCGCTGCAAGGTGCCGACCCGCAGCCAGGCCAGGGCGAACGGCATGCTCACCAGGGCGATGCCCAGGCTCTGGGCAGCCACCGCACAGGCCGCTTCCGAGTCGCTCATGGTCATGCACGCCGTCAGGTTCAACGGCTGGTGTTCCCCATCTCGACCGGTCAGTTGCCAGGTGCGCACGCGACCGGTCTGGGGCGAGCGGATGAGAATGCCGGTGCAACGGCGCAGGTCGTCGGGCGTGACGATCGGAGCCTGTTGCGCCAGGTATTCGGCGGACGCCACCAGGACCCGGTGGGCCACCGTCAGCTTGCGTGCCACCACGCCCTGGGGCAGTTCGAAGCCACCGCCGATCGCGGCATCGAAGCCCTGGCCGATCAGGTCCACCTGACGGTTGTCGAAATTCCAGTCCGGACGGATATCCGGGAAGCGCCGCATGAACTCCCCCAGCAAGGGCACGATGTACAGGCGCCCGAACACCGTGCCCATGCTGACCTTGAGCGTCCCCACCGGCCGCCCCTTGGCGCTGGCGAGGTTGGCCACGGCATTCTGGATGGTGTGCAGGCTGGCACCGACTTCGCCGAGAAACAGCTGCCCGGCCTCGGTCAGGGTCAGGCTGCGGGTACTGCGCTGGAACAGCCGCACGCCCAGGCGCGCCTCGAGCTTGGCGACACTCTTGCCGACCGCCGCGGGGGTCAGGCTCAGGCGCCGCGCCGCCTCGGCAAAGCTGCCGACTTCGGCGCTGCGGACAAAACATTCGATACTGCTGAAAGTTTCCATGATCGCCATTCACAACTTCTGGTTTACACAGACTATAACAATTACCGTCTACACAGGCAGTAATCCACAGTCGATACTCGCTTCCAACAACAAGGCCACTACCCTTTCCCTCTCACGGCCTTGAACTTTGGAGAACGACATGACCGACAACACCTTCAACAGCAACCTCAACGGCAAAGTGGCCCTGATCCAGGGTGGCTCCCGCGGCATCGGCGCCGCCATCGTCAAGCGCCTGGCAGCCCAGGGCGCGGCGGTGGCCTTCACCTACGTGAGCTCGGCGGCCAAGGCCGAGGAACTGCAGGACAGCATCATCGCCGACGGCGGCAAGGCCCTGGCGATCAAGGCCGACAGCGCCGACGCCGTGGCGATCCGCAACGCCGTGAACGCCACCGTAGAAGCCTTTGGCCGCGTCGATATCCTGGTCAACAACGCCGGTGTGCTGGCCATGGGACCCCTGGAAGATTTCAGCCTGGAAGATTTCGACCGGACCCTGGCGATCAACGTGCGCAGCGTGTTTGTCGCGACCCAGGAAGCCGCGCGGCATATGGGCGACGGCGGGCGGATCATCAATATCGGCAGCACCAACGCCGAACGCATGCCGTTCGCCGGTGGCGCCACCTACGCCATGAGCAAGTCGGCGCTGGTGGGACTGACCAAGGGCCTGGCCCGTGACCTCGGCCCGCGCGGCATCACCGTCAACAACGTGCAACCGGGTCCGGTGGACACCGACATGAACCCGGCCGACAGCGAGTTCGCCGACAGCCTGATCAGCCTGATGGCCGGCGGTCGTTATGGCCGCGTGGAAGAAATCGCCAGCTTTGTCGCCTACCTGGCGGGGCCGGAAGCCGGCTACATCACCGGGGCCAGCCTGACCATCGATGGCGGCTTCAGCGCCTGATTCGGATGATCCGCCAGCGGGTCTGACGTCTTCGCCGTGGTCCGGCGAGCCCGCGCTCATAATTGATCGTTCCCATGCTCTGCGTGGGAACGATCAAGTCACGCCAGCACCTCCCGTTTCGCCAGCGCCTGCTCCAACAACACCAGGAACGCCGCGGCCGCCGGCGTCGGTCGATGGGACCAGACCACATACAGATGCCGCGACGGCGCGTCACACACCGGTACCGTCACCACCCCGCTGAAACCTTCGGCAATCTTGCTGGGCACCAGCCCCAGCGCCAGGCCACGCCGCACGAACTCCCCCACCAGCATCACGTTGCCCGCCTCGAACTGCACCCGATGGCGCAATCCCGCCGCGGCGAAGGCTTCATCGGTCTGCCGACGCCCGGCGGTCCCGGCCTGGAAATCCACCAGCGTCTGATCCTCCAGCTGTGCCAACGGCAAACGCTCCCACTTCGTCAGCGGATGACCGGGCGGCAGCACGGCGACCAGTTCCTCCTCGGCCAGCAAACGCATCGCCAAGCCCTCGATCCGCTCTCCCGGCCAGAGCCCGACAAAGGCCAGGTCCAGGCGCCGCTCGCGCACATCAGCCATCAGCAGTTCGCTCTTGCTCATGTTCAGGTGGATATCCACCTGTGGATAAAGGCCATGGAAACGCGCCAGCAACTCCACCAGGTCGACTTCGGTCAACGAGGAAATCTTGCCGATGGACAGACTGCCGCGCACCTCCCCGGAAACCGCCGCGACTTCAGCGACGATCCGCCGTGTCGCTTCCAGTGCCGGCCGGGCACTGCGCACAAATGCCTCGCCAGCGGCGGTCAGCCGGACCTTGCGCGAGCTGCGCTCGAACAGCGGCGTGCCCAGGTATTCCTCCAGGCGCGCGATCTGGTGACTGAGCGCCGACTGGACGATATGGCAGCGCTCCGCCGCCCGGGTAAAGCTGCCCTCGTCCGCCACCGCCAGGGCGTACTCGATCTGTTTCAGGTTCACCGCGTGTATCTCGTTTCAAGATGGATGAGATGAAAACAATGCATTGGCGTCATGTTAAGACATTCCCAATACTTCGCACATCGATACCCCACAACGAGACAGGCAATGTCCGACGCCCACGCCAACACCCGACCTTTAAGCACTGCCCTGATCCTGCTGATGGCCACCGCCACCGGCCTTGCGGTGGCCAGCAACTACTACGCCCAGCCGCTGCTGCACACCATCGCCCAGCACCTGGGCCTGAGCATGGCCACCGCCGGGACCATCGTCATCACCGCCCAGTTGAGCTACGGCGCCGGGCTGTTGCTGCTGGTGCCCCTGGGGGACCTGTTCGAGCAGCGCCGGCTGATCGTGGTCATGACCCTGCTCAGCGCCCTCGGCCTGCTGATCAGCGCCTTCGCCCCCGGCTTGCCCTGGCTGCTGCTGGGCACCGCGCTGACCGGACTGTTCTCGGTGGTGGCCCAGGTCCTGGTGCCGATGGCAGCCAGCCTGACACCGCCGGAACAACGCGGGCGAGTGGTCGGAACCCTGATGAGCGGGCTGCTGCTGGGTATCCTGCTGGCGCGCACGGCGGCCGGGGCGCTGTCGTCGTTCGGCGACTGGCGGGCGATCTACCTGCTGGCGGCCGGCCTGATGTTCATCTGCGCCTTCGCCCTGTTTCGCGCCTTGCCGCAGCACCGGCAGAATGCCGGGCTGAGTTATCCGGCGCTGCTCGGTTCGGTCTTCCGCCTGTTCGTCGAAGAACCGGTGCTGCGCCTGCGGGCCGTGCTCGGCCTGCTGACCTTCTGCCTGTTCGCGCTGTTCTGGACACCGCTGGCATTCCTCCTGGCCAACCCGCCGTACCACTACTCCGATGCGGTGATCGGCCTGTTCGGCCTGGCCGGTGCCGTCGGCGCGATGGCCGCGAACCTCGCCGGGCGCATGGCGGATCGGGGCAAGGGCGAGTTCGCCACCACCATCGGGCTGCTGGCGTTGCTGCTGTCCTGGTTGCCGCTGGGTTTTGCCGGGCATTCGCTGGTGGCGCTGTTGATCGGCGTGCTGCTGCTCGACTTCGCCGTGCAACTGGTGCACGTGAGCAATCAGAACGCGGTGTTCAAGGTCCGGCCAACCGCGCGCAACCGCCTCAATGCAGGCTATATCACCTGCTATTTCATCGGCGGTGCACTGGGTTCACTGCTGGGTGCGCAGTTGTTCGGCCCGTTTGGCTGGAGTGGCATAGTCGTCGCCGGCGGGCTGATTTCCGCGCTGGCGCTGGGCGTCTGGGCCACCGTGCAGCGGCGCCTGGGGATAACAGTGTCGGCCTGATCGGGCGTACCTGGGCCGACTTCTTCGCGGGCAAGCCCGCTCCCACAAGTTCCGAGTCAGGCATAAACCTTCGTTTCAACTCGAACACTGTGGGAGCGGGCTTGCCCGCGAAGAGGCCCGCAAAGACAGCACGGCAACCCGCGTCTAGCGCAGTTCCCAGTCGATCGCCGGCAAGCCCATCGGCTCCAGGGCAAAGTGCTTGAGCGAGGTCACGATGCGGTCGGCATGATGGTATTTCTCCGCTGCCATCGCCGGGTCGGGCACCGCCACCGCGTACATGCCGGCGGCCTTTGCCGCGGTCACGCCGAACGGCGAATCCTCGAACACCAGGCAATCCTCGGGCGCAACGCCCAGGCGGCTGGCCGCCAGCAGGAAAATGTCCGGCGCCGGCTTGGCCTGGCCCACCTGCGGATCGTCGGCGGTGACAATGGTATCGAACAACGCGAACCACTCGCGGTGCAGGGTGGTCTTGAGCTCGAACGATCCCCGCGACGAGCTGGTGCCAACGGCAATCGGGATATTGTGGGCCGACAGGTGCCGCACCAGTGCCTCGGCGCCGGACATGGAACCGGCCTTGGGAAACCGCTCGCGCATCAGCGGCTCGCGCACCGCCAGGAACTCTTCTGCGCTGATCGGCAGTTCCATGGCCTCCACCACATACTGCGCCAGGTCGCCGGCGCCGCGCCCGATGATGTTCTGCTTGTGACTCCAGTCGAAGGTCCGGCCGTAACGCCCGACGATCATCTGCGTCACTTCGGAATAGATGCCCTCGGTGTCGAGCAGCAAGCCATCCATATCGAAAATCACAGCCTTTATCGGGCCCGGGGAAGAGGCGTTCCAGGAAGAGTCTGCAGCAGTCATCGCATCCGATCCGTATACAAGGAGGTTGAGGTCAGGGCGGCTCAGGTGCGGCCAGCGAAGTGCTAGCCTCGCAGAGCCGCGCGATTCTTTCCATCGTTGAATGAACTCGCTAGCATGACCGCAGCTTTTTTCCAGGTCGAAGCGCAGCCTGCAAGACAGGGCGCCGGACCATCGCATCGCACAGAGACTCCAGCATGATCCCCAAAGAATCCCGCAGCGAGGTCGCCCTCGCCAAGTTCCTCGACGCTCACCCGCACCTGCGTGAAGAAACCCGGGGCCTGAGCCCGACGGAACAACAGCAGCAATTCCAATGGGCTTTCGACGACGAAGCCGAGAACCAGGGCATCGAGCCGTGGGAGCTGACCCTGCAACTGGTCGCCGAGACACCCGCGCAACTGCAGGCCATGCGCCTGGAAGTCCACCGCGAAGTGGCCGAGGCACTGGGCATGGACTGGGACGAATACTGCTCGTTCAACGATATCGTCGAAGACTGAGCCACGACACCCTGGCCATTCGTCGCTCCATCGGCACCAACGCCCGGCACGCACAGACCAATATCAGGTAAGGACTCTCAAACAAGGAGACTCACCATGATTTCGTCAAAACTCGCGATGCTGGCGTTGACCGGCCTGCTGTCATCGGTGTCCCTGGCGACCTTCGCCGCGCAACCCACCACGGGGCCGACCAATCCGGTCCAGGAACCGAAGCCGCCGCAGCTTCCAGGCGGGATCAACCCCGACAATGACAGCGTCATCAAAAATGGCGCCCTGCCCCCCGGTAACGGCATCGACCCACGCAACCAGGGCAACGACACCGGTCGCCAGGGCGGCGTGAATACCGATGGCAACGGTCCCATCGGCAACGATACCGCGCCCGGCTCAAGCAAGGGCATGGGCTCGGGCGGCACCAGCGGTTCCCCGGTCAAGTAGATCCCCGGCGGCGGCACGGCGAGGTGCCGTCGCCTTCCTTGCAACGAGCGGAAGGAGTCTTCAGATGCCACGGGCAAGCAAAGCCAAATACACCGCCGCGCAAAAGCGCAAGGCGGCGCATATCGAATCCAGTTATGAAGCCAGGGGCCTGTCCCGCGAGGAAGCCGAGGCACGGGCCTGGGCCACGGTCAACAAACAGTCGGGGGGCGGCGAGCGCGTTGGCGGCTCAGGTCGGGACAAGGCCCCCGCCTCCAAGGCGAAAGCCCGGTCGGACTCATCAAAGCGCGCCGCGGCCAGCCGCAAGGGCTACCCCCGTGACAGCCAGGCCTCGCTGCAAACCCAGAGCAAGGCCAGCCTGCTGCAGGAAGCCCGGACCCGCAACATCGCCGGGCGCTCCACCATGCGCAAGCAGGAGCTGATCGAGGCCCTGCAGAAAGCCGGCTGACTCGCTCCCGGACCCAGGCGGGCGCCTAGCCCGCCATCCGCTCCCGCCGCCCCGATAGCGCCTGGTTGGCCGACAATTCGCCGCGCAACTGGCCCATCAGGTTGGAGATCGCCCGGGCACTGGTCAGCGCACGGCTGGAGATCCCCGTCACCAGCAGATCCACCTTGCCCGTTTGCGAATCGAAGACCTTTACCGTCAACGAAGAATCGTGGTCCACCGTACATTGGCAGCGCAGCGGCAGAAACCCGAGTTCGATGATATTGCGCAGTTCGAGAATGGAAATCACGTCGACACATCCCTAATAGAGGTGATGAAGCAGATGGAACAGCCAAGCAATCATTGCTTGTGAGTGAGCCTAGCAGGCCATAACCGCCAGCAAGGGGTTTGTCCCCGCCGGCGGCAAAAACAGTGTTTCCAGAGACGACAAATATTCTTGCGCCCCTGCGCGCAGGAGCTTCTATTCTGCTGAATAAGCCCCCTCGTCGACCTGGAGCATCTGCAATGGAATCACTGAGCAAGTCGGAAATCGAGGCCGAACTGGCCTCCCGGTTGCCCAGCTACAAAGTCGAATGCACCTTGCATTCCGACGGCACGCTGTCGGCCCTCCTCAGCGGGCCGAATGCCGATCACTTTGCCGTGACCGGCATCGTCAGGGCCGACTACAAGGGCCGCGAATCCCTGTCCCGGCTGGCCCGCGAGATCCTCGAGGAGATGGTGCTGTCGCGCCAGGGCAGCCGGACCAGCCGCCTGCAGGCGCTGACGGACAAACCCGGTCAATCGCCCTTGTGATGAGTCATCTCGAGCTTCCTGGCCATGTCCAGGTGCATCTCCAGCTTCGGCAGGGTCTGCTGGGCAAAGGCCTTCAGCTCCGGCGACTGCGAGTCGCGGGCCTCGTCCTCGAACAACTTGATGACCTGCTCATGGGACTTGATCTGGTTGGCCACATACGCCACGTCGAACGACTCGCCCTCCTGCACCTGCAGCATCAGCTTCCTGGCCTGGTCCATGATTTGCGCATCGGAGGCCATGGGCAGGTTGTGCCGGGTGGCGATCGCCTTCAGGTCGCGGTTGGCGTCGGTGTGATCCTTGATCATTTCCACGGCGTAGCTGTTGATATCGGTGGCCGTGGTTTTCTGGATCGCCAGACGACTGGTTTCAATCTCGGCGATCCCGGCCGCCGAAGCATTGTCGATAAACTCGGCGGGGGTTCCCGCCACGGCATGGGCGGTCAGGCTGGCGCCCAGGATCAGGCTGAAAAACATCGGGCGTAGTCGTTGGGCCTTGCGGCTCATGGCTGTCCTCCTGTGGGGAAAAAATCTGTCCTCTACAGGAATGGGAATGGCCGGGGCGGCAAAGGTTTAGAAAAACCGGGCCGGGACCGACGAACGGAGCCTGGGCCGCCGCCGCCCACCGCGCCAGCGGTGGAAAAAACGACAAAAAAAAGCCCGCGGGAGAGCGGGCTAAGGGAAGCTTTTGAACGAGCGAGGGCACTATAAAGGCTGGATGAACAGCTCACAGTGAAAGAATTTTCATCTTTGACCCGACGTGCTCCAGGTCATCATGACCGCCTCTTGAATCGGCCTATCCCGAAACAAGCATCAGAGAGTCATTTTCATCAGTTGGATATCTACAGACTTACACAAGTCTTCATGAGGCTGTGCGCGGAAAATCGCTTATACAGGGCCTATACCCAGCGGATTTTCAGCCATGACGCCTCCAAGGTTCATCTTGACCTATCCCTCTTCGCCCCGACACTTCGCGCTGTTGGACCAGAACGGCATCTGCCTGGGTTTCAAGAGTTGCCGCACCCCGCCCGTGAACGGCAACTGGGTGAGCGTCAACGAGATCCGCCTGTGCTGGCTTCACCACCCGCTTCCCGCCAATGTCCGCAAAGACGCGGGGGAAACCGACAGCGCCCTGATCACGCCGTAAGGCAGCGCGGCCCCCGGATCGCTACCCGGCGCTCAAGCCATGCAGGGTGCAGTACTGCGACCATTCCATCCCGGCCATCTCCGCCACCTCCCTGTGCACCTCGAGGCGTCGGCTCTCGAATTCTTCGGCACTGCCGCTGGTCAGTTGCAACGTCAGCTCCCAGGCAAACAGCCCCTGGCGCTCGGCTTCGGCTTCGAATGCTTCATGCAGGCGTTCCTCGCGGTAGCGTTGCAGGCTCTCGCCCCTGGCCTGGGCGGCCAGCGGATTGAGATGGTCGAGGGTTTCACGCACGCTCGGATGTGCGGCAAGGAAGCGTTCAAGGGCCAGTTCATACTGCTGGGGATGCTGTTCGGGTGAGGACAACTGGAAACTCCGTGGTCGGGTAGCGTCGAAAGCAGCGCTTCGCTCAAGGGTAGAACGCCGCTCGCGTTAATCAATGCCTACAAAGATACCGCGATATTTCCGTATCATGGTCGGACGATTCACACCATCCGCCACGGAGTATCCGGACAATGAAAGTCAGTGCACGCAATGTTTTCAAAGGCATCGTCAGCCAGGTCAAGGAAGGCTCGGTCAATGCCGAGGTGGGCCTGACACTGCCAGGCGGCGAACAGCTGGTGGCGGTGGTCACCCTGGAAAGCCTGAAGAGCCTGGGGATTGCCGTGGGCAAGGAAGCGATCGCCCTGATCAAGGCACCCTGGGTGATGCTGATGACCGAAGCCGGCGATATCCGTCTGTCGGCGCGCAACTGCCTGGAGGGCAAAGTGGTCAGCGTCAACGACGGTGCGGTCAACGCCGAAGTGGTGATCCAGTTGGCCGGCGGGACCGAGGTCTACGCCATCGTCACCCGGCATGCCGTGGCCGAACTGGGATTGGCGCCCGGTGTGAGCGCCACTGCCGTGATCAAGGCCTCCCATATCATTCTCGGCGTACCGGCCTGATCGGCCACCCCCACTCCAGGCTCAGGAAGTGGCTCGGGCGTGGAGCTGCAACCACCTGACCAGCCGCCAGTACAGCCAGCCCAGCAGCATCAGGAAACAGGCGCCACCCAGGGTTGGCACCAGCAGGAAGGACCAGCCCGGCTGCATCATGAAGATGATCACCGGGTTGCCGCCCGCCGGCGGATGCACGGTGCGCGTGACCACCATCAATACCGTCGCCAGCCCACCGGCCAACGCCATCGGCACCAACCCGGGCCCCAGCAGCTGCAGGCAGAGCAGTGCCACCAGGGAGGCCAGGAAATGCCCGCCGATCACGTTGCGCACCTGCGAGAACGGTCCCTCGGGATAGGCGAAGAGCAACACCCCGGTAGCCCCGAACGAGCCGATCAGCCAGGGCTGGCCGGTCGCCATGACCAGCCCGCCCAATCCCGCCAGGCCGGCGAACGCCCCGAGACCGATCCACAGCAGCGAAACGATCTTCAGGCGCCGAACCGCTCCGACCTTCTGGCCCACCTCGGTCGAAGAGGCCGTCATCGCTTGAAGCGTTCGGCTTCTTCGGAGCCCTTGGTCGCGTTGCCGGCACTGTAGGAGTGCGCACCGACACCGGCCAGTTCACCCCCCTGGACAATCAGGTACTCGTCGCGAATCGGCCGGTTCTCGAAATAGCACTCGAGAATCTCACGGGTGCCCGCGGCATAACGCGCCTGGGCCGACAGGCTGGTACCGGAGATATGCGGAGTCATGCCGTGGTGCGGCATGCTGCGCCATGGATGATCGGCCGGTGCCGGTTGCGGGAACCAGACATCCCCCGCATAACCCGCCAGTTGCCCGCTTTCCAGCGCGGCGGCAATCGCATCGCGGTCGCACAGCTTGCCCCGGGCCGTATTGATCAGGTAGGCACCGCGCTTGAAGTGCTTGAGCGACTGGGCGTTGATCATATGCTCGGTTTCCGGATGCAACGGGCAGTTCAGCGTCACCACGTCACAGGCCTTGGCCAGGCTCTCCAGGGTCGAGTGATAGGTCAGGTTCAGTTCTTTTTCCACCGCCTCGGGCAGGCGATGGCGATCCATGTAGTGCAGGTGCATATCGAACGGCTTGAGCAGGCGCAATACACGCAGGCCGATGCGCCCTGCCGCCACGGTGCCCACGTGCATGCCCTCGACATCATAGGAACGCGCCACGCAGTCGGCGATATTCCAGCCGCCCTTGAGCACCCAGTTGTGCGAAGGGATGAAGTTGCGCACCAGTGCCAGCACGCTCATCACCACATGTTCGGCGACGCTGTTGCTGTTGCAGTAGGTGACCTCGGCCACGGTGATGCCGCGGTCCATCGCCCCTTGCAGGTCGGTGTGATCGGAGCCGATACCGGCGGTGACGATCATCTTCAGCTTCGGTGCCTTGTCCATCCGTTCGGCGGTCATGTAGGCCGGCCAGAATGGCTGCGAAATCACGATCTCGGCGTCATGCAGTTCCCGTTCGAGCACACTGTCGGCGCCGTCCTTGCTGGAGGTGACCACCAGTTGATGGCCGTTTGACTCCAGGTATTTGCGCAGTCCCAGCTCACCGGAAACGCTGCCCAGCAAGGTACCGGGCTGGAAGTCGATGGCCTTGGGCGTGGGCAGGGTCTGGCCGTCGGGGTAACGCTCCAGATGCGGCAGGTCGTCCCGTGCGTAGGTTTCGGGTTGGCCGGTGACGGGATCGTCGTAGAGCACGCAAATGATTTTCGCCATGGGGGCACCTTCCTCTTCTTGGAATGGACCCGCGCCGCCGTCCTGGCGCGGGTGAGCAGATCATGCTGCTGCGCCACCGATAGTCCGCGAGGAGCCCGGCACTGGCTAATCGCTTGCGCTGATCTATAGATCAGCGTGGGTTATCAACAATGCAGGAAGGAGTCGACGCGGGCCTGCAGGTCCAGCGTGCGGAAAATCACCAGCGCCGAGGCCAGCAGCAACGGTTGCGGGTCGCGCCGCAGCATCACCAGGCCAATTTCCCGTTGCAGCTCCGGGACGATGGGCAAGGCGGTGATCTCCTGGCGCATTTCGATCAGCGACAAGGCGCTGTGGGGCACGATGCTGTACAGACCGGAACAGCGTACATGGGCATACAGCACCATCATCGAGTCAGTCTCGACCCGTGGCACGACTCGCACGCCCGCGGCGTCGAAAGCGCTGTCGATCCCCTGGCGACACTGCATGTTGGCGGTCAGCAGACACAGCGGCAGCCGCGCAACCTCCTCCCAGGACAGGCTGCTCGCCCCACCCAGGGCGCTGTCGTCGCGGGCTATGAGGACATAACGTTCCTTGAACAACGGCATCGTCTGGAACTCCCGCAGGCGCCCGTCCGACAGGTAGGTCATGCCCAGGTCCAGTTCGAAATCGGAGATTTTCTGCAGCATCTGCGAGGCCGGGAGGGTGTACACCTCGTGGCGCATGTTCGGATAGGGTTGCAGGCAGAAATCGGTCAGCAACGGCACCATCGACAGTGTGGTGGGAATCGCGCCGAAACGCAGGACACCGGCCGGATCCAGTTCCCGGGTGCCGACCTCCTGGCGCAACGAACCGCAATCGGAGAGGATCCGTCGGGCCCATACCAGCACGCGCTCGCCGTCAGCGGTGAAACCTTCGAAGCGCCGGCTGCGCTGTACCACGGAGATTCCCAGTTCCTGCTCCAGGCTGCGAATCGCTCCGGACAGCGCTGGCTGCGACACATTGCATTTCTGCGCCGCCCGACCGAAATGCTGTTCCTGGGCCAGGGTCACAAGGTAGGTCAATTGACGAAGTAACATACGCGCTGGGCTGCTCTTATTAGAATGGGCGCCGAATCCGGTGTGGCGGCGAAAGCCGCCGATCGAATCGCTATATAGTAAATAACATAACGACCAGAGCACTGGAACCACGGGCCGGCGACTGCGCCAGCCCTTCAGCGAAAAGGAACGGCAATGTTGTGGGTGGTCATGCTCGGGGGCAAACACCCCCGCGCCAGAATCGAAGTGCACGATGTGACGTTCGTGCGCGGTGACAGTCTTGAAGCGACCTATGGGCAACTGCGCCAGGACTGGTTCGGCAGCCAGGCAGGCTTGCATATCGATGGCTGGATGCGGGTCGACGGCGTCGAGCGGTGGAAGGTCGGGTTCAGCGACCTGGCCCCGTCCCCCGGCTCGCCGCGATTGTTCTTCATCAACTTCGGCGGTTATGAAACGCAGGTCTTTGGCGAGGCCCATCGCTATCTGCTGGTGGTCGCCGAAAACCTCGTGCAGGCCAGGGCCAAGGCTAAACAACTGATGTTCCGCGGCTGGGAACAACCCCATACCGACGCGGTGCTCGACATCGACGACTGCCTGCCGATCGACCAGGTCGACGGTCGCTACATCGAACTGGTGGAAGCGCCCCATGGCGGCATCGTGCAGGACAATGACTACATCATCCTGCCCTGAACCCACGATATGTCAGGGGTCATTCGACCCGTGAATGGTGATTAGCGCTGTCTTGCCCTTCTGCTACGGTCGATGGATGGGCCAAGGGAGCACGCAGGATGAATGCATTCGAACAGCACGTGGTAGCGGTCAACGGGATCGAGTTGAGTGTGCACGTGGCCGGGCCGCTCGACGGCAAGCCGGTCTGGCTGCTGCACGGTTTCCCCGAGTGCTGGTATTCCTGGCGCAAGCAGGTGCCGGCGCTGGTCGCGGCCGGCTATCGGGTTTTCGTGCCGGAGATGCGCGGCTACGGCCGCAGCAGCGCTCCTGAAGATATCGCGGCCTACGACCTGCTGACCCTGTGCGGCGATATCCGTGGGGCGATGGAGGTCTTCGGCCATGAACAGGTCGCCATGGTCGGCCACGACTGGGGCGCGCCGGTGGCCTGGCACCTGGCGCTGCTCGAACCGCAACGGGTCAAGGCCCTGGTGACGCTGTCGGTGCCCTTCGCCGGCCGCGCCAAACGCCCGGCCATCGAAGGTATGCGCGAAGTGTTTGCCGATCGCTTCAACTACATCCTCTACTTCCAGCAGCCGGGCGTCGCGGAACAGGAACTCGACGCGGATCTCGACCGGACCTTGCGGGCCTTCATGGGCGACACCGAAGTGTTTCTGCAAGCCAAGGCGGCCGATGCCAGACTGTTCGACGGCGTAAGCGTACCGCCAGCCCTGCCGGACTGGTGTACGGAAGAAGACTTCGAGCCCTATCGCCAGACCTTCGCCGACAAGGGCTTTCGCGGCGCCTTGAACTGGTACCGCAACTTCGAGCGCAACTGGCAGCGAACCGGGTTCCTGGCCGGCGCCCAGGTGCAACAACCGACGCTGTTCCTGATCGGCGACCGTGATCCGGTGGGGGCGCTGGAAGCCCATACCCTCAAACGCATGCCGGGCGTGGTGCCGCATCTGGAACAACAGGTGCTGAAGGATTGCGGGCACTGGATACAAAGCGAAAAACCCGACGAAGTGAACGCGGCGATGCTCGAGTTTTTTGCGCGGGTCTATGCTGCCCCGTAGAGCGCCTCCTGCACCATCAGATCCTGAAGGTATTGACCAGATTCTGCAGGCGCAGCGCCTGGTTTTCCAGGTCGGTGCAAGCGGTCAGCGTCGATTGCAGGTTGTTCACCATCTGTTGGTTGAGGCCGTTGATATGGGTGATGTCCTTGTCGAGATTGCCCACCACGGCGGTCTGTTCTTCAGTCGCGGTGGCCATGGACAGGTTGATCTCGTCGATCTCGCCGATCCCCGCCATGACGGTGCTCAGGCGTTGCCCGGCGAGAATGCCCACCTTGACGTTATCGTCGCTGTGACGCTGGCTGGCCAGCATGGCGTTCACCGCATTGCCGGCACCGGCCTGGAGTTCTTCGATCATCGTATGGATTTCCAGGGTCGATTGCTGGGTCCGGTGGGCGAGCGTGCGCACCTCGTCGGAAACCACCGCGAATCCACGCCCCGCATCCCCCGCCCGGGCCGCTTCGATGGCGGCATTCAGCGCCAGCAGGTTGGTCTGATCGGAAATGCTCTTGATCACCTCCAGGATATGCCCGATCTTGAGAGTCTTGCCATTGAGCGCCTCGATCTCATTGCGGGTCGAAACCACCTGTGCGGACAGCTCCGACATCGCCGCAATACTGCGCTCGACCACCTGGCGGCTGTCCTGGGTCTGCTCCCGCGCATCGGACGCACGCCTGGACGCATGCGCCGCGCTACGGGCAATCTCGTCCGCGGCGGCACCCAGCTGATTGATCGCTGTGGCGACGTTATGGGTCAGGGCCGCCTGAGTATCCGAGCTTTGCAACGAAGAATGCGAAGTCCGACTGACCTGTGCGGCCAATTCGGTGAGCTGGCTGCTGGACAGCAACACTTCGCGGATCGACTGCTGAATGCGTTCGACGAACTGATTGAAAGAACCCGCCAGAATGCCGAACTCATCCTGCGACTGAACAGGCAGGCGCTGGGTCAGGTCGCCCTCGCCCTGCGCGATATCCCGCATCGCCAGGCCCATGCGCCGTAGCGGGCGCAGCAAGGCCTTGATCAGCAATCCCAGCAGCGCAATCGTCACCAGCACCGCGCTCAGCGTTGCGATCAGCGCGGTCAGGCGAAACTCGTGGAGTGCCCCATAGGCCTTGTCCTTGTCCACCGACAAACCGATAAACCACTTCACCGAAGGCAGGCCGTCGATGGGCATGAAGGTCAGGAGGCGGGCCTTGTCGTTTTCCGTCACCTCGCTCAACCCGGTATTGATGGCGGGCGGCGATTGCGGGAACGCTTCGGCGAGGGTCCTGGTGACGAGCGCCTTGTCCGGGTGGGCCAGGATCCTGCCATCGGCGCTGACCAGAAAGGCGTAGCCGATACCGTTCATGTCCACGGCGTTGATGATCTGCGCCAGCTTGTCGAGATTCAGGTTGGCCCCCAGCACGCCCAGCGGTTGACCGTTCTTTTTGATCGGTACGGATTGGGTCATGACCAGGTAATCGGTACCGGCACCGATATAGGGCTCGGTGAGTGTCGGACCACTGTTGTGGACGGCGTCCTTGTACCAGGCCCGCTGGCGGGCATCGAATCCCTCGGGCATCACCCGTGTCGGATGGATGCTGAAGGTGCCGTCTTCCCGCCCGACATAACTGGCAACGAACGTGGCGTTCAGCACATTCTGTGCCAGAACCCGATTGATGGCCTCCGGCGCGGGATTGGCAGCGATGGCCTCGGCGAGGCTTTCCAGCAGCAGGATACGGCCCGACAGCCAGCTGTTGATGTTGGCACCCAGGACCTTGCCGACATCCTGCATATTGCTGTGCAGGGTGTCGCGGGTGGTCGCGGTCTGCCGGTAGTCGTTGAACAGCGCAAAGCACAGAAACACCACAATCAGCACCGAGCAGGCACCCAGGAGAATCTTGTGACCGAACTTCAAGGCGGTGCCCATGCTGAAAATCTCTCCTGGCGTGCAAGCGCGCTGTTTTTATCGAAGTCGCGTGACCAGGGGACTATCGCGGGCATGGCCCAGGGGCGATGCGCACAGGTCGGGTGATCAGCGGCTCGTCGCGTAAGGTAGGGGCAGGCGGAGGGGTTGTCGAACAAGAAAAGTTGAACGTAAAGGCAGGGTATTTGTTATGAGCGCGCGGTCCTTGACCGAACATCGAGGCGGACAATCGTCAGACATCAGAACGCCTCGTCTTCCTCTGTGAACAGCTATCCAGGCAAGGATCGGAACTAGTCCAATGCCCCGCTGAGCACTTCGTAGATGATGCCGCTCGCAATGGCTACGAGGATCAGGTCCGTCCCCGCCTGCTGCCATTCATAACCCTCATAGTGAGGCAGGCGCCCCAACAGCCGGCCATCGAGCTTTTTCGCGATACCGGGAGGAAGAGGCTTGCCACGAGCCAGGTTTTTCTGGATACCGGGCGGCAATGCCGGCCCCGGACGCCAGTAGTCCCGGTACCCGCCCAGCACGCCGAGGACGACGCCGTGATCGACACTCGGCCCTTGTGCCCAGTTGCCGTCCGCCGATTTTTTCCCCTTGCCGTGGCCGCCTTGATGACCAGGGCCCTGATAGTCCTGCGAGTTTCCCTTGCCATTTCCCTGGCCTTTGCCGTTACCCGGATCGGCCAACGCCGTAACGGAACCAGTCACCAGGGCGAAACAGGCAAACGCAGCAATAACCGGGCGCGACTTGAGCATCATCCGTTCCTCGAAAGAGGGAAACCTCCTTGCAATGTAGACGGTATAAGGCGAAGAAGTTGCAGAATCGCTCCCTACCCCTCCCCCCTTCCCCTACACCCCTTCCCGAACCGGCCCGGACTGGAACCTTGCCAGATCCCATATATGCTCACGATGGAACGGCCCTGCTGCAACCCGGTTCGTCCGTATTCCCGCCAGTAGAGGAACCCCATGAGCACCGTCAAAGACCGTCTCAAACAGGGCAAGGACGCCCGCAAGGATTGCCCGCGCAGTTCCCAGGCCACGCCGGGACAGATCAAGCGCGACCCCATCCCGCTGATCGAAGCGTCCAGTGCCGGCCGGGTCGAATCCCTGGTGGCCCTGCGTTACGGACGCATGCTGGTCTCGCCCTTCACCTTTTATCGTGGCAACGCGATGCTGCAGGCCCACGACCTCGCCGGCACCCCGGACATGGGCCTGCAATCGATCATCTGCGGCGATTGCCACCTGATGAACTTCGGCGGTTTCGCCACCCCGGAGCGCAACCTGCTGTTCAGCGTCAATGACTTCGACGAGGTTCATCCCGGTCCCTGGGAATGGGACCTCAAGCGCCTGGTGGCAAGCTTCGTGGTGGCTGCCCGCGACCTGCGCCACGGCGCCGTTGTCGAAGAACAACTCTGCCGCCATGTGGTCGGCGCCTACCAGCGGGCCATGGCCGCCTGCACCGAACAGAGCGCCCTGGATATCTGGTACGAAGCCACCACCTACGAAGACCTGCTGGACCAGGCCCGCGGCAGCAGCACCCTGGAACATGTGCGACGGGCCATCGAAAAAGCCGAGCGTCGCACCCACGCCGAGTTGCTGCCCAAGATCTGCGAGCGTGATCAGCATGGCCGCTTGCTGATTCGCGACGACCTGCCGGAAATCTTCCACCTGCACGAAACCACCACCCTGCTCGATCCCGACGATGACTGGATGCGCCTGCAGGACTGGCGACCGCTGTATGACACCTTCATGCGCGACTATCGCGGCACCTTGCAGGCCGATCGCCGCGACCTGCTGGCCCGTTTCGAAGCCCAGGACCTGGCGTTCAAGGTAGTGGGCGTGGGCAGTGTCGGCACCCGTTGCCTGGTGGCCCTGCTGACCGATACCCAGGAACGACCGCTGTTCCTGCAGTTCAAGGAGGCCCGGCGCTCGGTGCTCGCCGACTATGTGCGTGGCAAGTCCCGGCCCCGGCACAACGGCCAGCGGGTGGTGGAAGGACAACGGTTGATGCAATCGGCCAGCGACCTGTTTCTCGGCTGGACCACCGGCCCCAACGGCCGGCACTTCTATGTCCGCCAGTTGCGTGACATGAAGATCTCCGCGGAACTGGAAACCTTCGACGCCGAAACCTTCGCCGCCTATGGACGCATCTGCGGCCGCGCCCTGGCCCAGGCCCACGCCAAATCATCCGGCCAGGCGGCGCTGATCAGCGGCTATATCGGCAAGAGCGAAACCCTGGCCGAAGCCCTGTTCAAATACGCCCAGACCTATGCGACGCAGAATGAACGGGACTTCGAACACTTCCAGCAGGCCTGCCGCAAGGGGCGTTTGCAGGCGCGTTCGGAGGCGGATTTTGCTGCGGATCATTTGCCTTGAGGTTCAATGTTCCCATATCGCCCTTTTTCAAACGCCAAAAACCACAAACCCCCGACTTTCTCTAGGAAAATCAGGGGTTTGTGTTTGCAGAATGTGGCGGTGAAGGAGAGATTCGAAACTACCCACAAAGCTACTTTCATTATGCAAGCAACAGGATTACGCGGGCTCCAGCGATACGGCCCCTCCAAAAAATCGGCATTTTCAGTCCCATAGTAGTCCCATGGCTTTCGCACCAGATTAGTGCACGAGGGCTGGAAGGTGGTTAAAAACGGCACTCCGGCCAGTTTATGTTGAGGCATGGGAAAAAGGTAATATTGGTAATACACTTGATAAATCAGAGTAAAACCCTTTATTTTCAATGGGTTGATAGATATTTAGAAAAGTAATAATTTGGTAATTTATAGGTTAAGTCATTACCTTTTCATCGGGTAATTCCTGACAAGCTCAACCCCCAGCAAAATCGGGTACTTGGGCGAATATTACCTTCGCCATTACCAAATATTACCCCTCAGGGTAATGCGTCAACCCCACGAACTACGCGGGCTGCAGCAGGTTTAGTGCCTTTCCTAACCAAAATTACCTTTTTCCCAGCCCTAGTTCCAAAATAGCCATCTGCTAGGCGAATCCTGCAGCTTGGGGCTAGTCTGAGAGTTCACGATAGAGACCTTCGTATGGCGCATGAGTATTCGCTCTCAGATGTACTTGAAAGGATGTATGAGAATCAGTTGGCCCTTGAAGCAGCTGTGATGGAGCTCACTCTACGTCTGGAACAACAAGGCTCAGTAGAAGTAGGTGAAAACGTACGTGGTGCCTTAGAGGCAATCGGTGAGAACGCGGGGCATATCAAGCAAGGTCTGGCTCGCCTGAAAAGGTCAGGAGCCATTTAAGGAAACGAGACAAATTGTGAAGTGCCCCAATCTCGACGAGACCCACACGCTTCGTGGCTTATGCCAGCTTTCGACCTCATCGAAGACAGCCACGGACGGCGGGAAAAAAGATCTGTCTCGTTTCGGAAAATTCCCGTATTTCTATGTTTTTCTCTCTTCCGATCAATGAACTCGGGGCCTCCAGCCCTGCCCCGTTCGTGATCGCCTGCTGCACCGCTGTGCAACCGCCCTGCACTTCTCTTCAAAACTTTGCAATCTGTGAAACTGCCGGTCGCCCGCAGAGCGTCCCGGCCCGCCTGGGCTGCCGGTTTGTTTGCACTACATCTGGGTTTGCACAAAAAAAGAACGCGAACCCCGTCGGCGGGAGGGGGATAAGTGCTTTTTCGGCCCGTTTTTTTCTCCCCCGAGAAAATTCAGGATCTTGCCGCCATATCCCGGCCCCCAACCGGGCATTTCATCGGCCCGATATGGCCACGCGCCTGCCTCCCGATAAACTGTACGAACATACAGTATTTCGACGAGCAGGCGAGGGCTTGGAGATGAATGAAGAACACACCTTGGCGTTGGGTCGCACGGTCAGTACGGTCGCGGCCTGGAATGAGCTGCTGCAGGATGAAACCGCGCTACTCGACAACCCAGGGGCGCACCATAAGGCCTTGGTTCAAGGCGCTCATATGCTGCACCAGATACAAGTCGTTGACCGCGACGGTCTAAGTGATCTCCTGGAACAAGCGGACGGTGCGTTGGCGTATGCCGTCGAAGCGCTGCTGGATCAGCCCAGCGGCGAATAGAGGGGGTGTCCCATGCACATGTTGGTTACCCCAATGCGCCACAAGGGCGTGGCCCTGGATCTGAACGCCCGGCGCCATAGTCGAGGCATCAGAGGCGACGTCAGGGTGAACTGTGAGCTAGATACAGGTATGGGGCGCAGCTCGAATGTCGCCAGGCTGATCAATGGCATGCCGCTCGATCCCGAGCTGCTACCTCCACTGATCGATGCCACGTTGTCCGGGATGGCTCCGAACGGGTTCGTGTTAACCGACATTGAGTTCATAGATGGATGCGCCTATGCGCAGTCCTGGTGGTGTCGACTTGGCTAGCGAGAGGAAGCGAGGGCCTTAGGCCCCCGCCGATTACAGGTTAGAACTGCTGAAAGACACGGAGCACGCCGCCGACCAAATAGATCGTCTGCAGCAACCGAATCAATTCTTCAGGGAAAAATTTTAATAAAAATTTCCTCATCGGATATTCCTCTTAGGTTGGTAACACCTGCGCATACCTACAAGGTTCCGCAGGGCCTCCCACTCAACCTAGCAACGCCCCCCTTCATAGTTTGTTTACCGATATCGGTAAACTTTTCGGAAGTTTAGCAAGTGCTAAACAAGCAACAACTAACCGTAACTAACGGCAATTCGTAACCTGCAGCAGCTTGACGGGTCAGTCACAGAGCCATACCCTTCGAATTGCGAGTAAGAAAAAGCATGACTTCTGAGTGATTGGGCAAGACTGTACACAGGTTTCCGGCAACGGATCAACCCGAAAATGTCCAAGGAGAGCCCGGCCCCGCCGGGCTTTCTGCTTTCTGGTCGCCCGGCCGATTGGCGATTCCCGCTAATTAGCAGGGTTTCCGCTAGGCCGTTACTCAAATCCGAGTAACGCTATTCAACTGATAGTTGAAAACTTTACGGGGGACCAACCGACGGACGGTCGTCCCCGGGGGAGTTGTATCAAATGGCCGGGCGTTGCTTCTCGTGGCCGGCGACACAAAACAATAAAACGCTATTATTTTTTTATAGGGCAGAACTAGCATCACTCTGTATATAGAAAACTTCAGCGCTCTATTTATTGAGTAATGGGTTGCAGCTTCACTGCTAGCTGGCGAGCCAAGGCAGCTTTTGCCGTAAAGCCCGCCACGTCTGCCGGGCTTGGTGTAGGCCCTGGTAAATGAGTGTGTGCCGCCAGCTGGGCGTTCATCTGTTGCACCAGGTCGAGCAGGTCGCAGAGGATCTGCAGCACGTTGACCGACTCCGACCCCAGCCAGGTCTTCGGCGCCTGCAGTCGCTGACTGACCGACGCCACACTCTGCCGCACCCCCTGGATCCGCTCCTGCATATCACCGCCCACGGTCGCGTTGTGCTTCTGCCCCACCACCAGGTTGAGATCCCGGCCAGTGGCCTGGTGCAGATCGTCCACGGCCGCCAGGCTCGCGGATCCGCCCGACAGCAGCTTGAGCGCGCCCAGGGCTTCGATCTTCTTGATGCCGCCGACACTTTCGATCGAGTGATCGTCCACCGTCCTGGTGTGGCTCTGGAAGCGCTCGGTGTTCTCCAGGACGTCCACCTCCCGCTCGATCGCCTTGTCCTGGATCTTGCCGTCTGTCTGGCGTAGCCAGTTGCCGTCCGCGTCGACTCGCTGCTGGCAAGCCTCGCTGTGCTGCCACACCTGATCGCCCTTCGGCACTCGGGGCAGGCTCAGACCGTGCGGCAGGATCTGCGTGATGAACGGCTTGTGCGGCAGGCCGTAGGCGAAGCTGATCACGACCGTGGTGCCTTCCTCCGGAAAGCCGAATATCCCCGCCTCTTGCCCGCCCATGGGCGCCGGCAGCGGCAGGCCCGTGAGGACCGGCAGATCCGGATCTGGCTCGCCATCAGGCAGCAGCACTTCCACGTCGACGCCGAAGCGTGGCCGGAAATCATCACATACGCCAGGCGCCGCCGGGGCATCTGGTACCGCCACCACGCGGCCGAAGCGCGGCACATGGTAACCGCCGGTAAGTTCGGGAAATTGCCGCTCTACGTTGCGACGGATTGCGTCGTCCATTTGATCGCCATTTGGTTGCCAGCGAGCGTCACGCTGGTGATCCGCTCGCCCTGGTTGATGGTTGCACCAGGTCGCAGCCCGGGAAGGGGCGCGATCACGGCGCTTTGATTGCCCTGGTAGCCGTCGAACAGTTCAACGGGCAACTGCAGTGCGGGCCGGGTACCGAAGAAGCTGTCGGCCCAACTGCCTACAAAGACTTCGCCGTCGCCCTGCTGCTGCCAGATGAAGTCGGGGACGCCAAACACTTTGGCCAGGCTGTCCATGGCCAGGTAGCCCGACGCCAGGCTGTAAAAGAACGGCGCCTTGACCTTCGCATAGGCTTTGTCAGGCACCCGAAAGCGCAGGCCTGTCTTGGTACTGATCTCAGCCAGGACCGCTTGCAGGTCGACGTGACGCAGGTTCAGGGGCAATGGATGGGTCAGGATCGAAGCCAGTTCGCGGCACGCCAGAACCTGCTGCACGTTGTTAGCCGCGGTTGACCGCTCGACGTAGCCGAGGAAGTGCCGCTGCAGCGTGCTGTCGTTGTAGCCGACATCGAGCGTCACCAGGCCTTTGACCGGGGCACCGGCCTGCACCGTGAACGTCGCCCGGCCGGGGCTTTTGATGTCCAGGCGTACTTCGTCCTTAATCAACGGGTACGTGGTGCCGGCGATCGTCAAGACCTTGTGCAACTTCATGACTTGGGCGCCAGGTAGTCATCGAGCTTTTTCAAGGTTTTCTCGAAGCCGCTCAGCTCCTGGGGGGCGCCTTCGCCGTCCTTGCCAGCGACACCCCGCCCTGGGGCGGATTGGGCATTCACGTCGCTCGCCGCCTTGCGCTGCTCGACCTTCTCCGGGTTGGAGAGCTTTTCGGCCAAGGTGAATTGCACCAGCCAGGCAGCCAGTGTGTCGTCCTCCCGGGCGCTGACCCCTTCAGAAAACTGCACCTCGCGGATCCCGAAGGCGGCGGCGCTGTCGTTGACGATACGGTACATCTTGAGTTGTCCGCCGCCGGCGGTGGCTTCGGCCAGCCGCATGATGACGCGCAGGTGCTCCTGGTCGGCAAACGGGATCATCAATGACACCGCCAGGGTCTTGGGTTTGAAGCCCTTGTGAGCGGTATCGGTGTTGCTGGTCTGGCCGGACAGGTCGTCGCTTTCAATACGCAGAGTGGCCGTGACCTTCATGCGCTTGCCCCGGATCTGCTGGCCGTCGAGAAGAAGAGTCATAGGCCGACCAACTCCCGCACAAAGCTCAACCCCTCAAGCGACCCGACCAGGAGCACGCCGGCGGACAGCACCCACTCATGACCTGGTGCCTCACCGGCCAGCAACTGGCGGCGCAGTTCGCTGCTGTCCCCCGGGCCGATCATTCGCGCACGCATGCTGTGATCGGCATTGCCGTCGGCCAGCAGGGCTTTCAGGTCGTTCAACTGCTGATCACGTCCCTGTTGCTGGGCGGCCTTGCGCCCGGCCAGTGCGGCCAGGTCGCCCATAGGCGAGCTGTCGGCCGCATAACTCTCCAGAACTGCCAACTGGCCCGCCATGGACTGTTTGGCCGCCTTGACCACCGTGCAGCGCTCAAGGGGCAACGACTGCCACCGAGGCAGCGGGCCAGCGCTGGGGATCTCCCATTTTTCCGTCTCGAGGCGCGACAGGTTCCGCGCGCGGCGCTCGGTTCGCACAAGGTCAGGAATCGGCAGCAACGCATTAAAGCGCTGCAGGGTGTCGGCCAGTTGGTCGAAGCGCGTCCCCAGGAACATCAGCGACAGGGCATATTGCGGCCCGGCCGGGCGCCCGGTGTCGGTGTTGTCTACCAGTTTTCCGACCAGATGCTGCAGCAGGTTCGGCGCCGACAAAAAGCGCTGGTGGCCCCGCCCCTGGCCGATACCGCTCTGGAACGGCGTCACAACCAGGCAGGCCGGCGCCTCGCCCATCTGTCCTGCCAGCGCGGCCCGGCCGTTGGCAATCGCGCCGGCGGCGGCATCGCCGACCGGCCCCGGGTTGGTGCTGGTCATCCCGTCGAGCCCGGCCAGGCGCCGGGCAGTGTTCGCCAGCTCACTGCCGGCCAGGCCCTTGGCCGCGTCCAGTTCACCCATCCAAGCCGTAGCCTGCTCGGGCCAGCGCATGGTCACCGGTGCCCAGGTGTTCAAGGCTCGACCTCCCAGGTCACAGACTCAAGTGCGGCCCGATCTCCGGCGACCAACGCCTGATCGAGCAGTTGCTTGAGCCGGTTGGCCTTCTGCAGCAGTTGCAGCTTGAACGCCGTGAAGTCGTCGCCCACTTGGCGTATCTCTTGGGCGGTGTGCGGCCGAAATTCCTTCAAACCCTGCTCATCACGACACGCATAAAGGCTATCGAGCCCGGCCAGAATGACACCGGTCAGATTCAACTGATCATCCATCTGGCTGCTGTATTCATACGAACGGCCCAAGGCGGTCGACCAGAATCCACCTGTTACGGCTGCCTCACACTGCTGATTGATCTGAAGAGTGCGCAGCGCATGGTGTTCATTGATGCTCAGCTTTACAGCCTCGCCTATGCAGGGATAGCCATCATCACCCCGAGCAATCCCCTTACCGCTGGCCTGGGCGGCAAACAGGGCGCTGTGGGTGTTCACTGTGATCTCAACATATCCAGGTCCCTTGATACCGAAGGCCCAGCGTTGATCTGTTTCGTTCCAGGTTGCGTACATGCTCGGTTCCTTACTTTCCAATCGAAATCCAATCGACGGTCCCAGATAGGTTGCTGCCGTTGTTCGTCCATTGATTATCCAGCTTGAATCCCGTCAGGGTCCGGTCCCGGATCTGCGCATAGTTCGAGTTTTCAATACGCGAACCAGTGAACCAAAGGTTCGGGAGTACTCGGCAGAAGCTGCTGTAGGCCTTGGGATAAGTGATGTTCAGGGATTCGATACCCTCCGGACCAAGGGCGGTCGTTCCCCAGTTGATCAGCAAGCCACCTAACCAGGTCGGAAGCTCCAGGTAACCATTCGCGGTCAGGCTGGCCGAGAACCCCCAACGCATTTTCTTGGGAGTGATATAGGCGGTGTCGTCGGTGCCGGCATCTGTTTGCAGTTGGGTAGCAACCTTGGCGGCGCCGGCGCCGCTTTCAGTGGCAGGGGTTGCGACTACGCTGAGCGTGACATTATCGGAGCCGTCGAAGCTCATCGAGCCGACTACCGCGCCAGCCACCGAAATGGTTCGCGCCGTGGCAAGCTTTGCAGCCCTCCCCACTACAGTAGCGCCTGACACTACGTTGGCGATGGCCGTCCAAAGAGTGGCGGTCGCGGCTTTCAATGCCCGGGTGGTCGCCAGGATCTGGCTGCTGTTGACGTCCTGGTCATCGCTGATCGCGTTGGGGATCTGGTCCAGCCCCACATCGCCCTTGGTCGTAGCTCGAGCACGTAGTTGCGGATAGTCTCCAATACGGGCCGCAAAGTGGGTTACCAGAGGCCCATCGATCGCTTCGACTGACCGGCGATCGGTCAGCAGGCCGCCGCTAGATAGATCAGCCACGGGGACGCAGTAGTGCTGCACGCCGGCGCTGTCGGTGTAGTCGGGCCTCTGCGCGCCAAATACCACTTGCCAGCTGGCCACCACGTCGCTCAGTTCACGCTGAAGCGCCACATCCAGCCACACCGTGACCGGCAGCGCCGGCGGAACGATCGGCAGAACGGCCGATCGCTGCAGACGAATACCTTCGATGTAAGCCGTCCCGGGGTTGACTTGGTAAACACCACCGACCTTTTCCACCTGCAGCGAGCTGCCGAAAAAACAGGCTCGGCCGAACACGTCCCGATTGCTCTGGCGCTCGCGCTCGTCGATGCCGGCCAGGCGCACGGTGAAGTCGTGCTGCCAGGTCTTGGCGTCAATGGTCAGCCCTGTCAGAGCCTGGGCGCCGTCGAAGACCAGGAGGAAGTTGCGGGTCAAGTTGTTGCCGATCTGCAGGGGCGGGATGTTCCGGCGCTTCTGCTGCAGGGGCACGTAGGCCACGGCAAACAACACACCTTCGACGGATTCCAGACCGATCCAGTTGAAATCCCAATCCCCCACGTCCGAGCCGATCTGCGAGCTGTAGACCACCTGGTTGGGGCTCACATAGCCCGCATTACCGTCAAGGATCTGGTGCGTATGAACGATCTGGCCGGCCACAGGCTTGCCTGCAGCACGGTCAACTGGCCCGTTCGCATCCAGCCCGGGAACGTTGGCAAAGATGAAGCGAGAGACCTTCAATCCAGCGTGCGCGGCTTGTTTCTGAGCGATCAGGCTTTCGCCTGCAAGGGTAATGCTGGCTCCCATGAGGGCTCCTAAATTCGGGCGACCAGCGTTTGCTGATCGTCGTTGAAGTGGACAAGGGCGACCTGGAGCGGCACCGGTGTGATGGTCGAGAAGTCATAACGGCGGCAGGTGCGGCCGTATTGCTGCACCAGGACGCGCAACAGCTCAGGGTTCTGCGACAGCTGGGAGTCGGTGAAACGCAGCAGCACCACGTCCCAATCCCGGCCCTCCTGACGCTCCTCGATCTCGACATAGCCGACGCCCAGGCGTTGCAGAATGCGTTTCATACCGGCCGTACTGCCGGCGTCCACGGCGTTGATGAAGGCGTACTTGACCCGAAGCCGGTAGAGGCTTTCGGGTTCGCCCTTGAAACGGGTGATATCGCGCTGCCAGGCCAGCAGATCGAGCACGGTCAGGTGGCAGGTGTCGGCATCCATCTGCAGCAGCGGCCAACGTAGCCAGCCCTCAACTTTTTCCCACCAGCCTTGGGCGGCGTCCTTGAGCTTTGTCAGCTCAGTGCCGGCAAGCCAGAATTTCAGCTCAAGCTTGATCACGAAGCACCACTTGCAGGCTCTGGATTCGAGGGATGGTCAGCTCCGACACAATGTCGGCATTGGCAAAGTGCAACGACTCAATCCCGGCGAACTGCTGGTGCAGTTCCTCGCCGAGGCGGCTGAACGAGAACCGCGCCTGCGGAAACGTCAGGGTCGGCCGAAAGTCGCCGGCCGTGCTCTCGCGGAACGCCGCACGGATGAATAGAGCAACATTGTCCTGCAGCGCCCGGCGCTGCTCGGCGGTCAGCGTCGAGCGAGGCCAGACCTCCACCGACAGCGCGTGCTGGGTTTCCGGCATGACCAGGACCAGGAGGTCGTCACCATGGCCGTGGTTGCCCAGGTCGCGGATATGGGCGTTGATCTGCTCTAGGTAGGTCGCTGCCGGCACGTCGGCGTCAAACAGCACATAGGCATTGGCACTGCCCGGGCCCCGGGGTGCGCCATGCAGGAAATACACACCGTCCGGCCGCACGCCCGGGAATGCCGAAATCATGGCTCGATACACCGCATCGGTGTGCCACTGGTTGACCGCCGAGAACTGGTTACGGGTGCGCAGGCGTAGTTCGTCATTGGGTTCCGGATCTGCACCTGGTGTGCTCAGCCAGCCGTCTTTGTTCACCACCTGGGCAATACCCGGCACCGGGACTGGCAGAATCGCGTAGTACCCCGGGGCCAGGTTGTAGCCAGACCCAGTGTCGACCGCCTCCACCGGGATCTCCAGCTGCATCAGGCCGTCGGTGAACGAACCCGGGGCGGTGGTCACCAGCTGGTACACATGGCCGTTGATAGCGGCGGACTGCACCACCGTGCCGGCCGGGACCTCCATCGCGCCGCCAGCAACTGTTCGGGTGAACAGCAAGCGGCCCCGGGCCTTGCTCGCCCCCTTGCGCTCAACGTTGACCGCCCAGGCCAACATGTCCAACCAGGCGCCCTTAGCCGTCTTGACGAAGAAGTTCGGCAGCACGGTGGCAACGAAGAAATCCAGGATCCACAGCACCGGCTTGGTCACCAGGGCGGTGACTACCCGCCAGAATGGTGACCAGGCACTGGTATTGCTCAGTTTGCAGTCCTGGGCGGCCACCTCGGCCTCCCACGCCTGGCGCAGGCCGGCTTCGGTTGTCGGGATGCCGGCATCACTCAGTGCCTGCTTGAAATCCACATCACTCACAGCGTTACCTCAATCGTGCCGAATTTCAGGGTGGTCGCCGTCACCAGGTAATGGCCGGGCTGCAGTTGGGTGATCAGCGCGGTGCCCGGCACCAGGCGTTCATCCGCCTCCACCAGCAGTTCCAGTTGCTGGATGCAGTCGCGCTGCCTGAGCCGATCGCGCTCGGCGACCAGGGTCACCAACAGGCCGCTGTCGCGGATCATGTGGGCGATGTCCTGGGCGATGCTTGCCCGGTCCTCGATCAGCCGCGGCTGACGCGACGGATCCAGCACCAGGTCGTTGTCCCGGATCAGCAGGTCGATGTACTCGCTCATCCTGGTACCGCCATGGCCATCATGTTTTCCAGCTCCAGTGGGGTCATTGGCTTGCCGGTATGGATGTTCAGGTTTTCCACGTGGGTACCCTTGTTCTGGCTGCTGTTGTTGTTCTGGATGCTGGTCAGCAGCCCGCCCGGGGGCACGGCGTTAGGTCGCGCCGGCGAGAGGCTGGGAATGGCTGCATTGATGTTCTGCTGCGCCTGCTGGGCAGAGACGGCTCTTTCTGCTGCGCCCATGGCCACGTCGGTACCGGGCAGCTCGGGCAAGTCGCCGAAGCGGGTTTCGATGTTCACGCCCGGGAGCTTGTTCAGCATCTCGATCAGGCCGTTGATCGCCTTGTAGAACACCTGGACGATCGCGTCCCAGGCACCTTTGGCCATGCCGGCCCAGCCACCCATCCCGTTAAACCAGTCGGTCAGCGCCTGCAGCTTGTCCAGGACCCACTGAAACGCTTCGCTCTCCATCAGGGCCGTGGTCCATTCGTCCCAGTAGTAGACGGCTGCGATCACGATCGCGACCAGGGCGGCAATCCCCATGACCACCACGCCGATCGGGTTGGCCGTCAGCGCGACGTTGACCAACCAGATCACCCCCTGCCAAAGCAACATGGCGGTTCGAATGATGCCGAGCGTGGTATGGAAGAGAAGCAGGCCGGCCACGTACAGCCCAATCGCCACCGCCTGCAGAAGGAATCCCGCGATCGAGCGCAGGTGAAGCAATTGAACGATCTTCCAAACGGTAACCAGGCCCAACCATGTCACGCGGGCGACACCGACAATGAAGGTCAGGAGCGACATGGCAGCGACGATCCCGAGGATTGTCAGCGTCGTGATACCCACCACGCGGGTGATGTTGGGGAACATCTCGGTCCAACGCATCAGCACCTTGCCGGTATCGACGAGCCTCTGCATCACTGGCGTGATCGATGGCAGCAGTACCTGGCCGAATAGCACCCGCATGCCTTCGACCAACGATGACCACTGTTGCCAAGGGTCGACCATCATCTTGGCCATGTTCTCGGCGTTCTCCAGGCCGCGTACGCTGCCCAGGCGATCCATGCCATTTTTCAGCCGATCGGTATCGGCCATCAGGGTGCTGATCAGGCGCGCCGCTTCGCCGCCGAAGGCATCGCGCAGCTTGTTGCCGTTGGCTTCGATCGACAGGTCGCCGAACTTGCCCTTGAGCTTGTCCAGGATGTCCATCATCGGCAGCAACTTGCCCTGCTGGTCGACGAACTTCATCCCCAGCTTCTGCGAAGCACCGCTGATGTTCTCGAAGAACGACTTGTACAGGCCGCCGGCCTCACCGCCGTCCATGGTGCTGCCCAGGGTGCCAAGCACCGCCATTTGTTCGGCCAGGCTGACCCCGGCCGTGCTGGCCAGGCCGCCGGCGGCCTTGAAGGCCTCGCCGATCTGATCGCCGCTTGTGCGGAAGAGCTGCACTGCCGTGGCGGTCTGCCCGGCAAGTTGCTCGACCCAGGCATCCTTGCCCATGGCATCGGCCTGGCCCTTGAACAGGTTGTACATGGTGCCCACGTACGCGCCCATGGTGTCGGCGTCCGACTTGGTAGCCTTGGCCAATACGTTGCTGGCATTGGTGAAGACCGCCAACTGGTTGCCGGTCAGACCCTTGATGGCGCCCTCAATGCTATACGCCGATGCCACAAAGTCCCGGGCGTTCTCCCCGTAGTTCACTGAAAACTCCAGCGCGGAGCGGTTCAGCGACTTCAAGGCATCTTCTGCCACGCTGAGGGAACGCACTTCGCCCAGGGCGCGGTTCATCTCCAGGGCCGGCTCTAATGACTCACTGATACCGTAGAACGCACCGGCCAGGCCTGCAGCGCCGATGCCCATCTGAGTGATGCCTTTCTGGCTCTTATCGGCAAGCTCAGCAAAGCCCATTTTCACCTTGCCCAACGGTGCAGTGACCTTGTCGGTCAGGGCCAGGATAAAGTCCAGGCGGGCGCTACGATCAGCCATGCAGTCCTATCCGTTCAGGGCGTGGGCGATGCCGTTCGCTACCGCGAACTCCATCCGCCGCCAATGCTCGTCTTCCAACCATTTGGCCGTGCCCATGTTTTCTATGGTGGGTTCGGCTCCAGGTAACCAGCGGTGGGTCAGGGCCAGCAGTTGGCCCAGACCGTCTTCGGTCAGTCGTTCGGCGTGGTCGAGGGCTTTTTTACGATGATCTCGACATCCGGCGAGTACTCTTCCAGGAGCGCGCCGGCGATCTGCATCACCATCACCGGGTTGGCCAGCACGACCTTGAGGTCGGCGCGCTCAGCCGGCTTAACGGTGTTGATCAACAGGTTGTTGGACGGGGCCACCTTGTTGTTGGCCGTCATGGCGTTGAAGTACTTGCTGATGTCCTGGGGCGTCAGGGTGAAGGTGAAGTCCTTTGCGCCGACTTCCAGGGTAATTTCGCGTGTCTCAGTCATGGTTGCGGATCCGTTGGTTCAGGGTTTTAAAGTGGGTATCGAGCTGGGCCCGCAAGCTGTGCTCAAGCTTGTCCATGGCCCGCTCAATGTCGTTGTGTTTCGGGTAGTTCTGGGCGATCTCCACGCGCAGCTCCAGGTGTTCGCGTCGGGACTCACTGACCTGGCGGAACAGAAAGGCCTGGAAGCCGATCACGGCGGTCAACAGCAGTTCAGGCAGCAAGGCCATCAGTCTCTCCAGCATTTCCATGTCAGGCGCTCCAGGTGCCACGGCCGCCGATACGCACGGCCTGCCACATCAGCCAGGCCAATGCGGTGTTCATGCCCTCCTCGCGCAGGGCGTCGTAGAAGATCCGGTCGGCCTCGGCCTTGGTGAACCGGTGGGTTTCGTGGGTGTAGATCCGGTCATGCAGCACCGAAGGTCGACGCGCAGCGGGTTCCTCCCGATCAATCAACCAGCGCGCCAGGCGCGGCACGCTGGCCAGATCCGACAGGTAGCCGATCGGCACCTGGATACGGCGACCGTCGAGGGTCACGTACTGCAGCGGCCGGACCACCTGCCACCGTGTGTGGCCGGGCCGGTGACGCAGCTCCAGGTCGCTTTCAAAGGGCATCGGCGGCGCACTCCACCCGGACCTTGTTCGGCGCGGTATCGGCGGCGATCTGCTGACGCAGCAGCGCCCGGGCCGGCATCGGCGCCTTGCAGTACGCCCCCACCAACGTGGCGGCACTCTGGGCCACGACCAGGCGGGCATCACTGAAGGCACAGCCCACCAGGGCGACACCGAAGAACAGGACAGCGATAAACAGGCGATTCATCAGTAGCTCCAGATCATTGGACTGGGGAGACGGCCACCGACCGGGGCGGTGCCGAGGTGCAGAAAACGAGCGTTGCCGCGCTGACTGACGCCGATCCGGGTAAACCCGAGGTTCAAGGCCAGTTGCAGCAGCTGCAGCGCCTCGGCACCGCGAATCCGCACGTCGACGGCCTGTCCCTGGCTGTGTTCGCCCGGCTCGGTCTTCTTGGCCTCTTCCGGATGCCGGCGGCAGCGGAAAGCGCTGCTCAATGCCATGGGCTTGCCGAACAGCTCGCGCAGCTGCTGCAGGCGGTCCATGAACGCCGGATCCATTTCGCTACCGTCACTGCTGCATTTGCCGCACTTGCAGCGCAGCTCAGCGGCGGAAAAGTTCTTCCAGGTGCGCAGGGTCATCGGCGTTGTCCTTGCTCGAAAAGGGATTGGCACGGGGTGCAGCGGACGATTCCGCCCAGCGCCTGGCGCTTCTCCGGAATGGGGTTGTCACAGTCCAGGCAGTGGCTACGGCTCGGCCCGATCGGCCGCGGCGTGGCCAACTGGGCGGCGATCGCCTGGTCACGCTGGCGTTGCTCCAGGGCCTGGGCGCGGTCAAACGGGCAGACCATCAGCGCAGGCCCTCGATCTCGGTCGATGCCAGGTATGGCACGCCGTTGATACGGACAAAATCAGGGCTACCGACGCTGAACTGGACCTTGTGCTTGGACTTCTCGCCGCCTTTCGGGTCGACACTGAGCAAGCTGGACACCTTCAACTTGCAGCCGAAGGCTTCGATACGCAGTTCTTCGTCGCCGGCCTTGGCAAAGAACACCGCATCGAAGGGTTCCAACTGGCGGAAGCTGCCGGCGGAGCGGGCGGCCTCGATCAGCAGATTGAAGTTGTTGGTGTCGAACTCGAATTCGCCGGCACCGGCTACGTCGCCATCGACATGGCCGTCTGGCACGCCCTTGGTCAGCGCAACCGCGCTGTTGTCGGTGATATCCAGGGTGCAGCTCTCGACATGGACCTGGAGATCCCCCAGGTTGATGTCGAAGTTCTTACCGCCAATGCGGGACATATGGGGGTTACTCCGAATCGTTGGAAAGATCGAGGGCGATGTTCGCCGTCAGGTCTTTCGGGCAGTTGAGGGGCTTGACCTTGAGGAACAGCTCCACCACGGTTTTGCTCTTCCACACCAGGACGATGTCGCCGTCCTTGGGCGCCTCGATCTCGCCGGGGAACTGCTGACCGGCGAAGATCGAGGACTTGGCCATCTGACGAAGCGGCTTCATCAAGGCGCTGACAGCGGCGGCCATGCTGTTGGGCGTGTTGTTCAGGCGCCGATCGGCAACGCGCTGGATCAGCAACGGACGCACCTGCCGGGCGGCCTTATCGGCAATGCGCAGGTACTCGACCACTTGAAAGTCGCTCGCCGGCGCATCGAGCATGTTGCCGTCGCCCCAGAACACGCCCGGGTAATCCGGATAGGTCTGCGAGACAGAGAAACGGGCCTTGTCCAGCTCGGCGCGGATCGAGGACGGCAGCGGGATACCTTCCTTGTCCTTGGGGGTTGGGCCCAGGCCCAGGACGGTGCCGGTGGCCACCCGCATGGGGCTGTCGGCAATGCTTACGGCAGCGTTGGCCAGGCGCCCGGCAAGAACACCAAGGTCATTACCGTGCAACTGGGGGACAACCAAGACACGCGGCGCGGCGAGATCCTTGGTGATCGCCTTCTGCAGCACCAGGTACTCCGACCAGGACTTGTCTGCACCAATGCCGGCGGTGCTGGCCATGATGAACAGGCGACGGCCGTAGGTGTTGCTGACCGCGACAGCGGCGTCATGCATGACCGACAGATCCGCTGCAGCCGCCACCGGTGCGGTGATCACAGCCGCTTCGACAGAGAACCCCTGCTGCTGGGCCTTTTCCAGGGCGTTCGACCAGTTGCCGTCCGCGCCGATCGGCGCCGCAAGGCAGGCCCAGCGGTCGCCGCCATTCAGCCGTGCCGCCTTGACCTGGGTTTTCAGGTCACTGTCAGGCAGGCCCAGGGCCGCATCCAGGTCGCTGTCGGTGTTCAGGGCCAGAAGCTGGCCGACGCTCTTGGCCCCCGGGCCAATGAACAGAAAATAGCGCTCGATCTCGGTCACGGCGCCCTGGCCGAGATTGAGATTGTTGACGCTGACTTTGCCAAGTGCCATGCAGTGCCTCGTTAGCGGGTGGAATTCAGGATTTGTTGCAGCACCTGGTTAACCAGCTGGCTGGTTTCCTGGTCGCTGCTGCCGAGGAACTGGCGCTTAGGCAGGGTGATTTCCCAGCTCTGGGCACCGGTGCTCTCGGCTTTTTCATCGGAGAGGATGCGAATCAGCAGCCCCGCCTTGGCGTAGTTCACGTGCTCCTTGATCCACGCCACGGACGGCCTGGTCAGGGTCTTTTTGCCCGCCTGGCGCACCTTGAAACCAAGCCTGCGCAGGCGTTTGGCCTGTTTGTCTGTGGCGGCCAGACCTTCGGGCACCCTGTTCCAGCGGCGCATCTGCGCGGCAGTACGGCGCTCGGACGCGCCGTTGTGCTGTTGCGCGGCGACCCATGAGGTCAAGCCGTTACGCCAGCCCAGGGTTGCGGCGTCGGGACTCACGTTGGTGACCTGCAGCAGCTTGCCCAGGCCGGCCTCCATCTTTTTTTTGCCCTTGCTGTCGCCTTTGCGAGCCTCGAAGGGCGAGCCGTCCAGGTTCTGCTGATCGCGGATCCGCTTGCGGCTCATGCTCCGCACGCGCTTGCTGACGTTGTTCAGCAGCCGCCGGCGCAGTTGCGGAGGCAGGCTCAGCAAGGCCAATTGCTCGCGGATCCCCAGCTGGCCCCGGGCATCGAGTTCGAAAAGGCTACGTGCCATGGCTGCGCACCTCGCCGTGTTCAGCGGTCCACAGCTCGAACTTGGTCAGGCCGTAGTACTTGTCACCGACTTTGATCGGGCCGTCCGGATCCTCGGCCAGGTGCTGGGCCTCTTCGAACTCCAGGGTCAGCTCCACGTCGAACAGATCGCTGTCCAGGGGCTCAACAGCGAAGTTCGGCGCCGGCAAGCCGTCCCGATCGGGGTCAAAGGATTCAAGCCAGGCGCCGACCAGGGCCATCAGCAGCACCGGGCTTTCGGCGAAGCGCTCCATCACCAGGACGGCGCGATAGCGCATATCCCCCATGTGCATGCCGCTTTCGCTGGGCTTCCAGATCAGGTCCAGGCTTACCTGCTCGGTGAAGCTGTCCAACTGCTCCGGAAGCACCAGGTTCTGTTCCAGGAGATACGCGGTCAGCGCGCGCAGCTTGTTCACTGCAGCGACACCGTGATGCGGCTGCGGCCCTGCAGGGCACGGACAGCCTGCTGGCTGAACTCCTGGTACTTCTCGCCGCGCTCAGGGGCTTCCTTGCCCGTGTTCTCGGCGCTTTCGCGCCGGGTAACGGTGGCGAAGTCGGTCAGCAAGGCGCCTTTGGCGCGGCAGTACACCGCACGCTTGTACAACTCGACCTGGTGCGATCGTTCAGGCAGTAGTCTCGAATCAGCCGTGGCCACGTTGGTGATGCCTAGCGCCTGCCACTTGGCAGTGAGGCGGTGTAGATCCTGGTTCACCTGGTACATGGCCATGTTGAGTTGAGTGACCAGCAGATCCGCCAGGTACTCGCCCGGAAGGCGGTAAGCCTTCTGGAACTCAGCCAGGGAGAGGTCGGGCCAAAAGCCGTTGTTCTCGATGGTCTGGTCCACAACCGTGGTGGGCTTGCCTGAAAAGCTCATGCTGATCACTCGAAAAGGGCGGGAAGCCTGTTTTTCGTGGGGCGGGCCATAAATGGTCAACACACGTCCACAGGTTCCCGCTGGGGGGGGTAGTCGGTTATTCGGAAGGCGTTTCAGCCTGTTGTTTCTTCAGTGCGCGTCGGCAGTTCTCGATCCGCGTGTCCACGCCGACCTTGGGGTACAGCGTGGTGGCACGTTCGAAGTGAACAAGCGCGAGAGCCCAGTCCTTGGACTCCATGGCACGGATTCCCACCAACTTGTGGTACTTGGCAGGGATCTGCTCAGTCAGATGCCATTCGCCGTCGACGCGGGTCAGCAGGTCCGACAAGTAGGGCTCCGGACTGCGTTTGGCGTTGTACTCGGCATAGGCCCACTCGATCACTGCGTCGGCGACAAAGGTCTGGATGTCGCGGCGCTTGAAGCGCTCCGGCATCGGTTGGCCCTGGACGATCGCGAACTCAGCCAACTCCAGCCCATCGTCGAACTGCTCGGTGTCAAACAACCAGACCATGACCTGCACAAGGACTCGGTTCGGGAAATTCAGACCCGATTCGCAATAGCGGGCGACGTAGTCCTGGTACTTGGGCAGCAGCTCGCTGCGCTTAAGCAGTTGCCGTCCCGCCAGACCGTTGATCGCGCTCAGTCGCGCCAGGTCCTCGTCCAGGGCCGCCTCCTGCAGCGCCAGGTGTTTGCGGGCATTGGCCGGGCTGCTCAACGCCTCAGCCGGGGAGTACGGAACGGCAGCCGCCGACAGCGCCACGGTGGCGGCGGTCACACCCTGGGCCAGGACGCGGCGTTTGTGCGCCAGGGCCAGGCTCACGCTACAAGCTCCACGTTTTCGGTCAGTGCGATCTTTTCCAGTTGCTCGATCACATAGCCTTCATTGCGGCTGTTGTAGTCCTCGACGCGGGAGCGCTTCGGATTGTCGATTGTCTGCTTGCGCCAGCTGGTGTCCTGGAAGTAGATCGACAGGTTGTCCCAACTGGTGACCAGCACGGCGTTAACCGGGAAATTCGGCACGCTGAAGGACGGCAGACCGCCATAGGTCGAGATGACCTGTGCGTTCTCGATTCGCTCCTTTTCGGTCGGGGTGTCGCCCTGCTTGGTGTACAGCTTGGCCTTGTCGGCGGCCAACAGGTCGCTGCCGATGATGGCCACCAGGTCGCCGTCTTCGCGCAGGATCTCGTCGACCATTTGCTTAGTGTCGTGCACCAGGGCGTCGAGGTTCGCGTAGTCACCACCGGCGCCGAGGGTGACCTTCCCAGCAATTTTGCCTTCCTTGAGCACTTGCTGCGGGGCCTGCTCACGCAGTTGCTGCAGCCAGCCCTTGTTCACGTCCTGGAGCTTCGGATTGGCGGCCAGGTCAGTCTGGTTCGCTGCGTGCGTGCCGTGGAAGCCGATCACGATGCGGTCTTGAGCAATACGCTTCTGCACGGCGGCAGAATAGCGGTCCTGGAAATCCGAAAACTTGGCCCAGGCGTCGATCTTGGCGTGCGGCAACCCGACGTCCGACTGAGTATCAGCCAACTCGTAGGTGGTGTTTTCCAGCGCCGAAGCATCCTTGGCTTCACGATCGGTGGTCTTGGTGTTGGTACGGCCGGTAACCGGGCCGTTGACACCGATAAACACCTTTTCGCCCTTGATCTCCGACACTGGCACGACGTTGATGCGCTCCAGGAAGTCGGCCTTGGCGGTGATCGAGTCGTTCAGTTCCTGGGCAACCGACGGTTCGACGCTGAATTGCTTGCTGGCACTCTCGACGCCGTAGGTTTCTGCAAGGGCGGCCTGCAGCTTGGCGTATTTTTCGGCGCCATTGGCGCTCAGTGGCTGTGCCATATCAGAGCACCCGCTTCTTGACAGTGGCTACCGGGCCGGAATTGCGCGGCAGTTGGCGACCATTAGGGGTGTTCTGGATCGCGGTGAACTGCTTTTGCAGGCTCGCCAGCGCATTCAGAACCGCCTTGTTCGAGGCGCCGCCCTTGCGGCGGAACTCACGTTCTTCTTCAGCGGTAGCGACGATCTCGTCAACCGCTGCGCTCACGTCGTCGATCGGAGCCTGATCGGGTTCTGGTGCTTCTTCGGCAGCAGGCTCGACGACAGCCTGAATGCCGGCAGCGACGACCAGCAGCTGCGCCAGCAGGGCTTTTAAGGCCGTTGCGGTAGCTTCATCCATTGGGGTTTTGCTCTCGGTGGGGGTGGGTTCGGTGGGGCTCTCTTCAAGGCCGAAGCGCTTGAACAGACTGGTAAACATGGCGAACAACTTCGGCAGCTCGCTTTGAGGCTGGGGGTCACGCAGGGAGCCAAGTTCAACCGGGGCGGCGTAATACGCTGCCTTGTGGGTTTTCCTCGAAAAGTAGAGTTCCTGGGTGCCCAGGCTGGCCGGTTCGTCGGTGATGCCCAGGCCGGTCAAATAGGCTTTGCCGCTGCCGGCGAAATTCGGGCAAATCTCGATACTGGAGAACAGCTTCTGCCCCTGGTCGTTGAGGTAGAGCAGTCGGTCATTGGGCTTTAGCTGCGCCTCCAGGCCGATCTGACCTGGCTCCAGGTCGTCACCCTCCTCAACAAGACGCACCGCAAAGACGGTGCCGTGAGATCCTGACCACCGTTCGTGGTCGCACCAGATCACCGCCGTGTACTTGGACGGCTTGTAGGTTTCGGCGATATCGCGCAGTTCCTGGGGAGTGATCTCGCGTCCATCAACGGTAGGACCGCTGGTGGCAACACGTTTCCAGTAAGAGACAAGGGAACGGGGCATGAGTGATAACTGCGCTCAATCGGTGGTTTGAGCCGCCACGATAGGGAGCCGATCGACCTCGAACAAACGGTTCAAATGCGCGTTTCTCCTAGATTCGACATCTAGGTGAATCACGGAATTTAACCTCGCGTTTCCAGCGTTTTCGCCGCATAGACTGCGGCCCATGTATTACTCGACCGAAGTTAAAGAAGCCGCCAAACGCCTGTTTCTGCGCCGCTGCAAGGCAAAGGAAATTCAGGCGCAACTCAACCTGCCCAATATCCGGATCGTGTACTACTGGATCCGCCAGGGCGGGTGGGAAGACATGCTGTCGGACGAAGAGCCGCTGACGGCTGTCGGCCGGCGTATCACCCTGCTCCTGGACAAAGTAGGCAGTCTGTCCAAGGACGATCTGAACGAGCTGGACCGGCTGACCGCCGTTCGCGAACGGCTACTGAAACAGGCGATCAAACCGGCGCCGGCGGCAGTACCGACCAGAGACGACCAGGGCGAGCCCCAGGAACCGCGCCAGCGCTCACGTGGCGAACGTTCCGGCCGTGGCGAGGGTGGAGGCAAGAAAAAGGAGAAGAAGGCCAAGAACGACATCAGCGAGCTGACCGAAGTCGACTTCTTGGATAAGTTCATCAGCAAGATGTACCGCTACCAGCAGGAACTGTTCGCCGCCAAGCAGAACCCGCTGACCTGCAGGATCCGCAACATCCTCAAGAGCCGCCAGGTGGGCCTGACCTACTATTTCGCCGGCGAAGCGTTCATGGACGCGGTACTCAGCGGCGACAACCAGGTGTTCCTGTCCGCCAGCCGATCGCAGTCGGAGATCTTCCGCAGCTACATCATCCAGTTCGCAAAATCGTGGTTCGACATCGAGCTGACCGGCAACCCGATCGTGCTCAGCAACGGCGCCGAACTGCGCTTCCTGTCGACAAACAGCAGCACGGCGCAGGGCTATCACGGCCACGTCTACGTCGACGAATACTTCTGGATCCGCGATTTCGAGAAGCTCAGCACCGTGGCCAGCGCGATGGGCACACACAAGAAGTGGCGGAAAACCTATTTCTCGACGCCCAGCGCGGTGTCGCACCAGGCCTACCCGTTCTGGACCGGCGAGGAGTTCCGCAACAGCAAGCGCGGCAAAAAGGCCGGCGGCACCTGGCCGGTGGAGTCGGCGTACACCGCTGGCGCGCTGTGCCCGGACGGCCAATGGCGCAAGACGATCACCATCCAGGATGCGATCGACGGCGGCTGCGATCTGTTCGACCTGGAGCAGCTGCAGCTGGAGTACGACGAAGACAAGTTCCAGCAGCTGTTCTACTGCAAATTCATCGACAGCACGCAGAGCGCGTTCGGTCTGAAGGACCTGGAGCGTTGCTATTCCGACCTGTCGTTGTGGGAGGACTACAAGCCCGACGACGATCGGCCGTTCGGCAACAGCCCGGTCTGGCTGGGCTACGACCCAAGCCGGACCCGCGACGATGCCACCTGCGTGGTCATCGCGCCGCCGCTGGAACCCGGGGCGAAGTTCCGAATCCTGGAGAAACACAGCTGGCGTGGGCATTCGTTCACCTACCAGGCCGCCCAGGTCAAGAAGCTCACCGAGCGCTTCAACGTCCAGCACATCGGCATCGATGTCACTGGCGTGGGTTACGGCGTGTTCGACCTGGTGCGCGACTTCTACGCGAAGGCCACGCCGATCCACTACAGCCTTGAGGCGAAAAACGCCCTGGTGCTGAAGGCGCAGGACACGATCCAGGGCAGCCGTATCGAGTGGGACGCCGGCTGGACCGACATCGCCCAGGCCTTCCTGACCATCAAGCGTGGCACCACCAACAGTGGCCAGGTCACCTACAGCGCGTCACGCACCGACGCCACCGGCCACGCCGATATCGCCTGGGCGGTGATGCACGCCCTGGCCAACGAACCTTTGAACACGAACAAGCGGCGCCGGAGCCGCTACCTTACGAGCGGAAGCCATGCCCAAGCCACGACACAATCGCAAGGTCGCCCAGCAGGCGCGACAGCCACAGCCAATGCGGACATTCACCTTCGGAGAGCCCGAACAGGTGCTGTCGGGCAACATCGGCGAGTACCTGGGCGTGTTCCCCAGCGACGACGGCGAGATCTACAAGCCGCCGGTGTCGCGTCCGGGCCTGGCCAAGCTGCTGCGTGCCAACGCACACCACGGCGCCATTCCGAAGTTCAAGCGCAACCTGCTGCTGCGTGAGTTCATTCAATCCGCGGGCTGTAGCACGCAAACCATGGGCCGGGCCGGCCTCGACTACATGGTCTTCGGAGAGGCGTTTTTCTACCGCGACACCAACGCATTTGGCCAGGTCCTGGAGCTGCAGCACCTGCCAACGATCAATATGCGGGTCAAGGTAGACGGTGGCTTCCGGATGCTGATGCCGGACAACAAGTTCATGGACTTCGACCAGGACGAAATCGAACACGTTCTGGACTACGACGTTGAACAGAACATCTACGGCGTTCCGGACTACCTGGGCGGCATGCAGGCGCTATTACTCAACGAAGCCGCGACCCTGTTCCGCCGGCGTTACTACAGCAACGGCGCGCACGCCGGTTACATCTTCTACACCAACGATCCGGACCTGACCGAGGAAGACGAAGAGAACCTGCAGGCACAGATCAGCGCGAGTAAGGGTGTGGGTAACTTCCGCTCGATGTTCGTGAACATCCCGAATGGCAAGGAAAACGCGATTCAGATCATTCCCGTGGGCGACTTCCAGGCCAAGGACGAGCTGGAGAAGGTGAAGAACATCACCCGCAATGACGTGATCGCGGCCTGGCGCATGAACCCGGCGCTGGCCGGGATCATTCCGGAGAACAGCGGTGGTTTCGGCGACATCGAGAAGATCGATCGGGTGTACACCAGCAACGAAATCCGGCCGATCTGTCAGCTGTTCAACCAAGTCAACGACACGTTGCGAGAAGACAGGCGCTTCACCTGGACATCAGCCAATATACCAGTTGAAAGCACTACCCAATCTGGCTAATAGAGCCAATACCACTACGCATTATGGCAAAATAGTGGCTATAGGCTGCCCCTGGGGAGGGACACAATGAGAGTTGTATGCAAGTGCGGACATAAAGGGCGGATTGCTTCGAGAGAAGAGTTGTCACGGGACTTCGCGAAGTTGTACTGCCAGTGCCTAGACGCAACTTGTGGGCATACCTGGGTGGCGAACTTAACGTTTTCTCATACGCTCAGCCCTTCGGCTCAATCATACGAAAGAATGCTGTTTGATCGCTTAAGAGATATGCCAAGGGCGAAGCAACAGGAACTTTTCGATCGGTTGGGCGCAGCATGAACAGGCTCAAGGCACCGACAGCATAAGGGGCCGCGCTTGGTCATGCGGCCCTGAGGAAGCCCGAGCTTTAACTCGGGACAACAGAGTCATTCGCTTTCAACAGGTTCTGCGAGATATCCGGAAATACGTCGAATTTGTTTACGATCACTTTCAGACATTTGTCGATAAAGCCTGATAAGGCGTACTTCCGAGTCTGTCAGTTCAAGCCACTGATTACCAACTGACTCACGACAACTTACTTCAAGCTTTGTGCTGTCCAACATGCGTACCGCTCCATTGATGCATTTTGCTGAACAGACGTTATCGGGCAGCCATTGGCTTTCTGACGGAGGTATTTCAGGTGTGCGACACAACTAGTTACAACTTACTTCGGAGCTTCTACTGCCTCGGCCGCCATCGACTTAACGATGCGACGTACAGTTTTTTGATCATCTGGTGTCAAGCACCTGTACATTTCGACAAGATCCGCCTCCACAGGATCAAGTCCCTGTCCTGGCGGTGGCGAACGATGCCCAGTCAGCACGTAGCCCGCGTCAACTCTATGTTCCACAAGATCGGCGACGTAGCGCAGATCCAACGAATTCGCGCCAAGCTCGTAGTTTTTCTGAGTTCCCCTACTGACTCCAAGCAACGTACCAAAATCAGTTTGGTTCAGACCTAAGCGCTCGCGCTCTTCCCTTAGGCGATCACCTACTCCATCAGCTATGAGCATTTTTTTATCCACCACCATTGACTTGATCAAAATATTGACCAAGAATCACCACAGACAAACAGAAACAACCACAAACGAACAGAGTAGACATCATGCCCGCCACCGTTACGCCCGAGCAAGCCCGTGCTGAGCTTGATCGCAAGGGAGTCAGCATCGCGGAGTTCAGTCGCACACACGAATTGAACAAAAATTTAGTCAGCGACCTATTGAACGGTCGGATCAAAGGTCGCCGGGGGGAGGCACATCGCGCCGCCGTATTGCTGGGGATCAAGGACGGCGTGATCGAACAGTAATGGCCAACTCACTGAGGGAACAGCAGAAGATGAAAACCAAGGTTCTAAAAACGCGGCGGGAAGTTGTCAGTGCAATTATTTGCACCTACCCGGGCGGGCGTGAATGCGCTGCAGCTCGAATCGGCTTGTCGCTGAAGAAGTTCGACAACCACGCCTATGAGAACAACAACTGCCGCCCCCTGACTGACGTCCAGGTCTTCCAGTTGGAGCAAGAGACAGGCACCCAGCACTTCGCCAATTACGTGGCGTCGATGTACGGCGGCATGTTCGTACCAGTTGCAGATCCAGGGAGCCTGGACAACGTGGAGATGTATGCCCGCGCCATGCAGAGTTCGGCCAAACAGGGAACGGTCGACCAGATCATTGCCCAGGCACTCGAAGATGGAGTGATCACCGAGGATGAAGCACAGCTGATCCTCAATGCCCACACCTTGCATTTGGCAGCACGTACCGCCGAGGTATATGCCGCCATCGATCTCTACCGCGCCAAATCGGGGAAAGCACAATGACCAACCAAGTTAACGCGGATTATCAGGACTGCATTCGTACCGCCGCCCTCGCCTTCCTCGAGCGCCATCAAGGCGAGCACCTCAGCGATATTTCTGTACTCCTCGATCGCACGATCAGTCACCTGGTCAGCAGTTTCAACGTTGCTGAGCCGCTGGCGACGCGGCTGGCCTCGCAGGCTCACATCGAGCACATGGAAATTTCGCTACGCCAGCGAATCGATCTGACCTTCAGCACCGACACCGCCCTGGTCATCAGGGATCCGGTCAAAGGGTACTGCTGGTGCGTTCCGGTCAACGAGATCTATGAGCGAATTCTGAAAGCGCCGGACAACGGGCGTTATCGCGCCACCTTCTCGTAACACCCACTCCTAAACAAACGCCTGCCCCGCACCCCGTGGGTTTGGGTGAGCTGCGCCCGAAATCGAGGTTTCACCATGGTAAACGCCGTAGTTCTCAACGCTCAGATGCCCCCGGCAGAGGCTCAGGCCCTGCTGGCGTACATGCGTGAGCAATACCGTTTGAGCCTCAACGACTACTGGTACGCGGACGAGTACCGGTATATCCCGACAGATGAACGGCACAGCTCGATCCTCGCAAAAACGCCAGTGATGGCCGCACAAAAACGCCTGATGGCAGCCCTATCTCTCAGTCTCAAAGCAGTGAAGTAACCCATGAAAGACGACCTCCGTCACGACGTGCTGCAACGCCTCCAGTCCGACTTCGGGCTGAAGCACCGTACCGGCACCGACTATATGCGCGGTGGCACCTGCCCCAAGTGCAAGAAAAAAGAGCTGTACTCCAGGTTCGATACGCCATGGATGGTGATCTGTGGCCGACCTGAAAAATGCGGCCATACCCTGCACGTGAAGGAGCTGTACGACGATCTGTTCGAGGACTGGAGCAAGCGAGCCCCCGCCACCGAACAACACCCCAATGCCACCGCACGCGCCTACTTGGAGTTTGCCCGGGGCTTTCGCTTTGAGCTGATCCAGGGGTGGTTCACCCAAGAAAGCTTCTACTCCCGCGAACACGACGCCGGCAGCGCCACTGTGCGGTTCGCCCTGGAGAAAGGAGGCTGGTGGGAACGCCTGATCGATCAGCCGCACCGGTTTGGCAAGATGAAGGCCCGCTTCAAGTCCAAGGACAGCTATCGCGGCACTTGGTGGTGCCCACCTTGCGTTGACCTATTAGAAGCGAAGGAAATCTGGATCGTCGAAGGAATCTTCGACGCCATCGCCCTGGTGCACAACGACATCGCGGCCGTGTCGGCTATGTCGTCGAATGCATTCCCCGTGGATTCACTCAAGGCCTTGACCGAGGCCCACCAAGGGAAACTCCCGAAGCTGATTTGGGCTCTCGATAACGAGCCTGGCGCCCACGTGTACACCCGGCGCTGGGCTCGGGATGCGCGCGCCCTGGGCTTCGTCTGCGAGGCGGCGCAGATCCCCCAGCGTGACGGTCGCAAGACCGACTGGAACGATCTGCATCAGCGCTGGGGCTTTATCCAGGACGAGAAAAAGCGTGCTGAACAGATCGCTGAAGACCTCAAGCAGGCCCGCCACCAGGGTGCCCTGTTGTTGGCTGAAAGCGCCGCCGAAAAGGCGTTGCTGATGTACGAGTGGAACAAGCGTGGGGAATTCCACCTGGGCTTCGGTAATCGGCTGTACTGGTTCAAGTTGGACCTGGACAAGTACAACCGGGCCATGCAGGACCTGGAGGATAGCGAACAGCAAGACGATCAGTTGCTCAATCAATCGCAACAACGCGAAAAGGCTCTGCAGCAATCCGGCAGCGTGGTAGAGATCGCCAACTGCTACCCCCAAGCCCTGTATTTCCAGCGCAACGAGGTGACGGATGAGTCCTGGTACTACCTGCGCGTCGACTTCCCCCACGACTCGGAGAGCGTGAAAAACACCTTCACTAGCGGACAGCTGTCGGCCGCGAGCGAGTTCAAGAAGCGGCTACTTGGTATGGCTGCCGGCGCCATGTTCACCGGCAGCGGCCAGCAGCTCGACAAGCTCATGAAGGATCAGCTGTACGGCATCAAGACCGTGTCGACCATCGACTACGTGGGCTACAGCAAGGAACACGCTTGTTACGTCTACGGCGATCTCGCGATCAAGGACGGCACCACCTACAAGGTCAACAGCGAAGACTATTTCGAGTTCGGCAAGCTGCGTCTGAAGACCCTTCAGAAGGGGGTCACCATCAAACTGCAGCGCGAGGCGAAGGGTTTCGACGAGAAATGGCTGCAGTTACTGTGGACGTGCTTCGGCGCCCAGGGAATTGTCGCCCTGGTGTTCTTTTTCGGGTCGCTGTTCTGCGAGCAGATCCGTGCCCGCTACCAGTCGTTCCCCTTCCTGGAAGCCACCGGTGAAGCCGGCTCCGGCAAAACGACCCTGCTCAACCTGCTGTGGAAGCTGCTCGGCCGCGAGGGATACGAAGGGTTTGACCCGATGAAGTCGACCAAAGCCGGGCGCTCTCGCCTGATGGGACAGGTGTCAGGCATGCCGGTGGTGTTCCTTGAAGCGGACCGTCATAGCGAGGACCGGGCCCACGCGAAAACCTTCGAGTGGGACGAGCTGAAAGACTTTTTCGGCGGTGGCACCCTCGCCACGAAAGGCGTCAAGACCGCCGGCAACGAGACATATGAACCGCCATTTCGCGGAACGATCGCCATCAGCCAGAACGCGGCAGTGGTCGCCCATGAGGCGATCATGACGCGCATCGTGAAACTGCACTTCGTTCGTCCGGTCGTCACCCCCGAAAGCCGTGCAGCTGCAGACCAGCTCAACGCACTGAATGGCGACACGTTGAGCCATTTCCTGTTACGGGCAGTCGGCAAAGAGTCCGCGGTGATCGATCTGTTCGCCCAGGGCATGCCCGAACATGAATCGAAGCTGCGCCGCTTGCACACTCACTGTTTCGCCTGTGACACAGCCTACATCAGCGACCAGGGCAACTGCAGCAGTTGTGGTTATGACCTGCGCGGGTACATCCGCGTTGAGCGGATCAGCAAGAATCACGCTCAGTTGCTCGCCCTGCTGGACAGCCTGGGCCTGGTCCTGAAGTTGAGTCAGCCACAGATCGCCGCTACCCAGCGCCAGATCGTCCGGATGGCCATCGAGCGCCAGGCCTCGATCAGCTCCGACCATACGGCCGTTGCCGAGTTCTGGGAGGTCTACGACTACCTCGAATCCCTCAGCGAAGATCCCGTGGTCGACCACAGCAGCGATCCGACCGTGATCGCCATCAACCTCAACGAATTCTGCGAACGAGCTGCAGAACACAAGCAGAAGCTGGCGGACGTGGGCACCTTGCGCGACCTGCTCAAGGAGTCCCGCTCCCGCAAGTTCCTGGACAGCAACAAGGCCGTGCACAGCGCCGCGCGGGCCGCATTCAACCATCGAAATCCCTGTTCGCCACCTCGGCCGACAACGGTGAAGTGCTGGACATTCAAGGCGTAAAGGAGAGCAAGACCGATGCAGATCCAAGTGTTTATGGGCAATGCCGGCGACGGCAAAACAAGCAAGCTGCAGTCAGTTCAGGACCGTCTGGACTTCACAGGGCAAAGCGCGCCGATCATCCAGGCGGGTGCTTATGGGGAGGAAGGCTTACTGGAGATTCTGGAGGTCCGGGCAGCAGGTGGCCAGCGTGAAATCCTGGTGGACGACTGCAGCAGGCAGCAGATTCTGAGGGTGCTGGAGTGGCAATCATGTGCTGAGCATGAGCCGTTTTTTGATGACCTGGTGATCCACCTGGCCCGTAAGGACTGATCTTGAAAGAAACGGTGTCGAGGAGTTGCAGCTCCCCGACACCAACCACCACAGAGGAGCAACACCATGCAAGCACAGCACCAAAGCAGCAGCGGCACGCAGGCTATCACACCGGCAAGGCACCTGGTGGTCACCGCGATCATCGGCGCCGCCGTCATCGGCTACCTAGTCCACAAAACCCCGGAATCACGGGCCCACCTGGAAAACCTCAGCCAGATGGCCAGCACCCTGGGCGAACTGAGCGATCGTGACGCGGCGGTCGTGGCCCGTCTGCTCACCCAGCCACCCACGCACCCCAGCTCTGCTCTCCCGGAGGACGATCACCATGCCTAACCGACCTGCAGACATCAGGAGCCGGCGCTTCCCCTGGAACATCGACTACACCAGCGTTTGCGACCTGTGCGGCCGGTGGCGCACCCAAGGCAGCCATGTGAAATGCAGCCGCCGGCGCCAGGTGATGAACGCCCATCTACGCACGCCACAGCCGAAGTAACGAACAGCGTCCACTAGAAGATGCGCATCAAGATACTGGGCCCGGAAACGGGCCTTTTTGTTTCCGATCGTCAGACTGTCGATACACGAGTACAGCGTTAGGGGTTTACATGAGTGGGGTCGAAGCTCGCGGGAATTCCGTGAGAATCTATTTTCAATACAACGGGGAAAAGTGCCGGGAGGCCATCCCAGGGGGGAACACACCGGCCATCGTGGCCCAGGCAAAACGTCTGATCGCCATCATCGAGTACGAAATCCAGTCCGGCACATTTGATTACGCACGGCACTTCCCACACTCGGCCAGGCTCGTCGAAAACACCTTTGGTCATTACCTGGACCTGTGGTTGAGGATCAAAGCCAACAGCGTGGCAGCGTCGAGTTATCGAGGCTACGCCAACAAGGCCGAGGTCCATGTGCGGCCACGCTGGGGCAAAGTCCAGATCCACCAGATCGATCACCTGGACCTGCAGGAGTGGATCCAGGGCACCCTATCCACGACACTGAAAAACAAGACCATCCGCGACATCATCAGCAACATTCGACAAGTGTTCAGGCTGTATCGTACCAGGATGAAAGTCGCGCACGATCCTACTGAGGGGCTGATGGTACGGCTGCCGGATCCGGAGGCACCCGACCCGTTTACCCGAGCAGAGATCAAGCAGATCCTCGACACGCCAACCCACCGCACTCAAGAGCTGTTGATGGTTCAGTTCATGCTGTGGGCCGGGCCGCGGGTGTCAGAAACCATTGCCCTAGCCTGGGAGGATGTCGACCTGGAGCGCGGCACCGTGACATTCCGCCGGTCCAAGGTACGCGGCGCGTACCGGGTAACGAAAACCCGGCGATCGACGCGCAAAGTCCGCTTGCTCCCCCCTGCTTGGGACGCGCTGCGCAAGCTCGATGCCCTGAACCGAAACAAGAAGGCCGAAACGGTCGACGTGGTTGAACGGGACAACAAGACCGTGCGACAACACACACTGCACTTTGTCTTCCTGAACACCAAAAGCGGCTTGCCGCATGCCAACGACTTCGTGGTCCGTGACCGTTTTTTCAAGGCGCATTTGCTCGAGGCGGGGGTTCGCTATCGAGGGCCCGGCCAGTGCCGGCACACCTACGCCAGCCAGTTGCTGACCACGGGGGTAGCCTCGATCGACTGGATCGCCGAGCAGATGGGTCATACCAACGGCAATATGATCCGTCAGCACTATGGGACATGGATTAATGAGGATGGGCCCGACGTGGTCGGAATGCTGCAACTGGCGCTGAAGCTCGAACCGCTCACAGCTCCACGCTGAACACCGCGATCCCCACCGCTTCGGCGAATCGCCCCACGGCCGTCAGACTGGCCCAGGTTCGCACCGGTTCACGCCGGGAGCGCACCGCTACCAGTCGCGCCGTGGGAGCGCCCAGGCGCACCGATAACGTCCACTTGGAGTTATCGCCTTGCATCCCGCCGACCACGGCTTCACGGGTCGCCTGCTGACTGACCAGGGCCTTGAGCACATCCAATTGAATGGCATACCCACTCATACAGCAAGTTCCGCTTCACGTGCCCTGGCCGCCCGGTCGACCGCCATATACAGCGCATCAATAATCGCCGGCTTCAGCACCCGGGCAGCGTCCAGCCCTTCGATAAAACCTTCCGCCCGCTCCACCGCTAGGTCGAGGTTTCGTTGATCCTCGGCGCAAACGAGGTGGGCGAGATGGTTCTGCGCAAGAGTACGGATTAACTCCGGCAAGCTGATCCCACTCAACAAGTCCAGATCATTCATGTCTGCACTCCAGATCGATTAGTCGGACGCTGTCATAGGAATAAGCACTGTTTATATATGCATCCAGTTAGACTCACATCCCCGTGCCAGGCGCTGATAGAGCTCACGGCCCTGCTCCGCCCCCAACACGTCGCAAGCCACCAATCCATCAAGAAAGCCGCGTATTTCGTTGAACAGGCTGGGGGGGACGTGTTGGCCCAACGCGATGAGGCGGTAGGCTTCGACATGCTGACGCACCCGAACATGCAGGCAATCGGGATCGCTCAAGATCACCAAGTCATTGAAGAACTGCTGAGCGTTGTCCAACGCTAAGGGGTGGGTCAGCCGCTTGTACATCGGTATCAACCTTGTCCATGAAGGAGGGATAACGGTGCGTCATACCAGACGGAGGGAGTCTGGTCGACCAATCTAGGGGGGCCTGGCTTCCGGTACCCACAAAAAAGCCCCCCACACCTAGCGTAAGTGTAGGGGTTTTTTTGACATAAGCGGTGTTATTCGAATCCTGCGTTTAGTCAATCTGTACTCAACGGCCGTGATAGCACCTTGAGGTCATACAGGAAAAAAGCTTAACCTCCGGAGATCGCGCCTTAGCGGTGACGCTTGCCTCACGTCGACAAGGATTCATCAACGGAAGCTCGGATTCATAGTTACGTACTCCGTTCAAGGAAGTATCGAAGGCTACCTACACTGCGTTTGTGTTCTACGATGGATTTATGACAGTGCCGTCCTCGGTACGCGCTACCCACATACCGTTCTCAACGGTGAAATTGAAAGTCCCCATGGAATTTAAAGTCCACTGCCTCGGGCGACCCAGCCATTTTATGTGTTCATCCTCAAAATCGCTGCTGAAATCGATCTCTCGCACAGTATGTGAGTCAGCTTGGCGTTCCGTAACTTCAATTGCACGGACATCGGAAAGCCGCAGACATGACTGTGCTACTGACGTTTGAATCGCAATGTTATCGGAGCGCGAGGTGTGTGCAACCGATGGATATATAACAGCTCCAAAGGGCCGCCCTTTAATCAGCTCAGGAAGACCCAAGACGTTACCAGTTGACAATTTCTCGGTAATAGCAGCGGTCAGTTTGTACTGTGCTGAAAATGTCTCATGAATAGGTTGAGCGAATCGCGTCTCAAAAAACGTTTCAATTTTTGAGAACGCGAAGTCCTCCTCCATCCCCTCACCTGCACCTGGTGGAATTCGAAAGCAAAAAAACTCTCGATCAACAATCCAGCTTGATAGATAAACTATATCGCCAACTTCCGCGTTTAGTTCGGAGAATACTGCAGCAATATCGACACTTGCATAGAACATTGGTTTGCCGGGACCATTACAACGTTGAAAATTGGTCACAAGTGCAGCGGGTGGACTACCTAAATAACTCACTTCACTGGGCCGTTCGGAGTAAATTACCCCACGATAAAGCGTGGTTCCTACAGGCAAAGATTGCACCTTCATAGGAGTGCCCTTGATCAATACCCCCACCTGAGTCAGGAGATGTTCATAATCGATAGCACTGAAATCGGCACGATTCAGCGAAGTGACTATTTCACGTATTTTAGTTGTGCTCGTGCGTTCAATAGTCATAGATCAGCATCATTAAAAAGGCGAAGTGGTAATCTTATTCTGATTGGCAAAATGAATGCCAATATTCCTGTTCAGACTGTAATTCACTCGTAGCTCCCTACATCGAACGTTCTCGAACCGTCATCCCACCACCTGCATCATTGCCCTATTTGGAAAAAAGCAGTCGTCAAAAATACTGGCGAGCGTCTGTCCATGATCGAAGGTAGCCACAATATTGGCAAGCCGATTGCGGGCAGATGAACTGCACCCGACCGCTCAGTCATTGCCTCTACTTACCGCACCAAAATAGCGCACCAGTCCCATGGTGGTCCCATGGGGCTATTTTTTAGACGCCAAAAACCACAAACCCCCGACTTTCTCGAGGAAAATCAGGGGCTTGCGTTTATTCAATTTGGCGGTGAAGGAGAGATTCGAACTCTCGATACAGTTTCCTGTATACACACTTTCCAGGCGTGCTCCTTAAGCCACTCGGACACTTCACCGTATCTCGTCAAACCGATTCAGTCTGTCGAGGCGCGCTAATGTAGTCGAAAGCTTTTCCAATGGCAAAGGTTTTTTTCAGAATTTTCATGCGCTTAAGTCGGGTAGCCGACCTGGCGCCATCGCCCCGCCCACCCGTCAGGGCAAACCCGCCAATCTCCGGCCCGGCCCAACGCCTTGCCTAAAGGCAGCGCAGGCAGCTGGCAAAGCCCGCAGCCACGGTCGCGGCGGCAAAAGCCTGACTCACCAGTCAGTCACGGCGCTTTACCTCACCCGTGCGGCTGGGTAACGTCTGTGCCACTTCTTTATAAGGAATTACGTCATGAGTGAATTGATCTCCTACCATCTCGAAGACGGTATCGCGACCTTGACCTTGAGCAATGGCAAGGTCAATGCCATTTCCCCGGACGTGATTGCCGCCTTCAACACCGCCCTGGACCAGGCCACCAGCGACCGCGCGGTGGTGATCATCACCGGCCAGCCCGGCATCCTCTCCGGCGGCTACGATCTGAAAGTGATGACCGCCGGCCCCAAGGAAGCCGTCAGCCTGGTGACCGCCGGTTCCACCCTCGCCCGTCGCCTGTTGTCCCACCCGTTCCCGGTGATCGTCGCCTGCCCCGGCCATGCCGTGGCCAAGGGCGCCTTCCTGCTGCTGTCGGCCGACTACCGCATCGGCGTCGACGGGCCGTTCAGCATCGGCCTGAATGAAGTGCAGATCGGCATGACCATGCACCACGCCGGGATCGAGATCGCCCGCGACCGCCTCGGCCGCGCCGCCTTTCACCGCTCGGTGATCAACGGCGAGATGTTCAACCCGCAGGACGCCGTGGCCGCCGGTTTCCTCGACAAGGTGGTGGCGCCGGAAGCCCTGCAGGAAGCTGCCCTGAACGCCGCCCGGCAGTTGAAGAAGATCAATATGAACGCCCACAAGAACACCAAGCTGAAAGTGCGCAAGGCGCTGCTGGAAACCCTGGATCACGCGATCATTCTCGATCAGGACCATATGGGCTGATCCTCCCCGCCATCGCCTGTGGAACAGCCCGACTTCAAGTCGGGCTTTTTCCTACAGGTACGTTCGTACCCGCTGCAACCGCTCTAGACCGCGCCTGACGCCGTAGCGCGAAACATGCGCTAAAACATCGCCCATCTCCGGCCTCTATCGGACTAATTGCCGAAAACAGTGCACATCCGTACACTGCGCCACCTTTTGTCCTGGCGGGCCCGTTCGATGCTGTTTCTGTTGCGTATGTTATTGATGGGGCTGCATTTTATCGTCGCCGGCGTGATCGGCGTGGTGCTCGGGCTGTGCCGCCCGTTCAATCCGGATAACAGCCGGCTGTGTGCCCGCCTGTATGCCTGGCCGGCCATGTGCATCCTGCGCCTGCGGGTCAAGGCCGAGGTCGGGCCATTGATGGACAAGCCACAAAGCTGCGTGATCATCGCCAACCACCAGTCCAACTATGATCTGTTCGTGTTCGGCAACGTGGTGCCACGCCGCACCGTGTGCATCGGCAAGAAAAGCCTGAAGTGGGTGCCGCTGTTCGGCCAGTTGTTCTGGCTGGCGGGCAATGTGCTGATCGATCGCGGCAATGCCTTCAAGGCGCGCCAGTCGATGCTGACCACCACCGAGACCCTGCAACACAAGGACACCTCGATCTGGGTCTTTCCCGAAGGCACCCGCAATCTTGGCGAAGACCTGTTGCCGTTCAAGAAAGGCGCCTTCCAGATGGCAATCGCCGCCGGCGTGCCCATCGTGCCGGTGTGTGTCAGCAGCTATATCCGGCATATGCGCCTGAACCGCTGGCACGGCGGCAAGGTGATGATCCGCTCGCTGCCGGCGATCCCCACCGCCGGGCTGACGCTGGACGATATGCCGATGCTGATCGCCCAGTGCCGGGAACAGATGCGCGACTGTATCGCCGCGATGGATCGGCAGTTGCAGGCGGCCTGATCGAGCGCCCGATCGCGCTGGCCCGGACCACCATGGCTCCCGCCCCGGGGAGCCGCGCGCCGCAACATGAAAGTTGCGGTTTTTCCACGAACTCCCGCTGCTTTGCCGACTCTGAAGAGCCTGGGCAGGCTAAGCTGCAGCCTGTCTTTCCCCTTTTAAAAGAAGAAGATCAGCATTATGGGTAGAGTCGTTGCCGCGGCGGTTTACAGTGCCGGTAGAAAGGTCACCAACATCACCCTCGACGAGGGCGCCGCCTGGGCGGCGAAACCCGATCACTTTGTCTGGATCGGTCTCGAAGAACCCAATGCCCAGGAACTCGCCAACCTGCAGAAACAGTTCAACCTGCATGAACTGGCCATTGAGGACGCCCTGGAAAAACACAGCCGGCCGAAGCTGGAAACCTTCGGCGATGCGCTGTTTATCGTCACCTATTCGCCGATTCGCCATGAGGGCAAGCTGGAGTTCATCGAGACCCATATCTTTGCCGGCAATGGCTACATCATCACCTGCCGCAACGGCCACTCGAAGTCCTACGCCCACGTCCGCCAGCGCTGCGAGGCGCGCCCGCTGCTGCTGGAGCATGGCGAGGACTTCGTGCTCTACGCCCTGCTGGACTTCGTCACCGAAAGCTATCAGCCGGTCAGCGAGGCCATCCATGCCGAAATCGACGAGCTGGAAAGGAACGTGCTCAGCAGTTCGCTGAACGAAGGCGATATCCAGCGCATCCACCACCTGCGCCGGGACGTGTTGCGCCTGCGTCGCTACGTGGCGCCCATGGTGGAGATCAGCGAGGAAGTCTCGCGCCTGGACTTCCCGTTTATCGACAAGAACATGCGTCCGTATTTCCGTGACGTGCAGATCCATGTGACGCGGCAGATGGAAGACCTCTCGACCCTGCGCGATATCGCCAGCCAGACCATCGAGATCGGCGTGCTGCTGGAGGCCGCCCGGCAGAGCATCGTGCAGCGCAAGTTTGCCGCCTGGGCGGCGATCCTGGCGTTTCCGACAGCGGTGGCGGGAATCTACGGGATGAACTTCCAGAACATGCCGGAGCTGAGCTGGCATTACGGCTATTTTGCCGTGCTGGGATTTATCGCCGTGGGATGCACGGGCTTGTGGGCCAGCTTCAAGAAATCCGGCTGGCTGTAATCGATCATAGATCGTTCCCACGCTCCGCGTGGGAATGCCTCGCTGGACGCTCCGCGTCCGCTCTGCGGGTGACGCGGTGCGTCACGGACTGCATTCCCACGCGGAGCGTGGGAACGATCAGGTAGCCGTTGTCAGGCGGAAGTGGCCTGCGGCTTGTGGGCGACGAAACGCATCATCCACTCCGCCACCGTGGTGCCGTGGTGGTCGTGCTCCAGGCTGGCGATACCCTTGGAATAGATCTGCTCGCCGAGGTTCTGCTGGCGAATGTCCAGCAGGGCCCGCGAATAGTCGTGGATAAACTCCGGGTGCCCCTGGAAGCACAGCACCTGGTCGTTGATGTGATAGGCGGCATACGGACAGAAATCGCTGCTGGCGATCACGGTGGCGTTTTCCGGCAGTTCGGTGACCTGGTCCTGGTGGCTGATCAGCAACGTCAGCTCTTCCATCACCGGGCTCATCCACGGTGCCTTGGCGGCCATCTTGTACTGGTGGGTGCCGACGCCCCAGCCCTGGCTGGCACGCTCGGTCTTGCCGCCCAGCAGCAGCGCCAGCAGTTGGTGGCCGAAGCAGATGCCCAGCAGCTTGTCGCCGCGCTGGTAACGATCGAGCAGATAGGTCTTGAGGGTCTGGATCCACGGGTCGCTGCCGAAGGAATCAGCCTTGCTGCCGGTCACCAGGTAGGCATCGAAGGTCAGCTCGTCACTCGGGTAGTCGCCCTGCATCACGTTGTAGACACTGAACTCGGCGGCAATCGGCTGACGGGAGAACAGACGCTCGAACATCTGCCCGTAGCCCTGATATTGATCGACCAGTTCCGGACGCAGGACATCGGTTTCCAGAATGCAGATGCGTAACGACATAAAAGTACCTGGCACAAAAGACAAAGAGTGAGGCCTGAGCCTGCCTTGAAACGGCCTTTCAAGGCAAGCACAGAACGCGCCATTGTCAGGCCTGATTCAGCGAAGAACAGGCCCGGCCAGGATCAGGCCCGGTCCCGGCCGTTCAGAACCTCTCGCCCCTGGCCGCCTTGTCCAGCAGCAACGCCGGCGGCGCGAAACGTTCGCCGTACTGCTCGGCCAGGTAACGGGCGCGGGCGATAAAGTCCGCCAGGCCGTACTGGTTGATGAACTGCAGGGCCCCGCCACTCCAGGCGGCAAAGCCGATGCCGAAGATCGAGCCGATATTGGCATCCGCCGTCGACTGCAAGACGCCCTCCTCCAGGCAGCGCACGGTTTCCAGGACCTGCACGAAAAGCAGGCGGTCGCGCACATCCTGGGGCGAAATCTGCCGCCCGGCTTGCTCGAAGCGGCTCTTCAACTCCGGCCACACGTGTTTCGGTGCCCCCGCAGGGTAGTCGTAGAAGCCAGCGCCGGCGGCCTTGCCCGGGCGCTTGTACTCCAGCAACAGGTCGATCACCGCAAACGCCGGATGCCGCGGCATGGCCTTGCCTTCGGCTTGCAGGTCCCTGGCGGTCTGCTGGCGGATATGACTCATCAGGCTCAGCGACACTTCGTCGGCAATCGCCAGCGGCCCCACCGGCATGCCAGCCTTGCGCGCCTCGGTTTCGATCATCGGCGCCGAGATGCCTTCGCCGAGCATGGCGATGCCTTCGTTGGTGAAGGTGCCGAAGACCCGCGACGTGAAAAAGCCACGGCTGTCGTTGACCACGATGGGCGTCTTGCGGATCTGCAGGACAAAGTCGAAGCCACGGGCCAGGGTTGCGTCGCTGGTCCGCGCGCCCCGGATGATTTCCACCAGTTGCATCTTCTCCACCGGGCTGAAGAAGTGCAGGCCGATGAATCTGTCCTGTTGCGGCACCGCCGTGGCCAGCCCGGTAATGGGCAGGGTCGAGGTGTTGGAGGCAATCACCGCGGCGTCGCCGACGATACGCTGCGCGGCGGCCGAGACCCTGGCCTTGAGATCGCGGTCTTCGAACACCGCTTCGATGATCAGGTCGCAGCCGGCCAGGTCGCTGTCCTGCTCGGTCGGCTGGATACGCGCGAGGATGGCGTCACGCTGCTCGGCGGTCAGTTGACCACGGGCGATCTTCTGCTCCAGCAACGCCGCCGAGTGGGCCTTGCCCTTCTCGGCGGCGGCGAGGCTGATGTCCTTGAGCACCACTTCGATCCCGGCCACGGCGCTGACATGGGCGATGCCGGCCCCCATCATGCCGGCGCCGAGCACGCCGACCTTGCGCGTGGTGTATGGCGCGAAGCCCTTGGGCCGCGAACCGCCGGCGTTGATCTCGTTGAGCTGGAACCAGAAGGTGCCGATCATGTTCTTCGCCACCTGGCCGGTGGTCAGCTCGGTGAAGTAGCGGGTCTCGATCAGGTGCGCGGTGGCGAAATCGACCTGCGCGCCCTCCACCGCCGCACAGAGGATTTTCTCCGGCGCCGGGAAGCAGCCCTGGGTCTTGGCGCGCAGGATCGACGGGGCGATGGCGAGCATCTGCGCCACCTTGGGATCCGCCGGCGTGCCGCCCGGCAAGCGATAACCCGGCAGATCCCAGGGTTGCCTGGCCGTCGGATGCCCGGCGATCCAGGCCCGGGCCTTGTCCAGCATGTCCCCGGTATCGCTCGCCAACTCGCCGATCAGGCCGGCCTGCAGGGCTTGTCGCGCCGAGACCTTCTTGCCTTCGAGCAGGTACGGCAGGGCCTTTTCCAGCCCGAGCAGGCGCACCATGCGCACCACCCCGCCACCGCCCGGCAGCAGGCCGAGGGTCACTTCCGGCAAGCCCAGTTGCACGGCCGGGTGATCGAGGGCGATGCGATGCTGGCAGGCCAGGCAGATCTCCCAGCCACCGCCCAGCGCGGCACCGTTGATCGCCGCGACTACGGGCCGCTCCAGGGTTTCCAGGGCGCGCAACTGGGCCTTCAGTTCGAGCACGCCGTCGTGGAAGCCTTGTGCCTGCGCCGGCGTGACCTTGATCAGTTCGTTGAGGTCGCCGCCGGCAAAGAAGGTCGGCTTGGCCGAGGTGATGATCACACCGGCCAGTTCATCGCGCTCGGCCTGCAGGCGCGCCACGCAGGCGGCCATGGCCTCGCGGTACGCCGCGTTCATGGTGTTGGCCGTCTGGCCGGGCATGTCCAGGGTCAGGACGACGATCCGGTCAGCACCCTTTTCGTAACGAATGGCATCAGTCATGGCAGGTTTCCCGATCGGTTCAAAGGCGTTCGATAACGGTGGCGATACCCATGCCGCCACCGACACACAAGGTTGCCAGGCCATAGCGCAACTGCCGGACCTCAAGCTCGTCGAGCAAGGTGCCGAGAATCGCGCAGCCGGTGGCGCCGAGGGGATGGCCCATGGCGATGGCGCCGCCATTGACATTGACCTTGTCCGGATCGATGGCCATGTCCCGAATGAACTTCAGCACCACCGAGGCAAAGGCTTCGTTGACTTCGAACAGATCGATGTCCTCGATCCGCAGGCCGGCCCTGGCCAGGGCCTTGCGCGTCGCCGGGGCCGGCCCGGTGAGCATGATGGTCGGGTCGGTGCTGGTCACGGCGGTGGCGACGATCCGCGCCCGTGGCCGCAGGCCCAGCTCGCGGCCCTTGGCTTCAGAGCCGAGCAACATCAGTGCCGCGCCGTCGACAATCCCGGAACTGTTGCCAGGGGTATGCACATGGTGGATGCGCTCGACATGGCTGTAGACCCGCAAGGCCGTCGCGTCGAAACCCAACTGGCCGATCATTTCGAAACTCGGCTTGAGCTTGCCCAGGCCTTCGAGGGTCGAATCGGCCCGAATGAACTCGTCATGGTCCAGCAGGACAATGCCGTTCTGATCCGCCACCGGCACCAGCGACTTGCGAAACGCCCCGGCCGCCCGGGCCCGTGCGGCCTTCTGCTGCGATTGCAGGGCAAAGCGGTCGACATCCTGGCGACTGAAGCCTTCCAGCGTGGCAATCAGGTCCGCACCGATGCCCTGCGGGGTGAAATGGCTGTGCATATTGGTTTGCGGATCGAGTACCCAGGCGCCGCCGTCGCTGCCCATCGGCACCCGCGACATGGACTCGACGCCGCCGACCACCACCAGGTCCTCGAAGCCCGAGCGGATCTTCATCGCCCCCAGGTTCACCGCCTCCAGGCCCGAGGCACAGAACCGGTTGATCTGCACCCCGGCGACACTGACGTCCCAGTCCGCCACCAGCGCGGCGGTCTTGGCGATATCGGCGCCCTGGTCGCCCACCGGCGTCACGCAGCCGAGCACGATATCGTCCACTTCACGGGTATCGAGCCCCTGGCGTTGCTGCAGCGCCGTCAGCAGCCCGGCCAGCAGGTTCACCGGCTTGACGCTGTACAAGGCGCCATCGGCCTTGCCTTTGCCCCGGGGCGTGCGCACCGCATCGAATATCAAAGCCTCTGTCATGACGTCCTCGAACCGCTCTGGTAGGAAAAAAGCCCTGTTCCCACCTTAGGCTCCGCTCTCCAGGATTCAATGACCGAAGCGCTCACCGGCCTTGACCCTCACGCTCGGACGAACGGTAGTGTGCTAAGCGCTTAACCGTTTTAGTGGACGCACGTGTCTAGCAAACGGCCCGCTAGCCAGCTGGCCATATGCCTCATGCCTTTTTAAAAATAATTTCGCCGGCTTCCATATGAAATGGTTCTAAGACAAGTGTGACGCGGGCTCTAAGGTTATCCCTGTAGGAGTTGCCGCCGGGTTTTGCCGGGGTATCCGACACGGTTATTGAGCAGTCGTCTTCAGGAATAACAACAAAAGGCAGTCAGCCATGTTCAAGCACTCGAAAGTCCGCCAGGCCGGTTTGATCGTATTCGCCACCACGCTTCTGCTTATTCTGCCGAACCTCACCAAAGTGATCGGCTAGACGCTGTGGCGTTTTTTCAACATCACCACAAATTCTCATCCCGATTCCCTGTCGAGGTGCGTTTTTGTGTGCCAATCTTGAGCCATGACTTGATGGAGACAGGTTCATGCGCCACTGGATCGCCGCCGCAGCCGTCGCAACCACATTGCTCGGCAGTTTCTCCGCCCGCGCGGGCATCATCGATGTAAACCGGGCGGTGGACGAGATCCGCGACGGCGCCCTGATCCTCGACCTGCGCAATAACAGCGACTTCGCCGCCGGCAATATCCACAACTCCCTGCAAGTCGACCTGACCCTGGAAGACGGCACCGGCATCAGCGCCGAAGGCCTGGCCTATCAGTTGCGCCAGGTCGTACTCGACCCCAATGCCACCGTGGTCATCTACAGCGACACCGACCAGCACGCCCTGGAAGCCGAGGACACGCTGGTCAAACGCGGGTATTTCGGTATCGTGAACGGTGGCAACTACAGCGAATTGCGCGATGCGCTGTTCGACCACGTCGAGGACACCCCGACCTGGGCCTTCGACAATGATGACGATATCGCCGACCAGGCCACCCCTACCGCCGTTCCCACGGAATAAAGCCAACGCATGAAACGATTGACCCTGCTGAGCACTTTCCTTCTGAGCATCGTCCCGCTGTGCGCTCCGCTGCACGCCGCCCAACTGACCCTCGACCTCGGCTCCGGCAGCCGCACCTGGGAAACCGAGGCGTTGCTGGCCCATCCCCAGGCCCAGACCATCACCATCGATGACGATGTTTCCTACAAACGCCAGATGACCTATCGCGCTGTGCCGGTCGCGGCGCTGCTGGACGGCATCAAGGCCGACGATCACCTGCAGGCGGTGGCGCTGGACGGTTTCGCCGCCGAGCTGAGCGCCGGGCCCCTGCTCAACCAGAAAGGCGCGCAAGCGTGGCTGGCGGTGGAAGACCCGGCCAGGCCCTGGCCGCCGCTGGCGGAGGGCAAGCCCGGCGCCGGACCGTTCTACCTGGTGTGGACCCATCCGCAGGCCGGCCATATCAGCCCCGAGCAATGGCCTTTCCAGGTCGCCAGTATCAAGCGCCTGACGTCGGTGGCGGAACGTTTCCCGGCGCTGTTGCCCGATCCGAAACTGGCGGCCAACGATCCGGTGAACAAGGGCTTTGCGCTGTTCCAGAAGAACTGCCTGGCATGCCATAAGCTCAATGGCGCGGGAGATGCGCAGGTCGGTCCGGACCTGAACGTGCCGTACAGTCCGACGGAATACTTCGCCGAGGGTTTTCTCAAGCGCTATATCCGCGACCCACAGGGCCTGCGCCACTGGCCGCAGGCGAAGATGCCGGCGTTCGCCCCGGCCGTGCTACCGGACGGCGAACTGGATCTGCTGGTGGGCTATCTCAAGCATATGGCCAAGCGCAAGGTGCCCGCGCAATAGACGATCATTCCCACGCGGAGCGTGGGAATGATCGGTATGGCGTGGTTACTGCTGCTGTACCGACAACACCGGTGTCGGCGACACCAGCACCTTGGCGTGCATCTGCTCGAAACCGCCGCCACGGCGCATGCCGCGCACCGGACAGGCGTCCAGGTAATCCAGGCCCACGGCCAGCTTCAGGTGCCGTTCCGGCCTGGCCAACTGGTTGGTCACGTCGAAACTGTACCAGGCGTCGTCCAGCCAGGCTTCCGCCCAGGCGTGGCTGGACAGGTGCTCGCTGTTTTCACTGTACAGGTACCCCGACACGTACCGCGCCGGAATCCCCAGGCTGCGGGCGCACGCCAGGAACGCATGGGTATGGTCCTGGCACACCCCGGCACGCTTGGCGAAAGCCTGGGCCGCGCTGGTGTCGACCTCGGTCACGCCCGGCGTATAGGCCATGTGCTGGTTCAGCGCCTGCATCAGGTCGATCAGCGCCGAACGGTCGCGGCGCTTGCGGCATTGCCGGTCGGCGAAGCCGCGCAGCGCGTCATCCGGTTCGGTCAGGCGGGTCATGCGCAGGAACGGCAGGGCCGACTGGCTCTCGTGCTCGGCCTCGCGCTGCTCGTCGATATCGACCTGCCCGCGCGCACCGATGATGATCGCTTCGTGGGGTTCGTCGAGGGTCAGCACATGGAGGATATTGCCGAACGGATCGAGCTGCGCGCGCACCGGACGCGGCAGGTTCAACTGCCAGCTGAGCACATGCTGGCGCTCGCTGTCGTGTGGGGTCAGCCGCAGGTACTGGATGCTCGCCCGCACCTGGTCGGCGTAGTGATAGGTGGTCTCGTGGCTAATGGAAAGTCTCATGCAGCCTCCAGGTAGGAACTGTGGATGGCGTTGCCCAGTTCGGCAACCAGGGGAATGAACTCGGTCAGCCAGGCGTGCAGGCCTTCTTCGAGGATTTCATCGATACCGGTATAGCGCAGTCGCGCGTCCATCTCGGCCGCCAGGCGTTGCGCCGGCCGGCCGTTGGTGCCGGGCAGGCTGGCGAGGATCTGGTCGATTTCTTCCGTGCAGGCCCGCAGCGAACGCGGCACATCGGCACGCAGCAGCAGCAACTCGGCCACCTGGCGCGCACCGGGGGCGTCGCGGTAGATCTCGGTGTAGGCCTCGAACGACGACAGGGCCCGCAGCAAGGCGCTCCACTGGTAATACGCATGGGCGGTGTGGTCGCTGACGGCATCGGCCTGGTCGCCGGCCATGTCATAGCGGGCGTCGAGCAGGCGCAGGGTGTTGTCGGCCCGTTCGATAAAGGTCCCCAGGCGAATGAAGCGGAACGCATCGTTGCGCATGATGGTGCCATAGGATGCGCCACGAAACAGGTGCGAACGTTCCTTGATCCATTCGCAGAAACGGCTCATGCCGTAGTTGCCCAGGCCCTGGTCGGCGATGCCGCGGATCTCCAGCCAGGTGGCGTTGATGTTTTCCCACATGTCGGCGGTAATCCGCCCACGTACCGCATGGGCGCTGGCCCGCGCGGCGCGCAGGCAGCTGTAGATGCTGGCCGGGTTCTCGGCGTCCAGGGCGAAGAAGTGCAGCAGCCGTTCGGCGTGCAGGTCGCCATGGCGCTCCAGGTAGTCATCCAGGGTGCCGGTGATCAACAGCGGCATGGCCATTTCGTGCAGGCCATCGCCACGGCCGTCCTGCGGCATCAGCGACAGCGAGTAACTCCCGTCGAGCATCCGTGCGAGGTTTTCCGCTCGCTCCAGGTAGCGCGACATCCAGTACAAATCCGAGGCAGTTCTACTTAACATGGCAGGCTTCCTTAATCCTCGACCACCCAGGTGTCCTTGGTTCCGCCCCCTTGGGACGAGTTGACCACCAGGGAGCCTTCGCGCAGCGCGACGCGGGTAAGCCCGCCTGGCACGACACGGGTTTCACGACCGGACAGGACAAATGGGCGCAGATCGATGTGGCGCGGAGCTATGCCGCTTTCAACAAAGGTCGGGCAGGTCGACAGTGACAGCGTCGGCTGGGCGATATAGGCGTGGGGCTTGGCCTTGAGCCGGGCGCGGAAATTTTCGATTTCCGCGGCGCTCGCCGCCGGGCCGACCAGCATGCCGTAGCCACCGGACCCCTGGGTTTCCTTGACCACCAGTTCTGGTAGATGCGCCAGCACGTGGGAGAGTTCCTCGGGCTTGCGGCATTGCCAGGTCGGTACGTTCTTCAGGATCGGCTCTTCGTCCAGATAGAAGCGGATCATGTCGGTGACGAAGGGATACACCGACTTGTCGTCGGCGACCCCGGTGCCGATGGCGTTCGCCAGTACGACATTGCCGGAACGATAGGACGACAGCAGGCCCGGTACGCCCAGCATCGAATCGGGATTGAACGCCAGTGGATCGAGGAAGGCATCGTCGAGCCGGCGATAGATCACGTCCACCTGCTTGGGGCCGTCGGTGGTGCGCATGAAGACCTTGTCGTCACGCACGAACAGGTCGGCACCCTCCACCAGTTCCACCCCCATTTCCCGGGCCAGGAACGCATGTTCGAAGAACGCACTGTTGAAGCGTCCGGGGGTCAGTACCACGACGCTCGGGTTATCCAGCGGGCTGGAGCTTTTCAGGGTGTCGAGCAGCAGGTTCGGGTAATGGTCGATGGGGGCGATGCGCTGGGCGGCGAACAGCTCGGGGAACAGGCGCATCATCATCTTGCGGTCTTCGAGCATGTAGCTCACGCCGCTGGGGGTGCGCAGGTTGTCTTCGAGGACGTAGTAGGTACCGTCGCCATCGCGGACCAGGTCGACCCCGGAAATATGCGAATAGATATCACGGTGCAGGTTCAGGCCCTGCATCGCCAACTGGTACTGCTCGTTGGCCAGCACCTGTTCGGCGGGAATGATCCCGGCCTTGATGATGCGCTGCTCATGGTAGAGGTCGGCGAGAAACATGTTCAGCGCCTTGACCCGCTGGATGCAGCCGCGCTCGACGATCCGCCATTCGCTGGCGGGAATACTGCGGGGAATCGTGTCGAAGGGGATCAGGCGCTCGGTGCCCTGGTCGTCGCCATAAAGGGTGAAGGTAATCCCGGCGCGATGAAACAGCAGATCGGCCTCGCGTCGCCGTTGGGCCAGCAATTCCTGCGGAGTATCCGCCAGCCAACGAGCAAACTCCCGGTAATGCGGGCGGACCTGGCCGCCTGCATCGTACATCTCATCAAAATAGGTGCGGATCATGCCGTGCTCCTTGTCACCCGGTCACAAGAGCCTTCGCAAGGCCCGTGCCATCGGCATAAACGCTTAGATATCAATAAGTTGGATAAACATCCAACCTGCGCCGCACCATAGCTGTGCAGTAAACGCCCCAATGCGATCAGCCGCGCTTCATTGCGAAGCAAGCTTATGGCTATAACCAGCATAGCCCTCGTTCGGCCGCCTGCCCGGGCGGCCTTTTTTTGTGCGCGTTTTTTTACAAACAAAAACGGCCGACCCCGAGGTCAGCCGCTGCCGTGTGGAGATCGATGCGTTCAGTTGAGCGCACGTATCGGATGTTTGACGCCCCAGCCTTCGATCACACCACCCAGGGGTTCGACCACCGCCCCGAAGTCGTGCTCGAAGTCATCGATGCCGCCATAGGTGGCGTACATCACCTTGCTCAGCTCCAGGTACCAGGCACCGTCGTCCCTGGCACTGACCTGGGCATTCAAGGATTCACCACGAAACTTGCCTGCTGCCCTGCGTGCCCGCTCCTCGTCCGGGAAAATGGCATAGAACTCGATGGGATGGATGCGTGCGAAATCAAAACCGCCTTCTTTCATGCGGCGCAGCACCTGGCTGCTGATGTCTTCTTGATAGGCTGTGCTCATGAAACGTCCTCCTCAGCAAGCGTTGGATAGACTTTCCGTACTCCCGAACCAGGCACCGGGCGGTGCTGGCAGTTCGACAGGTATCTGCCGACCGGGAAACAAGCATGTAGCTGACAAGATCAGACCACCTTAGCGAATCATTCGCTGATCTCGATTGCAGAGTAGCGCGATGCCAGCAGCTCTGCCAGAGGGTCCGAGAGGGAAAAATACAGTTTCATGAAGCCGGTGCGATGTGCAGGATCTGGATGCTGTTCTGGTCCTTGAGGCTCTTGACCGTTGGATCGGCCCGGCGTCCCTCCAGGTCGTTGAGGTCCAGCTCGGCCGGAACCGGCAGCAGCTTGGCGCGAATCAGCTGCGCGGCCTCCTCCATGCTGGGTTCGCGCTCACAATCGAAGTGCTCGACGGTCTGAACACCATGATCGTCCACGAAAGTGACTTCCCACATTTTCATCGGTGTCTCCTCGATAAAGCCCAAGCCGGGCTTACAACATCTGGACTGCTCGGCAGCGAGGATCGTTCAGAGATCTTGCGGAGGATGAACCTTGTGGGGAACCTTGTGGGGAACCTTGTGGGGAACCTTGTGGGGAACCTTGTGGGGAACCTTGTGGGAGCGGGCTTGCCCGCGAAGGCGCCCTCAAGGGCGCAAAAGCTTCGCGGGCAAGCCCGCTCCCACATAAGCCCACTCCCACAACCCCCTTCAACGACTCACGGCTTCTCGGCGTGTTCCTTGAGGGCTTGCAGGGTGTTGTACGGCGCATCCACCACGAACTTGTTCGCCAGCCACGAAGGCACGCTGCCGCCTGGCTCGGTGTGCACCTGGTAGGTCACTTCGGTGAGGTTGTCCCCCTTGGGCACCAGCTTCCAGAAGCCCGCGACCTGGGCCACGCGCACATAACCCTTCTCTTCCGGCTTGTAGGTCGGCACGCCTTCCAGCTTGCGAGTCAGGGTGCCATCGGCGGCCTGGGTGGTGGTGATATGCAGGTAGGAGTCGCGATCCGTGACCGGGAACGGCGCCTTGAACTGGGTATAGGTCCAGCTCTCGTCACCTTTCTTGTCCACCAGCTTCTGCGACTTGCACTCGTGGATCCAGGAGCAGGCGCCGGCCACGTCTTCCTGCAAGGCGCGGATCCTGGCCACCGAAGCCTTGATCGTCGTCACGCCCTGATAGGCCTTGTACTTGGAACCGGCCACTTCGCTGAGTGAAACCTTGATCCCGTTTTCGTCCTTGGCCGTTTCCCAGGTTTCCGCGCAGGCAGTACCGGTCAACAGGACAGTCAAGCCACAAACCACAGCCATTCGATGCAGCGAACCCATTGTTTTATTCCTTATTGTCAAAGTTCCGTTCATTGAACACACCTCAAGCCGCCGTCATTTCCTCCCACCAGCCGATCAGGCGAATGGCTTCTTCACGGCTATCGCCACAGACCTCGGGATCGGCCTTGAAACCACCGCATACAGCCGGTCGCTCAGGCTTGCCGAACAACTCGCACAGGTGTTCGACCGAGAGATGCAGGCAACGTTCTCCCGCCGGCTTGCCGTCCGGCATGCCGGGCAACGGCGAGCTGATGGAAGGCGCGATGCAACAGGCGCCACAACCTTCACGGCAGTTCATGACGACACGCTCCTCGCAACGGACCCGGGGTGTGGAAGACAGAGTAACCGCTAAAACGGCTGTTTAAAATTGGTCGCACAATTGTTTTTCAATGACAGGCTATATGACCGGTCAGTCACCGACGAAGTGTCATGACCGAACGAAGGGATCTACTGCTTGAACTCGAAATCCAGGGCCGCGCCTTCCACTTCCCGCCGGCTCTCGTTGCGCAATTGCAGGTCCATCTCATTGCTCAGCAAGCGACCGTTGAGCTGAAACGGCGTCTGGCCCGGAGGCTTCTCACCGAACATCTGCGGCAACAGCGGGCGGCTCTTGGACAGCGGCACCGTACCCACCGGCTGCATCTTGTTGACCAGGTCCTGGGGCAGGCTCAGGTCCAGCTTGGCCGGTGGCAGGCGGGTCTTCACCACCTCGCTGGCCGGCTTGGACCTGGACGCGACAGGCGCCCGCTTTTTCACCGGGGCGGTGTTTTTCGGTGCGGGTTTCTTTTGCGGCGCGGGGGTCTTGCCGGCCTTGCCTGTCGGCTTGGCGGTCGCCGTGGAGGTCTTGGTCGCCGTCGACGCCTTGGCCGAAGACGCTTCCTGGGCCTGAACCATTGCCGAACCGCCAACACTCAGGCTGGTCAGCAAGGCAATCAACAGCAGGCGCACAGGGAAAGTGGCGGTCATGGGCTCTACGGCGTAAACAACAGAGGGTCATATGCTCGCTTGTTGAGCAGTTGAAGACAAGTAAAGAGACGTAAAGAGTTCGGACAACCTCTCCCCGTGCCCGGAAACGGCCACTGGCGGCCGCCCGGACACAGGGGCTCAGAACAGCCCGGCGGCGGTTTCCTGGCAGAGCTGGCTGGCCAGCATGCCGAGGGTCATCAGCGCCCGGTCGGCCTCGCGATTCCACGGGATTCCGCAGTTGAGCCGGATGCAGTGGTTGAACTGCTCGGTATTGCTGAAGATCAGTCCCGGCGCGATGCTGATGCCCTGTTGCAGCGCCCGCACATGCAGCTCCTGGGTATTGACCCTGCCTGGCAGGCTGACCCAGAGAATGAAACCGCCGGTCGGCCGGGTCATCTGCGTACCTTCGGGGAAGTACTGCTGCACCGCCAGCTGGAAGGCGCTCAGGTTCTTGCGGTATTCCTGGCGGATATAGCGCAGATGCCGGTCATAACCGCCGTTTTCCAGGTAGGCCGCCACGCCCATCTGCGTGACGCTGCACGCCGAATGGGTACTGAAGGTCTGCAGGCGCTGGATTTCCTGCTGGAACTTGCCGGCGATCATCCAGCCGATCCGCACCCCGGGCGACAGCGTCTTGGAAAAGCTCGAACAGTAGATCACCCGGTCCAGCCGATCGTAGGCCTTGAGGGCCTTGGTACGCCCGACCTCGAACATCAGCTCGCCGTAGATATCGTCTTCGACGATCTGGATATCGAAGTCCGAGGCCAGGCGCAGCAATTGTTTCTGCCGTTCCTCGGGCATGGTCCCGCCCAGCGGGTTGCTCAGCCGCGTGGTCAGCACCAGGGCCTTGATCGACCACTGGTTGGCCGCCAGTTGCAGGGCCTCCAGGCTCATGCCGGTGGCCGGATCGCTGGGGATCTCGATGACTTTCAGACCCAGCAGGTCGGCCAGTTGCAGCAGACCGTAATAGGTCGGCGATTCGGCGGCGATCAGGTCGCCAGGGCGGGTCAGCACCCGCAGCGACATCTGCAGCGCATCCACGCAGCCGTGGGTGATCACCACTTCCGAGGGATCGACCACCACGCCGGCATCGCGCATGCGAATCGCCACCTGGCGCCGCAACGGCTCGAAGCCGGGGCTGAACATGTAGCTGAAGGCCCGCGGACTATGAAACCGCGTGACCTTGGCCAACTGCTGGTGCAGCGCCCGCACCGGCAGGTAATCCACTGACGGCACCGCGGCGCCAAAGGGGAACACCCCTTCGCGACGGGACTCGACCAGGACCTGCTGGATGATGCTGCTGCGGGTCACCAGCCCCGGGCGCTCGACCCGGGCGATATCCGGCGTCGGCGCGGTCAGCGCGGGGGTCTGGTGAACGTAGTAGCCCGATTGCGGACGTGCACGGATCAGCCCCTGGTCTTCCAGGTTGGCGTAGGCCTGCAACACCGTCGCATGGCTGACATTGAGCTGCGAGCTCATCTTGCGTACCGAAGGCACCCGCTCGCCCGGCTGATAGACACCCCGCCGGATATCTTCGGCCAGCTGCTGCGCAATACGTTGGTAGAGCAATAGATTGGTCATGAAGCAGCACTCGGTTTCAACGGCATTTTTATTCTTGGAAGCAACGATACCGGAACAGTTTCAAAGTGTACTGGCACAGTTTCTACAATAGTCGACAATACAGTGACAAGAGAAGTAAAACTGTACGGGCACAGACAGGCGTCTCAATTGACTCGATCGTCCCCATGCCCGGCGTGGCAGCGCCTCCCTGGACGCTCCGCGCCCGCTCAGGTCTTTCGATTATCGAGGCATGAAAAAACCCGGCACCTTGCGGATACCGGGTTTGTCTCGAGAAGAACCTGGGCCTGCAGGTCAAGCCTCAGCGTGCGGCACCGAGTTGGCCCTTCTCGTCGGAGAAGACGATCTCCACCCGACGGTTCTGCGCCCTGCCCCGCTCGGTGGCGTTGACGTCGATCGGGTACTGGTCGCCGTAACCCTCGACCTGGATGCGCTTCTCATCGATGCCCAGGTCCACCAGCACATCGGCCACCGACTGCGCGCGATCGCGGGACAACTGCAGGTTGAAGTCCTTGTCCCCGGTGTTGTCCGTATAACCTTCGATCCGCACCACGCGCCGGGGGTTGAGCTGGAGGAACTGCACCAGCTTGAGGACCGTGCGATTGGCCGAACTCTGCAGTTCCGCCTCGCCGGTGTCGAACAGCACGTCGCCCAGGGTCATGACCAGCCCGCGATCGGCCTGGATGCTGGTCAGGCTGTTGATCTGCTCTTCCACCCACTTGCCCTGCTGCTGCACGCTGAGCAACTTGGATTCACGCAAGGCCAGTTGCAGGCGCTGGCGCTCCAGTTCCAGCTTGGCGGCACGTTCCTGGTTGAGCACCTGTTCGGTGTGCTCGCGGGCGATCTGCGAATAACGCTCGCTCAGGTAGGCGTAGTGCACCACGTCGGCGTTGCTGCCCCAGTAGCTGGACAGCCGATCTGCGCGGGCCAGCGACTCGCCGGCGCGGATCACGTCCTTGGGCGCGATGCGCAGCACATTGGTGTCTTCCTTGACCTTCTGGAAGCTGGCCGAAGCCTGCTGCAGGGCCGCATCACTGGATTGCTGGCCGGCACAGCCATACAGGCTGGCGCAGGCCGCCAGCAACAGGCCGCCGGCCATTTTGCCCGGAGAGATCATTGGGCGTCCCCCAATTGCTTGCGCAAGCGCGTGATGCGGGTGTTGAGCACCTTCAGTTGCTCCTGGCTTTTCTCGGTCAATACCCGGGCTTCGGCCAGGCGGGCGTCCAGTTCGGCCTGCTCGGCACGCATGCGGGCTTTCTTGAAGGACTGGTCGGCCATGTCGGATTGGGCACGTTCGAACTTGCCCTCGGCCAGTTTCAGCTCGGCGACATCGTCGGCCTTGGCACCGACCGCCCGTGCCTGTTCGAGGGCTCGCTCGGTGAGACGCATTTGTTCATTCGGCGCCGGAACGGCTGCGCAGCCCGCCAGAGCCACAACGGCCAGGGCAGCGAATAGAGGTCGAATACTCAATGGAAATTCCTACTGTTTTGGGGCGCTGACCGGTTGGAGCTGCGCCTTCCAACGCTCCAGATTGCGTTGCAACACGGCCTCGGTCAGGCCGGAAGCGGGCAATTCTGTCATCTTTTTCGCCAACTGTCCGCGCAACCAGGCGTCATTGCAGGCCGAGTTGTGCGAGACCGCCAGGAACAGGCCGGGCTGATCCACCGGTCGCGCCCGCGGGCCGAGGTCCCTGGCCATGCCCAGGCTCTGGGTGGTGACCATACCGGCATAACGCCCGGCCAACACATACTCCACCTCGCCCAGCAGCAGCTTGTGGAACGCCTGGGGCAACGCCGGGGTGTATTGCAGCGTCAGCTGTTCCTTGGCGAACGCCACGAACGGCTGGGTCATCCGGGCCTTTTGCGACACAGCGCCGCGGTGACCGTGCAGGTCGGTGGCGGTGTCATAGATGAGTGTCGAATCGTTACGGGTCCAGACCAGATAGTCGTTCTGCACCAGCGCCGGGTGGATGTAATCCAGCGAATCCAGCTCGTCGAGGGCAATCGGCGCATCCACCAGCAGGTCCATGCGCCCGCTGCGCACTTCTTCCTGGGCCTGGGAGCGCTTGCCGCCATACAGCACCTCGACCTTGAGCCCCAGCTCGCTGCCCACCTGGCGCAACAGGTCGGCACTCGCGCCGATCAGGTGCACCGGATCCTCGGGATCGCGCCACAGGTACGGCGGCGCATCCGGGCTGCCGGTGACGATCAGGCGCTCGCATTTGCCCACGGCAAACGCCGACGCGGGCAGCGCAAACAACCCCAACAGCAGTGATGACGTAACGACGCGAAGCACGTCCATGGCACAGTTCTCCTGTCCGCCCCTCCTGTGGGAGCCGGCAAGCCGGCTCCCACAAGGGAACGTTCGGCAAAAAAATCGCAAAAAAAACCCGGCCAGAAGGCCGGGCTCTTTTATAAGTGAAGTGGCTGGATCAGACCAGCTTCTCCAGCTCGGGTACGGCTTCGAACAGGTCCGCGACCAGGCCGTAATCGGCCACCTGGAAGATCGGTGCCTCTTCGTCCTTGTTGATCGCGACGATCACCTTGGAGTCCTTCATGCCGGCCAGGTGCTGGATCGCGCCGGAGATACCGACGGCGATGTACAGCTGTGGCGCGACGATCTTGCCGGTCTGGCCGACCTGCATGTCGTTCGGCACGAAACCGGCGTCGACGGCAGCGCGGGAAGCGCCGACCGCGGCACCCAGCTTGTCGGCCAGGGCGTACAGGTGCTTGAAGTTGTCACCGTTCTGCATGCCACGGCCGCCGGAAACGACGATCTTGGCGGCGGTCAGCTCGGGACGGTCGGACTTGGCCAGTTCTTCGCCGACGAACGACGATTTGCCTGCATCGTGAGCCGCGGCAACGGCTTCAACCGCGGCCGAACCACCTTCAGCGGCAACCGGATCGAAACCGGTGGCACGCACGGTGATGACCTTGACGGCGGCGTTCGATTGCACGGTGGCAATGGCGTTGCCGGCATAGATCGGACGCTTGAAGGTGTCGGCGCTTTCCACCGAGATGATCTCGGAGATCTGGTCGACGTCCAGCTGCGCGGCAACGCGCGGCAGGATGTTCTTGCCGTTGGAAGTGGCGGCAGCCAGGATGTGGCTGTAGCCCTTGCCCAGCTCAGCAACCAGAGGAGCCACGTTTTCCGGCAGTTGATGCGCGTAGGCGGCATTGTCGGCCAGCAGCACTTTCGACACACCGGCGATTTTCGCGGCGGCTTCGGCCACGGCGCCAGCGCCGGAGCCTGCGACCAGCACGTGAATGTCACCACCGATTTTGGCGGCGGCGGCAACGGTGTTCAGGGTGGCCGGAGCCACGACCTTGTTGTCGTGTTCGGCGATTACCAAGATAGTCATGATCAGATTACCTTCGCTTCGTTTTTCAGTTTCTCGACCAGTTCTGCAACCGACTTGACCTTGATGCCCGCGCTGCGAGCAGCCGGCGCTTCGACTTTCAGGGTCTTGTTGGTGGAGGCGGTGGAAACGCCCAAAGCATCCGGAGTCAGCGTCTCAAGCGGCTTCTTCTTGGCTTTCATGATGTTCGGCAGGGACGCATAGCGCGGCTCGTTCAAACGCAGGTCGGTGGTGACGATGGCCGGCAGGCTCAACGAAACGGTCTGCAGGCCGCCGTCGATTTCGCGGGTCACGGCAACCTTGTCGCCCGACACTTCGACTTTCGACGCGAAGGTGCCTTGGGCGTAGCCGCTCAGGGCCGCCAGCATCTGGCCGGTCTGGTTGTTGTCGCTGTCGATGGCCTGCTTGCCGAGGATCACCAGCTGAGGCTGTTCCTTGTCGACGACAGCCTTGAGCAGCTTGGCCACGGCCAGGGAGGTCAGCTCTTCGGCCGATTCGACCAGGATGGCGCGGTCGGCACCCAGGGCCAGCGCGGTGCGCAGTTGCTCCTGGGCGGTGGACGGGCCGACGGAGACGACGACGATTTCAGTGGCCACGCCTTTTTCTTTCAGGCGTACCGCTTCTTCCACTGCGATTTCGCAGAAGGGGTTCATCGACATCTTGACGTTGGCGAGGTCTACGCCGGAATTGTCCGCCTTGACGCGAACCTTGACGTTGTAATCGACAACGCGTTTGACAGCTACAAGAACCTTCATGGATTCCTCACTCTCCGGTGAAAAGAAAGTCGCCTAGGCGAACCTGGCGGTTGATGCTCATTGGCCCAGGAGGACCTCCAAAAACGCCGACACGCTGAAAAGCGGATCCTTTTTCCCCGATAACTACCGTTCGTCCGACGTGACTATGCAGTCACGGGTCGTCGGGACGTGTAAACTCCGCGCCGAACCGGCGTGGTGCTTCACGTTCGGGTGCCTTCGCCCTGTCTTTGGACGTACTCCTGCGAGCCGCATTTAGCCTACGGCGAACGCAAAACCGCCCGTATCTTGACCGGAACGCCTATTCCGGTCAATACGGCAAAATGGCCAGTCATAAGCCGCGCTACTTTGATTTATCTGGCTTCCAGCGATTTCAAACAAACGTTTGTATTGGACGCTGGTGGTGGTGTAGATATAATGCGCCGCCTAGAGAGAAAGATGTCTCATCCGTGATCCTCTTCCCGACGTGGGGCAGGAATACTGGAGCGCGACACCAAACCTCCACCATTAGAAAAACTGTTGAGCCTTGAGTAGGAGAGAGTCTGTGGAACGCGAATACATGGAATTCGACGTGGTCATCGTCGGTGCCGGCCCCGCAGGCCTGTCCGCCGCTTGCCGGCTGAAACAGAAAGCGGCCGAAGCGGGTCAGGAAATCAGCGTCTGCGTGGTGGAAAAAGGCTCCGAAGTCGGTGCCCATATCCTTTCCGGCGCAGTGTTCGAACCACGGGCCCTGAACGAACTGTTCCCGGACTGGAAAGAACTCGGCGCGCCGCTGAACACCCCCGTCAAGCGTGACGACATCTATGTCCTGCGCAGCGGCGAGACCTCAACCAAGGTCCCCGACTTCTTTGTGCCCAAGACCATGCACAACGAAGGCAACTACATCATCTCCCTGGGCAACCTGTGCCGCTGGCTGGCCCAGCAGGCCGAGAACCTGGGCGTGGAGATCTACCCGGGCTTCGCCGCCCAGGAAGCGCTGTTCGACGAGAACGGCGTGGTCCGCGGGATCATCACCGGCGACCTCGGTGTCGACCGTGAAGGCAACCCGAAGGAAGGCCTGTACACCCCCGGCATGGAACTGCGCGGCAAGTACACGCTGTTCGCCGAAGGCTGCCGCGGGCATATCGGCAAGCAACTGATTTCGCGTTTCAAGCTCGACAGCGACGCCGATGCCCAGCACTACGGCATCGGCCTGAAGGAAATCTGGGAAATCGACCCGGCCAAGCATGAACCGGGCCTGGTGGTGCACACCGCCGGCTGGCCGCTGGACATCATGAGCGCCGAGAACACCGGCGGCTCGTTCCTCTATCACCTGGAAAACAACCAGGTGGTGGTCGGCCTGATCGTCGACCTGTCCTACAGCAACACCTTCCTGTCGCCGTTCGACGAGTTCCAGCGCCTCAAGCATCACCCGGTGCTCAAGCAGTACCTGGAAGGCGGCAAGCGCATCAGCTACGGCGCCCGCGCCATCTGCAAGGGCGGCCTGAACTCGCTGCCGAAGATGATCTTCAACGGCGGCGCGCTGATCGGCTGCGACCTGGGCACCCTGAACTTCGCCAAGATCAAGGGCAGCCACACCGCCATGAAGTCCGGCATGCTCGCCGCCGAAGCCGTGGCCGAGAAGCTGCTGGCTGGCGCCGAGGGTGGCGATCAGCTGACCGGCTACGTCGAGTCGTTCAAGACCAGCTGGCTGTACGAAGAACTGTTCGCCAGCCGCAACTTCGGTCCGGCGATGCACAAGTTCGGGCCGATCATCGGCGCGGGCTTCAACTGGTTCGACCAGAACATCATGGGCGGCAAGCTGCCGTTCACCCTGCACGATACCAAGCCGGACTACGCCTGCCTGAAGCTGGCCAAGGACTCGACGAAAATCGATTATCCGAAGCCGGATGGCAAGCTGAGCTTCGACAAGCTGAGCTCGGTGTTCATCTCGGGTACCAACCATGAAGAAGAGCAGCCGTGCCACCTGAAGCTGAAGGATCCGAGCATCCCGATCAGCAAGAACCTGCCGATGTACGACGAACCGGCACAGCGCTACTGCCCGGCCGGGGTCTATGAAGTGATCACCCGGGAAGACGGCGAGAAGCGTTTCCAGATCAACGCCCAGAACTGTGTGCACTGCAAGACCTGTGACATCAAGGACCCTGCGCAGAACATCACCTGGGTGACTCCGGAAGGCGCTGGCGGACCGACCTACCCGAACATGTAGTTCGCCCGCCCGTCACGAAAAGGCCCCCTCGGGGGCCTTTTTGCATGATCGTTCCCACGCTCCGCGTGGGAATACCTCACTGGACGCTCCGCGTCCGCTCTGCAGGTGACGCCTGCCCACGCAGCGAGTGGGAACGATCACTGGACTGCCAGGCTCCCCTCTTCCACCGGGCTGTGCTCGAAGTAACGCTTGTACTCCCGACTGAACTGCGACGTGCTCTGGTAGCCCACCCGATGCGCCACCTGGGCCACGCCCAGACCATCACTGACCAGCAGCCGCTGGGCCTTGATCAGGCGCAGGCGCTTGAGGTACTGCACCGGCGACAACAGGGTGCTGCGCTTGAAATGCTCGTGGAAGGTCGAGGTGCTCATGTTCGCGTAACCCGCCAGGGTATCGACGTTCAGCGGCTCGGCGAAATGCTCGTGCAGATGGCTGAGGGAGGCGGCCAGCCGGGCAAACTGCCCCTGCTGTTCCACCAGCGCCCGCAGTACATCGGCCTGGGGTCCGCGCAGCGCGGCGAACAGCACCTCGCGCAGGCGCGCCTGTCCCATGACCCGGCACTCCAGCGGATCATGCAGGCAACGCAACAAGCGCTCCACGCTCAGGCGCATCTCGTCGTCCAGTGCCACCGAGGTCATCGACTCCGGCGTCTGCGACGAAGCCCCGCGCTCCGTCGCCAGTCCCATGGCCAGCACCAGCTCGCTCAACATCGCCCGGTCGATACCGATGGACACGCCGAGCAACGGCTCGTCCTGCGTGGCAAAGGTCTCGTACTCGAAAGGCACCGGCAGCGCCTGGATCAGGTAATGCCCCGCCCCATACTCGAGGATGCGCGGCCCCAGGTAGGCGAGCTTGCTGCCCTGGGCGATGATCATCAGGCTCGGCTCGTAGATCTGCGGGCAGCGCGAGACATTGCCGTAGGCCGCCACGATGTTCACCTGGGACAGCGGGGTCGGCAGGAAGCCCGAACGGGGTGCCAGGGGCTGGAGCAATGAAACCAGGGTGGCATTGGCGTCGAGATGACGGGTCAACTGCATGGCAAAAACTTCACGGAAAAAGGGATGCAAACATCATCGCAGGTCCTGGGCGACATGAAAGTGGCCGGCCGCCGATGCCGGAGGATTAGGCATGACACTCGGAGGAATCGTCATGGCCGGCTCGCCGGGCGACGCAGAGAATGGCCCGCCTCAACCGTCACTGCCTTGCGAGGTTTCTCCATGTACACCGCCATCGGTTATGCCGCTCAATCGGCCACCACTCCCCTCGCCCCCATGACCTTCCAGCGTCGCGCGCCACGACCGGACGATGTCGCCATCGAGATTCTCTACTGCGGCGTCTGCCACTCCGATATCCACCAGGCCCGCAACGAATGGGGCATCGCCGTCTACCCGCTGATGCCCGGCCATGAAATCGTCGGCAAGGTCACCGCCGTCGGTGGCGATGTCACCCGCTACAAGGTCGGCGACCTGGTCGGCGTCGGCTGCATGGTCGACTCCTGCCGCCACTGCGAAGCCTGCCATGCCGACCTGGAACAATACTGCCTGGAAGGCATGACCATGACCTACGGCGGCGCCGACCGCGTGGACGGCAGTCTCACCATGGGCGGTTACTCCGACAGCGTGGTGGTCAGCGAACGCTTCGTCCTGCGTATCCCGGAAAAACTCGACCTGGCCAGCGCCGCCCCGCTGCTTTGCGCCGGCATCACCATGTACTCGCCGATCAAGCACTACGGCATCAAGGCCGGTGACAAGGTCGGCGTTCTCGGCATGGGCGGCCTGGGGCACATGGGCATCAAGCTGGCCAAGGCCGTGGGCGCCGAAGTCACCCTGTTCACCCGCTCCGCCAGCAAGGCCGAGGAAGCCCGTCGCCAGGGTGCCGATCATGTGATCGTGTCCACCGACGACAAACAGATGCAGGCCGCCGCCGGGCACTTCGATTTCCTGCTGGACACCATCCCGGTGCAACACGACCTCAACCCCTACCTCGATACCCTGCGCTTTGACGGCGTGCATATCCTGGTGGGCCTGATCGAACCGGTGGACCCGGCACTGAATGCCGGCAAGCTGGTGATGAAGCGCCGCGTGCTGGCCGGCTCGCTGATCGGCGGTATCGCCGAAACCCAGGAAGTGCTGGATTTCTGCGCCGAGCACAACATCACCTGCGACATCGAAATGCTCGATATCCGCGATATCAACGAGGCCTACAGCCGCATGATCGCCGGGGATGTGAAATACCGCTTCGTCATCGATATGGCGACGCTGAAGGTCTGACACCCCTAGGGAGCTGGCCTGCCAGCGAAGAGGCCCGCAAGCCTTGCAGCGCCTGATCGGCCGCTATCGCCGGCACGCCGGCTCCCACAGGGTTCGTGCCACACGCTCAATCCCAGAGGTCACAGGGGTGGTCAGCCGCCCAGTTCCGCTGAAATGCCCGCCGCGGCTTTCTTGATCAGCGGAATCAGCTCGACCATCTTCTCCAGCGGCATGTAAGGCACGGTACTGGCGATACTGATACCGGCGACAATGCGCCGGCCGGCATCGCGGATCGGCGCCGCCACGCAGCGGATCGACGGTTCGTTGTCTTCCAGGTCGAACGCATAACCGCCCGCCGCATACTCCTGCATACGCTGCAGGAACTGCTCCCAGGATGCTTCCCGGTGCTGCGGCCACAGCGCATTTTTCCCCGCCGCCGGCAGGCTCACTTCATACAACCGTTGCCATTCCCGTGCCGTATCGTCGAGCAGCAGTGCCTTGCCGATCCCGGTGCGTGCCAACGGCATGCGATGACCGACCCGCGAACGCATCTCCGGGCCGTTGCGCCCCGGATTCTTGTGCAGGTACAGCACATCGTCGTCCTCGCGGATCGCCAGGTGGATGGTGTCGCCGGTCAGGCTCGACAACTCGTCCAGGTACGGCACGGCCAGGGTCACCAGCGGCAGTTCTTCCCGTGCCTGGAAACCCAGTTCGATCAGCTTCGGTCCCAGCAGGTAGCCGACCTGCGGCACCACCCGCAGATAGCGTTCTTCCACCAGGCAGCTGGCCAGGCGATGGGTGGTGCTGCGCGTGGTGCCGATGCGCCGGGCGATCTCCTTGAGATCACGGGCACCAGCGGCCACCGCCTGCACCACGCCCAGGCCGCGCAGCAGGGTCTGGGTGCCGGTGGGCGTGGCCTCCTTGGCCGTGTTCGTCGGGGAGATCGGAGCGTCTTCCTGCATATCCAGCCTATGAGAGGTGTACCAGAACGGCGGCCATTATGGCCTTTCGCTTGCCGACTGTGGAGCACGACCAGCCGACTTCGGGAACAGGAGACGATGCCCTGCGCGTCAACGCTGTTTCAGCCGGTCGATGATCACCGCCACCAGCAGGATCGAACCGCGAATCACGTACTGGTAGAAGGTGTCGATATTCTTCAGGTTCATCGCGTTCTCGATGATCGCCAGGATCAGCACTCCGGCAATCACATGGCGGATCAGGCCGATCCCGCCACTGAGGGATACCCCGCCCAGCACACAGGCGGAAATCACCGTCAGCTCGAAGCCCTGGCCGATCATCGGTTGGCCGGAGGTCATGCGCGAGGCCAGGATCACCCCCGCCAGCGCGCCGATCAGGCCGTGCACGGCGAAGATGATGATCTTGGTCCGGTCCACCTGCACCCCGGCCAGCAACGCCGCTTCCTGGTTACCGCCAATGGCCATGGTGTTGCGCCCGTAGGTGGTGTAGTTGAGCAGCCAGCCGAAGAACAGGAAGCACAGCACGGTGATCACGATCGGCACCGGCACGCCGAACAGCTGGCCGTTGCCGAAGACAAAGAACCCTTCGTCCATCACGCCGACCGCCTTGCCGCTGGAAAAGATATAGGCCAGGCCGCGGACGATCTGCATGGTCGCCAGGGTGGCGATCAGCGCATTGATACGCAGCTTGGCGATCACGATCCCGTTGATCAGCCCCACGCAAAGGCCCATCGCCAGGGCCGCCGAGACACCGAGAAAGACGCTGTCGGTATCGCGGATGACGATCCCCGCCACCACCCCCGCACAGGCGATCACCGAGCCCACCGACAGGTCGAAGTGACCCGAGGCCAGGCAGAACAGCATGGTGCAGGCGGCGATCCCGGTCGTCGAAATCGCCAGGCCGAGGCCGCGCATGTTCAGCGGGGAAAGAAAGTTGTCGATGAACAGCGTGCAGAACAGGAAGATCCCCAGCGCTGCCAGGAGCATCACCCAATCGTCGAAAAACTTGCGTTGATTCAGACCCAGCCAGAACGCGCCCGGCGTTTTTACCTGTGACATAGCCACCTCGTCAGTCTTCAATTCCACGAACACAGGAATGTCTCTTGGGGCCCGCTGCGCGGGAGTGGTTCATTCCCGGGTTCGCGGGAGTGCCTCTTTATTCCCGCGTTCGCGGGAGTGGTTCTTTATTCCCGCGTCCGCGGGAGTGCCAGTTGCAACAGCCGGGCCTCATCGGCCTCACTGCGCGCCAGTTCGCCGGTGATCGCCCCTTCGCTCATCACCAGCAGCCGGTCGGCGATGCCCATGACTTCCATCAGGTCGCTGGACACCACGATCACCGCGATGCCCCTGGCGGCCAGGTTGTGGATAATCTGGTAGATCTCCGCCTTGGCGCCGATATCGATGCCGCGGGTCGGTTCGTCGAGCAGCAGGACCTTCATCGGCATCGACAGCCAGCGACCGAGAATGGCCTTCTGCTGGTTGCCGCCGGACAGATAGAGAATCGGCTGCGCCGCCGACGGCGTGCGGATATTCAGCGCGGCGATCTGCCGTTGTGCGTTGTCCCGTTCCCAACCGCCCTGGATCAGGCAGCCGAAGCCGGCGTGATGGGCGCGGGCACTGATATTGATGTTCTCCGCGACACTGGCGCGGGGCACGATGCCTTCCTTCTTGCGGTCCTCCGGGCACAGCAACACCCCCGCCGCGATGGCATCGCGAGGCGAGCGCAAGCGTACCTCCCGCCCTTCCAGCAACAATTGCCCGGCCTTGCCGCGGGCGAGCCCGGCCAGCAGTCGCAGCAGTTCCGTGCGCCCGGCGCCGACCAGACCGAACAGGCCGAGCACCTCGCCCTTGGCGACGCTGAAGCTGACCGGTTCCTGCAAGCCAGGCCCCAGCAGCCCTTCGACCCGCAGGGCTTCGCCGAAGTGTTCGCGCGGCCGGTAGTTGTAGATATCCTGGATATCGCGGCCGACCATGCAGCTCACCAGCTGATCGACGCTCAGCTGTGCCATGTCCTCGAAGGTGCGCACAAAGCGCCCGTCCTTGAACACGGTCACCGCGTCGCAGATCCGGAACACCTCCTCCATCCGGTGCGAGACATACAGGATCACCCGCCCCTCGTCCCGCAGGCGCGCGATGATCACCATCAACCGTTCGATCTCCCGCGCCGACAGGCTGCTGGTGGGTTCGTCGAAGGCAATCACCCGGGCGTTGCGCGACATCGCCTTGGCGATTTCCACCAGTTGCCGCTGGCCCAGGGACAGGCTGCCGAGACGGGTATCGGGATCGATCTCGTCGGCCAGGCCCTTGAGCAACTCGCGGGCACGACGGACCATCGCCCGCCGGTTGACCACGCCCCAGCGCGTCGGCATATGCCCCAGCAGCAGGTTTTCGGCCACGCTCATTTCCGGCACCAGTTGCAGTTCCTGGTGAATCACCGCGATACCGCTGGCGATGCTGTCGGCGGCGGACCTGAAGTGCAGGGTCTGTCCGCCGATCTGCAGGTGGCCGCTGTTGGGCGCATAGAAGCCGCCCAGGATCTTCAGCAGGGTCGACTTGCCGGCACCGTTTTCCCCCATCAGCGCATGCACGCTGTGGGGCCGGGCCTCGAAGCTGATCTGCGCCAGGGCGCGGACACCGGGGAATTCCTTGCCGATGCCGTTGAAGCGCAGACTGGCGCCGCTGTTCTGTTCATCCATCATTGTCATTCTCCCGCCCCAATCACCGACACCGATCGTTCCCACATGCCGCAAAGGCATGCAGCCCGTGAGGCTCTGCGTCGCCACAACGGACACGGAGCGTCCTGAGAGGCATTCCCACGCAGAGCGTGGGAACGATCCTCAACCCCCCTTTCATTTCCACAGGCCGATCTTGCTCAGTTCCGCCTGGAAATTGGCCCGGGTGATCAGGGTGACGTTGTCCAGCGCGGTGTACTTGGCCGGCTCCTTGCCGGTGGTGACCCAGGTGTACATCTGGCTGGCGGTTTCATAGCCGGAGGTGTCCGGGCTCAGCAGCATCGAGCCGAAGAAACCGCTGTCGGTCTTTTTCAGTTCGCCGATGGCATCGGTACCGTTGATTCCGACACCGATCACATTGGCCGCCTTGAAGCCGGCGCTTTCGGTGGCGCGCACGCCGCCCAGCACCGCGCTGTCGTTCATCCCGCCGATCATCAGGTTCTTCGCCGCGGCGGGCAGCTTGACCAGCGCCGAGTTGGTGGCGTCCATGCTGCCCGGTACGTCGAGGGTCTTGAGCGGGCTGAAGAGAATATGATCCGCCGGCAGGCCCGCCGCCTTGAGGCCGTCCACCGAACCGTCGGTGCGCTTCTTGCCGGTGTCCAGCTCGTCGAAGGTATTGATCACCGCGTAGGTGCTGCTCCAGTCCCAGCCGCGCCTTTTCGCTTCCTCAGCCATCGCCGCGCCCTGCTTCTGGCCGATCTTGAACGCCGCCAGGCCGACATAGGGCACGTCCTCCATCGGATTGCCCTTGGCGTCGACGAAACGGTCGTCCACCGCCAGCACCTTCAGTCCGTTGAGCTTGGCCTTGGCCATGATCGCCGGGCCCAGCGAAGTGTCCGGCGGGCAGATGACAAAGCCCTTGGCGCCATTGGCGGCCAGGGTGTCGATGGCGGCGAGGGTCTTCTCGCCATCCGGCACGGCGATCTTGATCACCGTGAACCCCTTGTCCTTGCCGGCCTTCTCGGCGAAGGCCCACTCGGTCTGGAACCAGGGCTCCTCGGCCTGCTTGACGAGAAAGCCGATTTTCACTTCTTCGGCCGCTGCCAGATGGGTAAGACCACCGGCGGCGACTACCGCGACCGCACAGGCCAGGGAACGGAGCTTGCGTTGAATAAGCATGGGTAACCCTCTTGTTCTTGTTTGACCGGTTCTTGTTGAATCGCTGCGTGCAACAAACGTCGCCCCGAAGGCCGGCGCGCAGATCAGTCGTGGTACATCACCGAGCGCCCGCCATCGATCATCAGGCAGGTGGCGTTGATGAACGGTGCTTCGTCGGTGGCCAGGAACAAGGCCGTCATCGCCACCTCGACCGGCTGGCCGATACGTCGTGGCGGATGCAGGTCGAAGGCCCGCTGGCGTTCGGCCCCGGGATCGGCGAAACCGTTCCAGTAGTCGACATTGAGCTGGGTCTCGATATACCCCGGGGCAATCGCGTTGACCCGGATGCCCTTGGGCGCGTACTCGATGCCCAGTGCCCGGGTCAGGCCGAGCAGGCCATGCTTGGCCACCGGATAAGGGAAGCAGCCGGGGATGATGTGGCTGGAATGGGTCGAGGCGATATTGATGATGTTGCCGATGCCCTGTTCGATCATGTGCGGCAACACGGTGCGACAGCCGAACCAGGCCCCGTCCAGGTCGATGGCGAAACAGCGCCGCCAATCCTCGTCGGTCATCTCCAGCGGATCGCGAAACACGTTCACGCCGGCGCAGTTGACCAGCACGTCGACCCGGCCGAAGCGTTCGATGGCCAGGTCGACCAGGGCGCGCCATTGCGTCTGCGAGGTGATGTCGATGGCCTGCGCGTGAATCTGCGCGCCCTGCCCACGCCAGCGCGCGGCGACCTGCTCGACCTTTTCGGCCTGGATATCGCCGATCACCAGCTTCGCCTGCTGCGCCTGGAAGCAGGCGACGATCGCCTCGCCAATGCCCTGGGCCGCGCCGGTGATCACCACCACCTTGTCTTTCAGGCGATCGCCGTACTTCGGCTCGGGGACTTCGGGTAACGACAGCGGTTTTGCCATTTCAAACACTCCTGAATGAAATCGAATGAATCCGTGACGCGCGCTACAGCTCGATCCGCTCGACCTTGCCCACCAACAGCCCGTAGGACAGCGCGCCGATCAACGCCAGCACGGCGATATAGGTAATGGCCGGGGCGAACGAGTCGCCGCTGGCGAGAAAACCGATGACGATCGGCGTGGTGATCGCCGACAGGTTGCCGATGAAATTGAACACCCCGCCGGTCAGCCCCAGCAGACGCGCCGGGGCCAGAGTTGAGACCAGCGACCAGGTGATGGAGGCCAGACCGTTGCCGAAGAACGCCAGGGCGAGGAAGGCGATCACCAGGGCCGTGGAGTCGACGAAATTGGCGCCGATGATCGAGGTGGAAATCAGCAGCCCGCCAATGATCGGCAGCTTGCGCGCCAGGCCGATGCCGACACCGCGGCGGATCAGCCAGTCGGAGAACAGCCCGGAGCAGAGCACGCCGACAAAGGCCGCGAGAAACGGCAGCGAGGCGAGGAAACCGGACTTGATAAAGTCCATGCCGCGATACTTCACCAGGTAGGTCGGGAACCAGGTCAGGAAGAACCACAGGGTCGAGTTCAGGCAGAACTGCCCCAGGTAGATGCCCCACAGCTTGCGCTTGCTGAGCACGATGCCCAGGTCCGTCCAGCTGAACGGCGCCTTGCGCCGGGCCGTTTGCGCCTGGATATCCACCAGGCCGCCGCCTTCGCGGATCAGTTCGATCTCGGCGACATTCGCCCCCTTGAAGTCCCGGGGTTCGCGATACACCGCGTACCAGACCACCGCCCAGAGAATCCCCACCACGCCGGTGCTGACAAACACCATGTGCCAGCCGTAGCGGTGCTGCAACCAGGCCAGGACCGGGGTGAGAAAGGCCAGGCCGACAAACTGTCCGGAGGTGTAGAAGCCGATGGCCGTCGCCCGCTCACGCTCCGGGAACCAGGTGGTGACGACCCGGCTGTTGATCGGATAGGCCGGGGCCTCCAGGGCGCCGACCGCCATGCGCAGGACGAACAGGGCGATAAAGCTGGCGGCGAAACCGAGCATCACCGTCGCCACCGACCACAGCAGCAGCGCCACGCTGTAGAGAATCCGCGGCGGCACCCGGTCCACCAGCCAGCCGCCGGGAATCTGCATGGCGGCGTAGGTCCAGCCGAAGGCCGAGAAGATCAGCCCGACATGGATCGGGTCGATGCCCAGGTCGCTGGTCAGGGCCGGCGCGGCAATCGACAGGTTGCTGCGGTCCAGGTAGTTGATCACCACGGTGATGAACAACAGCACCATGATGAAGAATCGCTTGCGGCTGGGCGTCACCAGGGACGCCGCGGCCTGGGGCCGTTCGAATTGCATGGAGCGTGCCTCTTCTTATGATTATTGAGGACTGCTTGCCTATCCCTGATGATCGTTCCCACGCTCCGCGTGGGAATGCATCCAGTGACGCTCCGCGTCACCTCCAACAGCGGACGCAGAGCGTCCTGAGCAGCGTTACCACGCGGAGCGTGTGAACGATCAAGCAACGATCAGGCTTCACCACTCGGCGAAGCTGCCATCGGCGTGGCGCCAGATCGGATTGCGCCAGCGATGGCCGATGGCGGCCCGCTCGATCACGTATTCCTCGTTGATCTCGATCCCCAGGCCCGGACCGTTGGGGATCTTCACGAAGCCTTTCTCATAGTCGAACACCCGTGGATCCTTGACGTAATCCAGCAGGTCGTTGCTTTCGTTGTAGTGGATGCCCAAGCTCTGTTCCTGGATAAAGGCGTTGTAGCAAACCGCATCCAGTTGCAGGCAGGCCGCCAGGGCAATCGGCCCCAGCGGGCAATGCAGGGCCAGGGCGACGTCATAGGCCTCGGCCATGTTGGCGATCTTGCGGGTTTCGGTGATGCCGCCGGCATGGGAAGCATCCGGCTGGATGATGTCGACATAACCTTCACTGAGCACCCGCTTGAAATCCCAGCGCGAGAACAGCCGTTCGCCGAGGGCGATCGGCGTACTGGTCAACGGCGCCAGCTCCTTGAGGGCTTCGTAGTTCTCGCTGAGCACCGGCTCCTCGATAAACATCAGCTTGTAGGGATCGAGTTCCTTCATCAGCACCTTGGCCATGGGCTTGTGCACCCGGCCATGGAAGTCCACGCCGATGCCGATATCCGGACCCACCGCATCGCGCACCGCGGCGACGTTCGCCAGGGCCAGGTCGACCTTGTCGTGGGTATCGAGAAATTGCAGTTCCTCGGTGCCGTTCATCTTCACCGCGGTGAAGCCACGGCTGACCGCTTCCTTCGCCGCCCGCGCGGTGTCGGCCGGACGATCGCCGCCGATCCACGAATACACACGGATCTTGTCCCGCACCTGACCGCCCAGCAGATCGCTGACCGACACCCCCAGGGCCTTGCCCTTGATATCCCAGAGCGCCTGGTCGATCCCGGCCAGGGCACTCATGTGGATCGCCCCGCCACGATAGAAGCCGCCGCGGTAGAGCACCGTCCAGATATCCTCGATATTGCGTGGGTCCTTGCCGATCAGGTAATCGGACAATTCCTCGACCGCCGCCGCCACCGTGTGGGCACGGCCTTCCACGACGGGCTCGCCCCAGCCGGTGACGCCCTCGTCGGTTTCGATCTTGAGGAAGCACCAGCGCGGTGGAACGATGTAGGTGGTGAGCTGGGTGATTTTCATCGCTTATCTCTCTTGTAATGGGGCTTGTCGATGGACGCCCTGGGCGCCGGCAGTCTTAACGAAAGGTGTTCCAGGCCGTCATGTAGGCCTTGGCGCGAACCGCCACCTCATCGGGGCTCAGGCCCGGCTTGAACAGCCCCGAGCCAAGGCCGAAGCCGCCGACGCCGGCCTCGAGGAATACCGCCATGTTGTCCGGCGTGATACCGCCCACCGGGAGCAACAGGGTCCCGGCCGGCAACACCGCGAGCCAGGCCTTGACCACGGCCGGGCCCATCTGCTCGGCGGGGAACATCTTCAGCACGTCGGCACCTTCGGCGAGGGCGGCAAAGGCTTCGGTGGGCGTGGCGACACCCGGCGACAGGTACAGGCCGGCGGCCTTGGCCGCGCGCAGGACCACAGGGTCGCTGTGGGGCATGACGATCACCTGGCCGCCCGCCGCCTTCACCTGCCCGACCTGCTCCGGCGTCAGCACGGTACCGGCGCCCACCAGGCAATCGGCGGGCAGGCTGTCGCGCAGGATACGGATGCTGTCATAGGGTTGCGGGGAGTTGAGCGGCACTTCCAGGGTACGGAACCCGGCGTCGTACAACACCCGGCCGATGGCCTTCGCCTCCTCCGGGCGCAGGCCGCGAAGGATGGCGATCAGACCGTTTTTTGCCAGCGCTTGCTTGAGCATCTCAAACCTCTGAAAGGAATCGTCGAAAGCTTCAGTCGAGCAAGCCGGCCGCCTGGGCCAGTTGCCATAAACCCCGTTCGGTGGCCTGCTCGGCCAGGCTCACCGAGGCAAAGCCGCAGGCCTCCAGGGCCCGCCGGTAACGGACACAGAGTTGTTCGTTGCCGATCAGCAGGATTGCCGGCAGCTCGCTGCCGGTGTGGCGCTGGAGCAGCAACGCGCGCAGCGCCACGAGTTCATGGCCGATCAGCAGGCCGGACAGGTAGTTGGGTTGCTCGGCAGGACTCAGCTCGCCGGTCAGGCCCAGGGTGCGGGCACTGAACAGGGTCGACAAGGGGCCGATCTCGCCCTCGGCGGACAAGGCCACCTGCACGCCACGATCGAAGGCGTGCGCGTCGAACGGCGCATTGCGTTGCTGGGTGCGGCCGAGGATGGTGTGCTCGCTCAAGGCACCGAAGAGCTCGCCGGTCATGAAGGTGTCGAAGTGCACGAGGTTGCCGGCGACCACCTGGACCCATTTCGAATGGCTGCCGGGCAGGCCGATCAGCACCCGGCTGTCGTCGCCCAGCACATCGAGGGCACCGAGCACCTGGGTTTCCTCGCCGCGCATCACGTTGGGCAGGCGGGAGCGCTGGATGACCCCGGGAACGATATGCAGGTCGCTACCGCGCAAGGTGGCGACCCTTTGCAGACTGGAGCCCAGGCCCGCAAGGCTGGCCGGGGTTTCCCGATAGACCGCTTCGCGCCAGCCCTGGGCGCTGCCGACCATGCCACAGGCGATCACCGGCAGTTGCGGACAGGCATCGAGCCAGTCACCACAGGCCTCATCGAATGCCAGTTCAAAACCGTCGCTGCACCACTGGCCGGCTACCAGCCGTGGCACCTTGGGCAATTGCATGATGCCGCAAGCCAGCGCGCGCTGTTCCAGCACCAGGCCCTGGGGACCGAGCTTGTAGGCACGAAGGGAAGTGGTTCCCCAGTCGAGCGCGATCAATTGCGCCTGCATCGCTTCACCTGTTTTGTTTTTCTGGGCAGTGAGTGCGATGAACTATAAACCCGGCGCGTTTAAAATCTCAATATATAAATATCAATCCCATATAGTGGGAAAAACTAAACTCTTAAGAACAACACCGACCTTGTAGGAGCTGGCTTGCCAGCGATGGCGGCCGTACGGTCGGCGCCAGACAAGGAGGCCCCCCTTACCGGCAAGCCGGCTCCCACAAGGGGCCGTCACGGCAGCCGTGGTATATTCGCGCCCCACCCCGCCCTGTCGAAGGAATGCCCGACGGTGAACAAGAAAATCGGCATCAGAGCCCAGCAAGCCGACCAGACACGCGCCCGTATCCTCAAGGCGGCGGTCAAGGTTTTCACCCGCGACGGCTATTCCGGCGGTCGGGTGGAAAGCATTTCCCGCGAAGCCGAATCCAACGACCGCATGCTCTACTACTACTTCGGCAGCAAGGAGCGGCTGTTCATCTGCGTGCTGGAACACACCTACGAGCAGTTCAACAAGGCCGAAAGCAAACTGCGCCTGGACCTGGACCAGCCCCTGGAAGCCCTGCGGGAACTGGTGGCCTTCGTCTGGAACTACTACGTCAAGCACCCGGAATTCGTGGCCATCCTGAGCATCGAGAACCTGCACAAGGGCAGGCACGCCCAGCAGTCCGGGGAACTGCGGCGGCTGTCGGGGGAAGCGGTCGGCGTGTTGCGGCCGATCATCGAGGCGGGCCAGGCCCGGGGGATCTTTCGCGAGGACCTGGACCTCAAGCACGTGTACCTGATGATCGCCTCGCTCTGCTATTTCTATAATTCCAACCAGCACACCCTGAGTTCATTCCTCGGCGAGCCGCTGGCGGAGAAACACCAGCAGCAGGACTGGCTGGCGTTTATCAGCGACCTGGTGGTTCGCGGGGTATTGCGCCTGCCGTAAACGCAGAACCTGTGGGAGCCGGCTTGCCAGCGATAAGGCCATCAAGCCTTGCAGCGCTCATCCGGCCGCCTTCGCGGGCAAGCCCGCTCCCACAATCACCGGCTCAGCCGCGGATATACGGCCCCCCCTGTGGGAGTGGGCTTGCCCACGAAGAGGGCCTTGAGGCTTGCAGCACTCTTGTGGTCCTGCAGCGCTCATCCGGCCGCCATCGCTGGCAAGCCAGCTCCTACAGGTTCGCGGTGCGGCAACCAACAGTGCCCATCAGTGGGTTCCCGGATTCGCGCGTACATGGGCCACGGTCTTTTCCAGCCCCTGCCATGGCGGCGCATCGCCGGCAAAGCGGCTGCGCAGGTACGCCGCCAGTTCCGCCACCTGGGTATTGGACAGGCTGTCCTTGAAGCCCGGCATATAGCCCAGGTCGCGGGTCGCCGGCGTCGCAATCCCTTGCAGGATCACCTTGATCAGATTGTCCGGCAGGTCGCTGTGCACATTGGTATTGCTCGCCAGCGACGGGCTGACCCCGAACAGCTTCGGCCCCAGGCCATCGGCATGGCAGCCCTGGCACGAGCCTTCGAACACCCGCTGCCCGTTGCTCAGGGACAACGCTTCAACCGCTGCCGGGCGGGTTGCCCGCTCCACCACCCGCGCCTCGTCCTGCGCGCCGTTGAGCGAGGCCAGGTACACCGCCATCGCCCGCACGTCTTCCTTCGGCAACTTCGCCAGTTCGCTGACCACCGGCCCCATCGGCCCCGCCGCCACGCCATGGGCATCGGAATAGCCGCTGCTCAGGTAGGTGAACAACTGATCCTCGGTCCAGGGCGTCGGCGCCTTCGACAAGCCGGTGAGGGCCGGCGCCTCCCAGCCATCGACCAGCCCGCCGGACAGAAACGCCGCGCCGCCCTTCTCCGCGCCCATCAGGTTGCGCGGCGAATGACAGGCCGCGCAGTGCCCCAGGCCGTTGACCAGATAAGCCCCGCGATTCCACTGCTCGCTGCGTTGCGGCTGCACCTGGATTTCCCCCTTGCGCAGGAACAACGCATTCCACCCTGCCATCAACGGCCGCTGGTTGAACGGAAAGCGCATGGCGTTGGCCCTGGCCGGCTGACTGACCGGTGCCTGGGACATCAGGTAGGCGTACAGCGCCTGCATGTCGGCATCGTTGATATTGCGAAACGCCGTGTAGGGAAACGCCGGATACAGATTGCGCCCGTCGCGCCCGATACCCTCGCGCATCGCCCGCTCGAAGGCCGGATACGACCAACTGCCGATGCCGGTCTGTACATCCGGGGTGATATTGCTGCTGTACAAGGTGCCGAATGGCGTCTCCATCGCCAGCCCTCCGGCATTGGTCGCCCCGCCCGGCGCCGTATGGCAGACCGCGCAATCGCCGACCGCTGCCAACAGGCGTCCACGTTCCAGGGTGGCCGCCGACCAGGTGCCGGCGCTCGGTGGCGCGATGGGGGCGATCTCGCCGTGCCAGGGCCAGGCAGTGGCAGCCATGCCCAGCAACGCGCCAAAGGCGGCGAACAAGGAACCGAACAACCATTTCGAGCGCTTGGCCGGGGACTTCGGCGGATCCTGCTCGGTACCAGCATTGAGCGCCTGCAACACCCGCTCCGGGGTGATCGGCAGTTCGCGAAAGCGGATCCCGGTGGCATCGAAGATCGCGTTGGCAATCGCCGCCGCGCTCGGCACCGAGGCCGATTCCCCCGCACCCATGGGCGGCTCGCTCTGGCGCGGCATCATCAGCACGTCGATCTTCGGCACTTCGGGAAAGGTCAGGATCGGGTAGCCGCCCCACTCCTTGCTCGCCACCGTCGATTCCTCGAAGGTCACCCGCTCCTTGAGCACCCGGCTGGTGGACTGGATCACATTGCCGTGGATCTGGTGCCGCACGCCGTCGGGGTTGATCATCATCCCCGAGTCATGGCCGATTACCACCCGGGTCACCGAGACATCGCCGGTCTGTCGGTCGATCGCCACGTCCGCGACCCAGGCGGCCCAGGCCGCGCCGAACCCGGGAAACTTGCTGTGGATGTAACGCGCGTAGGCAAAGCCACGCCCGCGCAACAGATGGTCGTCGTTGGGGGTCTGCATCGGCGCGGTGCGCGGGGTCCAGGCGGCGCGCTCGGCGGTGGATTTCACCAGGTCCACGGCGCGCTCGTCATGCAGGTAGCGCAGGCGGTATTCCACCGGATCGACGCCGGCGGCAAAGGCCAGTTCGTCGATATAGGATTCGTGGGCGAAGGTGTTGGGCAAGGCCGAGACCCCGCGCATCCACGAGGCCCGGACAATCGGCGACATATCATTGATGCTGACCCGCATATGTTCGTAGTCGTAGGGCGGGATCGAGGTCCGGTCGCCCATCTCGAACATCGCCGCCACCGGCTCGACGCGCCCGGTGAGCAACAAAGCCAGGGTCGGCGCGCCGTTGGACGGGTAGCTGGTCTGGAAGTCATAGGCGGCGACGCTGCCGTCGGCATTCAGGCCGCCATCGACATCCATCAGTTGCGCCGTGCCCTTGGGCTCCCAGACGTGTTCCTGGTCCCGGGTCAGTTGTACCCGCACCGGCTTGCCGACAGCCCGGGACAACAGCAGCGCGTCGGCGCAGACATCGTCGGCACAGTTGCGCCCGTAGCAGCCGGCGGCCTCCATGCGGATGATCTCGATATGTTCCTCGGGGCACTCCAGCAACCAGGCCAGGTCGGCCCGCAACAGGTGCGGGTTCTGGCTGCCGGACCAGACCCGGATGCCGCCCGCCTGGTAATCCGCCAGCCCGCAGGACGGGCCGATCGAGGCATGCATCTGGTAGGGCCACAGGTAGGTGCGCGGCATGCGCTGGCTGGCACCGGCCAGGGCTTCGTCGACCTGGCCCTGGTCATGCACCGTGCGCTTGATCCGCGGGTTGTCGCGGATCGCCTGCTCGACGTCGCTCAGGTCCGGCAGCTTCTGCCGCCAGTCCTTCCAGCGCACCCGCAGTTCCTGGGCCGCCTTCGCCGCCTGTTCCTCGCGCAGCGCCACCACCCCGACAAAGTCACGGATCACCACCACCCGGACAATCCCGGGAATATGGGCGATGGACGACTCATCCACCTCCAGCAGGCTGTTGCCGACAAAGTCGCCGCTGTCGAACCCGGCATAGGGCGGCCGCACCACCCGGCCATGGAGCATGTCCGGCACGCGCATATCGTGGACATAGGTCAGCTCGCCGGTGGCCTTGGCCGGGATATCGACCCGCGCCGCGCCCTTGCCCACCAGCCGATAGTCGGCGGCCGGCTTGAGTGGTGCGTCACCGCTGATGCGCAATTGATCGTGTTCGCCCGCCACCAGTTCGGTGTAGCTCAGGGCCCGGCCGTCCGGCGCCTTGACGATACCGCGCTCGACCCGCAGTTCCTGCGCTGTCAGCCCCCAACGCCGCGCCGCCCGCGCCAGCAGGAAACGCCGCGCCTCGGCCGCCGCGTTGCGCAGGGGCACCGCGGAAATCTGCAGGGTCGCACTGGCGATGGTCGCGCCCTGGTTCGGTGCCCGCTCGGTGTCGCCGAGCACCATGCGCACCTGCGCCACTTCCAGGTCCAGCTCTTCGGCGACGATCTGCGACAGCGAGGTGCGGATGCCAGTGCCGAGGTCGACATGGCCGTTGAAGGCATAGACCCAGCCGTCATCGCTGACCGCGATGAACAGCCCCAGCTCCTTGGGCTTGACCACCGGCGAACCGCCCTTGGCCACCGGGCCGGAGGGCGGCAGGATATCGTCGACAATCAGCAGGACGCCGGTCTTGGCCAGCAATTGATCACGGGTGGGGATGGCATCGGTCATGGTCGTCGGTCCACGTTCAAGGCGTTTGACGGGCGGCACGCAGCACCGCGCGAAGGATTTCGATATGGGTGCCGCAGCGGCAGAGATTGGCGGACAGTTCGTTGCGGATCTGTGCCTCGCTGGGGTGCGGATTGCGGTCGAGCAGGGCCTTGGCGGTCATGATCATGCCGTTCAGGCAATAACCGCACTGGGCCGCCTGCTCGTCGATAAAGGCCTGCTGCACCGGGTGCGGCGCCTCGCGGCTGCCGAGGCCCTCAAGGGTGACGATCTGCCGATCCACCGCACCGGCCAGGGGAAACACGCAGGAGCGCGCGGCCACCCCATCGATGATCACCGTGCACGCCCCGCATTCGCCGAGGCCACAGCCGTACTTGGGGCCGTTGAGCCGCAGGTCGTTGCGCAGGATCAGCAACAGCGGCGTGTCCGCCATGGCGGTGACCGAAGTGGTGCTGCCGTTGACCTCAAGGGCTACCGTGATTTCCTGCGTCGTCATGGGCTGCGCTCAGTTCATTTGATGAAGTGATCACTACATGAAAAAGCCATGGCTCTACGCCGTCAGTGTCTCCTGACGACACACTTTTTCTGATGAAGTGGTTACTACATGAACAGAGAGCAAGAAGGATGCCAGCGGCGTGGGTTCGGGTGATCACGATCATTCCCACGCTCCGCGTCACGGGTCCGCAGCGGACGCAGAGCGTCCGGAGAGGCGTTCCCACGCGGAGCGTGGGAACGATCAAACACACCCCTGTGGGAGTGGGCTTGCCCACGAAGAGGGCCTTGAGGCTTGCAGCGCTCTTGTGGTCCTGCAGCGACTGGGCGGACGCCTTCGCGGGCAAGCCCGCTCCTACGGGGTTAGTGCTTGCGGTGCGATATTTGTGAGAGACAGCCAGGCGACGCTGCGCTTGCTGGTGACGAGGTTGGCACAGGTAAGGCAGGACCCGTTGCCCTGCACCCTGGGATCCCTCCCAAGCATCGGTGCAGGATGGGTTATTCGTCGCGGTCGTCGATCATCTTGCGCAGCAGGAACAGCACCGCCACCTGCTCGGCGGGGTTGAGGTTGCTCATGGTCAGCTCGCTGATCCGCGCGGCACAGGGCACGGTCTGCTGCACCAGGCGGGCGCCTTCGTCGGTCAGGCCGACGATGACCTTGCGCCGGTCCTCGGGGTCAGGCTCCAGGCTGATCAGCTCGCGGGCCTTGAGTCGCTCGACGATGCCACGGATGGTGGCCTGGTCGACGGCGGTCGCCTTGACCAGCTCGGTCAGGGAACTGGGGCCGTGGTCACGCACCGCGCACAGGGTGACGAACTGCACGGCCGTCAGCTGCGAATCGCCGACATTCTGCTGGAAGATCGCCATATGTCGCTGGTAGGCCTTGCGCAGCAGGTGGCCGACCTGTTCGGAGAAGACGTAGGAATTGGAATCAGGAGTATCCGGCACGGCAGGCTCGAAAAGGCAATGGAGAATGGGCTGGCATGATGGACAGGTTGCGAGGCGGACTCAAGTGTGAGGTCGTCCGGGCCGACCCCTTTGCAGGCAAGCCCGGCTCCTGCAGTCCTCTGTCACTCACCAGATCGTTCCCACGCTCCGCGTGGGAATGCACCCCGTGACGCTCCGCGTCACAGATCTACAGCGGACGCAGAGCGTCCAGAGAGGCATTCCCACGCGGAGCGTGGGAACGATCCTGGTCGCCACTCAACGGGCCCGCGAGGCCTCGGGGGCCACCACGTCGCCGCCGATCACCACCGCCTGGTCATCCAGGTAGACATCGCAATTGCGCAGCGGAATGTCCATGTGGCACGGCGTCTTGCGGGTGCCGCCGACTTCGGTATTGGGCCCGGTGGAGAACAGGAAGTTGCCATAGAACGCCCGTGCGTCCATGCACATGCCGTCGTTCTTGTCGTGCAGGCCCATGGCGGTCCACTGCGCCTTCGGCTGCAGGCCCCAGCCGATATGGGAGATGCCGTAGACCTCGGGATCGTTGAAGTACTTCATGTAGTCGCGCAGGTATTCGGCCTCGAAACCGCCGTGGATCGAGGTAATGAAGCCCTTCTCGATCTCCAGGGTAATCTTCTCCCGGGTATAGGTCTTGAACGGCAGGAGGATGTCGCCGATATCCAGCACCAGCACGCCCTCGGCGGTTTCCTCGTTCGGCCAGGAAAACAGGAAGCCGCTCGGCCAGTGGTCCCAACGCCCCGGCTCATCGGCGAAACCGTACTCGGTCACCGACGGATACTGCCCCAGCGCCGCGCGGAAATCGCTGCCGGCACGGGACTTCACATGGATCGAGAGCGCCTTCTTCAACAGTGCTTCCGCCGCCAGCACCCGCACCTTGTCGGCCTCGGTCGGCAGCATGCGCGCCAGCACTTCCGGCGGCTCGACCGCCAGCAGGATGCGCGTGCCGGTCTTGAGGATCTGCTCCTGCTCCGGCGAGTGCAGCAGCATCATGGTATCGACGATCAGGTCCGCCGCCTCCAGCGCCCGCTGGGCGGCGATATTGCCTGTCAGCGCGGTGTCGCCGCAGTAGGCGGTCATGTCATTGCCCATGGCCATCGGGTGGTTGAAGGACGGCAATTCCACCGCGTACACCTTGGCCCCCAGGCGTTGCGAAGCCTCCATCGCCGAACGCACGGTGCGCGGGTCGGAGTAATGGCTCTTGAGCACCGCGACACTCTGGGTCGAGTCGACCTTCGACAGTTTCAACACGTGCTCGAACATCTGCGTCAGTTCGCAATCACTTACCGGCATTTCCTCTCTCCTCGATTCGCCCACGACGCACCAAGTAGAAGCGTCGCGCTTCACTCTAGTGCATTTTTATAGCGTATACGCCATTTAAATCCGATAAGACCCGAATTGAAGACATTCTGCAAGAGCCAGACCAAAACGTTACCAACCCACACAAACCCAACAAAATAAGGTTACTTAGCGTTACAGCAGCCAAATATCGGCAAAATTTTAATTTTTACGGAGGATCTTCTCTTTTCAAAAAAAGAGCGTATACACTTTAAAAACCTTGCGGGTCGTCCCCGCCAACCTTCACTCGGAACGAGGAGCATGCCCATGGCAAGCACACAAAAAATCGCCATCGTCGGCGCGGGCCTGGGTGGCGCGGCCGCCGCCACCCTGTTGCAACAGGCGGGATTCGACGTGACGATCTACGAGCAGGCGCCGGAGTTCTCCCGCCTGGGTGCCGGGATCCACATGGGCCCGAATATCATGAAGATCTTCCGGCGCATGGGCATCGAGCAGCAGCTCGACCAGATGGGTTCGCACCCGGACCACTGGTTCAGCCGGGACGGCATGAGCGGCGACTACCTGTCGCGCATTCCCCTGGGCGAGTTCGCCCGCAAGGAATACGGCGCTTCCTATATCACTGTGCACCGTGGCGACCTGCACGCCTTGCAGATGTCCACCATCAAGCCGGGCACCCTGCACTTCAACAAGCGCCTGGAAACCATCGAGGACCGCGGTGACCAGGTGCACCTGACGTTCACCGACGGCACCCACGCCAGCGCCGATATCGTCATCGGTGCCGACGGCATCAACTCGAAGATCCGTGAAGAGCTGCTGGGCCAGGAAGCACCGCTGTACAGCGGCTGGGTCGCCCACCGCGCGCTGATCACCCGCGACAAGCTGGCCCGCTACGACCTGAACTTCGAAGACTGCATCAAGTGGTGGAGCGAGGACCGACACATGATGGTCTACTACACCACCGGCAAGCGCGACGAGTACTACTACGTCACCGGCGTGCCGCACCCGGAACTGGACTTCGACGGTCCGTTCGTCGACAGCAGCCGCGAAGAGATGTTCGCAGCCTTCCAGGGCTACCACCCCACCGTGCAGGCGCTGATCGAATCCACCGATACCGTGACCAAATGGCCGTTGCGCAACCGCAACCCACTGCCGCTGTGGAGCCGCGGGCGCCTGGTGCTGCTGGGCGATGCCTGCCACCCGATGAAGCCGCACATGGCCCAGGGCGCCGGCATGGCCATCGAAGACGCGGCGATGCTGACCCGCTGCCTGCAGGAAACCGGTCTGGGCGACTACCGCACCGCCTTCGAGCTCTATGAAGCCAACCGCAAGGACCGCGCGTCCCGCGTGCAATCGGTATCCAACGCCAACACCTGGCTGCGCACCCAGGAAGATCCGGCCTGGGTCTACGGCTACGACCTCTATGCCCAACAGCTGAAATCGGGGGTGGCGGCGTGAGCACCTTCGTCCATGGCGGCAACGTCCAGGCCAACGGCATTCGCCAGCACTACCTGCGCTACGGCGGCAAGGGCGCGGCGCTGATCCTGATCCCCGGCATCACCAGTCCGGCGATCACCTGGGGATTCGTCGCCGAGCGCTTCGGCAAGTATTTCGACACCTATGTGCTGGATGTGCGTGGCCGCGGCCTGTCCTCCAGCGGCCCGGAACTGGACTACAGCGCCGAGACCTGCGCCAGCGATATCGCCGCGTTTGCCGCGGCCCTGGGCCTGGACAGCTACCACCTGGTGGGCCACTCCATGGGCGCACGCTTTGCCGTGCGCAGTGCGGTGCTCAGCCCCGCCGGAGTGAAAAGCCTGGTGCTGATCGACCCGCCGGTATCCGGCCCGGGCCGTCGCGAGTACCCGAGCAAGTTGCCGTGGTACGTCGACTCGATCCGCCAGTCGCTGGTCGGGATGGACGCCGAGGCGATGCGCGCCTTCTGCACCACCTGGACCGAAGAACAACTGCAACTGCGCGCCGAATGGCTGCACACCTGCTACGAGCCGGCGATTGTCCGGGCCTTCAACGATTTCCATGACGTCGACTTCCACCAGGACCTGCCGCGCCTCGAGGCGCCAGCCCTGCTGCTGGTGGCCGGGCGCGGCGGCGTGATCCAGCCCGAGGACGAAGCCGAGATCCGCGAACTGCAACCGACGATCCGCATCGCCCATGTCGCCGATGCCGGGCACATGATTCCCTGGGATGACCTGGACGGCTTCTTCGCCGCCTTCGGCGATTTCCTCGGCGCGCACCTGACCTCTTGAATCTGTGGGAGCCGGCAAGCCGGCTCCCACAGGTTGATGTATCGGCTGAATTATCGATTTAAGGAGACAAGCATGCTCAAGCCTTACCGCATCGGTCAGATCGTACCGAGCTCGAACACCACCATGGAAACCGAGATCCCGGCGATGCTCAACGCCCGCCAGGCGATCCGTCCGGAACGCTTCACCTTTCACTCCAGCCGCATGCGCATGAAGCAGGTGCGCAAGGAAGAACTGGCGGCGATGGACGGCGAGTCCGATCGCTGCGCCGTCGAGCTGTCCGACGCCAAGGTCGATGTACTCGGCTACGCCTGCCTGGTGGCGATCATGGCCATGGGCCTGGGCTATCACCGCCAGTCCGAGGCGCGCCTGCGCAAGGCCACCGCCGACAACGACGGCAATGCCCCGGTGATCACCAGCGCCGGTGCCCTGATCGAGGGCCTGAAAGTCATGGGTGCCAAGCGCATCGCCATTGTCGCGCCCTACATGAAGCCGCTGACCGAACTGGTGGTGAACTACATCCGCGAGGAAGGTTTCGAGGTCGTCGACTGGCGCGCCCTGGAGATCCCCGACAACCTCGAAGTGGCCCGTCACGATCCGGCCAACCTGCCGGGCATCGTCGCCGGGATGAACCTCGAAGGCGTCGACGTGATCGTGCTCTCGGCCTGCGTGCAGATGCAGTCGCTGCCGGCCGTCGCCAAGGTCGAGGCACAGACCGGCAAGCCGGTGCTGACGGCCGCCATCGCCACCACCTACGCCATGCTCAAGGCCCTGGACCTGGAGCCGATCGTGCCCGGTGCCGGTGCCCTGTTGTCCGGCGCCTACTGAGCGGGGTCCGCGAGATGAGCGAACAAAGCGCCAATGACAATTACCAGGGAGTCTGGGGCCAGCGCATCGGCTTCGGACGCAAACCGGCACTGCTGATGATCGATTTCATGCAGGGCTACACCACCGAGGGTGCACCGCTGTTCGCTCCGGGCGTGGTCAGCGCGGTGGCCGAAAGCGTGGCCCTGCTCGACAGCGCCAGGCGTCACGGGATTGCGGTGGTGCACACCAATATTCGCTACCATCCGGGACACTTCGCCGACGGTGGCGTCTGGGTGCGCAAGGCCCCGGTGATGAAGGACATGGTCGAGGGCAATCCGCTCGCGGCCTTCTGCGAAGCGGTGCTGCCGCTGCCGTCGGAAGTGGTGATCAGCAAGCAGTACGCCAGTGCGTTTTTCGGCACCAGCCTGGCCTCGCAGTTGCACGCCCAGGGTATCGATACCGTGGTCCTGGCCGGCTGTTCCACCAGCGGCTGCATCCGCGCAACGGCGGTGGATGCCGTCCAGCATGGATTTCGCACCATCGTGGTACGCGAATGCGTGGGCGACCGGCATCCAGCGCCCCATGAAGCGAATCTGTTCGACATCGACAGCAAGTACGGCGATGTCGTCAGCAAACAGGAAGCGATCTCGAAGTTCAAGGAGCAATAAGGTTTTACGAAGAACCGCGCCATAGAGCGTGGTCTTGAAAAACTGAGAGCCCACTTTGGCATACGGCTTGTTGAATAGAGCCGGTCAACTATGGGAGCTCCCAGTCTTCTGACACTGCCTTTGGAAGTCGCTTTCACAGCACTCCGAAGTGCTGGAACAAAAGCGGCTGTAATAAAAACCAAAGAGGGCCGCGTGAAAACGTAGCGAGCGAAGTCAATACCAGGCGAAGACAGGCGAGGACGCGGAGTTTACACGTTGTAAATGAGCAGTCCGAACCTGTCTTCAACGCAGTATTTTCGAGCGCGGCAGTTTTCACGGGGCACGAATAAGTCACCGCCAGGAGACAACCAATGCCCATTGCGAATGCAACATCAGCGACTTCGGTCGCCGACCCGACCCAAGCGCTCTACCACAAGATCACCTGGAAACTGATCCCGTTCCTGTGCTTCTGCTATCTGGCCGCGTACCTCGACCGGATCAATATCGGTTTCGCCAAACTGCAGATGCTCGACCAGTTGCACTTCAGCGAAACCGCCTTCGGCCTGGGTGCCGGCCTGTTTTTCGTCGGTTATATCCTGTTCGAGGTGCCGAGCAACCTGGTGCTGGAACGGGTCGGGGCGAAAATCTGGATCGCGCGGATCATGATCACCTGGGGCCTGCTCTCGGCCTGCACCATGCTGGTCACGTCCACCACGCAGTTCTACATCCTGCGTTTCCTGCTCGGCGCCGCGGAGGCCGGTTTCCTGCCAGGCGTGCTGTTCTACCTGACCACCTGGTTCCCGACCCACCGACGGGGACGGATCATCGCCCTGTTCATGATCGGCCTGCCGCTCTCCAGCGTGATCGGCGGCCCGCTGTCCGGCTGGGTGATGGGCCATTTCGACCAGGTCAGCGGCCTGCGCGGCTGGCAGTGGCTGTTCCTGATCGAAGCGATTCCCAGCGTGCTGCTCGGCATCCTGACGTTCTGGGCGCTGCCGAACCACTTCCGCCAGGCCAAATGGCTGAGCGAAGACGAGAAAAATGTACTGGAAAACGAGCTGCGGGCCGATGAGGCCAGCAGCCCGGACAGCAAGCAGCATTTCCGCGACGGTTTCTTCAACCTGAAGGTGTGGATGCTCGGCGGCATCGATTTCTCGATCCTGCTCAGCGCCTATGCCATGGGTTTCTGGATGCCGACGTTCATTCGCAACGCGGGCATCACCGACACCTTCCATATCGGCGTACTGACCGCCTTGCCGAGTGTCGCCGCACTGCTGGGCATGCTGCTGATCGGCGCCAGTTCCGACCGCCACCGCGAGCGCCGCTGGCACATCATCGTGCCGTTCTTCATCGGTGCCGCCGCCATGGCCACCAGTACGTTCTTCACCCATAACGTGGTGGCGACCGTGGCGCTGTTCGCCATCGCCTCGGCGGCAATCATCGGCGCGGTGCCGGTGTTCTTCAGCCTGCCGGCGACCTTCCTCAAGGGCACCGCGGCGGCCACCGGCTTTGCCCTGGCCTGCTCGGTGGCGAACATCGCCGGACTGGTGAGCAACTCGCTGATGGGCGTGGCGATCGACCTGACCGGCAGCAGTGCCGGTGCGCTCTGGTTCTTCGCCGGCTGCCTGATCCTGAGCAGTTTCCTGGTGATCGCACTGCCGGCCAAACTGGTCAATCGTTAAGTAGTCACTTACCTGCCGATGGCGTTTCCAGGCGTCGGCAGGCATGCTGGACTACCGCAAGACAACAACAACTCATTGGGGCAAATCAACATGCAACGCTTTCTCAAGGGCTGCGCGCTGGCGCTGGCTGTCGGCTTGTCGGCCGGTTCGCTGCAGGCGGCTGAAAAAGTCATTCTCGACACCGATTTCAACGTCCTCAACGACGACGGCCAGGCCTTTATCATGCTGGCGCAACTGCACGCGCAGAAGAAGATCGACCTGCTGGGGATGACCCTGGTCAGCGGCAATGCGTGGGTCGACCAGGAACAGGTCGATGCACTGAAGGCCGTCGAGCGCATGGGTGTGGAAAAGGAAATCGGCGTCTACTCCGGCGCGGCGTATCCGCTGCTGCATGACTTCGCGACTTATCCACAGGAGAAGGCGATGTTCGGCGCCGGCTGGCCCGGCGCGTTCAAGAACCCGCGACCGACCTCGGCCACGCAACTGGTGGCGCCACCCGATGGCATGGCGACCCACACCCAACTGCGCAGCGAAACCGCCCCGCAGTTCATTATCGACAGCGTGCGCAAGAATCCTCACGAAGTGACCCTGCTGGCCATCGGCCCGTTGACCAACCTGGCCCTGGCGATCCGCCAGGCGCCGGATATCGTGCCGCTGATCAAGCGCATCGTGTACATGGGCGGTGCCATCGAGATCCCGGGCAATACCACCCCGGCCGCCGAGTTCAACTGGTGGTTCGACCCGGAAGCGGCGCGGATCGTCCTGCGCTCGCCGATCGAACATGTGATCTTCCCGAACGATGTCTGCGAGAAAGTCACCTTCGACGCCTCGGTCTACAAGCGGGTGATCGCCGCCAAGGGCGCGGTGCCGGAACTGTACAAGAGCGTGTTCGGGCCGGAGTTCGCCAAGGACCCCGGCTACCACAGCTTTACCTGGGACAGCCTGCCGGCGCTGTTCCTGACCGAGCCTGGAATCGTCACCGAATCGCGCGATATGTGGGTCGATGTCGACACCCATTTCGGTCCGGACTACGGGCGTGCCCTGGGTTACAAGAAGAACCCGCCGGTGGGGACGCAGAAAGCCAAGGTGGTGTTCGCGGTGGACCAGAAGAAATTCTGGAACGACTACGTGTCGCTGGTGACCCTGCCGACGCCGGTGAAAAAGCCCTAGTCGACACACTCGTTCCCACGCACGGCGTGGGAACGGGCCTGCGCTCAGAAACGCAGACGCCAGCGTCCGTTGCGACGCAGGTCGACCACTGACAAGGGCTCGATATCGATCGCGTTGAACGAAGCCGGGCCAGCCTGCAGTGCATGCAGGATGGCCGCGCGGATCACGAAGGGATGGGTCACGACGACAAAATGCCCGTCCTCGTGAAAACCGTCGAGCCAGGCTCCGACCCTCGCACACAGCGCCTCCACCGATTCGCCCGCCGGCGCTGCCACCAGCGGCTGGCTGACCCAGGCCGCCAGCGCCTCAGGATCGCTTTCCTGCAGATCCGCCAGGGCCAGGCCCTGCCATTCGCCAAAGTCGTAATCCCCCAGTTCCGGAACGATCTCGATCTCGCTGCCCAGGGCCTCGGCCGTCTGCCAGGCGCGGGTCTCCGGCGCACTGAGAATCCGCACCGGCTTTTTCAGCCGCGCCGCCAGCTCGGCAGCCTTGGCCAGGCCCTTGGGTTCCACCGGCTCATCCAGCGGAAAACGCCCCAGGCGCTGGGCCTCGGTGCGGGCATGGCAGACAACACTGAGCCGGATCGGCATATGGAATTTTCTCCCGTTACGCCTCGCGGGGGATTACACTCCGCGAGCACTTGTATCAATTTGTTACAAGGAAGGAAGCCGGTGGAAACCCGGCACGGTTGCGCCACTGTAATCGCATTCAAACGGTCTGTACGAGTACTCGCAAGGCGGCCTGAGGGTCGCACAGGCGATTATCGTACAGAGCATAGATGCCGAGAGTCAGACCCTTCCACGCACACTCCACTTCTCAGACCGGACGCACAATCCCTGGAGATTTTTCAGATGGCCAGTACCGCAACATACGATACTCCCGGCTCCATATCGATCCCCACCATTCCCCTCGGCGAACTGCTGCCCTGGGCAATCTTCGGCGGCCTGCTGCTGATGCTGGCGATTTACTTCGTCGGCGCGGAACAGGGCGCGACCTCGCTGATCTCCGGCATGTACGTGCATGAGTTCGTACACGATGGCCGTCATTTGCTCGGCTTTCCCTGCCACTGATCACGAGAACTCATCATGACTGGATCACTTCTGCTGCGCGGCATGCTCGTGGGGCTCGTAGCCGGCTTGCTGGCGTTTGGCTTTGCCAAGGTCTTTGGCGAGCCGCAGGTCGACAAGGCCATTGCCTTCGAAGAAAAAATGGACGCCATGAAGGGCGAGGCGCCTGAACCCGAGCTGGTCAGCCGCGAAACCCAGAGCAGCATCGGCCTGCTGACCGGCGTGCTGGTCTACAGCGCGTCCATGGGTGGCCTGTTCGCCCTCGTGTTCGCCTATTCCCTGGGCCGCGTCGGTCGCATGGGGCCGCGTGGCCTGTCCGCCCTGCTGGCACTGGCCGCCTTTATCGCGGTGATTTTCGTGCCGGAACTCAAGTACCCGGCCAACCCGCCGTCGGTGGGCGACCCGGATACCATCAAGCAGCGCACCAAGCTGTTCTTCCTGATGCTGGCGGTGTCGATCGCGGCGATGGTGATCGCGATCAACCTCGGTCGCAAACTGATCGCCCGTCACGGTGCCTGGACGGCCACCCTGGCCGGTGCCGCGCTGTATATCGTGATCGCCGCCGTGGCCCATTACGCGTTCCCGGAAATCAATGAAGTGCCGGCGGACTTCTCGGCCGTGGTGCTGTGGCAGTTCCGCGTCGCCGCCCTGGGTATCCAGCTGGTGCTGTGGACCACCCTCGGCCTGCTGTTCGGCTGGTTGACCGAACGCGCCCTCAAGCGCCAGGGCCACTGCGTGCTCGGCTGATCGGACCAGGCGACTGCATTACAAAAAAGGAGCCGGCTGCCCCCGGCTCCTTCGTGCCAAACCCCTCTGTACCGGCTATTGTTGCCCCACGTTCTCTCGCATCATCCTCACCTGTTTCCGCCATCAAGGTACTGATCGATGTCATTTCCCCACCTGAAAAAAGCCCTGAATACCCTTGTCCTGCTCGGCGCTTGCGTCGCGGCCGGTTCCGCGTTCGCCCATGCACACCTGAAAAGCCAGACCCCGGCGGCGGACAGCACCGTCAGCGCCCCGAGCGAATTGCGCCTGGTGTTCAGCGAAGGGGTCGAAGCCCAATTCAGCAAGGTCGGGCTGAGCAGTGACGGCGTCCCGGTCGCAGTGAAAAGCATCGTCACCGATCCGGCCGACAAGAAAACCCTCATCGTGACCCCGGCCGCCCCGCTGAAGGCCGGCGACTACAAGGTCGAATGGCATGCGGTCTCGGTCGACACCCACAAGAGCGAAGGCAACTACGGCTTCAAGGTGGGCAACTGAATTCATGCAAAGCGCCATGGTCCTGTGCCGTTTCCTGCATTTCACCATGGTCCTGTCGCTGTTCGGGGCCTGTCTGTTCAGGCCCTTGCTGCTCGGACCGGCACCCTGCGCGATCCTCGACCTGCGCCTGTCGCGGGCCAAACGCTGGATGGCCGGCCTGGCCTCGCTCAGTGCGATCGCCTGGCTGCTGCTGACCACCGCCGGCATGACCGGCGATGGGGCCGACGCGTTCCACCTCGGCACCCTGCAGTTGGTGCTGGGCAGCACTTTCTTCGGCAAGGTCTGGAGCTGGCACCTGGGGTTCGGCCTGCTGCTGTTGATTGGGCTCCGGGCCAATACCTCTCCCCGGCTCAATCTTCTGCTTGCCTTCCTGCTGCTGGCGACCCTGGCTCCGGTCGGCCACGGCGCGATGCTCGACGGCCTGGGTGGCCGGCTGCTGATGTTCAACCAGTTGCTGCACCTGAGCGGTGTCGGTGCCTGGATCGGCGGACTGATGTTGCTCGCCCTGGTGCTGGGCAAACCGGCGGAACATGACATCGACCGGGTGCTGCGCCGGTTCAGCAACCTCGGCTACCTGCTGGTCGCCACGATCATCGTCACCGGGATGATCAACGTGCGCGTGCTCACCGGTGCCGTCTGGCCGACTCCGCTGTTCAGCGGCTTTGCCCTGATCCTGTTGATCAAGGTGCTGATGGTCGCGCTGATGCTGGGGCTGGCGCTGTTCAACCTGGTGATGAGCCGGCGCGGACACTTCAGCGTCCTGCGCCGCAGTGTGACGCTCGAATGGCTGCTGGGACTGGGGGCGATCCTCGCGGTATCGCTGCTGGGCACATTGCCGCCGATGCTGATGGACTGAAGCCGCTTCGGTTACTGCTCGCGACCGACGCAAACCGTCCGGGACTTTCAGACGGCCGTTGGTAAAAAACCCGTGTCAGATAGTCATCTATATGAATTGATCAGGTATATTCCTTCCAACCGCGTAACAAGATATTACAAGAAGGGGTTTCCGTTGGATCTTTCACATGCCGCGTGGCTCGCCCACGACACCCGCCTGATCGTCTGCTGCCTGCTGGCCATCGCCACCATCATCGTGCTGATCAGCCTCACCAAGTTGCCGCCCTTCCTGTCCATCCTGATCGGCACTTTTGTCGCCGGGCTCGGCGCGTCCCTGCCGCCAGAGGAAGTGGCCAAGGCGTTCAGCAAAGGCGCTGGCAGCCTCCTGGGCGAAGCCGGGATCATCATTTCCCTGGGCGCCATGCTCGGCGCGCTGATGGCCGAATCCGGGGCCGCCGACCGCATCGCATCGACGTTGCTGCGCCACGCCCGCGGCAAGTCGCTGCCCTGGGTGATGGCGCTGGTGGCAATGATCATCGGCCTGCCGCTGTTCTTCGAAGTCGGCCTGGTGCTGATGGTGCCGATCATCTTCGTGATCGCCCGGCAATCCGGCCAGCCGCTGCTCAAGGTGGCGATCCCGGCCCTCGCCGGCATGACCACCCTGCACGCGCTGATGCCACCTCATCCGGGGCCGCTGATCGCCGTCAGCGCCCTGCACGCCGATCTCGGCATGACCATGCTGCTGGGTTTGTGCATCGCCATTCCGGCGGTGATGCTCGCCGGCCCGGTGTATGGCATCTGGCTGTCGAAGCGCCTGGATGTGAAGGAACCGGCGGAACTCGGCGCCCTGTTCACGGCGAAGGTCGAGACCCGGCGCAAGCCGAGCTTTGCCGTCTCGCTGCTGATCATTCTGTTGCCGGTGCTGTTGATGCTCGGCAGCACCCTGGCGAAAGTCGCCATGGCGCCGCAAAGCAACCTGGCGATCACCCTGAAGTTTCTCGGCGAACCGCTGATCGCCCTGGGCCTCGCGGTGATCGCCGCGGTGATCTGCCTCGGCTGGTCGATCGGCATGGCCCGCGACCAGGTCGGCAACGTGCTGCGCAAGAGCCTCGCGCCGATTGCCGTGCTGTTGCTGACCATCGGCGCCGGCGGCGGGCTGAAGCAGACGCTGCTGGAAGCCGGGATCAGCGACACCATCAGCAAGGTCGCCACCGGCGCGAACATGTCCTACGTGCTGCTGGCCTGGCTGATCGCCGTGGCCTTGCGTCAGGCGACGGGTTCGGCCACCGTGGCGACCACCACCACCGCGGGCATCCTGGCCCCGCTGATGGCGGGCCTGGCAACCACCCAGAGTTCCCTGGTGGCGCTGGCCATCGGTGCCGGCTCGGTATTCTTCTGCCACGTCAACGATGCCGGCTTCTGGATGGTGCGCGAGTACTTCGGCCTGCAACTCAAGCAGACCATCTGGGTCTGGTCGGTACTGCAGACCATCGTCTCGGTGGTCGGGCTGATCGGCACGCTGCTGTTGTGGCAGTGGTTGCAATAAACATCGGCCCAGGTTGAACCCGATTCCTGCAGGAGCCGGCTTGCCAGCGATGGCGGTGGTGAATGTGACATCGCTATCGCTGGCAAGCCAGCTCCTACAGGTTTCGCGGGGTTTTCAGGATCGCTGTTCAGTCCTGCGAATAGGCGAAGTTCTTCAACACTTCGCCGTCCATCCGGTAGCGCACCCATTCACTCTGGGGTTGCGCGCCGATGGACTCGTAGAAGCGGATCGCCGGCTCGTTCCAGTCCAGCACACTCCACTCCAGGCGTCCGCAATCATTGGCGCAGGCGATCTTCGCCAGATGCCGCAAGAGCTTCCTCCCCGCCCCGGCGCCGCGTTGTTGTGGCGAGACATAGAGGTCTTCCAGGTACAGGCCATTGCGCCCGAGCCAGGTCGAGTAGCTGAAGAAAAACACCGCGAAACCGACCGGTTCGCCGTCCCGCAGGCAGATCAGGCCGTGGGCCGTGGCGCCTTCGCCGAACAGGCTGCGCTCGATGTCGACGACACTGGCGATCACTTCGTGACGCGCCCGTTCGTAGTCCGCCAGTTCGGTAATAAAGGCCAGGATCTGCGGCGCATCGCTGGGCCGGGCTTCGCGTATTTCGAGGGACATGGGCGCTTCCGGAATCAATGGAGACGCCCATGCTATTCGGATTGTGTTGCCGCTTGAATCATTTCAACGAAAATTCGTTCGCAACAGCAGGCAGGCCAGCAGCGTCAGGCCGAGGATCAGCCCTGCGCCCACGCCCATCCCCAGCAGATGGGCAAGCAGCGCGCGGCTGGCCTGCCCCTGCTCGTCACGCCCGTCCATGACGCCGGCTCTCGACACCGGGTTGGGCCAGGTACAGCACTTCGTAGGCCTCGCTGGCACGACTGCGGTCCGGATGACCTGACGACAGGGTGATGCGCACCAGCCGCCAGCTCGCGGTATCCAGTGCCAGGAAGACCGCGAAGGTATCTTCCTGGCGTAGAAGAGCCTGGTTGCGCTCGATCTCGCTTGCCAGCAACCGGGCGCGATCGGCTTCCGGGTCGACCGCCAGTTCTTCGCGGTACAGCGCCCGCGCCTCAAGCGCCGTGCCCAGCTGGAAATCCAGGGGCAACCAGGCCTCGATCTGCGGACGACCAAACGAATCGATCACCTTCTGGAACCGCTCATCCATCAGGAAGGCAGCGGCGGCGGCCGGATCCGACCACAGGTAGACCGACGCATACTGGTTGGCCGAGGCACCGAAGACGCCGCGCTCCCGGGCGATAAAGGCCTTGAACAACAGGCTGCGGGCATCGTCCCAGAGCGGTCCGAGTTCAGCGGCACGGCGACGGATCAGATCCATGTCGTAGTTGGCGGGCAAGCGGTGGGAATACTGTTTGGCAAACATGATCGCGCTCCTTGGGAAAAACCGGTTGTGGAAAACCTGGAGCCAGCTTGCGCAAGGTCGATGATTACAACAAGATATCTACCGATATATGTGTGATAAGAGGTAGATATGACAGACATCAGCAGGCCTCTCGATATCGACACCGTCCAGGCCTTTGTCCTGATTGCCGACTTCGCCAGCTTCACCCGCGCCGCCCAGGCACTGGACACCTCCCAGGCGGCCATCAGCCTGAAGCTCAAGCGTCTGGAGGAGCGCCTCGGTTATCGCTTGCTCGAGCGCACGCCACGGCATGTGCGCCTGGCGCCTTCCGGCGAGCAATTCATCCAGGCGGCGCGGACCCTGCTCCAGGCCCATGAACGCGCCCTCGGCGACATGAGCGCGCCGCCGAGCCGACGCTTGATCATCGGTATCAGCGATCATGTCGCCGGGCCCGACCTGCCGGTGCTCCTGAGCCGACTGGCCCATTACGATCCGTTGTTGATCATCGAGGTGCGCATCGCATCGTCCCGGGACCTGAGCGCGTCCTTCGACCGCGGCGAACTGGACGCCGCCATCGTGCGCAGCGAGGGCGACCGCCACGACGGTGAAGTGCTGGTGGTCGAGCGCTTCGGCTGGTTCGCCGCGCCGACCTGGCAGCATGTGCCGGGTAGCGTACTGCGCCTGGCAACCATGGCCGCGCCGTGCGGCGTGCGCCACCTGGCGGTACGGGTACTGGACGACGCCGCAATTGCCTGGACCGAAGTGTTTATCGGCGGCGGCGTCATGGCGGTGGGCGCGGCGGTCAGTGCCGGGCTCGGCGTCGCCGCGCTGGCAAGGCGGGTGGCTCCGGCCGGTGCTGTCGAAGTCGGCGAACAGTTGGGACTTCCGGCGCTGCCGGTGACCGAAATCATCCTGCATTCACGGCCCACGGACGCCCGCTCCCAGGAGACACTGCGGGCCTTGAGCGCGGCGTTCCGGGGGGTGCTGGAGCGTTGACCGCGTGGTAAGGGTTGATGTGGGTCCGGCCCCCGAATCCAGGCCACGACATCAATCCGACGTATACGAGGCCCGCACAGACAGGGAAAACTCATCCCCGGAGAAAATCGAAAACACTTGATAGCCAAATGCCTTCATGGTTTAAAGGCCGGGCCTGAAAGATGTCCGGAGCGGCGAACACGTCTTTGCCGCGGCGCACCTGAGTAGGGAATAACTCGAGTTCAAGACCAAGGAGCATTCAATGCGCTTTATCCATTTGTGGCTGCTGGCCGCCGCTGCACTGCTGGGCGGCTGTGCCGGCAACCCGATGCAGGTAGTCCCCACGCAAACCATCCCGACCGCCGAACCGACCGCCGCCCAGGTGGTGTTCATGCGCTCGTCGTTCGTCGGCAAGATCATCGATGCCTCGCTGTATGACGTCACCGGCGGCCAGACCCGGTTTATCGGAATCATGGCCAACGGCAGCAAGATCAACTACCCGACCACCCCGGGCAAGCACACCTTCATGGTGGTTTCCGAAGCTGCCGACTTCCTTGAAGCCGACCTGGCCCCGGGCAAGACCTACTACAGCGTCGTGACGCCACGCATGGGTGCCTGGAAAGCCCGCTTCTCGCTGTGGCCGGTCAGTAGAGACAGCAAGGCCGAGTTCAGCGCCGGCAGCAAGGACGTCACCGATCTGATCAAGAACACCGAACTGGTCGACAACTCGCCGAAATCGCTGTCGTGGTTCGAGAGCAACAAGGGCAGCGTGGAAGAGAAACGCGCCGATTACTGGCCGGTCTGGCAGCAGAAGAGTCCCGAGGACCTGGCCAAGCGTACATTGCACCCGCAGGATGGTATCTAGTTGATCGCCCCTGGCGACCCATTGCGGAACGCTTGAAAAAAATCGGCCGGACTCCCGTTGGGAGCCCGGCCGATTCATTGCTGCAATCGATCGCGGAAATGGCGCTAGATCAGCAGGAACAACGCCAGCAGGCCACCGAAGATCGCCCATTTTTCCAGATAATAGCGGGTGCGATTGGTCTTCTTCAGCGCCTTGCCGCGCAGGCGGATGCCGTACAGTTTGGTGAAGGCCTTGTTGATCCCGCCGGTCTTATCGCCGTCGCCATTGGGCGCCGCGGCAGCCGCCATCACGTTGCGGCTGAACCAGCGGTTGAACGCCGCCGCCCAGCGATATTTCATCGGCCGCTCGATATCGCAGAACAGGATCACGCGGTCCTTGTCGGTGGTGTTTTCCGCGTAGTGGATAAAGGTCTCGTCGAACATCACCGGCTCGCCGTCGCGCCAGTGGTAGTTCTGGCCGTCGACGTTGATGTAGCAACCCGCGTCGTTCGGCGTTTCCAGCCCCAGGTGGTAGCGCAGCGAACCGGCATACGGATCGCGGTGACGGACCAGCTTCGAACCCGGCGGCAATTCGGCGAACATCGCCGCCTTGACCGTGCCGATGCCGTTGAGCAGCTCGGTAGTACGCGGGCAGAGCTCCAGGGCGGAGGGATGGTTGTCGCCGTACCATTTCAGGTAGAAACGTTTCCAGCCGGTCTTGAAGAAGGAGTTGAAACCGACATCGTCGGGCCGCTCGGATTTCTTGATTTCACCCGCCCGCAGCAAGGCCAGGGCCTCCTCGCGGATCGCCTGCCAGTTGTCCTGCAACGGCTTGAGTTCGGGGAAGTCCGTCGTCTGCAGGTACGGTCGGCTGGGGATCTTCGAAAACAGATAGAGGAAGCAGTTGATCGGTGCCAGGAAGCTGGAGTGGTCGCTCAGTTGGCGACCCAGCTTGTGCCGGACTTTACCGCGCAGGTGTACATACGCGATGGACAATACGTAAACAGCAATGATGATGAGTTTCACGGGCGTCGTCACAGAAGTCGGAGAATACGCTGACTTCACCCGACCACCAGCCTTGGAGCAGAGCCTCCGGAGGCTGGGTATCGAGAAAAGTAGCCAACGTACTAGGGTAGAACAGCCGCTGCCGTGGTTTCCAGCACTTCCTACTTAAGCAGAAGACAAAAGCGCAATCTATTACAGATTTTTCTTACATCCTTACGACTTCAGCCCCGCGACCAGGACATCCACTTCGTCAGCACCCGGCGAGGTTGCCGGCCCCCAGCGGGTCACCGCCAGGGCCGCCGCCGCATTGGCGCGAAGGGCTGCCTGGGCAGCATCGAGCCCCGCCGCCAGCCCGGCGAGGAACACTCCGGAGTGAGCGTCGCCGGCACCATTGGTATCCACCGCCGTCACCTTGAAGCCGGGGATATGCCGGCGCTCCCCGTGCCGGCTGATCCAGCAACCGTCCGGGCCGTCGCGCACCAGCAGCAGGGCACCGTCGGACAGACGCCGCGTCAGGCTGTCCAGGGAGCCGGCAATATCCACGGCGCCAGTAAAGCGCAGGGATTCGACACTGTTGCTGGTCCAGATATCGATACGCGGCAGCAGGGCCGCCATGGGTGCCGAGTCCGGCGCGTTGACCAGCGGCCCCGGATCGAACACCACCGTCACTTCCCTCGGCAAGGCAAGCACCCAGTCCAGCAGCGCCTGCACCTTGTCCGGGTATTGCAGGCTGTAGCCGCTGACATAGACATAGTCGTCGGCCTGTACCGCAACCCGCGCCAGATCGGCGGCCGAGAGCCCGCCTTCGGCGCCGATATGGGAAATGAAGGTGCGCTCGGCACTGGCTTCGGTCAGGGACACGCAGAGCCCGGTGTCCTTTTCCTTGTCGCTGTCGAGGGCGATCTCGACCCCTTCCGCCACCATCGCCTGACGGGCCAGTTCGCCGAAGCGGCCGTTGCCGTGACGACCGAGGTAGACCACCGCCAGGCCGTTGCGCCGGGCGGCGGCCATCACATTGAAACCGGCACCGGCTTCGAAGCTGGCGGCATTGGCCAGGGCGTCACCGCCACTGACCGGCAACTGGTCGAGGGAAATGACCAGGTCAACCATGACCTGGCCGGTATGCAGCAATCTAGCCATTGGCATTCTCTACAAAGGCCGCACGACGATCCGCCGCGCCGCCGAGCAGGCCGTAGATACCGCCTGCCACGAGGAAGGTGACGATCCAGCCCAGGCCGTTGTGACCCAGCCAGGAATCGGACAGGAAACCACGGAACCAGATGTTCTCCGCCGTGGTGCCGATGGTGGTGAAACTGAAGCCCAGCACGATGGCTACGGCCCAGGCACCGAACGCACGCCATTCCACACCCCCGCGATACCAGTAGGCGCTGGTCGGACTGACGTCCAGCAGGTCCTTGGCGCTGTAGACATGACGATGCAGCAGGTCGACCACGAAGATCCCGACCCAGGCGGTGATCGGCACGGCCAGCAGCGAGATAAAGGTGATGAACGGGCCGTAGAAGCTGTCGGCGATCAGCATGAAGTAGATGGAGCCGGCGAAGATCGCCACGATATCGACGATCACCGCATGCACGCGCTTGACCTTCAGGCCGAGGGTCAGGGTGGTCAGGCCGGCCGAATACACCGAGAGGTTGTTCGACAGCAGCAGGCCGCCGAATGCGGTGATCAGGTACGGCACCGCCATCCAGGTCGGCAGCATGTCGCGGATCGCGATGATCGGGTCGGTGGCTTGTGCCAGGTCATGGTTGCCCACCGACAACAGGCCGCCGAGGGTGATCAGCAGCACCAGCGGGATACCCGCACCGAAAGCCGCCGAAGCGACGAGACGCGCAGCCTTGACGCTCTTGTGCTGGTAGCGCGACATATCCGCCCCGGCGTTGGCCCAGCCGATGCCGGTGCCCGCCGCCATGGTACCGATACCGATGATCATCGCGCTCATCGGCGCCGGCGTGGCGTTGAACACCGCGCTCCAGTCGATGGTGGCGCAGAGGAAACCGCCGACCAGGATATTCAGGGCGCCGAAGACGTAGGTCGCCCACTTCTGGATCACCAGCAAGGTGGCGTGGCCCAGGCCGGAAACCGACAGGGTCAGCAACACGAAGATGGCGATGAACAGCAGCGTCAGCGCGGGTGCGCTCTTGGCTTCGACCGGCGAGTGGAACAGGATCGAACACAGCGACAGCAGCACAAAGGCCGCCGTGGTCGTATTGACCGTTTCCCAGCCCAGGCGCGACATCAGCGAAACGATGGTCGGGCCGATATTGCCACGCACCCCGAAGATCGCCCGCGACAACGTCAGGCTCGGTGCCCGGCCGCGGCGACCGGCGATGGAGATGACCCCCACCACGGCGAAGGAGCCCGCCGCACCGATGATGGCGACAATGATCGCCTGCCAGATCGCCAGGCCGCGAAAGGCCACCAGGGTCGCCCCCAGCGGCAAGCCGAGAATACTGATGTTGGCGGCGAACCAGACCCAGAACAGCTGCAGGGGATGGCCGTTGCACTCCGCTTCGGGAGCCGGTTCGATACCGCGGGTTTCCAGTTGCCCGGCACTTTGCCCGGCGTTTGATGAGGTCATGGTGTTCAGCTCCTGATGCCATTGTTGTGGTTGTGGGCAGTGCGGAAGGCGTAGTGAAACCCGGGCCACTCCGGCCCCCTTCTTCTGCAGTCCGTTGCGTTTTGTTTATTCAGGCGGTGCGCAGGGCGATCAGCCCTTGAACCAGTGGAACCAGTTCCAGCCCGTTGACTTCGATGATCTGTGCGATCAGTTCGGGCGGCCAGCACTCCAGGCCGTCGCAGGCGCCGAGCATGGCGCCGAGAATCCCGGCGATGGTGTCGGTGTCACCGCCGATACCGGCGGCCAGGCAGGTCGCGTCGAAGGCGCTCAGGCGCCCCTCGGCCACGCGCTGGGCCAGGGCAAAGGCGACCACCACCGACTCCTGGCTGGCGACGGAAGTACCGACCACGTCATAGAGCAGATCGGCGAGATCGGCATCGGCGCAGTCGGCGCTCAGTTGCCGGGCCCAGCGGATGCGCGGACCGATGCGACCACCGGCAACCCAGTGGCCATGCTGTTCGGCGGCGAAGGCGATCTCGGTGCCGACCTCCAGCGCCTGCGCCAGGCTCTTGCCGTTGATCCCGCTGGAGATCACCGCGGCCACGGCGGCGGCGCTGGCGATGCCCAGGTTAGTGTTGTGGGTGACCTGGCAGGCCTGCACCACGACCTTGAGAAAACGCCCGGGCTCGGCGATATCGGCGGCAATGCCCACCGGCGTGATACGCATCGCCGCGCCATTGGTGGTGCCGTAGCGTCCGGCCTCTTCAGGGCTGTGACCGGCGAGGATCATTTCGATCGCGCGCTTGGTCGACGGCCCCAGCAGGTCCTGGGAACCCTTGGCCTGCATCACCGCTTCCCAGGCGATCAGGCGTTCGGCGAGCACGGCCGGATCGATATGGCCCTGCCCGTCGATCAGCAACTGGCCGACCAGGATCGCCTGTTCCGTGTCGTCGGTAATGGAACCGGCGGGCATGTTCGGCGCAATCGGCTGGTCCGGACCGGCGTCCACCAGGGTGCGGATGCTGCCGAAGCGCGCCTGGATCTGGCTACGACTCAATGACTGGGTCGGCATGCCGAGGGCGTCGCCCAGGGCCAGGCCATAGAATGCGCCGAGGGCGCGGTGCGTCGGGGTCATGTCGGGTTTCCAAAAGCCAGGTGCAGGCGGAAATGCAAGGGATCAAGCAGGCTTTCGACCTGTTCCATGAAACGTCCCTGTTTGTCATAGGTGGTGCGCAGGGCCTTGAGGAACACGGTGCCCACGGGACGCCCGAGCAGCTCGGCGTCCTCTGCGCCGAGGGGTTCGGCACCGATCCACTGGTCGCCACGCTCGCCGATAAAGCCGTGGGCGGCCAGGGTGATGGTCAGGGAGTTATCGATCAGGCCGGTTTCGGGCAGGCTTTCCAGGCCGCCGCTGGCCGGCATCAGGGAATGTTCGAGGGAGACCACGACGCCTTCGGTGTTGCGCCGCCGCCGGTCGAGGGCGATGAACCGGTCAGTGCCGTAGCGACTGAGCAGGTCCGGACGCTGCACGGCCTCGAAACGCAACACTTCGGTGTTGATCAGCGCACCGGTGTCGGCCAGGGCCTGGGCCCAGCCCGCGCGCTGGTCGAGCGCGATGCCGTCATAGGTGACGATCGAGCCGACGCCGCTCTGGGTGGCGATGTAGTTGCGCCGCTTGAGCTCGGCCAGGGCCTCGCGCAGCGTGCCACGGCTCACCGAGAATTCTTCGGCCAACTGATGCTCGCCCGGCAGCAGAAAGCCGTCTTCGAGAAGACCGCTTTCGATGCGCCGGATCAGCTCATCGACCACCCGTTTTTTCTTATCAAATCGAACATGTCTAATCATGTACAAATTGATAACCGAAACAGGCTTGTCGATGCAAGGAGTTTATTTTTCGAAGGGATGAATGGCGATGTACTTGAGGGTGCTATCGCCGGCAAGCCGGCTCCTACAGAGTGCGCGTCATCTCAAGGTCTGGTTGCGGTCATTGTAGGAGCAAGCTTGCTCGTGATCCGTCGGCAGGCGGAACCACCTCAGGGTTCGAGGCCGATGGGGAAAAACTCACCGCCGCTCCACACGCCCAGCCAGGACTGGCCGTCGATCTGTCGCGTGACCGCCAGCTCTACCAACTGGTAGAACACGTTGCGGTGGATCAGCGCTTCGAGATTGCTGCGTACATGCACATACGGCGTCGGCTCCTGGCTGACGGGATCGATCAGCACCCGGATCGGATGCTCGGCACCCGCGCTGACCTGTTCGTCGACATAGGTGGTAAAGCACAGTTGCTGCGCCTCGCCCTGCCCTTGGACCTCCAGGGTCACGGCGACAAAAGGCGCGTCGTCGACCTTGATGCCGACCTTTTCCACCGGGGTGATCAGGAAATAATCGTCGCCGTCACGACGCAGGATGGTGGAGAACAGCTTGACCATCGGCTTGCGCCCGATGGGTGTGCCCAGGTAGTACCAGGTACCGTCGCGGGCGATACGCATGTCGATATCGCCGCAGAAGTCCGGATTCCACAGGTGAACCGGCGGCAGCCCCTTTTCCGTCCTGGGAATCTGTGCCAACAGGTCGTTGGCCTTGCCTGGTTCACTCATGCTCACTCCGAAATGACTTACTGATCGCTCAAGCCCAATAGACTACGCGCATATTCGGCCAGTGGCTTGGCGATCAGGTCCTGCGGCTTGTTGTCATGGAACGTCAGTAAACCGCCACGACTCTTGATCCGCGCGGTATCGATCAGGTACTGGGTGCTGGTTTCGATCAGCATGATCTGGATCACGCCGCTGTCGATCCCCAGGCGATCGACGGCTTCCTGGTCAGCCCATTCGTCGTAGTTGCCGATCCGGTCGTCGGCCTTGGCGAAACGGGTGTACAGCAGGTAGTGGGCACCGGCGGAGCGGGCTTCGGCCATGGCCTCGTCGAGGCCCTCCGGCGCACGGGCGCGACGGACCATCGGGAAGTATTCGACAAAGCCGTTGAAGGCCTCTTCGGCCACCACGTTCGGCCGTGGATAGGCGCTGCCGGGCGGAGTGAATGCACCCTGGGCAATGTAGATGAAGGAGTCAGGCTGAATGCGGAAGGAATGGATCCGGCGCGTATCGCTATGATCGAGCAATCCCGCGTCGCTCATCTGATAACGCGCGCCCTCTCCCAGATCGCTGACTTTCATGCAGCCGCCCAGCGCCAAAAACGCCAGCAGCATAACCAGGCTACGCATCCTATCCTCCAGAGGCCGGTGACGGAAAACCGGCGAATAGCCGCGTGATGCAGCTTCCGCGCCAGATTGGTCAGTCAGAGGGGGCGGGGCATGCTTCAAGCCCAGGGGGATACTGCTTGATTCATGTGGAAGCAGGCTTTTGTAGGAGCGGGCTTGCCCGCGAAGAGGCCAGTGAAGCCGCTAAAAGCTTCGCGGGCAAGCCCGCTCCCACACAAGCTCCGCGCCTACATAGAGGTGTGGATATGCCTAGCCACCAATGATTTTCATCACCGTCGCCCCGCCGGAGAAGGCCACTTCCTGCTTGTCGCCCAGGGCCTTGACCAGCAGCCGCTGCAACGCCGGCAGGGCTTCGTGGCGCGGCTTGTCCAACAGGTCGCCGACGTAATGCCGATTGCTCGACGACAGGCAGCCATGCAGCCATCCCGTGGAGGACAGGCGCAAGCGCGAGCAGGTCCGACAGAACGGTACGCTTTCATTGGCGATCACGCCAAAATAGCCCTGCCCCGGAATCTCGTAGCGCACCGCGGTCGCGTCGACCGGTGCATTGGCCTGCAGGTATTCGTAGCGCTCACCGATCAGCCCGAGCAATTGCTGGAGACTGACAAACTGCTGGAGAAAGGCATTGTTGTCGCTGGCCAGATGCCCCATGCGCATCAATTCGATGAAACGCAGCTCGTAACCCCGCTCCAGGCAGTAGTCGAGCAGCGGCATCACCTGGTCCAGGTTCTGTCCGCGCAGCGGCACCATATTGACCTTGATCTTCAGCCCCGCCGCGCGGGCCCGGTCCATGCCATCGAGCACGCTCGCCAGATCGCCGCCACGGGCAATGCTGCGGAACGCTTCGGGGTCGAGCGTGTCGAGGGAAACATTGATCCGCCGGATGCCGGCCTCCACCAGCAACGGCAGTTTGCGTGTCAGCAGTTGGCCGTTGGTGGTCAGGCTGATATCACTCAAGCCCATCTTGCCCACCGCGCCCATGAAGGCTTCCAGCTTGGGACTGACCAGCGGTTCGCCGCCGGTAATACGCAAGCGCTCGATACCGGCCGCCTCGATCAGGTAGGCAACACCCCGCGCCATGGCTTCGGCCGACAATTCATCCTGGGCAGCCACCAGCCGCTTGCCATTGGGCACGCAATAGGTACAGGCATAGTTGCAGGCGGATGTCAGGCTGATGCGCAGGTTGCGAAAACGCCTGCCTTGACGGTCAACGATCATGGAACACTCCGGCGATGGACTCTGGCACAGACTAAAAGCTGACTTGAAAATCAACTTTTAGCAAGTCCTATCCGTAGGAGCCGGCTTGCCGGCGATTCAAGCGACGCGGAATTCAAGCCGCACCGCGCTATCATTCTTCGCCGGCAAGCCGGCTCCTACAGGACCATCACCAGTATACCGCGCCGGTCAGGCTACCGGCGTATCGGTGTCGCGCTTGCGCTTGTTGCCCATGCGCACGCCGATGTCCATCAGGAACTGGAAGAAGCCCTCCTGATCCTCCAGCACATTGCTCCAGAACGGCGAGTGGTACAACGCGACCGCGCCGTGCACCAGCGCCCAGGCGGCGCAATAGTGGAAATACGGCGGCACGTCCTCGAGCTTGCCTTCGCTGATACGGCCCTTGATCAACAAGGTCAGGCGCTCGAAGTTGGAGGCGCGGATCTTGTGCAGTTCCTCGACCATTTCCGGGACCTGATGGCCCTTGACCACCTTCTCTTCCAGGCGATCGAACAGTCGATAACGCTGCGGGTCGCGCATGCGGAATTCGAAGTAGGCGCGGGACAGTGCTTCCTTGTCCTTGTCGACGTCGGCCGAGTGCAGCAATTCGTTCAAGTCGCGCTCGTAGTCGAGCATCAGGCGCAGGTAGATCTCCGCCTTGGACTTGAAGTGCTTGTAGATGGTGCCTTTGCCGATACCGACGGCATCCGCGATCATCTCGACGGTGACACTGTCTTCACCCTGTTCGAGGAACAGCTTTAGCGCGGTATCGAGAATTTCTTGCTCGCGGCGACGAAACTCACGGACCTTACGGGGTTCTTTATGCATAAGAAAAGGTCTGTAGGGGCAAAATCGAAGCCAAGTATTATGCCTGAGCCGCACCAAATTGCACGAATCATCCGAGGCTTTTCGTTTTCACTGTCGACGAATCAGACCTTATCGGTCAAAAAGTCTTCGTCCGGGTCACGGAGCGTCGCATTCAGGCAAGACCCGGAGGCGGTGCCGAGCAATGAGAACTCAACCGAAGCGCCGGTATTCCAAATCTGTTTAAAAAACGAGCAGGCCTGACTGGACGTGACGCGATACTGGCCAATACTTGAAGTGTCGGCGCGACATCTCCCCCAAGTGACGCGCCGATAAAGGTGCCAAGGGACCGCGCGCCTTTGTTTTACTCCTAATGGTCTTAACCCGGATTCACCCCCCCAGAACCCGGGTTTTTTTTGCCTGCGATTTGGCTTTCAAGGTCAAGGGATCGCTCCCACAACGACGCTCAGGAACGTACATGGGCCAGCGGAAACAAGCGCTTGAAGTTCTCGGTGGTCTGCTCGGCGAACTGCTCGTAAGGCACCCCGCGCAACATCGCCAGATAATCCGCCACATCGCGCACGTACTGCGGCAGGTTCGGCTTGCCCCGATGGGGAATCGGCGCGAGGTAAGGCGAGTCGGTTTCCACCAGCAGGCGATCGGCCGGCACCTGCCGGGCCACATCGCGCAAGGCATCGGCGTTGCGGAAGGTCACGATCCCCGACAGCGAGATATAGAACCCGAGGTCCAGCGCCGCGCGGGCCATGTCCCAATCCTCGGTGAAACAGTGCAGCACGCCGGCCTGGGGCAGCTGTGCTTCGCGCAACAGGCTCAGGGTATCGGCGCGGGCGCCACGGGTATGGACGATCACCGGCTTGCCGGTCTTCTGCGCCGCCTGCAGGTGCAGGCGGAAAGACGCCTGTTGCAAGTCGGCCGCTTCCGGCTCGTAGTGATAGTCCAGGCCGGTTTCGCCGATGGCCACCACGCGCGGATGATCGAGCTCGCGCAACAACCAGTCGAGGGCCGGCGTCGCCTCGGGCTTGACGTCCAGCGGGTGCACGCCGACCGAACAGTCGACATCGGCATACCGCTCGGCCAGGGCCTTCACCCCGGCGGCGTTATCGGCGCTGACACCGATGCACAGGAAATGCCCGACCCCGCGCTGGCGCGCCGCTTCGAGGGCGGCATCCAGGGAGCCCTGGTGTTCGGCGAGATCAAGACGGTCGAGGTGGCAATGGGAATCTACAAGCATGGGATAGAGTGACAACTACATCGTATGGGTGGGACGGTCGGACTTGAGGGCGCCGGCCAGATGGGTTTCGATCTTGCTGCGGGCGGTGTTGTCGCCGTCGTTGAACTGCACGCCGATACCTGCCGCGCGATTGCCCTGGGCGCCCTTGGGAGTGATCCAGGTGACCTTGCCGGCGACCGGGATTTTCTCCGGCTCGTCCATCAGGTTGAGCAGCATGAACACCTCGTCACCCAACTTGTAGCTCTTGTTGGTGGGGATGAACAGGCCGCCGTTCTTGATAAAGGGCATATAGGCCGCGTACAGCACCGACTTGTCCTTGATGGTCAGGGACAGGATACCGTTGCGCGGGCCTGGACCAATGGGTTCGTTCATGCGGACTCCCGAAATGCAGATAACCCGATTCTAGGCGCTTGGTGGCCTGTACGGCTAGTTCGCCGGCAACGCTGCCCACTGCACCAGCAAGGCTTCGAGCAGCAGCACCCGGTTGAGGTTGGCCTTGCTCAGCACCTTCTGCCGCTGGGCGAGGATCCAGTCCTGGATATTCAGGACCTTTTCCTGCGAGGTTTTCTGCGCGAGGTACTGCACCACCTTGCGCATATCGTGCAGGCCCAGGCCAGCTTCATCCTGGGTCAGTTGATAACGCAAGATCAGGCTCGACCAGTCGCAGAACCAGTCGAACAGCAGCAACAGCGCAATGGCATTCCAGCCCTCGGCCAACTGCGTGGCCGACTGCTGTTGCTTGAGCAGTTTCTTCACTCCGTCCACCACCAGCGCCCGCTGTTCGCGCACGCCCTGGGCCTGCAGACTGACCGCCGCCAGAGGCGAACCGGCCGCCAGGGTCAGCAGCTCGGCACGCTCTTCTTCGCTGCAATCGGGCAAGGCCCCGGCCAGCCACTCCAGGCTCATGGCTTCGCCCGGCAGCGGACAGGCCTGCTGCACGCAACGGCTGCGAATGGTCGGCAACAAGCGACTGGACTGGTGGCTGACCAGCAACAGCACGGTATCGCCGGACGGCTCTTCGAGACTCTTGAGCAAGGCGTTGGCGGCGTTGATGTTCATCGACTCCACCGGCTCGATCAGCACCACCTTGCGCCCGCCCAGTTGCGCGGTCTGCACCACGAAGCTGACCAGATCGCGAACCTGGTCGACCTTGATCGCCTTGTCCGCCTCTTCCGGTTCGAGGATGTAGTTGTCCGGGTGACTGCCCGCCGCCAGCAACAGACAGGACTTGCAATGGCCGCAGGCATTGAGGCCTTGCGGGCTCTTGCACAGCAGCAGCGCCATCAGCCGTTCGGCCAGGGCCCGCTTGCCGATCCCCACCGGGCCGTGGAGCAGATAGGCATGGGCATGCTGCGTGCGACCGGCCAGTTGCTGCCAGAGGGCGTCCTGCCAGGGATAGGCTTCAGCCACGATGCCGCTCCAGGATCAGTGGCAGCAGGCCGTCCAGCGCTTGCTGGACTTGTGCCAGCGGCAAGGCGGCATCGACCAGGCGATAACGTGCCGGGTCGGCTTCAGCACGCTTCAGGTAGGTACTGCGCACCGCATCGAAGAACACCCGCCCTTCCTGCTCGAAGCGATCCAGCCGGCCACGCGCACTGGCGCGGGCCAGGCCGATTTCCACCGGCAGGTCGAAGACCAGGGTGAGGTCCGGGCGCAACTCGCCCTGGACAAAGGTTTCCAATGTGGCGATTCGCTCCCGGGACAAGCCACGACCGCCGCCCTGGTAGGCATAGGTGGCGTCGGTAAAGCGATCGCACAACACCACCGCCCCCCGCGCCAGGGCCGGGCGAATCACCTGGGCCAGGTGCTGGGCACGGGCGGCGAACACCAGCAACAGTTCGGTGTCGGCACACATGGCTTCATCGCTCGGGGCCAGCAGCAATTCGCGAATACGTTCGGCCAGGGGCGTACCGCCCGGTTCGCGGGTCAGCAGCACATCGATGCCCCGGGCGCGCAAGCGCTCGGCCAGGTACTCGCGATTGGTGCTCTTGCCGGCGCCTTCCGGGCCTTCCAGGGTAATAAACAAGCCGGTCACAGGCAGTCCTTAATCAGAGTCATTGCGCGTCCTTCGTCTCGGGTGCGACGGGGTCCGACGCGGGCGGCGCTTCAGTCGGGGCGCCGAGGGGCGCCGCGGCGGGTTCAGTGGTGTCCGGGGCCGGCTTCGGCTCGGCGCCGGGAACAACTGCCGGCACGGTGGCGGGTGCCGTAGAGGGTGCTACCGCCGGCGCCGGGCTCGAACGGTAGTCCGCTCGTCGCTTGAGCTGGAACTCGCGCACCGCGTTGTTATGAGCGTCCAGGTCGTCGGAGAAGACATGGCTGCCATCGCCCCGGGCGACAAAGTACAGGCTGTTGCCCGCCACCGGGTTCAGCGCGGCATGAATCGCTTCGCGGCCGACCATGGCGATCGGTGTCGGTGGCAAGCCGGTGTTGAGGTAGGTGTTGTAGGGGTTGGCCTCACGCAGGTGGGCGCGGGTCAATTTGCCGGTGTAGCGCTCACCCAGGCCGTAGATCACCGTCGGATCGGTCTGCAGCAGCATGCCGATCTGCATCCGCCGCACGAAGACTCCGGCGATCTGGCCGCGCTCCTGGGGTACGCCGGTTTCCTTCTCCACCAGCGACGCCATGATCAGCGCCTGGTAGGGGTCGGTGTAGGGGGCGTCGGCGGCACGCTTCTGCCATTCCTGGTCCAGTACGTTGTCCAGGCGGTCGTAGGCCTTTTCCAGCAGTTCGGCATCGCTCATGCCGCGTACGAAGCGGTAGGTGTCCGGGAAGAAACGACCTTCCGGGAACACACCCGGATGGCCCAGCTTGCTCATGACTTCGGTGTCGCTGAGGCCGTTGAGGGTCTGCTGGAGCTTGTCGTTTTTCGCCAGGGCACTGCGTACCTGCCGGAAGTTCCAGCCCTCGACCAGGGTCAGGCTGTACTGCACCACTTCGCCACGCTGCCACAGGCCCAGCAGCGCACGCACATTCATGCCCGGGGTAAGGCGATACTCGCCACTGTGCAAAGGCACGGCGGACAGGTTGAAACGCCAGTACAGACGCAGCCAGAACGCATCGCGCAGGGTGCCGTCGGCCTCCATGCGATTGAAGGTCCCGGTGGGGGTCGCGCCGGCCGGCACGTCGAGCAATTGCTCCTGCGTCAGGTCGAGGGTCTGCTCCAGCGCCGAATGAATCTTCCAGGCCGATCCGCCCAGCGCCAATCCCGCCAGCACCAGACCTGTCTGCAGCAGCACCAAGAATTTACGTCTCAATTCAAACATCCAATAACGCGCGGGCAATACCTTGCAGTTTACGGGTGAGCGGACCCACCGACCAGCTCAGATCGGCAAATGCACGAACCGGCCAGACGCCGTAGACGCTGTTACAGAGAAAGACCTCATCGGCCTGTCGGAGTTGCTCCAGGCTGATGTCCGAGATATCCACAGGGATAGCCAGAGCACGGGCCTGATCCAGCAACTCGGCACGCATGACGCCGGCCACACCGCACCGGCTCAGGTCAGCGGTGAACAGCACGCCGCCACGTACCAGGAACAGGTTGCTGAAGACCCCTTCGATCACCCGCCCGGCGCCATCGAGCATCAAGCCTTCGGCATGTTCGGCATCCTGCCACTCACTGCGGGCGAGCACCTGCTCCAGCCGGTTGAGGTGCTTGAGACCGGCCAGCAGGGGTTGTTCGGACAGGCGGGTGACACAGGGGAAAAGACGAATGCCCAGGTTTTGCAGGGCCGGTGGATAAGCCGCTGGCAGACTGCCCTGGAGGATACGCCGGGGCACCGCATCGGCGGCGGCGGCGTAACCGCGCAGGCTGTCACCCCGGGTGAGGATGAGCTTGAGCACACCCTCGCCCATGGCGGCGCTGTAGACCAGCAGCTCGCTGCGGATCAACGCCTGGTTCGTAGTGATGCCCAGGCGCTGGCAACCTTCGGCCAGGCGCTGCAGGTGCCGCTCCAGCAGCAGCGGACGCCCGGCTTTCACGGCAATGGTCTCGAACAGACCATCGCCGTAGGCCAGGCCACGGTCCTTGAGCGGCAACGAATCCGCCGGCTGACCGTCGACCCAGCTTTGCATCACTCGGCGAACCGGCGGAACACCAGCGAGCCGTTGGTACCGCCAAAACCGAAGGAGTTGGACAGCACCACGTCGATCGGCATGCGCCGCGCTTCGTGAGGCACGAAGTCGAGGTCGCAGCCTTCGTCCGGCTCGTCGAGGTTGATGGTCGGCGGCGCTACCTGGTCGTTGATCGCCAGGACGCTGAAGATCGCCTCGATCGCCCCGGCGGCACCCAGCAGGTGACCGGTCATCGATTTGGTCGAGCTGACCGCCAGTTTGTAGGCGTGCTCACCGAATACCGTCTTGATCGCCTGGGCTTCGGCAAGGTCGCCGGCCGCGGTCGAGGTGCCGTGGGCATTGACGTACTGCACCTGATCGACATTCAGCTTGGCATCACGCAGGGCGTTGGCGATGCAACGCGCCGCACCGGCGCCGTCGGCGGGTGGCGAGGTCATGTGGTAGGCATCGCCGCTGGTGCCGAAGCCGATCAGCTCGGCGTAGATGGTGGCACCACGCGCCTTGGCGTGCTCCAGCTCTTCCAGTACCAGCGCACCGGCGCCGTCGGACAACACGAAGCCGTCGCGGCCCTTGTCCCACGGACGGCTGGCACGGGTCGGCTCGTCGTTGCGGGTCGACAACGCGCGCGAAGCACCGAAGCCGCCCATGCCGAGGCCGCAGGCGGCCATCTCGGCGCCGCCGGCAATCATCACGTCGGCTTCGCCGTAGGCAATGTTGCGCGCCGCCATGCCGATGCAGTGGGTACCGGTGGTGCAGGCGGTGGCGATGGCGTAGTTCGGCCCCTGGGCACCCAGGTGGATGGACAGGAAGCCGGAAATCATATTGATGATCGAGCCAGGCACGAAGAACGGCGAAATGCGCCGTGGCCCGGAATCATGCAGGGTGCGGCTGGTTTCCTCGATATTGGTCAGACCGCCAATACCCGAGCCCATGGCCACGCCGATGCGTTCGCGGTTGGCGTCGGTAACTTCCAGGCCGGCATTGCGCACCGCCTGAAAACCGGCAGCCAGGCCGTATTGAATGAACAGGTCGAGTTTGCGGGCTTCTTTGACCGACAAATATTCTTCGACTTTGAAGCCTTTTACCGAGCCGCCAAAACGGGTGGTATAGGCAGAAAGGTCTGTGTGTTCGATCAGACCAATGCCACTGCGGCCAGCCAGAATGCCCTGCCAGGTACTCGGAACATCCGTACCCAATGGCGACAACATCCCCATACCGGTGACTACGACGCGTCTACGCGACACAGCACTCTCCTTTATCCTGTTGACGACACTTTGCCTCACACCTAAAGAAAAAACCGCACGCCATGATGGCAGTGCGGTTTTTCCATGACAGCGGGCAACGATTACAAACTATTACGCCTGATGGGCAGTAACGTAATCGATAGCAGCTTGTACGGTGGTGATTTTTTCAGCTTCTTCGTCAGGGATTTCGGTCTCGAATTCCTCTTCCAGAGCCATCACCAGCTCAACGGTGTCAAGGGAGTCGGCACCCAGGTCTTCAACGAAGGAAGCAGTGTTGACCACTTCTTCTTCCTTGACGCCCAGTTGCTCGGCAACGATTTTCTTGACGCGTTCTTCGATGGTGCTCATACCTTGTTTTCACTCCTAATGGAAAAATTCAGGCAGCTGGCCGGTGGGTAAGTGTATAGAAAGGCTTTTCAGCTTTTCAACCGAAAGCTTCAGCCTTCGTCCCCCTTTGCCCTCTGCCCATCAATAAGTTGCAGCTTTATAACGGATTTTAGACAGCTGGTATGACATTTTTTTGAAGCAATCCGTCACATTTGAATTACATGTACATCCCGCCGTTCACCGGGATTGTAGCCCCAGTCACGTAAGCCGCACCGTCCGAAGCCAGAAAAGCGACCACTTGCGCGATCTCCTGGGCCTGGCCGAGACGGCCCAGCGGAATCTGCGTCAGCAGGGCTTCACGCTGTGCCTCGGGCAATTCGCGGGTCATATCGGTGTCGATGAAACCTGGAGCAACCGAGTTTACCGTAATCGACCGCGAACCGACTTCACGCGCGAGTGCGCGACTGAAACCTTCGAGGCCGGCCTTGGCTGCCGCGTAGTTTACTTGGCCTGCGTTACCCATGGCACCCACAACCGAGCCAATATTGATAATTCGGCCCCAACGCGCCTTGGTCATGCCACGCAGAACGCCCTTGGACAGGCGGAACAGACTGTTGAGGTTGGTATCGACCACGTCGTACCACTCATCGTCTTTCATGCGCATCATCAGGTTATCGCGGGTGATACCGGCATTATTGACCAGGATCGCCGGCACACCGAACTGCTCGGTGATGCTCGCCAGGACTGCGGCCACGGACTCGTCGCTGGTGACGTTGAGTTCCAGGCCAGTACCTTGAATACCATGTTCCTTGAGGGTCGCGGCAATGCGCTCGGCACCCGAGGCGGATGTCGCGGTACCGACGACCACAGCCCCCAGGCGACCCAATTCGAGGGCGATGGCTTGGCCGATACCACGGCTGGCGCCGGTGACCAGTGCAACTTTACCTTGCAGACTCATGCAGGCTTCTCCTAATTCAGGCCTGTGCCGCGCGCGTGGCGGCGAAGGCATCCGGGGTATTCAGGTTGGAGGTGTTCACGCCATCGGCGCAACGCTTGTTCAGGCCGGCCAGGACCTTGCCCGGGCCGCACTCGACCAGTTCGGTCGCGCCCTGGGCCGCCAGGTACTGCACGGACTCGACCCAGCGCACCGGCTTGTAGAGCTGTTCCAGCAGGTCGCGCTTGAGGGTATCCAGATCGGCGGCGACGCCGGCGCTGACATTCTGCACCAGCGGGATCTGTGGTGCCTGCCAGTCGATGGCCGCAACCGATTCGGCGAAGCGTTCGGCAGCCGGACGCATCAGCTCGCAATGTGACGGTACGCTGACCGGCAACGGCAATGCGCGCTTGGCCCCCTTGGCTTTGCAGGCTTCCATGGCGCGCTCGACAGCGGCCTTGGCCCCGGCGATCACCACCTGGCCCGGCGAATTGAAGTTTACCGCACTGACCACTTCGCCCTGGGCGGAGTCGGCACAGGCTGTAACCACATCGGCATCTTCCAGGCCAAGGATCGCCGCCATGGCGCCCTGCCCGGCCGGCACGGCCTCTTGCATCAGCTGACCGCGACGCTCGACCAGACGAACGGCATCGGCCAGGCTCAGGCTGCCGGCAGCAACCAGTGCGCTGTATTCACCCAGGCTGTGGCCGGCGACATAGGCCGGACGCTTGCCGCCTTCAGCCAGCCACAGGCGCCACAGGGCCACCGAAGCGGTGAGGATCGCCGGCTGGGTCTTGTCGGTCTGATTCAGTTGCTCTTCCGGCCCCTGCTGGGTCAGTGCCCAGAGGTCATAGCCCAGGGCCTCGGAGGCCTCGGCGAAGGTTTCCAGGATCAGCGGGTACTGCGCGCCCAGCTCGGCCAGCATGCCGAGGGACTGCGAGCCCTGTCCTGGAAAGACGAATGCGAGGGAGGTAGACATGAAACGAGCCCCTAATGATCTTGTCGTCGGAGAGTTGAGGTCCCACCATGGGAACGCCAGAAATTCTTGATTGAATGCCTCAGTTGGATGGCACGTTGAACCGAGCGGTCACATTTAAGCATTTGCCAGGCAAAACGCCTAAAGCAACAGTTCCTCCAGGCGTCCGTGCAGGCGCTCGGGGAGGTTTTCCTGAATCTCGATCAGGGCGCGCTGGATGGCACTCTGCAAACCCTGCACGCCGGCGGAGCCATGGCTCTTGACCACGATACCCTGCAAGCCGAGGAAACTCGCGCCATTGTGGCGCGCCGGTGCCAGGTCGGCCTGCAGGCGCTTGAGCAACGGCAAGGCCAGTAGGCCGACCGCCCGCGACGCCAGGTTACGACGGAACAACGCCTCGATCCGCGCGGCGATCATGGTCGCCAGGCCTTCGCTGGACTTGAGCAGGATATTGCCGACAAAGCCGTCGCAGACCACCACATCGGCCTCGCCACGGTACAGCCCGTCCCCCTCGACGAAGCCTATATAGTTCAGCCCGCGAGCTTCCTGCAACAGACCGGCCGCCAGCTTGACCTGCTGGTTACCCTTGATGTCTTCGGTACCGACATTCAGCAAGGCCACCCGCGGCCGCACCACGCCCAGGGCCTCGGCGGCCACCGAGCCCATCACGGCGAACTGGAACAGGTGCTCGGCACTGCAGTCGACGTTCGCCCCGAGGTCGAGCAACTGGCAATAACCACGCCGGGTCGGGATCGCCGCCACCATCGCCGGCCGATCGATGCCCGGCAAGGTCTTGAGCACATGACGCGACAGGGCCATCAGCGCACCGGTATTGCCGGCACTGACCACCGCCTGAACCTTGTCGTCACGCAGCAACTGCAGCGCCACCCGCATCGACGAGTCCGGCTTGCCACGCAAGGCCTGGGACGGCCGCTCATCCATGGTGATGACCTCGGCCGCCGGGACAATCGTCAGGCGCGCGCGATCAACAGCCGGATAGCCAGCAATCAATTCATCAAGGAGGGAGGGTTGACCGACAAGGGTCAGGTGCAGCGAGGGTGTAGCGGACATGCAGGCAATACTGGCCTGGACAATGCTGCGGGGACCGAAGTCCCCGCCCATTGCGTCGATCGCGATGATCTGAGCGGACAAGATTTACTCGTCAGCGCCCTTGTCGATCACTTTACGGCCACGGTATACGCCTTCTGGCGATACGTGGTGACGCAGGTGAACTTCACCGGTGGTCTTTTCCACGGACAGGGTGCTAGCCTCGAGAGCATCGTGGGAACGACGCATGTCACGGGCGGAGCGGGATTTTTTGTTCTGCTGAACAGCCATAATTGATTAACTCCTAAACGTTTGGGTCACGCTTTAACTGCGCCAATACACTGAACGGGTTGGACCGCGTTACCTCGTCCTCGCTCGGCTCAGGCTCTTCGAGCCCGTCCGGCTGCTGGCATTCTTCCGGATGATGAGCAGGCACAATGGGCAAGGCGAGCAGAAGCTCTTCCTCGATCAACGCCTGCAGATCCAAAGGATCTTCGCCCAGTTCCAGCACGTCATAACCTTTCGGCAACGACTGGGTATTCGCACCCTCCTTCACCACAGCATAACTGCATTCGCTGTGAATCGGCAGGGTGACCAGCTCAAGACAACGCTGGCAAACCATCTTGACTTCGGTGTCGATAAAGCTGTGGATAACCACAGACTTACGTTCATCTCGTTCAAAAACGAATTTGGCCTGCACCGTACCGACGTTGTCGGAAAGCGGGTCGCAGAGTCTCTCCAAATCAGCCAGCAGCAGTTCACCTTGAAGGGTGGTGCCACGGTCAGCTAATTTGCGCGGGTCAACGTGAGGTGGAATCGGGTCATTCAACATAGGCGCAGCATTATAGGGATGCACCCGCCCATGTCAAAGGAAATTCAGCCCTGTCCGTCAGCTTCGCCTCTGGATAGAATCGCCGGCTACCCTCAGGAGAAGCCCATGCTGCCGTTGTTACTCGCCTCCAGCTCGGTTTACCGCCGGGAATTGCTCGACCGCCTGCGCCTGCCTTTTACCTGCAGCTCGCCCGATATCGACGAAAGCTACCAGCCCGGCGAATCCGCCGAGGCCCTGGTCAGGCGCCTGGCCGAAGAAAAGGCCCGCGCCCTGTCCGCCAGCCATCCGCGACACCTGATCATCGGCTCGGACCAGGTCGCCGTGCTCGACGGGCGCATCATCGGCAAGCCCCACACCTTCGACAAGGCCCGCGAGCAACTGCTGGCGGCCAGCGGTGCCCGCGTGACCTTCCTCACCGGCCTGGCCCTGCTCAACAGCCAGAGCGGCCACTGCCAGGTCGACTGCGTACCGTTCACCGTGCATATGCGCCAGCTCGATCCGGAGCGCATCGAACGCTACCTGCGGGCCGAGCAGCCCTATGACTGCGCGGGCAGCTTCAAGGCGGAAGGATTGGGTGTCAGCCTGTTTCAACGTACAGAGGGGCCAGATGCCACCAGCCTGGTGGGCCTGCCGTTGATCCGACTGGTGGATATGCTGTTGGCCGAAGGGGTCGAGATTCCCTGAAGCGGGACGCGGAGCGTCCTGGGAGGCATTCCCACGCAGAGCGTGGGAACGATCAAACCTGTAGGAGCCGGGCTCCTTACAGGGGCCTCGCAATCATCAACGCAGGGTCGGCCCCTGGAAGCCCATCCACATGGCCAACTGCTCGGCCACGCTGGCACCGAGCTTTTTCGAGAAGCGATCGAAAGGCGACTCCTGGACCGTGAAGTCCACCAGCTCCTTCTCGCCGATCACGTCACGGGCCACGGAACTGGCACTGCCCAGACCATCGATCAGCCCCAGGGGCAAGGCCTGCTCACCAGACCAGACCAGACCAGAGAACAGCTCGGGATGCTCTTTATCCTTGAGACGATCACCACGCCCTTTCTTGACGCTGTCGATGAACTGGTTGTGAGTGGTGTCCAGCACGCTTTGCCAGAAGCGGGTTTCATCCGCCTTTTGTGGCTGGAACGGATCGAGGAACGCCTTGTGTTCACCCGAAGAGTAGGCACGACGCTCAACCCCCAGCTTCTCCATGGTGCCAACAAAACCGTAACCCGCCGCCGTCACGCCAATGGAGCCGACCAGACTGGCCTTGTCGGCGTAGATCTGGTCAGCCGCGCTGGCAATGTAGTAAGCCCCCGAGGCACCGAGATCGGAAATCACCGCATAGAGCTTGGTATCCGGGTGAAGGCCGCGCAGCCGGCGGATCTCGTCATAGACATAACCCGACTGCACCGGACTACCGCCCGGGCTGTTGATACGCAGGATGACCGCCTTGACCTTGGGATCCTTGAAAGCCTCGCGCAGGCTGCTGACGATATTGTCGGCACTGGCCGACTCCTTGTCCGCGATCACCCCGCGCACCTCGATCAGGGCGGTGTAGTGGGCACCGCGACCGGCGCTCTTTTCCATGTCCATCAGCGGCGAGAACATCAGCAGCGCGACCAACAGGTAGGCAAAGGTCAGCAACTTGAAGAAAATCCCCCAGCGCCGCGCCCGACGCTGCTCCTGGACGCCCGCCAGCAGCGTTTTTTCCAGCAGTTTCCAGCTTTTATCGTCGCCCTCGGCGGCACTCGCCTTGGGCGGTGCGCTCCACTCATCTGCCATGCGTGCTCACCCCAATAGACTCAATGGGCCTGGCGATTCAGCCAGGCATGCAATTCAGGAAAACCATCGATCGCCAAACGCGGCTCGAACACTCGCAACTCATCCAGCGACAAGGCGCCGTAGCCGACCGCCACGCTGTCCATGCCGGCATTGCGCGCCATCTGCAGGTCAAACGCCGAATCACCGACCATCAGCGCCCGGGACGCCGGCACGCCACAATGGGCAAGAATCTCTTCGAGCATCAACGGATGCGGCTTGCTCGCGGTTTCGTCGGCGGCCCGGGTGATATCGAAGTAATCCAGCCAGCCATGGGCCTTCAGCACCCGATCCAGCCCGCGACGGGCCTTGCCGGTCGCCACGGCCAACTGGTAGCCCGCGGCGCGAAATGCCTCCATGGACTCCACCACGCCCGGAAACAACGGCGAAGGCACCGCCTCCAGGGCAATGTAACTGTCGGCATAGTGCTGGCGAAAAATGACCAGCTCTTCGTCGGAAATACTCGGGTAGAGGGTACGGATGGCTTCCGGCAAGCCCAGGCCGATAATCCCCTTGACCGCCGGATCATCGCGCTTGGGCCAGCCGGCCCGTTCGGCCGCCTCGCCCATCGCCTGGACAATCCGACCAATGGAATCGGCCAGGGTGCCGTCCCAATCGAAAATCAGCAGCTTGTAATCAGACCGCACTCAACCGCTCCACCGTCTTGGCCCACATTTCATCCACCGGCGCCTGCAACTTCAGCTCGCCGCCATCGGGCAACGGCACGGTCAGCATGTAGGCGTGCAGGAACAGGCGCTTGCCACCCAGGTCGCGAATCTCCTTGGTGAAACCCTCCTCGCCGTACTTGCTGTCACCGGCGATGCAATGGCCGGCGTGCAAGGTGTGCACGCGAATCTGGTGGGTCCGGCCAGTCACCGGCTTGGCTTCGACCATCGTGGCGAAGTCGCCGAAGCGGCGCAGGACCTTGAACACCGTCAAGGCCTCCTTGCCCTCCTCGTTGACCTCGACCATGCGCTCGCCGGAACGCAGGTTGCTCTTGAGCAACGGCGCCCGCACCTGCTTGAGGGCGGTGTCCCAGCGGCCACGGACCAGCGCCATGTAACGCTTGTCCACGCCATCGCCGCGCAATTGCTCGTGCAGATGGCGCAGCATGCTGCGTTTCTTGGCGATCATCAGCAGGCCGGACGTGTCACGGTCCAGGCGGTGCACCAGTTCCAGCTCCTTGGCGTCCGGGCGCAACTGGCGAAAGGCTTCGATCACGCCGAAATTCAGGCCGCTGCCGCCATGCACGGCAATGCCGGCCGGCTTGTTGATCACGATCAGCGCCTTGTCCTCGAACACGATCGAGGCCTCCAGGCGCTGCAACAGGCCCTGGGCCAGCGGCACAGGCTCGTCGCGCTCGGGAACGCGCACGGGAGGAACTCGAACGATATCTCCAGCCTGCAGCTTGTACTCGGGCTTGATCCGCCCCTTGTTCACTCGCACTTCGCCTTTACGCAAGATGCGGTAGATCAAGGTCTTGGGCACGCCTTTGAGCCGGGCGAGAAGAAAATTGTCGATGCGTTGGCCGGCATATTCCGGCGAGACCTCAAGCAGTTGGACGCCTGGGGTCGGGGGGGTAGTCGTCGTCATGCCGCGAATGATAACAATTTTTTATGGAATTGAAGCACTTAATCATTGCTGCTATAGTCGCGAACGCCGCCAAAAGCGGCCGGACAGAGGAACAACGGCAAACAGCCGACCCTGACCAACGCAATTCATCAGGACGCGAGGCCGTCCTACGGGGCTTTCGCTACACATGGCAGGTTCGTGATTGTAACGAGCGCAGGTGACATGAGGCCTGAAGCGAGCCGGGAAACTGAGTAACCACTCGTCATCCCGAGCCGATATTCACGGCCAGTTCACAAAGTGCAGTCAGTCGCAGGACAAGCCCGAGCGAGAGTGCCGGAAACAACGCCTGATTAGCCATGATGCGTGAACTCCCCTTTCGGCGTTCACGGTAAATGCCAACCCGCTGCGGATTCTGCGCGCGGCAGCACCCGAATTATCAGGGATACGTGTAGGGTGGAGATGCACAACCGTCGGACTGTGTAGCATTAGGCTTGTTCAAGACGCTTCATATCGTCCACACCCGCGGTTGATTCCTCCTCCTGACTCAGTTTTGCTTAAGCGGTGCTTATGCCACCACAGCAAGCAGGAAGCGTCAGTCGCGACTTCGCCTGAAGGTCGAAATCTCGCTAGACACTGGAGTGGCCAACCACTCCTGACGCACCTGACACCGACCGTGAGAAGTCGTGTGTGCCGAACGCCGTTTCCGGCAGCCCGGAAACCGACGGTACTACATGAAAAGAATGCTGATTAACGCAACTCAACCCGAAGAGTTGCGTGTTGCACTGGTAGACGGCCAGCGCCTCTACGACCTGGATATCGAATCCGGTGCACGCGAGCAGAAGAAGGCCAACATCTATAAAGGCCGGATTACTCGCATCGAACCAAGCCTCGAGGCTGCCTTTGTCGATTTCGGCTCTGAGCGCCACGGCTTCCTGCCGCTGAAAGAAATCTCCCGCGAATACTTCAAGAAGTCCCCTGAAGGCCGCGTCAATATCAAGGACGTCCTGAGCGAAGGCCAGGAAGTCATCGTCCAGGTCGAAAAAGAAGAACGTGGCAACAAGGGCGCCGCCCTGACCACCTTCATCAGCCTGGCCGGTCGTTACCTGGTCCTGATGCCGAACAACCCGCGTGCCGGCGGCATTTCCCGTCGCATCGAAGGCGAAGAACGCAACGAACTGCGTGAAGCGCTGAACGGCCTGGTGGCACCTGCCGACATGGGCCTGATCGTGCGCACTGCCGGCCTGGGCCGCAGCAGCGAAGAAATGCAGTGGGACCTCGACTACCTGCTGCAACTCTGGACCGCGATCAAGGAAGCGTCCCTGGATCGTTCCGCACCTTTCCTGATCTACCAGGAAAGCAACGTGATCATCCGCGCCATCCGCGACTACCTGCGCCAGGACATCGGCGAAGTGCTGATCGACAGCGTCGAGGCCCAGGACGAAGCCCTGACCTTCATCCGCCAGGTGATGCCGCAGTACGCCAGCAAGATCAAGCTGTACGAAGACAGCGTCCCGCTGTTCAACCGCTTCCAGATCGAAAGCCAGATCGAGACCGCCTTCCAGCGCGTTGTCGAACTGCCTTCCGGCGGCTCCATCGTGATCGATCCGACCGAAGCCCTGGTGTCCATCGACATCAACTCGGCACGCGCCACCAAAGGCAGCGACATCGAAGAAACCGCGCTGCAGACCAACCTGGAAGCCGCTGAAGAAATCGCCCGCCAGCTGCGCCTGCGCGACATCGGCGGCCTGATCGTGATCGACTTCATCGACATGACCCCGGCCAAGAACCAGCGCGCCGTGGAAGAAAAAGTCCGCGAATGCCTGGAAGCCGACCGTGCCCGCGTGCAAGTCGGTCGCATCTCGCGCTTCGGCCTGCTGGAAATGTCCCGTCAGCGCCTGCGTCCGTCCCTGGGCGAAAGCAGCGGCATCGTCTGCCCACGCTGCAACGGCACCGGCATCATCCGTGACGTCGAGTCGCTGTCCCTGGCGATCCTGCGCCTGATCGAAGAAGAAGCCCTGAAGGACCGCACCGCCGAAGTCCGCGCCCAGGTGCCGATCCCGGTTGCCGCGTTCCTGCTCAACGAAAAACGCAACTCGATCACCAAGATCGAACTGCGCACCCGTGCCCGTATCGTGATCCTGCCGAACGATCACCTCGAGACGCCGCACTTCGAAGTGCAACGTCTGCGCGACGACAGCCCGGAAGCCCACACCAACCAGTCCAGCTACGAAATCGCCGCTGCCGCTGCCGAAGTCGAGGAAGTCCAGCCGGCCGCCGCGACCCGCACCCTGGTTCGCCAGGAAGCCGCGGTCAAGACCGCCCCGGCCCGCGCCAACGCGCCGGTGCCGACCGAAGTGGTCGCCCCGGTGGCTGCCGCCCCGGCTCCGGTTGCCGAGCCAAGCCTGTTCAAGGGCCTGGTGAAGTCCCTGGTCAGCCTGTTCGCCACCAAGGAAGAGCCGGTCGCACCGGTCGTGGTCGAGAAACCGGCCGCCGAGCGCCCAGCCCGCAACGAAGAGCGCCGCAACGGTCGTCAGCAGAGCCGCAACCGTAATGGTCGCCGCGATGAAGAACGCAAGCCGCGCGAAGAGCGTGCGCCACGTGAAGAACGTGCACCGCGTGAACCACGCGAGGAACGCGCACCACGCGAAGAGCGTGTCCCACGTGAAGCCCGCGAGGAACGTGCACCACGCGAAGCCCGTGAAGAAACCCCGGCCGTAGCCCGTGAGGAACGCGCACCGCGCGCTCCACGCGAAGAACGTGCACCGCGTGCCCCACGTGAAGATCGCAAGCCACGTGGCGAGCGTGAAGAACGCGTGCGTGAACTGCGCGAACCGCTGGATGCCACTCCGGCAGTCGGCGCTGTCGCCGGTGCCGCTGCCGCGGTTGTCGCTGAAGAGCGTCCGGCCCGTGCCCCACGAGAAGAGCGCCAGCCACGTGCACCGCGTGAAGAACGCCAGCCACGCGCCGAACAGGCCGCCGCGGTCGGTGAAGAAGAGGAAGTGCTGCAGGGCGAAGAGCAACTGCAGGACGATGGCCAGGACAACGCCGAAGGTGGTGATCGTCCACGCCGTCGCTCCCGCGGCCAGCGTCGTCGCAGCAACCGTCGCGAGCGTCAGCGTGATGCCAACGGCAATGTGATCGAAGGCTCCGAAGAAGGCGGCGAAGGCAATCAGGGCGAAGCCAGCACTGACGAACTGGCTGCCGGCCTGGCCGTGACCGCTGCTGTCGCCAGCAGCGTGATCAGCGCCCCGGCTGAAGCCGAAGCGCACCAGCAGGCTGAACGCGCTACCGCCGCCGTCGAAGAAGCCCCGGCCGTCGAAGCACCGGTGGTGGAAGCGACGACTCCGGTAGAAGCGGTTGCTGCCCCGGAAGTGGAAGTGGCTCCGGTTGTCGAGGCCGCCCCGGTGGTCGAAGCGCCGGCTGAGCCCGCCGTAGCTGCCGAACTGCCAGTGTTCGTGGCACCTGAGCCAGCAGTCGAAACCCCGGTTGCTGAAACAGCGGTTGAAGAAGCACCTGTGGTCGCCGCACCGATCATTGAAGCAGCAGTCGTTGAAGCCGCGGTCGAGAAAGCTCCGGAGCCCGCCCAGGAGGTCCAGGCGACCTTCGAATGGTCCGCTGAACCAGCCGTCGTCGAAGCCGCTCCGGCGCCAGTCGCCGAACCTGTGGTTGCCGAACCGGTTGCCGCCGAGCCTGTAGTGGCTCAACCGGCTCCGGTCGAAGCGCCTGTGGTTGCCGAAGTCGCCGCGCCAGTGGTGGAAGAAGCACCGGCAGTGGTCGTGTCCAGCAATGGCCGCGCGCCGAACGACCCGCGTGAAGTGCGTCGCCGCAAGCGTGAAGAAGAAGCCCGCAAGGCTGCCGAACTGGCTGCCGCAGCCGCGGCTCCTGCCGTGGAAGCGCAGGTGACTGCCGAACCGGTTGCCGAGGTTGTCCAGGAGGCCGCTCCGGCGCCTGCTGTACACGCTGAAAGCGAACCGGCTGCGCCGACCATCGACGAGAACCTGCAATCCGTCGAAGAAGTGATCGAGCACACGCCAAAAGCCCTGGAAGAAGCCCACGAGCCTAAACCCCTCGCCTGACTCCGGCGGTAATTGAAAAGCCCCGCCTGCAGCGATGCAGGCGGGGCTTTTTTTATGCGCCGGGAACGTGATGCGCCGAGGACGTGGAAACGATCAGGTGTCCGTGTTGGAAAGGGGAAATACCAGGGCCGAGGGCAGATCGATATCCCAGGTGATCCCGGGGTCCTCGACCGCTACTGATTGAACCCTGGCCGTCGCGAACAGGGACTTGGCCCCACGATCCCCGGACAATCCCCGCAACGCAGCCCCGAAACCGCTCCCGAAGCCCACCGGATGGCCATATCGACCGGACAGCGTCGGCACCCGGATCAGGTCGCTGGCCATGCCATCCAGTACCCGCGCGAACGTCTGCGGCAGGATAAACGGCATATCGCCGAGCACCACCAGCCAACCGCCGGCACCGGAGGTGGCGGCGACTCCTGCGGCGATGCTCTCGCCCATCCCGGAGGAATCCAGCAACACCGCCCGACAGCCATGGGCGCGCGCCAGGCGAATCACTTCGGCACGATCAGACGTGGTGACCACGATCCGCTCGCCAAGACCGCCAGGCAGGCTGCCCAGCACCTGTTCCAGCACCGGCCGCACTATCCCGTCACGCCCACGACAAGGCGCCAACAACTTGTCCTGGTCCGCCCCGGCGACCTGCCGAAAACGGCTGCCCTGCCCCGCCGCCAGGATAATCGCCGCCGCCCGGTTACTCACTGACCGCAAGCTCCGGTTTTTTCTGCCGCAATTCCACGCCGTTCTTGATCGCGACGATCTCCGCCAGCAACGACAAGGCGATCTCCGAAGGCGTGTGACTGCCGATATGCAAGCCGATCGGCCCATGCAGGCGGGCGATGGATTCCTCGCTCAAGCCCAGCGCCGCGAGATTGTCCCGGCGTTTGCGGCTGTTGACCCGCGAGCCCAGGGCACCAATGTAGAAGGCCCTGGAGTTCAAGGCCGTGAGCAATGCCATGTCGTCCAGCCGCGGGTCGTGCGTCAGGGCAACGATGGCGGTGCGTTCGTCGGTCTGGATATTCAGCACGGCCTCATCCGGCATGCCCGGCACAAAGCGCCCATGGTGCTCCTCCCAGCCGTGGACGAACTCCTCCCGCGGATCGCAGATCAGTACTTCGAAATCCAGCATCCGGGCCATTTCCGCCACGTACCGCGACAACTGGCCGGCGCCGATCAACAACAGGCGCCACCGGGGGCCGTAGATGGCCCGCAGGGTCTGCTCGTCGAAAACCAGGGCGTCGTGCCTGCTCGCCTCGTGCAGGGTCACCGCGCCGCTGCTCAGGTCCAGTTCCCGGGCAACGATTTCGTGAGCCTCGCAACGCCGCAGCAGTTGCGCGACCCAGTCGGGATCGTCGATCCGCTCCTCGGTCAGGCGCAGGGTTCCACCGCACGGCAGGCCGAAACGCGCCGCCTCCTCACGGGTCAGCCCGTAGGTCACCAGTTGCACCGGCGGCCCGTCCGCGGCCAGGCGGCCATCGTGCAGCCGGGCAATCAGGTCGTCTTCAATGCAGCCACCCGAGACCGAGCCGATCACCACGCCATCGCCGCGCAGGGCCAGCATCGCCCCCGGCTGCCGGGGCGCACTGCCCCAGGTCTGGACCACGCTGTACAAGACCACCCGCTGGCCGGCGCGGCGCCATTGCAGGACGCTGCGCAGGACATTCAGATCGACGCTGTCCATCAGGCCTTCGCCTTGTTCCAGCCTTGCAGCTGGTAACGCACGGGCAGGCTGCGGATCCGCTGGCCGGTGGCGGCGAAGATCGCATTGCACAGCGCCGGCGCGATCGGCGGCACGCCCGGCTCGCCGACACCACCGAGCGGCACCTCTCCCGGCGGAGTGACCAGGTGTACCGCCACCTCTTTCGGTGCCAGGGACATGCGCGCCACTTCATACATATGGAAGTTGTCCTGCTGGACCTTGCCTTCCTTGAAGCTGATTTCCCCCAGTACCGCATTGCCCAGGCCCATCACACAGGCGCCCTCGAACTGCGAGCGGATCCGCTCGGGGTTGATCTGCGGCCCGCAATCCACGGCGATATCGGCCTTGTGCACGATCAGCGTGCCATCGTCCTTGACCTCGACCTCGATGGCCGCCGCCACATAGGTGACAAAGCTGTAGTGCACCGCCAGGCCCAGCCCGCGCCCCTTGGGCAGCTTGCGTCCCCACCCCGCCGCCTTGGCCGCGGTTTCCAGCACGCCGCGCAGGCGGGCGGTGTCGATCGGGTAACGCTCGGGGGATTCGCCGTAGTTCCACTGGTCGCTCAGGGTATGCGGATCGATCTTGCGATCCGGCCCCAGCAACTTGAGCTGATAGGCCAACGGATCCTGCCCGGCCTTGTGGGCGAGTTCGTCGACAAAACTCTGGATGGCGAAACCATGGGGAATGTTCGACACCGAACGGTACCAGCCGACGCGGGTATGCACCTTCGCCTCGGGGTTTTCCAGGCGCACATTGGGAATGTCGTAGGCCATGTTGGTGAAACCCATGCCCAGCTCGAATGCCGCTTCGTTGTTCATGTTGGGCGCGAACAACGCGGTGATGCTCGGCGCCACCGTGCGGTGCAGCCAGCCGGAAGGCGTACCGTCCTTGTTCAGGCTGGCGCGCAGATACTCCGCCGAGACGGTATGGAAATAGGAATAGTGGATGTCGTCTTCGCGGGTCCATTGCACCCGCACCGCCTGGCCCGGCATCGCCTTGGCCAGGATCGCCGCCTCGATGACGTAGTCCGGCTTGGACTTGCGGCCGAACCCGCCGCCGAGCAGGGTGACATTGACGGTGACCTTGTCGAAGCCGATGCCCAGCCGCTCGGCAATCCGCTCACGGGTGACCTGCGGCGCCTGGGTCGGTGCCCAGGCTTCGCACTGGCCATCGTTGAAACGGGCGATGGCGACCATCGGCTCCATGGGTGATTGCGACAGGTGGGGCAGGTAGTAGTCGGCCTCGAAATGACTGGCGGCACGTTTCAGCGCTTCGTCGACATTGCCGGTGTTGCGCACCACCTTGCCCGGCTTGCGTGACGAGTCCTCCAGTTCCTGGCGATAGGCGATGGAGTCGTAGCTGACGTTATCGCCATTGTCCCAGACGATATTCAACGCCTCGCGCCCCTTGATCGCCGCCCAGGTATTGCTGGCGATCACCGCCACGCCGCCCAGCGGCTGGAATTCCGAAGGCAGCGGACGCGCTTCGATCTCCAGCACCTTGAGCACACCCGGGACCTTGAGCGCGGCCGCCGAATCGAAGGACTTGAGCTTGCCGCCATACACCGGCGGCCGCGCCACGGTGGCATAGAGCATGCCGTCGAAATGAATGTCGGCACCGTACAGGGCCCGGCCATTGACGATATCCGCCCCATCGATGGCCCGCGTCGACTCCTTGCCAATGTAGCGAAATTCCGCCGGCTGCTTGAGTCTCAGGCTGTCCCGGGCCGGCACCGCCAACGCGCCGGCGGCTGCCGCCAGGGCACCGTAGCCGAGTTCGCGCCCGCTCGGGCTGTGGATAACCTTGTGCAAGCGGGCCTGGCACTCGCCCACCGGGACTTTCCACTGCTGCGCCGCCGCCTGTTCGAGCATGGTCCGCGCCGCCGCGCCGCAACGTCGCATCGGCTCGTACCAATGGCGCATGCTGCGCGAGCCATCGGTATCCTGGTTGCCGAAACGCACTTCGTCCGCCGGTGCCTGGCGGACCTTCACCAGCGCCCAGTCGGCCTCCAGTTCATCGGCCACCACCATGCTCAGGCTGGTCCGCACGCCCTGGCCCATCTCGGAACGGTTGCAGGTCACTGTCACGCTGCCATCGGCGTCGATGCTGACATAGACCTTGGGATCGTCGATCCAGCCATTGGGCATGCCATCGGCGCCGTACTTCTTCTCACCCTCGGCAAAGGCCTCGGGCAAGCCCCAGGTCGCTGCCAGCACCAGGGCACCGGTGACCCCGACCCCCTTGAGAAAGCCGCGCCGGCTGAGGTTGCTCAGGGCGAAATCGTTCAGGGACTGGCTCATGCCTTGGCCTCCTGCAGGTGCGCGGCGGCATTGTGGATTGCCGTCTTGATGCGGTTGTAGGTACCGCAGCGGCAGATATTGCCGACCATCGCTTCTTCGATCTGCTCGTCGCTGGGCTGGGGGTTGACCTTGAGCAGTGCCGTGGCGGACATGATCTGCCCGCCCTGGCAGAAGCCGCACTGCGCCACCCCGCCGTCCAGCCAGGCCTGCTGCACCGCCTGGCCGACCGGGTCGCGGTGCAAGCCGTCGATGGTGTTCACGCTCTTGCCCGCCACCGCACCGAGCGGAGTGATGCAGGAACGCGCCGGCAGGCCGTCGATGTGCACGGTGCAGGCACCGCACAGGCCCATGCCGCAGCCGAACTTGGTCCCGGTATAACCCGCCACGTCACGGATCGCCCACAGCAGCGGCATGTCCTCGGTAGCGTCCAGGGGATGGTCTTGACCATTGAGTTTCAGGGTAATCATGGGCACGCCCGCATTATTCAGGTCATGGGGGTCGAGCCATCTGCGCAGGCGTCGCACGGACGGCAGCAGATCGACTCAGGCTAATCGGCTCTTTCATGAAGTGAGTACTTCATCGGCCGTTCTTGAAAGCATTATTTACAGCGTTAACCGGCCAAGGGAAAGCCGTTTTCACAAAAAAGCCCTATGTAGTCTGACTACATAGGGCTTGGCATGGCAGCCATCAGCATAGCTTCAGTACAGGTTCGGTTCCATTTCCAGCTCGACGGCAAAGCGCTCGGCGATATCGGCCTGGATCCTGCGGGCCAGGGCGAGCAACTGCCCGCCACTGGCGCTGCCGTAATTGACCAGCACCAGCGACTGCAAGCGGTGCACACCGGCATCGCACTCACGGAAACCTTTCCAGCCGGCAGCCTCGATCAACCAGCCCGCCGCCAGCTTCACCCGCCCGTCAGCCTGTGGATAACCCACCAGCCCGGGATGCGCCTGCTTCAGTTCGGCGGCGTGGACCGCCGATACCAGCGGGTTCTTGAAGAAACTCCCGGCATTGCCGAGGACCGCCGGGTCGGGCAGTTTTTCGCTGCGGATACTGCAGATGGCCCGGCTGACATCACTGGCGTTCGGCTGGCTGATGCCCTGCTCGCTCAGGCGCTCGGCCACCGGGCCATAGCCCAGGTGCAGGTGCTCGACCCGGCTCAGGGCGAAGCGCACACGCAGGATCAACCAGCGTCCGGCGGCATGCTTGAACAGGCTGTCGCGATAACCGAACTGGCATTCTTCCAGGGAGAACTCGCGCAACTCGCCGGTCTGCCGGTCCAGGGCGGTCAGGCCGGCGAACACGTCCTTGATCTCGACCCCGTAGGCGCCGATGTTCTGCATCGGTGCCGCGCCGACGGTGCCGGGAATCAGGCTGAGGTTTTCCAGGCCGGACCAGCCCTGGGCCAGGGTCGACAGCACGAACGGATGCCAGGGTTCACCCGCCTCCGCTTCAATGACCACCCGTTCGCCGTCATCGCTCAGCAGGCGGATGCCACGGCTGCCCATGCGCAATACCAGCGCCGGGACATCCGCCGTCAACAGCAGGTTGCTGCCACCGCCGATCACCAGCAGCGGCAGTTGCTGTTGCGCCGCATAAGCCAGGGCCTCGCGTACGTCATCGTCGTTGTGGGCCTCGGCGAACCACTGCGCGCGGACATCGACACCAAAGCTGTTATACGGCTTGAGGGAGACCCCGGCTTGCAGTTGCAGGCTCATAGACGCCCCTTGAGTTCGACGACCAGGCGGTCGCTGGCCTGTTCGATCAGGTCCAGCACCTGCTCGAAACCGTGTTCTTCGTCATAGTACGGATCCGGCACTTCCTCCACCGCACCGTCATAACGACGCAGGAACAGGTCCAGCTCGGCCTTGCCCTGGGCCGGTTGCAGCAGCTTGAGGTTGCGCAGGTTGCTCTGGTCCATGGCCAGGATCAGGTCGAAGCGGTTGAAATCCGCCGCGCTGACCTGCCGCGCGCGCTGCGCCGAGAGGTCATAACCGCGCATCCGTGCCGCGCGCTGGCTGCGGCTGTCCGGCGCCTTGCCGACATGCCATTGGCCGGTCCCGGCGGAATCGACTTCGATATGCTCGGCCAGGCCGGCCTCGCGCAACTTGTGGCGCAATACACCTTCGGCCGTGGGCGAACGACAGATGTTGCCCAGGCAGACAAACAGAACCCGCATCAGGCCTCCAGCAAGCGACGAACGCGATCGAGATCCTGCTCCGTGTCGACACCGGTAGGCGGTGCCTCCAGGGCATCGGCCACATGGATCCGCACGCCGTGCCACAAGGCACGCAGCTGTTCCAGGCGCTCGGTGGTTTCCAGCCAGCACGGGCCCCAGCCGACAAAGTCATGCAGGAAGCCGGCGCGGTAGGCATAGATGCCGATATGCCGACGGAACGGCACGCCTTCGGGCATCGTCTCGCGGCTCCTGGCGAATTCATCCCGGGCCCAGGGCAAGGTGGCGCGACTGAACGTCAGGGCCAGGCCGTTGATGTCGCTGACCACCTTGACCACGTTCGGATTGAACAGGGTCTCGACGTCTTCGATCGGCTCGGCCAGCGTGGCCATGCGCGCCTCGGTGTGCGCCGCCAGGTTGGCCGCGACCTGATCGATCACCACGGGCGGGATCAGCGGCTCGTCGCCCTGGACATTCACCACAATGGCATCCGCCGCCAGCCCCAGCAGGCTGGCGACTTCGGCCAGGCGATCGGTCCCGGACTCATGATCTTCGCGGGTCAACAGCACTTCGGCGCCGAAGGCCTTGCAGGCCTCGACGATCCGCGCGTCATCCGTCGCCACCACCACCCGCTGGGCGCTGCTTTTACAGGCCTGCTCCCAGGTGTGCTGGATCATCGGCTTGCCGGCGATCAATTGCAGCGGCTTGGCCGGCAGGCGCGTGGAGGAAAAACGCGCCGGAATCACGACGATGAACGGGGTGCTCATTTGTCCAGGCGCTCATCGGTGCTCAGGGTGCGGGCCTCGCTTTCGAGCATCACCGGGATGCCGTCGCGAATCGGGAATGCCAGGCCGGCGCCCTTGCTGATCAGCTCGGTCTTGTCGGCGCTGAGCTTGAGCGGCCCCTTGCAGATCGGGCAGGCGAGGATATCGAGCAGTTTGGTGTCCATGAGGGATTCCCTGGATAAAAACGGGTTTAGGGCAAAAGACGATCGGGCAACAGGCGCAGCAGTTGCGTGTCGAACCAGGCCGCGAAAGCCTCGGAAGGCAGCGCATCGACCGCCAGGTACCACCAGTCGGGTGCCGCGAACGCCTGGCACTTCACCGCATCCTTTTCGGTCATGACCAGTGGTAGCGACGGCGTGAAACTCAAGGCTGCCGCGCTGTATTCGGCATGGTCGGCAAAAGCGTGGGGCACTGGCTGCCAGTGTAGCGTTTCGAGGGTGCCGAAGAAACGTTGCGGGTTGCCGATCCCGGCCACCGCGTGCAACGCCTGTCCGGGCGGAAAATGGTCGAGCGGCCGGCGTTCGCCGCTCAGCAGATTGACCAGGGCGGTCGGTCGCAGGTGGAAGGCGAAGCCTTTGTCACCATCCTCGGTGGCCCCGTTGTACAGCAGCGCATCGACACTTTGCAGGCGTTCGAGAGGTTCGCGCAACGGTCCGGCAGGCAGGCACCGGCCATTGCCCAGGCCACGGGCGGCATCGATCAGCACCAGTTCCAGGTCGCGGGCCAGGCGGTAATGCTGCAAGCCGTCATCGGAAAGGATCAGATCGAGGGTTTCGCTGGCCAGCAGGGCCTGCACCGCACGGCTGCGATCCGGGTCGATCATCAGCGGCACATCGTTGCGCCGGACGATCAGCAAGGGCTCATCGCCGGCCACCGCTGCGTCCTGGTCGGCGCGCACCCGCCACGGCAGGCTCGGCGGCCTGGCGCCATAACCCCGGCTGACCACGCCGACGCGCAGGCCACGGCGCCGGCAATGCTCGACCAGCCAGAGAATCATCGGCGTCTTGCCGGTGCCGCCGACGGTGATATTGCCGACCACGATCAACGGAACAGGAGGCTGGTAGATAGTCCCCGAGCCCGCGACAAAGCGCGCCCGCTTGCCGTCGACCACCCGGCGATACAGCCACTCCAGCGGACGCAGCAGAACCAGGGCCGGATGGCCGCTGTACCAGGCGCGCAACAGACGATCGGAAAGTGCCATCAGGGAGCCGGCGCCGCCTCGACGGTGGTCATGCGCAAATGGCTGAAGCCGAGCTTGCCGGCGGCGTCCATGGCGGTGATCACGGCCTGATGCTGGGTCTTGCCATCGGCGCTGATGGAAAGCGGCAGGTTGGTATCGCCGCCGGACTCTTTCTGCAGGGCCTCCATCAGGCTCGCCAGGTCATTTTTCGGCAACAACTGGTTGTTCACCGAGAACACCCCGTCGGCGCTGATGGCGATATCCAGTTGCTTGACCAACTGGTCTTCGGCGGGCGAGCCGCTGACCGCCTGCGGCAGGTCCACGCGCAGCTGGGTTTCGCGGGTGAAGGTGGTGGTGACCACGAAAAACAGGAGCAGGACGAAGACCACGTCGATCAGCGACGCGAGGTTGATATCGATGGTTTCCCGGGGCTTGCGGCGGAATTTCACGCTCTGCCCTCGGGCATTTCCACATCACGGTCGCCCTGTACCACCTCGACCAGCTTGATCGCCTGCTGCTCCATGCCGACCACCAGCTCGTCGATCCGGCGTTGCAGGAAGCGGTGGAAGAACACCGCCGGAATCCCCACGATCAGGCCGGAAGCCGTGGTGATCAGGGCCTTGGAGATACCACCGGCGAGGACCGCCGCGTTGGTGGTCATGCCCGAACCCATGAACGAACTGAAAATATCGATCATGCCCAGCACCGTGCCCAGCAGGCCGAGCAACGGTGACATGGCGGCAATGGTGCCGAGGGCATTGATATAGCGCTCCAGCTCATGAATCACCCGGGCGGCGGCTTCTTCGATGCACTCCTTCATGATCTCGCGACCGTGCTTGGAGTTCGCCAGGCCCGCCGCGAGAATCTCGCCCAGGGGGGAGTCGGCCCGCAGTTGCTTGAGTTTTTCCTTGTCCAGCTGCTTGTCCTTGATCCAGACCCAGACCTGCCCGAGCAGATGCTCCGGGGTCACGCGACTGGCGCGCAAGGTCCACAGCCGTTCGGCAATGATGCCCAAAGCCGCGATGGAACTCAGAATGATCGGCAACATCATCCAGCCGCCGGATTTGACCAATTCCCACACAGTGACAGTCCCCTCAAAAAGTGCGCCACTCTAACATAGGGGTCGGTCTGGCCGAAGAACGTGATGTCGCATGCTGCTGCGCTTTAATAACCCCCGGTTATTTAAATCTTGAGCCACCCGAGGCTCCATCGTGCACCGCCCTCCTGTGGGAGCTGGCTTGCCTGCGAAGCGGTCTTCGAGAGCGTCGCCAGCCTCAAGGGCCCCTTCGCGGGCAAGCCCGCTCCTACAGTCTCTGCTCCGGGTCGCCATTCTGTGCCGGCTCAATCCTCCGCAGGCCAGCGCCAGAAGCGCCTCTGCTCACGCTGCGACCGGGCGGCGCCGAAGGCTCCCAGCTGCAGGCGCACAGCGCCCTGCTCCGCGCTGTCATGGACCTGCATGGCCAGGGCCTGGTAGCGCGCCATGACCTGCGGGTGCGGATGGCCGAAGGCATTGCCATGCCCCCGCGAGATCAACACGGCCCGGGGCGCCAGCCGCTGAAGGAAAGCCATCGAGGACGAACTGCGACTGCCGTGATGGGGCGCCTGCAGCCAGTCGCCGGCGACGGCCAGCGGACTCTGCAGGAACGCCTGTTCGGCCTGGATATCGATATCGCCGGTGAGCAGCAACCGCTCGCCACTCGCCTCGATCTGCAGGACACAGGAACGCTGGTTGCTGTCCGTGGCATCCGGCCATTGCCACAGGGCAAAGCTCACGCCGTCCCATTCCCAGCGTTCGCCGCTGACACAGGACTCGGCGAACAACTGCGCCGGCAGGCCCGCGGCGTCACCGCTGAGCACCCGGCCCACCGGCAAGCCGTTGCGCACCGCCAGGGCCCCGCCGGCATGGTCGGCATCGGCGTGGCTGATCAGCATCAGGTCGAGCGCCCGCACGCCCAGCTTGCGCAAGGACGGCAGCACCACGCGCTGGCCCAGGTCGAAATCGCCAAAGCGTGGCCCCGCGTCATACAGCAGGTTGTGGTGCCGGGTACGCACCAGGATCGCCAGTCCCTGTCCGACATCCAGTTGCCAGACCTCGGCCTGGCCTTCTGGCATCCGGGAGGGCGGTGCCAGCACCATCAGTGCCGCCAGTGGCCAGCCCAGGGGCCGCAGCGGCACCCCCGCGGGCAGCAACAGCAGCAGGATGCCCAGGCTGCCCAGCAACCAGGCCCACGGCGGGATGGCCTCCGGCAACCAGGCCGGAATCCGCAGCGCCACCTGGGCAAGCCCGAGGAACAGCAGTTCCAGCAAGCCGCCGGCCAGCCACAGCAATGCTTCACCCACCCAGGGCAGTGGCAGCAGCAAGGTGCCGAGCAAGGCCAGCGGCAACACCATGAGGCTGATCCAAGGCACCGCGATCAGGTTGACCCATGGTCCACTGAGGCTGACGGGCAGGCCCAAGACCAGCAGGAACGGCACCAGCCCGAGGGCGATGGTCCATTGCGCGCGGGTCCAGGTCTGCCAGATCCCCCAGGCACCGAGACGCCGGCTGAAGGTGAAGACCAGCACCGCCACGGCGGCAAAGGACAGCCAGAACCCCGGTCGCAGGCTCGCCAGCGGCTCGAACAGCAGGACCAGGTTCAGCGCCAGCAGCAGCGGCCAGGTAGCCCCCAGGTGGCGAAAACGCAGGCGCCACAGCAGCACCAGGCCGATCATCGCGCAGGCCCGCTGCACCGGAACGCCGAACCCCGCCAGCAGGCCGTAGCCCAACGCGGCCACGAAGGCCAGGCCACAGGCCCATGGCAGCCAGGGCCGGCGCTGCGGCCACAGGCCATAACGCGCCAGCCCGGCAATCAACCCATAGACCAGGGCGGCGAAGAGCCCGATATGCTGTCCGGAAATCACCAGCAGATGGACAGTCCCGGTGTCCTGCAGGATGCGCCAGGTCTCGGCCGACAGTCCCGAGCCATCCCCCAGGACCAATGCCACCAGGGTCGCCGCCTGGCCCCGGGCCTCGACCTGCAGCATCCGCTGGCGAATCGCATCGCGCCAGGAACCCGTGGAGGGCGCCAGCAATTGCCCGTCCTTGACCGTCCCCGTGGCGCCGATCCGTTGCGCCAGCAGCCAGGCCTCACGATCGAAACCATGGGGATTGAGCAGCCCCCGCGGCGACTTGAGCTTGACCGCCAGCCGCCAGCGTTCGCCACTGCCGACCGGTGGCCCGCCATACCAGGCCAGGCGGATCCGCCGCGGCAGCACGCCTCGCCGCGCCGTCGCGTCCGCCAGCTCAAAGCGCTGCACGGCATCGCCCGGTTGCGGCAAGCCGACCACTCGCCCTTCGAGCCACAGCGTCTGGCCGTCGAGGGCCAGCGCCAGGCGATCAGCCAGGGCCCAGTGCGCCTGCAGGCAGGCCCAACTGAAACCGAACAGGAACAAGGCAACGGGATAGCTGCGAAACGGCAACAGCATCAGGCCGACCAGCGACAGCACCGGCAGCATTCCGACAGGCGGCAACTGCGGCAAAAACCGCAAGGCCAGCAATCCAGCCGCCAGCGCCAGCATCCCTGTGCGCATTCCCCACTCCTTGAACCGGTCCCCAGTTCTCGGAATAGCCCGCCTGCCCGGCAGGTGCTTTATTAATTGTCACAAAGTCTGAATTGGCCGTACGTAGAATCCGGGCATACTGCCCGCTTGAACCGACCGAGAAGCCTTATGCCGCGTCGCTTATTCAAACGCTACATGCCCGACCCGGACAGCATCCGGGAACACAAGCACTTACGATTCTTCGGCAAACTGCTTCACGATCCGAACCTCTGGCACCTCAATCGGCATTCGGTGGCCCGGGCCATGGCGGTCGGTCTGTTCGCCGCGTTGATGCCGATCCCGTTGCAGATGTTGCTGGCGGCGTGCCTGGCGATCTGGGTGCGCGGCAACCTGCCGATTGCCGTCAGCCTGGTGTGGCTGACCAATCCGCTGACCATGCCGCCGATCTTCTACTGCACCTACCAGATCGGCGCCTGGGTCATGGCGGTGCCCCCGCGCAGCCTGCCGGACGAACTGACCTGGGACTGGATCAGCGGCCAGCTGGCGACGCTGTGGCAACCCTTCTTGCTCGGATCGGTGATTCTCGGGCTGTTGCTGGCCGCATTGGGCTACTGCGTAACCATGGGTTACTGGCGGTGGTGGGTGGCGCGGCAGTGGAAGAGGCGTCGGGAACAACGCCGCAAGGGATAACGCACGTTCTGCGTCACAACAGAGGACGCGGAGCGTCCTGCGCGGCGTTCCCACGCAGAGCGTGGGAACGATCATCAGGCCAGTGCTACTGGCGCATGCCGCGGCCGCTGACCAGCAACCGCGCACAACCGACATACAACACCACCGTGGCCACCAGCATGAAGGTGATCGCCACGCTGATGCGGATATCCGATACGCCGAGGATGCCGTAGCGGAAGGCGTTGACCATATGCAGCACCGGGTTGGCCAGCGAAACGCTCTGCCAGAACGGTGGCAGCAGGGTGATCGAGTAGAACACCCCGCCCAGGTAGGTCAACGGCGTCAGCACGAAAGTCGGGATAATCGAGATATCGTCGAAGTTGCGTGCAAAGACCGCGTTGATGAAGCCCAGGAGCGAGAAGATCGTCGCGGTCAGCACCACCACCAGCACGGTCACGCCCAGGTGATGGACCTGCAGATGGGTGAAGAACAGCGACAGCAGGGTCACGATGATCCCCACCATGAGGCCGCGCAACACACCGCCGAGGGTGTAGCCGATCAGGATCGTATGGGGTGAAACCGGGGAGACCATCAGCTCTTCGATCGAACGCTGGAACTTGCTGCCGAAGAAGCTCGAGACCACGTTGCCGTAGGAGTTGGTGATCACCGACATCATGATCAGCCCCGGCACGATGTACTCCATATAGGTGAACCCGCCCATATCGCCGATCTGCCGGCCGATCAGGTTCCCGAAGATCACGAAGTACAGGACCATGGTGATCGCCGGGGGCAGCAGGGTCTGCGGCCAGATCCGGGTAAAACGCTTCACCTCGCGGTAAACGATGGTGTTGAGGGCGACCAGGTTGGGTTGCAGCTCCGAACTCATACCGCCACCTTCGACAGGTTTTTTTCCACCAGGGACACGAACAACTCCTCGAGGCGATTGGTTTTGTTACGCAGGCTGAGGACTTCGATCTGCTGCGTGGCCAATTGGCTGAACAGCGCGGTGATGCCCACCGCCTTGTCGACCTGCACTTCCAGGGTGTGACTGTCGAGCAGCTTGCTCGGGTAGCCGATCAACGCCGGAGCGACCGTCTGGGCATGCTTGAGGTCGAGCAGGAAGGTCTCGACGTGCAGTTGGCTGAGCAACTGGCGCATGCTGGTGTTTTCGACAATGGTGCCGTGGTCGATGATGCCGATGTTACGGCACAGCTGCTCAGCCTCTTCCAGGTAATGGGTGGTGAGGATGATGGTGATGCCTTTCTCGTTCAGCTCAGTGAGGAAGGTCCACATCGAGCGACGCAGCTCGATGTCCACCCCGGCCGTCGGTTCGTCGAGGATCAGCAGGCGCGGTTCGTGAACCAGGGCGCGGGCGATCATCAGCCGGCGCTTCATGCCGCCGGACAACGAACGCGACGGCACATCGCGCTTGTCCCACAGGCCCAGCTGGGTCAGGTACTGCTCGGCGCGTTCCTTGGCGATCTTCGCCGGAATGCCGTAGTAGCCGGCCTGGGTCACGACGATATCGAAGGTTTTCTCGAACTGGTTGAAGTTGAACTCCTGGGGCACCACGCCGATGCTGCGCTTGAGCGCCGCCGGGGATTTGTCCAGGTCGTTGCCAAAGATATTCACCGTGCCGCTGGTCTTGTTCACCAGGGTCGAGAGAATGCCGATGGTCGTGGATTTGCCGGCACCGTTGGGGCCGAGCAAGGCGAAAAAGTCACCTTCGGCGACATCCAGATCGATACCACTCAGGGCCTGGAAACCGTTGCCGTAGGTTTTGGTTAGCTGCCGGATGGACAGAGCGGAACTCATATCGGATTCATGCACCAAGAAGGGAAGAAAGTTCTAAATAAGGGCAAGCCTGCTCGAAAACAATAGCGGCGCGCCAGCACTATGGTGCTTGGCAGCGCCGCACAAGTACAGCAACCCGCGTTAATAGTGGGTATTAAGTCAACGCTGTCATGACTGCCCGCTGGTAGGCCGGACGTTGTTTCAGACGATCGTACCAGGCACTCAAATGGGGCAGCGACGGGCGCTCGATGGGCATTTCGAACCAGGCATAGATAAAGCTGCCGAGGGGAATATCACCCATGCCGATCTCGTCGCCGGACAGGTACGGTTGCCCGGCCAGCGCCTGATCGACCGTGGCCAGCAATTCACTGCAGGTTTTCAACGAGGCATTGATGGCCGTCCAGTCCTGTTGCTCGGCCGGGGTACGCAACACGCCCCAGAACACCCCGCGAAACGGCGTGGCAAAGGATGAGGTGGTCCAGTCCATCCATTTCTCGGCGCTGGCCCGCGCCTGCAGGTCATCGACATACCAGGCGGAACCGGCGGCATGCCTGGCGGCCAGGTAACGCACGATGGTATTGGACTCCCACAGGACAAAATCGCCGTCCTCGATCATGGGGACCAGGCCGTTGGGATTTTTCTCGCGGTATTGCGGCGTGCCAACGACCCCGAAGGCACCACCGGCATCGATGGCCTCGTAGGACAGGCCCAGTTCTTCGGCAATCCACAGCGCCTTTCTGACATTCGACGAATTTTTCCGACCCCAGATCTTCAGCATGACGGCCTCTCGTTGGATAAATGCCGAGGCAGTCTACGCCCGATCAGCCACGACTCAAATCGTTGCGCATGTCGCCACGCAGGGAAATCGCGTCGGGGGCGAACAGATGCGGATAACACTCGGCCAGGTGCCCGTAGAACAGCGATTCGGGCACATCGGCAAACTGCCCGTGGTCACGCAGGTATTCCATATGCCGCTGGCCACCCTGGGTGTAGGGGTGGAACACACTGTCGCTCAGGCCGTCGAATTCCAGCGGTATCACCCCGAAGGTTTCGCACAGGCCGCGGTCGAAGGCCGGCGTGGCCTTGACCCAGCGTCCGTCCAGATAGAACTCGGTGTAGCCGTGCATGGCGAACACCTCGCTCTTGAGCAACTCCAGAACCCGTGGCGTCGACAAGTGATTGCGCACATCCGCCAGGCCGATCCGCGCCGGTATCCCGCAATGCCGGGCGCTGGCGGCGAGCAAGGTGGCCTTGGGCACGCAGTAGCTCTGCCCCACCGCCAGGGCATGACTGCCGCGCAGGGTGTCGGGATTGCGGCTGAAGGCGTAGATGTTGTAGCGGATCTCGTCGCGCACCGCGTAATACAGGCGAATGGCCTGCTCCCGAGGATCGCGACCGGCGCCCCGGCGACTTTCGGCGAACTCCACCACCGCCGGGTGGTCACTATCGATGAAGCGTCCTGGATTCAGATACTCGTGCATGGCCGCAGTCTCCCCTGGGAAGCCTCGAGTCTAGCCCTCGACCTGGCGCGCCGATAACGACGATTCGGCCAAGTCACAGACCAACCGGGGGGTTTCCTGCAACGACTCGAAGGCTTTGGACGTTCAGGGATTACCGCCATTCAAATGATTTTTCCCACAGATTTAGACACACAGCTCTGACACCCCGCCTAGCAGATGCCGACTAAGCTCTGGGATGTTTTTGCCCTGTCTTCACGGAGGATTGAATATGTTGCTGTTGTGGATACTGGTTCTGCTGCTTGGCGTCGCCTACCTGGCGCACCGGCGCATCGCCCCGCTTCCCGCGCTTGGCGTGGTGGCCGTGTACCTCGTCGCACTGGGTATTTTTGTCCACGGCCATGGCTGGCTGAAGCTGGTCCTGTGGCTCATCCTCGCCGCCGTGGCGCTGCCGCTGTTGCTGCCCGACCTGCGGCGCCGGCTCTTCACCGCCCCGCTGTTCGCCTGGTTCCAGAAAGTCCTGCCACCGATGTCCGAGACCGAGCGCGACGCCATCGACGCCGGCACGGTCTGGTGGGACGGCGAACTGTTAAGCGGTCGTCCAGACTGGAACAAACTGCTGGCCTATCCCAAGGCGCAGTTGAGCGAAGAAGAACAGGCCTTTATCGATGGCCCGACCGAAGAGCTCTGCGCCATGGTCAGCGACTGGCAGATCGGCCAGGCCATGGACCTGCCGCCCGCCGCCTGGGAACACATCAAGCAGCACGGTTTCTTTGCCCTGATCATTCCCAAGGAGTTTGGCGGCAAGGGCTTTTCCGCCTATGCCCATTCCCAGGTGGCGATGAAGCTGGCGACCCGCAGCGGCGACCTCGCTTCCACCGTCATGGTCCCCAACTCCCTGGGGCCGGCGGAATTGCTGCTGCATTACGGCACCGACGAACAACGCAATCACTACCTGCCGCGGTTGGCCCGTGGCGACGATATCCCGTGTTTTGCCCTCACCGGTCCGTTGGCCGGCTCCGACGCCGGCTCGATGCCGGACACCGGGGTGATCTGCAAGGGTGAGTGGCAAGGCCAGGAAGTCCTCGGCCTGCGCCTGAACTGGGAAAAACGCTATATCACCCTCGGCCCGGTCGCGACCTTGCTCGGCCTGGCCTTCAAGGCCCATGACCCGGATCACCTGCTGGGCGAGGAAGAGGACCTGGGCATCAGCCTGGCGTTGATTCCCACCGATACCCCCGGTGTCGAGATCGGTCGTCGCCACCTGCCCCTGGGCGCCGCCTTCATGAACGGCCCGAACTCCGGCAAGGATGTGTTCATTCCCCTGGAATTCCTTATCGGCGGCCAGGAAATGCTCGGCAAAGGCTGGATGATGCTGATGAACTGCCTGTCGGTGGGCCGTTCGATCTCCCTGCCGGCGGTCGGCACCGGCGCGGCCAAGTTCACCAGCCTGGTCACCGGCCAGTACGCCCAGGTTCGCGAACAGTTCAATGTGCCGCTGTCGGCCTTCGAGGGGATCCAGGAAGCCCTGGCGCGAATCGGCGGCAATGCCTGGCTGATGGACAGCGCGCGGATGCTCACCGCCAACGCCGTGGACCTGGGGGAAAAACCCTCGGTGCTGTCGGCGATCCTCAAGTACCACCTGACCGAGCGCGGTCGCGAGTGCATCAGCCACGCCATGGACGTCCACGGCGGCAAGGGCATCATCATGGGCCCGAACAATTACCTGGGCCGCAGTTGGCAAGGCGCGCCGATCTTCATCACCGTGGAGGGCGCGAACATCCTCTCGCGCAACCTGATGATCTTCGGCCAGGGCGCCATCCGCTGCCATCCGTTCGTGCTCAAGGAAATGGCCCTGGCCGGACGCGAGGACCGTGACCAGGCGCTGCTGGAGTTCGACGGCCTGCTGCTCAGGCATATCGGTTTTGCCGTGAGCAATGCCGCCAGCACCCTGGTCCTGAACCTCGGGCTCGGCCACTTCGAGTCGACCCCGGGCAACCGCCTCAGCCAGGGCTATTTCCGCGCGCTGAATCGCCAGGCGGCGGCCTTCGCCCTGCTCGCGGACCTGAGCATGATGCTGCTCGGCGGCGAACTGAAACGTCGCGAGCGCCTGTCGGCCCGCCTGGGCGATGTGCTCAGCCATCTGTACCTGGCCTCGGCGGCGCTCAAGCGCTACCACGACCTGGATTCGCCGGAGTACCTCGAGCCGCTGTTCACCTGGGCCATGGAAGAAAGCCTCGGCCACTCGGAGCGGGCGCTGGACGAACTGCTGCGCAACTTCCCCAGCCGACTGTTCGGCTGCCTGTTGCGGGTCATCGTGTTCCCGTTCGGCCGTCGCCATACCGGACCGTCGGATGCCCTCGATGCCGCGGTCGCCGCGGTACTCGGCCGGGCCAAGGGCGATCCGGCCCTGGAAGCGGTGCTTGCCGGCTGCTATCGCCCGCAATCGGCGGACGATCCGGTCGGCGCGTTGCAGCAGGCCTATGACCTGCTGGGCGCCAGCCACGAGTTGCAGAAGAAACTGCACGCCGGACTCAAGGCCGGCCAGGTCAGGCCGGCGGCCGGCGAATCGGCCATCGACGCGGCCCTAGAAGCCGGGGTGCTGCAACCGGCCGAGGCCGAGGCCTTGCGCAAGGCCGAAGCCGCGCGACGCAAGGTCATCGATGTGGATGACTTCAGCAAGGAAGAACTGAGCCAGAGCGCCGGCAAGGTGCGCTAGCGGGACAACACGGGCGCGGGGCCTTATACTCTCGCGCCTGTTTTACTCTTGAGGCCCCTTGTCATGTCCAACGTCGTTGCCGATCACCTGGTCCTGCTCGACCACCTGCGCAGTATTCTGGTTGCCGTCGGTGAAGCCGAACAGGTCCCCGAAGAAAGCCATGCGCTGTTCCTGGAACGTTTCGACGAACTGCGGGCGCAACTGCCGGTCGAGCCCATCGAAAGCCAGTACCTGGGCCAGGACCTGCTGTGCCAGGTCATCCAGCGTTATCCACAGATCGCCCACCTGGTCCCGCGCGACCTGCTATGGTTCTTTGGCGGCGATTGCCTGCACTACATGCCGGACGAAGAGCTGGAGCTGTACCAGGCACTGGAAGAACGTCGCTACGAAGCCGAACAGAACGACGAACCGTTCGACTGGAACCAGGAAAAGCAGCTGCTGGCCCTGTCCAACCAGGACAGCAAGCACTGATGCCGAGCATCACCCGCCCCCTGTGGGAGCGGGCTTGCCCGCGAAGAACGATAACGCGCATCACCTGAAAGACCTCGGAACGCCCTTCGGGGGCAAGCCCCCTCCCACCGGTTCTTCCACGCCGCAGTGTCCAGGCCCCGTCCCTCAAGGCCTAAGGCGACATTGATCCCTGCGTCGATTTCAACGTCGGCTCCCGCGCCAGGCACGCCACCAGATAGTCGATGAACACCCGCAACTTCGGTGACAGATAGGGCGTTGGCGTATACAGCAGCCACAGGCCGCCGTGATACGAAGCCAGGAACGTCCACGCCGGCAGCACCTGCACGATCAGCCCCTGCTCCAGCGCATGCCGCGCGGTGAAATACGGCAGGCTGCCAATGCCGATATGTTGCAGCACCGCATCCAGTCGCACGCCGGTGTGATTGGCCGCATAACGCCCGCGCACCCCGACCGTGACCGACTTGCCGCCCCGGCGGAATTTCCAGCGGGCATCGTTGGGCGTATCCCCCAGATAGATGCAACTGTGTTCCAGCAGGTCATGGGGGTGCTGCGGCGTGCCATGCTCGGCGAGGTACTGCGGGGTCGCGCAGAGCAAATGCTCGATGGGCATCAACTGGCGCCCCACCAGGCCGACCGGCGGGTGATCGGTGATACGCAGGATCAGGTCGACATTGTCCTCGATCAGATCCACCGGCCGATCTTCGAGAATCATCTGCACATCCACCTGTGGATAACGTCGCAGGAATTCCGGCATGTGCGGATGCACGACGAAGCGCCCCACCGCTTTGGGCACACTCACCCGCACCAGCCCCTGGGCCTCCTGGGTGTACTGGCCGCTGATCTCCATCACCGAACGGGCGGCGCTGACCATGTCGCGACAACGCTTGAAGGTCTCCTCGCCGCTGTCGCTCAGGCGCAACTTGCGCGTGGTGCGCTGCAGCAGGCGGGTCGCCAGGGCCTTTTCCAGACGGGAAATCGAGCGACTGACGACGGACGGTGAAGAGCCCAGCTGACGGGCCGCCTCGGAAAAGCTGCCGGTCTCGACCACCTTGACGAAGATCGCCATTTCGCCGAGCAGTGCAAGGGGAGGATTTATGCTCATGACGCACAGGTCCATTGAGATTTGATCGGATTATCACATGCCCCGGCCATTTTTATACTGGTCGCCGACAAACCTGATCACCTCCCCCTTCTGCCCAGGAACCGCTCATGTATTCCCAGTACCTCCACGAATTCATCGCCCTGGCGACCATCCACTTTCTCGCCGTGGTCGCTCCCGGCCCGGACTTCGCCGTCACCATCCGCCAGAGCGTGCGGTTCGGCAGGATGGTCGGCCTGTTCACGGCCGTCGGTATTGGTGCGGGTATTTCCGTGCATGTGCTGTACACCCTGCTCGGCGTCGGCGCGCTGATGAATAGCGCGCTCTGGTTGCTGAACGTCGCCAAGGTCATCGGTGCCGGCTATATCCTTTACCTGGGCATCAACCTGCTCAGGAGCAAGCCGCAGGCTGCGCGGCCGGACATCGCCGCGCAACAAGCGGACAACGCGCCCCGGCAAGGTTTGCTCAAGGCCTTCTCGACCGGCTTCCTGACCAACGCCACCAATCCCAAGGCCACGCTGTTCTTCCTGGCGATCTTCACCACGGTGGTCAGCGCCTCGACGCCGTTGAAGATCCAGGCGCTGTATGGCCTGTGGATGTGCAGCATCAATGCGCTGTGGTTCATCCTGGTCAGCCTGCTGTTTTCCAGCGAACGGGTACGCCAGGCGTTCCTGAAGATGGGGCACTGGTTCGAGCGCAGCATGGGCGTGGTGCTGATTCTGTTTGCCGGGCGGTTGATGCTTTCTTTATAGTCCAAGGATGTTTCTGTCTGCTTGATCAGATATTTCTCACCAACAGTCTGCAAAGGAATGCCTCCCGCAATGAATTTCGCCCTCAAACACCTGGCCACCACCACATTGATGCTGGCCAGTCTTTCGGCCTTCACCGTCCACGCAGAAGCCAACATCACCCCGCAACAGAGCGCGGCCATCCTCAAGACCTTCAGTGACAGCTCGGTCACGGATTTCCGTCAGTTCCTGGGAAGCCTGGGCAAGAGCGACCTGGCCAAGGCCGACAACCTCGGCCCGGCCATCAGCGCCTTTCTCGACAACAAGAACCTGTCCGCCGACCAGCAGAACGAGATCTACCGTCTGCTCGGCATCTACGCCCGGGTGAAGTACGGCAGCGTCGCCATGGAAACCCTGCGCGAGCTGGTGGAGATCCCGACCTTCAACGTCGACGGCGTTGCCCAGCACGACAACCCCGAGTTCATCAAGATCGCCGACAAGATCAAGGGCCTTGCCCAATCCTTCAACCTGAACTTTCGCAACATCGACAACCGCGTCTACGAGATCTCCCTCGAAGGCACCGGCGATGAAGTCGTCGGTATTCACGCCCATGCCGACGTGGTGCCGGTAACCCCGGAAAACTGGGTACTGAAGGACGGCACCAAACTCGATCCGTTCAAGGTCACCCTGATCGGCGACCGCATGTATGGCCGCGGTACCGAGGATGACAAGAACGGTATCGTCGTCGCGCTCTACGCCATGAAGATCATCAAGGAAGAAAAACTGCCGCTGGCGCGCAATTTCAAGTTGCTGGTGGACACCACCGAGGAAACCAGCGGTGACGCCATCCCCTATTACTTCGAACACAACCCGACGCCCACCTACAACCTGGCGCTGGACGGCGGCTACCCGGTGGTGATTGCCGAGAAAGGCTACGGCACCGTGATGGCCAGCTTTGCCCGGCGTGAGGCCCAGGGCAAGGGCGCGGAAATCACCGCGATGACCGGCGGTATGGCGACCAACCAGATCCCGTCGACTTCCGTCGCCACCCTGGTGACCGACAAGCCTGCCGAACTGGCCGCCAGCCTGCAGAAAGCCGGCGCGGAGTATGCCAAGCGCCATGGTGGTAACTTCGAAGTGAGCGCCAAGGTCGTCGGCAAGGATGTCGCGCTGACGGTCACCGGCGTGTCCGCCCACTCCTCCGAGCCCGAGTCGGGAGTCAACCCGGTGGCGAGGATGCTGGACTTCATCCATGGCATCGACGGCAAGATCGCGCTCAAGCACAACCACATCACCGACGCCGCCCGCTATGCCGCCGACAACTGGGGCCTGGACTACCTGGGCAAAAAGTTGGGCGTGGACTTCTCCGACGACTTCATGGGACCGCTGACCGCTTCGCTGACCTATGTCGGCCTGGATGACAAGGTCTTCAAGCTCGCGGTCAACCTGCGGGTACCGAAGGGCAAGACCCCGGAAGTGCTCAAGCGTGAAATCGCCGACAAACTGGCCGCCTGGAGCAAGAAGAGCCATGTGGCAGTGGCCTTCGACTACAAGATCGCCGAACCGATGTACCGCAATCCCGAGGGTGAATGGGTCAAGGCACTGCTGGCCGTGGCCAGCGAAAACCTGGGCATGGCCCACAAGTTCGGCACTTCCGCCGGGGCCACCTCGGTCCATGAACTGCCCAACGGCGTACAGTTCGGCCTGGCTCGCCCCGAGGTCAAGTACACCGGCCACACCGACAACGAGTTCAAGACCGTGGAGCAGTTCCTGCTGGACCTGCAGATCGTTACCGAAATGATGGGCCGGATCGGGCAGTTGCCCAAGCTCTGAGTGCGCTCAGGACCCGCCGTCGCGGCGGGTCCACCGTCTCGATCCGCCATGAAATCAACTGGCAGTTGACAAAATCACGCACAAACAAAAACGCCGCTCATCACTGAGCGGCGTTTTCATTGAATTTGGAGCGGGAAACGAGACTCGAACTCGCGACCCCGACCTTGGCAAGGTCGTGCTCTACCAACTGAGCTATTCCC
>NZ_JBMOUG010000013.1:0-193559 GCF_049319725.1 Pseudomonas sp. Mn2068 | reverse complement strand
ATTATAGGCCCATGGAATCTGCCGTCAACCCTTATTTTCATCTTTCTGTCACAAGGGTCAGAAACAGCGCAGAACACACCCCCTGTAGGAGCTAGCTTGCCAGCGATAGGGCCCGCAAGCCTTGCAGCGCCCAAAAGGACGCAATCGCCAGCAAGCCGGCTCCTACAGTTTGGGTGTTGCACCCAAAATGGGTGGACGACTACATAGTTGTAGGAGCTGGCTTGCCAGCGATGGGGCCAGCAAGCCTTGCAGCGTCCAAGATGACGCCATCGCCAGCAAGCCGGCTCCTACAGTTTGGGTGTTGCACCCAAAATGGTTGGACGACTACATAGTTGTGGGAGCTGGCTTGCCAGCGAAGGCGCCCATATAAGCAGCACAAGCTTCAAGGACGCCATCGCGGGCAATCCCAACGCCCACGAACGCGGCGCCAGCAAGGATCAAACGATTTTCAATGCCTTGAGAATAACCAGCGACTTCTCTGCAAACGCCTCGGCCTGCTCCAGCAATTCGGCCATATTCTCTTCGGCCGTGCTCAGCGCCTTGCCGTCCTTGACGATGCCCTCACCTTGTTCGCTGATAATCCCCCACGCCAGTTGCGCCCATTCGATCGGAAGCTTTTTCCCTTGCTTCATCGATATCAGGAACAATTGCCCGAAGCGGCTGACTGGCACACCACCGCCGGTCACCGGACTGGCCAAGGTCTGGATCTGATTGGTGAACAAGGAACGTTTGCACAGATGCAGATTGAGGGCACTGCAACGCGCCTGCACCAACTTCTCGGCTGCCTCGCTCTGACAGGGCGCGGCAACACCCATACCGACCAGGACATTGACCGACTGCTCCAGGTCGCCATAAGCCATCGAGGGCACAGCCGCCAGCAACTGGCGCAAGGTTTTCGGCACATAAGCCCTGGCCGCCAGGGCCTCGAGCACAGGGCCATAGACTTCTGCCTGCAGCGAGGCCTCCCCCGCCGGGCCACTGACGACACCCGGCACGCTGTCTACTGCCTGCAACATGACAAACCGCGTATTGAGCATGCTCTCGCGCTGTTCCGCAGCGGACAATCTGCTCGCACCGCGCAGGTACAGATCGCGACGAAAATGCTGGTTGACGAAGTAGTCACGCGCCTGCTCGCGCATGATCGGATGCTCGATACCCTCCAGGAAATCCATGCCCTCGGCACTCAGGTTGAGCGGGTCCACCGAATCCAGCGGCGCGGCCGTCGTGGCATAGTCGAGCTTGGCCGCAGACAAGGCATCCACCACATCAGTGAAGTACATGCAGTTCCAGTCGCGGTTGAAATACTCATGGGCTACATATTGGCGATTCTGCCCCTTGATGCTCTGCAGCTTGGCGCCCAGGCTCGGCGCCGCGCTGGCGTATAGGGGATTGGCCGCCAGCAGCGCCTCGGAGAACTGCAACGCCGCATCGATCCGTTCGCCCGGGCGTATCGAGGTGCTGGAGGCAAAGCGATCATGCAGGCTGAACAACTGACGCAGCGGTGCCGAAGGCGACCAGCCCGGGAAGCAGTTGTAGCTGACGTAAAGCAGACCACCAGGCTTGAGATACCGACGGACGAATTCGACGATCAGTTTCTGGTTATCGCGACTGACCCAGGTCCAGATGCCATGCAGGCTGATACTGTCGAATTGCGGCAGATCCTTACGGGCCAGCAATTGTTCGAAGCTGTCGTCATAGAGTTGGGCATTACCGCCGTAGCTGCTTGCCAGCGTGTTGGCATGGGCCGCCTGGGCCGGATGGAAGTCCGTGCCCACGTAGCTTCCCGGATTCGCCGCGGCATGGATATTGACCGAGACACCCTGGCCGAAACCAAGCTCGCAGTGATAGGCATCTGCACTCTCCAGGCTCGCAAAACCACGCAACAACAAGCAGTAGCGCTGGAACACTGGATTGATTTCCCGGCAATACCCGTAGGTATAACCTTCGTCCGTGAAATAGCCTTCATTCCAAGCTTCGCCCATGACCGATGTCCCTCTATCTATTATCGAAAGCAGAAAGGCTTTTCTTATAAAGGGTGGCCATTGCCCACCACAAGCGAAAAATCCTGTCTTCAGCGCGGCCGACCTGAACGGCCGTTTTCGGGGGCGTGGTTCGCACTGGCAGCCGCCTGCCGTCATGAGCCTGGCGCTCACTTCGCATTGATAGCTGGATGCTTTGAATTGGGATGGTGTCCCAGGGCAGGTTCGAACTGCCAACCTTCCCCTTAGGAGGGGGATGCTCTATCCAATTGAGCTACTGAGACAACGAGCGACCACCCGGACGGGCGGCGCAAAGGACGGCGTGCATGTTAACGGGCATGCCACCGTTTGTCATGTCGTCCGGGGGCTTTTTGGTGCGTAGGTCGGAAAACCCGCCTCCCTACCCCCTATTGCACCGTTCGTCCACTAGATAATCGGCCAAATGCCACTATCCTCTAACAGTAGAGGCAAAAGGCCAGATCACCGCGTAGCATATGCGGCAGGGAGGTTTGATGCCTTCAGACGGGCTTGGGATGGCCGATCAGAGCGCCGCACCGGGAAAAACTTTCAAACCAGTGCGCATTTCTGATAATTGGTGCTGGCATATTGCCTGTGTCCAGTTCAATATTTGTCACAGAATTGACGCCAATGATCTGGCAAATTTGAGGCATGATGCGGGCCTCTTATCAATTCAGGTTGAACATTTGGCAAAGCATGCTGTCCTACTGACATCCTGCGGCCAATTCCGAGAACCGCTCCCCTGAACTAACCGGTTTAAAACTATGCGCCCATTGAAACAGGCAATTTATTCCAGCCGTACCGCTGACAAATTCGTCGTGCGTCTGCCCGATGGAATGCGTGAACGCATCGCCGAGGTGTCTCGTAACCATCACCGAAGCATGAATTCCGAAATCATTGCACGCCTGGAGCAGAGTCTTATTCAGGAAGGTGCACTGGGTGACGAACTGAGCATGCGCCTGGACAGCCCCGAGCTATCCCTGCATGAACGCGAGTTGCTGCAGCGCTTCCGTCAACTTTCCCACCGCCAGCAGAATGCCCTGGTGTCGCTGATTGCACACGACGCCGAAATGGCCGCAGACGCCAACTGATTCATCCCTGAAAGCTCAAGCCAGCCTCGCGCTGGCTTTTTTTTTGCGTGGAATTCGGGAGAGGCAATACACCAGGGCCGACAAGCCCGGGGATAACGCAGAGATGGCGCAGCCGATCCCATGGGGAGGCTGCGCCGGAAGACTCAGAGCAGGAAAATCGTCGCCAGCCCGAGGAAGATGAAGAAGCCGCCGCTGTCGGTCATGGCAGTGATCATCACACTCGCCCCCATCGCCGGGTCACGCCCCAGCCGCGCCAGCGTCATCGGGATCAGCACGCCCATCAAGGCCGCCAACAGCAGGTTCAAGGTCATCGCGGCGGTCATGACGACACCCAGCGACCAACTGCCATAGAGCAGATACGCCACGACACCAATCACACCACCCCACATGACCCCATTGATCAGGGCGACAGCCAGCTCCTTGCGCATCAGCCGCGAGGTATTGCCGGTACTGACCTGGTCCAGCGCCATGGCCCGCACGATCATGGTGATCGTCTGGTTGCCGGAGTTGCCACCGATGCCCGCGACGATAGGCATCAGCGCAGCCAGGGCAACCAGTTTCTCGATGGACCCTTCGAACAGACCGATCACCCGCGAGGCGAGAAAGGCCGTGATCAGGTTGATCGCCAGCCACGCCCAGCGGTTGCGCAGGGACTTCCAGACCGACGCAAAGATATCTTCCTCTTCCCGCAGACCCGCCATGTTGAGGACTTCGCTTTCGCTCTCCTCACGGATCAGGTCGACCATTTCGTCGATGGTCAGACGGCCAATGAGCTTGCCGTTCTTGTCGACGACCGGCGCGGAGATCAGGTCATAACGCTCGAAGGCCTGCGCCGCGTCATAAGCATCCTCGTCCGGGTGGAAACTCACCGGATCGCTGGCCATGACCTCGGCCACCTGCTTGTCGGGATCATTGACCAGCAATCGCTTGATCGGCAGCACGCCCTTGAGCACACCGTCGTAATCCACCACAAAAAGCTTGTCGGTATGACCCGGCAGCTCCTTGAGCCGACGCAGATAACGCAACACCACTTCCAGGCTGACGTCTTCGCGGATGGTAACCATCTCGAAGTCCATCAGCGCGCCGACCTGCTCCTCGTCATAGGACAGCGCGGAGCGAACGCGCTCACGCTGCTGACCGTCAAGGGCTTCCATCAGCTCATGGACCACGTCCCGCGGCAGCTCGGGGGCGAGGTCAGCGAGTTCGTCGGCATCCATCTCCTTGGCCGCGGCCAGGAGCTCGTGATCGTCCATGTCGGCGATCAGCGTTTCTCGTACGGAGTCGGAAACCTCGAGGAGGATGTCGCCGTCGCGCTCGGCCTTGACCAGTTGCCAGACGGTCAGGCGATCGTCCAGGGGCAAGGCTTCAAGAATATAGGCAACGTCGGCGGAGTGCAGATCATCAAGCTTGCGCTGCAACTCGACGAGGTTCTGCCGGTGAACCAGGTTCTCCACCCGGTCCTGATGATGACCTTCCTGACGATGGGTCAGGTCCTCGACCACTCGCTGGCGCTGCAACAGCTCAACGACTTGAGCGAGGCGGTCCTGCAAACTGTCTTGTGATTTCTTTACTTCAACTTCGGTCATAGGCGAACTCCACTCCCAGCAGCGGGGCACGCCGGAAGGATCAATCAGTCAATTCATGATTGGTAAAGCGGGGTACTGAGTAACTACTGGGTAAGTCCATGGAGGTATTCCACAAGCCCCGGCGGGGCTGACGGGCGCAATCATACACCGCCTCAGGTGCTTTAACGGCAAAAATCTTGGCAAGAACAAGCGCTTGCGAGACAAAGCCGAGCATTCTTCGGCTGCTTTCTACTCCGACGACTCATCCTGAAAAGAAAACACACGCCCGATGAAAAAGTCAGCGACTAGGCTTGGGTGACAACCGTCATGGAGGACGTCCGATGCCCACCAGAGCCTGCTGCCTGCTGATTCCCCTCGCGCTCCAACTGCCTTCCTGCGCCAACGCGGCCATCGTGCAGCGCTGCGAAGACAGCAGCGGCCATATCACCTTCACCACGCTGGGCTGCACACAGGAGCAGCGCCTGCAGATCCAGCGGGCCGATAACCCGCCACCTGGCGGCAAGCAGTTCGCCGTTACACCGAAAGCGCCGCCTCAGGCAAAAAGCACCGCCACCCGGGAACTGATCGTAGTCGGCGAACATGACGATGGATGTGGCAATCAGCTCGACGCCAGAAGCAGACGCCAGGCCATCATCCAGCAGCAGGTGCGTCCGGGCATGAATCGCCTGGAAGTGGAAAGCGCCCTGGGCAGGCCGGACAGGATCAGCACGAGCAACAGCGCCACGCGTTATCACTACAACCTGAAGAAAGGTCGCAGCAGCCTGGTGCTGTTCGATGAGAAGGGTTGTGTCAAACGCTAGACAGCAAAAAGCCCGCAACCAGTGCGGGCTTCTTGGTGTATGGTGCACTCGACAGGATTCGAACCTGTGACCGCTCGGTTCGTAGCCGAGTACTCTATCCAGCTGAGCTACGAGTGCATTTGTTGCCGCGCATTATAGGCCGTCAAATCTCTTTGTAAAGCACTTTTTCTAGTAATTTCAACAACTTACAGAAGAAGCCAGATTGTAACGTACTAAACGAATAATGGCGGAGAACGGGGGATTCGAACCCCCGACACCCTTTTGAGGTGTACTCCCTTAGCAGGGGAGCGCCTTCGGCCACTCGGCCAGCTCTCCGCAACACGGGGCGTATATTAACCAGCTTTCTCCCCGTTTGCAAACAAAAAAAACGAGAAAAATTAATGGCTTGGTTCTTCGTCCTTCTCTTTCTTGATCCGCAGGTAGATTTCCTCACGGTGCACGGCCACCTCCTTGGGGGCGTTGACACCAATACGCACTTGATTTCCTTTGACGCCGAGCACGGTCACAGTGATTTCACCATCACCAATGATCAGGCTTTCTGCGCACCGACGAGTCAGAATCAGCATACCTATCTCCTCACGCATTTCAGTTCAGGGACAACACAGTCTGCAAAAAAAAGGGCTTCGGCCTACATGCTAGATAGCCATAGCCCTACGCACCTAAGTATTGACGAGCCCGGGCAAAAGGACAGCGCTTGCCCGCGCTTATCAAAAAACACGAAGGGCGCGGTTCAACCGCGCCCTTCGGCATGACGCATCACTCGCCCTGGCGGGCCGGTGCGTCCAGTTCAAACGCCGTGTGCAATGCACGCACGGCCAGTTCCAGGTACTTCTCCTCGATCACTACCGAAACCTTGATTTCGGAGGTCGAGATCATCTGGATATTGATGCTTTCCTTAGCCAGCGCTTCGAACATGCGACTGGCCACGCCTGCGTGGGAGCGCATGCCAACACCGACGATCGACACCTTGGCGATCTTGGTATCGCCGACCACTTCCCGCGCACCGATTTCACGCGCGGTGTTTTCCAGCACGGTCTGCGCCGCCTGGTAGTCGTTGCGGTGAACGGTGAAGGTGAAGTCGGTGGTGTTATCGTGCGCGACATTCTGCACGATCATGTCGACTTCGATGTTGGCGGCGCTGATCGGGCCGAGAATCTTGAAGGCCACGCCCGGGGTATCAGGCACGCCACGGATGGTCAGCTTGGCTTCATCGCGGTTGAAGGCGATGCCGGAAATGATCGGCTGTTCCATGGATTCCTCTTCATCAATAGTAATGAGGGTACCCGGACCCTCCTTAAAGCTGTGCAGGACGCGCAGCGGAACGTTGTACTTGCCGGCGAACTCGACCGCGCGGATCTGCAGCACCTTGGAACCGAGGCTGGCCATTTCCAGCATCTCTTCGAAGGTGATCTTGTCCAGGCGCTGGGCCGAGGACACGACACGCGGGTCGGTGGTGTAGACGCCGTCGACATCGGTGTAGATCTGGCACTCGTCAGCCTTCAGGGCTGCCGCCAGTGCAACGCCGGTGGTATCGGAACCGCCACGACCGAGGGTGGTGATATTGCCGTTCTCGTCGACGCCCTGGAACCCGGCGACAACAACCACACGCCCTTCCTTCAGATCGGCACGAATCTTCTGATCGTCGATCTGCAGGATGCGTGCTTTATTGTGCGCGCTATCTGTCAGGATCCGCACCTGGTTACCGGTGTAGGACACCGCCGGCACACCACGCTTGATCAGTGCCATGGCCAGCAACGCAATGGTCACCTGCTCACCGGTGGAAACGATCACATCCAGCTCACGGGGAACCGGCTGGTTTTCGCCACTGATTTGTTTGGCCAGATCGATCAGGCGGTTGGTCTCGCCGCTCATCGCAGACAGCACAACCACCAGGTCATCGCCGGCTTCGCGGAATTTCTTCACCTTGTCGGCGACCTGCTCGATTCTCTCGACGGTGCCGACCGAGGTGCCTCCAAATTTCTGTACGATCAAAGCCATTTCTAAGCCGCCTCAGCCCGTAAAGGGGCGCCCATTAATCATTCAAACCACAGCCCCGTTGCCCGTCACTAGACGACGGGCATTGGCGAGGCCTTAAACGCCATGCTCGACAAATGGCACGGTCAGGGCCAGTGCTGCATCCAGTGCCGCGGCGTCGATACCACCGCCTTGCGCCATGTCCGGACGACCACCCCCCTTCCCGCCCACTGCCGCAGCGGCCTGCTTCATCAGATCACCGGCTTTGAGTTGGCCGGTCAGGTCCTTGGTCACGCCTGCGACCAGAACGACCTTTTCCTCATGGACACTGCCGAGCAGGATCACTGCGCGGCCGAGTTTGTTTTTCAGTTGATCGACCAGTGCCAGCAGGGCCTTGCCATCCTGACCATCCAGACGCGCGGCCAGGACTTTCACACCCTTGACGTCCTGGGCCTGCGCCGACAGGTCGTCACCCGCGGCGCTTGCGGCCTTGGCCTGCAATTGCTCGAGTTGTTTTTCCAGCAGGCGGTTGCGCTCCAGCACAGCCGACAGCTTGTCGATCAGGTTGTCGCGGCTGCCCTTGATCAGGTTCGCGGCTTCCTTGAGTTGCTCTTCGGCGGCATTCAGGTAGGCCAGTGCCGCGGCACCGGTGACTGCCTCGATGCGCCGTACACCCGATGCCACGCCGCCTTCGCTGATGATTTTCAGCAGGCCGATGTCACCGGTACGGTTGGCGTGGATACCGCCACACAGTTCGACGGAGAAATCCCCGCCCATGCTCAGGACACGCACACTGTCGCCGTACTTCTCGCCGAACAGTGCCATGGCGCCCTTCTTCTTGGCGGTGTCGATATCGGTTTCTTCGGTTTCCACCGCCGAGTTCTTGCGGATCTCGGCGTTGACGATGTCTTCCAGGGCCTTGATCTGCTCCGGCTTGATGGCTTCGAAGTGGCTGAAGTCAAAGCGCAGGCGCTGACTGTCGACCAACGACCCCTTCTGCTGGACATGCTCGCCCAGCACCTGACGCAATGCAGCGTGCAACAGGTGGGTGGCCGAGTGGTTCAGCGAGGTGGCGTGACGCACATCGGCGGCGACCTGGGTTTCCACCTGGGTGCCGACCAGCAGACTGCCCTGGGCCAGGACACCATGGTGCAGGAAAGCCCCGCCGGTTTTGGTGGTATCGCGGACATCGAAGCGACCGGCAGCCGCCTGCAGATACCCGCAATCGCCGATCTGACCGCCCGACTCGGCGTAGAACGGTGTCTGGTCCAGGACCACAACGCCTTCTTCACCTTCATTCAAGACGTCGACCGACTGCCCTTCTTTATAGAGCGCGATCACTTTCGCCGAACCACTGGTGGCGCTGTAGCCGGTGAACTCGGTGGCCACATCGACCTTGACCAGGCTGTTGTAGTCCATGCCAAAGGAACTGGCGGAACGCGCGCGCACCCGCTGGGCTTCCATCTCGCGCTCGAAACCGGCCTCGTCGAGGGTCAGGTTGCGTTCGCGGGCGATGTCGCCGGTCAGGTCCATCGGGAAACCGTAGGTGTCGTACAGCTTGAACACCACGTCACCCGGAACCACGCTGCCCTTGAGCTCGGCCAGGTCCTGCTCGAGGATCTTCAGGCCCTGCTCCAGGGTCTTGGCGAACTGCTCTTCCTCGGCCTTCAGCACACGCTCGATATGCGCCTGCTGGGATTTCAACTCAGGGAAGGCCTCACCCATTTCGGCAACCAGGGCCGCGACGATCTGGTAGAAGAAACTGCCCTTGGCCCCGAGCTTGTTGCCGTGACGGCAGGCGCGACGAATGATCCGGCGCAGCACATAACCGCGGCCTTCGTTGGACGGCAGCACGCCGTCGGCGATCAGGAAACCGCAGGAGCGAATATGGTCGGCGACCACTTTCAGCGAAGCCTGGTTGTCATTGGTGCAACCGATGGCCTGGGCCGAAGCGCTCAGCAGGCTCTGGAACAGGTCGATTTCATAGTTGGAGTGAACGTGCTGCAGCACCGCGCTGATCCGCTCCAGGCCCATGCCGGTGTCCACCGACGGTGCCGGCAGCGGATGCAGCACGCCATCGGCGGTGCGGTTGAACTGCATGAACACGTTGTTCCAGATCTCGATGTAACGGTCACCGTCTTCTTCCGGCGAGCCGGGCGGGCCGCCCCAGATATCGGCGCCGTGGTCGTAGAAGATCTCGGTGCAAGGACCGCACGGGCCGGTATCGCCCATGGTCCAGAAGTTGTCAGAGGCGTAAGGCGCGCCTTTGTTGTCGCCGATACGGACCATGCGCTCGGCCGGCACGCCGACCTCCTTGGTCCAGATATCGTAGGCTTCGTCGTCGCTGGCGTAGACCGTGACCCAGAGCTTTTCCTTCGGCAGGTTCAACCACTGGTCGGAGGTCAGGAAGGTCCAGGCGAAGGTGATCGCATCGCGCTTGAAGTAGTCGCCGAAGCTGAAGTTGCCCAGCATTTCGAAAAAGGTGTGGTGACGAGCGGTATAACCGACGTTTTCCAGGTCGTTGTGCTTGCCGCCGGCGCGTACGCACTTCTGGCTGCTGACGGCGCGGGTGTAGGCGCGCTTTTCCTGGCCCAGGAAACAATCCTTGAACTGGTTCATCCCCGCGTTGGTGAACAGCAGGGTTGGGTCATTGCCCGGAATCAAAGAGCTGGAGGCGACACGGGTGTGGCCTTGCTGTTCGAAGAAGCGAAGGAAGGCTTCACGGATTTCTGCGCTTTTCATAGGTTCTTCCACGGAGTCTGCGGCCGGAGGCAAGTGCATCACGTCTGAATGGATTTGCGACTTGCAAAGGGCCGCATTATATCGGCCCTGAGCCTTGGGTACAGTGTGTTTATACGATAGAAACCGTCAATTGGACGGCCTGCAGGCTCATTGGCGGTTAAATTCGGCAAATACCGCGACCACCTGCTCGATTTGTGCACGGTCGACGTCCATATGGGTGACCATCCGCAGGCGCGGCGCGGCACTGAGGCGCACCCCGCGCTCGGCGGCAAACGCCTTGAGCGCGTTCGCCCGCTCGCCGAGGTCGGCGTAGACCATGTTGGTCTGTACCGGCTCGATCCGATAGCCCGCCTCACGCAAGCCATCGGCCAGGTGCAACGCATTGGCATGGTCGTCGGCCAGGCGCGCGACCTGGTGATCCAGTGCATACAGCCCCGCTGCCGCCAACAGGCCGGCCTGGCGCATACCGCCGCCGACCATCTTGCGCAGGCGCCGCGCCTTGCCGATCAGTTCCTCGCTGCCGCACAGTACCGAACCCACCGGCGCGCCCAGGCCCTTGGACAGGCAGACCGAAACCGAATCGAAGTGTCGGGTGATTTCACGCGCATCGACGCCCAGCTTGACCGCCGCGTTATACAGCCGAGCACCATCCAGGTGCAGTGCCAGTCCCTGTTCCCGGGTCAAGCGACGGGCCGCCGCCAGGTATTCCAGCGGCAGGACCTTGCCCTGCATGGTGTTTTCCAGGGCCAGCAGGCGGGTGCGGGCAAAATGGAAGTCATCGGGCTTGATCGCCGCCCTGACCTGCGCCAGGTCCAGCGAGCCGTCGGCCTGGACTTCCAGCGGCTGCGGCTGGATCGAACCGAGCACCGCGGCGCCGCCGCCTTCATATTTATAGGTATGGCACTGCTGGCCGACGATGTACTCGTCACCGCGCTCGCAGTGGGCCATCAACCCCAGCAGGTTGCTCATGGTCCCGGTGGGCACGAAGAGCGCCCGGGCGAAGCCCAGCCGATCGGCCAGTTCGCTTTCAAGGCGATTGACCGACGGATCTTCGCCATACACATCATCCCCCAGGGGCGCATTCGCCATGGCCTCGCGCATACCGGCGCTGGGTTGGGTAACGGTGTCACTACGAAGATCGATAACAGTCATGAAACAGGCCTCGGCAATGGAGCGCTGATGTCGGGAATATCCCTTTCGAAAGCAATTACTGCGGTCACGGCGAGGGATAATCAAGCTCTGCCGCAGGAAATGTCGGAGAGCCGCCATGAAAATTCGATGGTTATTATCGTAAAGGCGGCATGCACACCTGTGAAATATATGGTAAAAATCGGGCGCCGCCAGAAAAGCTGGCGGCAACGTTCTCAGGGCGGGGTGTAATTCCCCACCGGCGGTAATTGCGCGCAATGCGCATAGCCCGCGAGCGCTTGGCGAGTCGGACGGTCTCGACGGTCCCTCGGCAAGGTCAGCAGACCCGGTGTGATCCCGGGGCCGACGGTCATAGTCCGGATGAAGAGAGAACGGGATTGACACCCAAGGGCCGTCCACCGGATCCCCGTGCGCATGCCTGGCAGCATCGCACAGCCGACCTGAACGTACCCTTGAATCCCATTCGATTCATAACGCCCTGTTTTTCACACAAACAGGAGTCAGAACAGATGCAACCCACCACCCTTCACCACACTCAGCGGATCGCGTTCATCCAGGCTTGCTGGCACAAGGATATCGTTGATCAGGCTCGCCACGGCTTCGTCTCGGAAATCGCCAAGCTGGGCTACCAGGAAAGTGATATCGACTTCTTCGAAGTCGGCGGTGCCTTCGAGATCCCCCTGCATGCCAAGCTGCTGGCCAAGTCCGGCCGTTATGCCGGCGTCGTCGCTGCCGGCCTGGTGGTCGACGGCGGGATCTACCGCCACGACTTCGTCGCCACGGCGGTGATCGACGGCCTGATGCAGGTCCAGCTGGACACCGAAGTACCGGTGTTTTCCGTAGTGCTGACCCCGCACCACTTCCACGCCGGCGAAGAGCACCAGAAGTTCTTCTTCGATCACTTCGTGCACAAGGGTCAGGAAGCCGCGAAAACCTGCGCCGACACCCTGAGCAAACTGCGTGCGCTGCCGCGTCCCGCAGCACAGAAACTGGCGGTCTGATCCATCTGCGCACCTGCCGGCCCGTCGCCGGCAGGTCATAACTATCTACCCTCTCCCGGCAGCGCCAATGCGCTTAAGTGGATTCGACGCCAGGCCCCCTCAAGGGCTTTCGAAACCCACCGCCCGCGGAGACACCGCACATGAACGACTCCCCCACACCCGACACGGCCCCGCCGCTCATGCCCTATCAGGAGCATTGGATCGACGGCCAGGCCCGCTCCATCGACGAGCGCTACCAGATCCTCCAGGAATACCGGGACGACTACAAACCGACCTCAACCTACCGACTCTCGGCAGAGAATGATCCGATCCTGATAGAGCGAAAGATCGTTTCGACATCCTACAAGCCGCCCCACTCGACGCTGGACTACCTGATATTCACCACCGGCGATAGTGCCGACACCGTGAGGGTCCATTGTCCGCAGGAGCAATTGATAGTCGACATCAACCATGAGCGTTACCTGATCAGCCCGGCCTCTCTGCAACAGATACTGGTCATCCGCACCCGCGGCGGGCCCGACAGGGTGACGGTCGATGAACAGGTGAAGCTGCGGACCATCGTCGAAACCGCCGACGGCGACGATGTGATCCACAGCGAAGGCGCCGAAATCCAGATCCATGCCGGTCCGGGCGATGACTTCATCACCACGGGTGCAGGCGGCAAGGCCTACGTCGAGGCCGGAGAAGGCAACGACATGGTCTTTGTCGAAGGTGACGCCACCGTCTATGGCGGCGCCGGCAACGATCATATCAGCGCCACCGCCAGCCTGGACGACAGTCGCCATCTGCTCAACGGCGGCCTGGGCAACGATCTGCTGATCGGTGGCCGCGGGCACAGCATCCTCAGTGGCAGCGACGGCGACGACTCTATTCTGGCCGGCGTCGGGACCAACACCATCTACACCGGGGCCGGACAGGACACCGTCATGCTGATCAAACCGGCGGATAACGTCTTCAGCAACGACACCCGCGACCAGTTGTTCCAGGCAGCCCCCCAACCACCCGCCAATGCCGAGGAGCTGCGTGTACAGGCATCGTCTGCCGAGGGCTTGCGGATCACCCTGCTCAGCCACCTTGGCCTGGAGCATACCGGTCTCGTGGTCAACGGTTCCCCGGCATTTCAGGACCGGGTCAACGATGACCTGAGATTGCTCGGCGGCTCGCCCGTGGGTAGCCAGCTGTTATCGGTGCTGGATAAAACCGCCAGGGCACAGGGCATCGCCGTCACGATCAACCCGCTGGAATATGAGCACAACGCGCTGTTTCTGACCGATGCCCAGGCCCAGGGCGATATCTATATCAGAGACACAAGCGCGGGAGACGGACGCCCGGGAGGAAACATCCACTACAACCCGGCCGTTGAAATCGACGCGACTCCCGGCCTCGTCCTGCTCTACCACGAACTCTGCCACGCCTATAACCGGGTGACCGGAACGTCTTTCCCCGGGGATGGCTTCGACGGCCCCCGTGGCGACAAATCCCCAGGCACGGTGCCCAATGAGGAACTGCAGGTCATAGGCCTGCCGGCTGCGGTAACGCCCTTCGATTTCGACGCCGACCCGAATACTCCGGCGCTGGACACCAACCCGACGCCCTTCACCGAAAACGGCTTGCGCGAAGAGCTGGGCTTGGCCCCGCGAAACTGGGCACAGCCACGCTAAACCAGCGTCTCGTCTCCCGACGGCACCACCAGGATCCCCGCCCGCAGGCCGTTTTTCACCTTCGGGTTGGGGAAAATGATCCGGGCGCCCTGCTCTTCCACCACCCAGCGACTGTTCGCCAGGTCTTCGGCCAGCAGGTAGCCCTTGGGCAGTTCGGTGAAATTCTCGATATCCGCCGGCAGGTGCAACAGGAAGGAATCGCTGTGCTTGATGATTTCCCGCGCCACGCTGAACAGTTGCAGGCCATCGAGGCTGTCATCGACAACCGGCTCGCTGCCCTCGATCAGTTGCTTGAGGCAGCGCTCCAGGCGGGAAACGTCAACTCCCTGGTTCTGGCCGAACGGCCGGGCCTTGCCCAGCTCCAGGGTAAAGGACTCGGCGCCCAGCTTGTCGTAGGTGTAGCTGCTGAAGACGATGGAGGGTTTGTTCTGCAGCAGCACCGCCGACATGCCGGCGGCGCGCAGGCGGGCCAGTTCGCGACGGGAATGGGCACGTCCTTCCTTGTACGGGTAGAGCGCGAACTGTTCGATCTTCGAACCGCGAATCGCCGTGTGCAGGTCGTAGTGCACACGACCGCGATCGGCGACGCTGAAGAAACTCGCCGCCAGCCGCTCCAGCTCACAGGCACGCAAGGCTTCGCTGCCACTGCTTTGTTCATGCCGGCCGTTGAACAGCCGGTTGACGTCCTGCTCGACATAACGCTCGCCGCGACGCATCGCCTCGGGGTTGCCGAACAGGAACAGAATGCGTGCCCGAGGCTTCAGGTCGCCCCGGGCAATGTCGTGCAACAGGCGATCGAGCAATTCGATCGGTGCTGTCTCGTTACCGTGGATACCGGCGGACAGCAGCAGGTCCTGGCCGTTATCCCTGGCCTCGGGAGGTCGCACTTCCAGCGCGCCCTCGCTCAGCCAGCGCATCCGCACGCCTTCGACCGTCAGTTGAGTCTTCTCTGCCGGTTCGCGACCGGCGAGGGTCAATTCAAGCAGTTTGCCGAGGGCGAGCATAATGCGCTGTTCCTTGATCAGTGATCGTGGTTGCAATCGGGGCCGTGCACGTGATCGTCGTCGCCGACGTCGGCCGGTTCCATTTCCAGTTGCAGACTTACAAGATTAGTCGCCAATGGGCGAAGCAGCAGGTTGGCGTATTCGGCATCGCCCTCTTCGACATCGACGCCGATCAGCAATTGGCCGCGACCGTCGTGCTGGATCCACAACTCCTTGCCCTGCCATATCACGGCAACGCGCGTGCAGGAGGTTTCCAGTTGAGTGCCGTCGGTGTCTTCAAGAATCAGCTGCAGGGTATCGCTCATGGTCGTGCTCTCATCTGGAGGAAAAGCCGGGCGCCCGACCTTCTGGTAAAGAAGGCCGGGCGCGCGCTTTCAATTGATCTGGAATGGATAAACCGCGCCCAGTTTAAGGATTTGCGTCAGTTCATCCAGTGCCGTCCGGCACTCCAGCAGCAACTGCGGGTCTGCCAGGTCGCTTTCGCGCAGGGAGTCGCGGTAGTGCTTTTCGACCCATTGGGTCAGCGTGTCGTACAACGGCGCGGTCATGATAACCCCTGGGTTGACCGCCACCAGCTCGGTTTCATTCAGCGCGACACGCAGGCGCAGGCACGCCGGCCCGCCACCGTTCTGCATGCTCTGCTTGAGGTCGAAGACTTTCACCTCGCGGATCACCCCGGCAGCGGCCGTCAGGCCCTGCAGGTACTGCCAGACGCGCTCGTTCTTGCGGCACTCTTCCGGCACGATCAGCATCATGGTGCCGTCGGCGCGGGTCAGCAGCTGGCTGTTGAACAGGTAGGAACGCACCGCGTCATCCACCGTCACCAGGGCACGCGGCACGCAGACCGCCTGGAAGTTGCCGCCGCACCTGGCCAGTTTGTCGCGCAGTTCGGCCAGTACCCGCTCGGTGTCGAGGAAGGCGTCCTCGTGATAGAACAGCACCTCGCCATTCCCCACCGCGATCACATCGTTGTGGAATACACCCTGGTCGATCACCGCCGGGTTCTGCTGGGCATAGACCACACCGTCATCGCTCAGGCCGTGCAGGCGGGCGACCGCCTGGGAGGCTTCGAGGGTCTGCCGTGCCGGGTATTTCTGCGGCGCCGGGTAGCGGGTATCGAAGGCACTGCGGCCGAACACGAAGAACTCGACACCGGCCTCGCCGTATTCACGACAGAAGCGGGTGTGGTTGGCCGCGCCTTCGTCGCCGAACTGGGCGACGGCGGGCAACGCCGCGTGGTGGGCGAAGTGCTTGCTGTCAGCGAACATCGCGCCGAGCACACGGCTGGTGGTCGGGTGTTCGATGCTGCGGTGATACTTGCAGTTCAGGTTGGCCGCGGTGAAGTGCACGCGACCGTCGGCGGTGTCGGCACTCGGGCTGACGGTGCCGGCGTTGGCCACCCACATGCTCGAGGCCGAGCAACTGGCGACCAGCAACGGCATGGCCTGCCTGGCCGCCTGCTCGATCACCTGCGCGTCGGTGCCGGCAAAGCCGAGCCGGCGCAGGGCGGCGACATCCGGACGTTCCTGGGGTGCGAGCACGCCCTGGACAAAGCCCATCTCCATCAGCACCTTCATCTTCGCCAGGCCTTGCAACGCCGCTTCCTTCGGATTGGAAGCCTGCTGGCTGTTGCTCTGGGAAGCGACGTTGCCGTAGGACAAGCCGCCGTAGTTATGGGTCGGGCCTACAAGACCGTCAAAATTGACTTCAAAGGATTTCATCGGCGAGGCTCCATGAATCTGTTTTTATAAGCACAAATCATCTGCGTATGGCGACCGCTTCGCGGTCATCGCTGACAAGCCAGCGGTAGGGCCCGAAGGCCCGACGGCTCAGGAAAGCCGAACACCCGGCGTCAGTGTCGCCGGAACCGTCAGGCTCGGTGTTTCCAGCGACGCCACCGGGTACGCGCAATAATCCGCCGCGTAGTAGGCGCTGGCGCGATGGTTACCCGAGGCCCCTACCCCACCGAATGGCGCGCTGCTCGCGGCACCGGTCAATTGCTTGTTCCAGTTGACGATCCCGGCACGGCTTTGCAACCAGAACTGCTGGTAGCGCGCCTCGGAATCCGACAGCAGGCCAGCCGCGAGGCCGAACTGGGTATTGTTGGCCTCGGCAATCGCCGCGTCGAAATCGGCGTAGCGGATCACCTGCAGCAACGGCCCGAAGAATTCCTCGTCGACACGTTCACTCACCGCCGTCACATCGAGAATCCCCGGTGTCAGCAAGGCCGCGCCGGCCTGTGGTTGAGTCATCGGCAGCAGCGCCACGGCGCCGTTACCCAGCAGGTGCGCCTGCGCCTCCATCAGCGCCCGGGCCGCGCCCAGGGAAATCACCGAGCCCATGAACGGTGCCGGCTGCTGGTCGAACGCACCGACCTCGATGCCCGAACTGACTTCGACCAGGCGCGCCAGCAAGCGGTCGCCCCAGGCCCCTTCGGGTACTAGCAGGCGCCGGGCACAGGTGCAACGCTGGCCGGCCGAGATGAAGGCCGACTGGATAATGGTATAGACCGCAGCATCCAGGTCTTCGACCTGATCCACCACCAGCGGGTTGTTGCCGCCCATTTCCAGGGCCAGGATCTTGTCCGGACGCCCGGCGAACTGCTGGTGCAGGTGATTGCCGGTACGGCTCGAACCGGTGAAGAACAGGCCGTCGATCCCCGGATTCGCCGCCAGGGCGATACCGGTTTCGCGAGCACCTTGCAGCAGGTTCAGCACGCCCGCCGGCAGGCCGGCCTCGATCCAGCACTTGACCGTCAGTTCGGCGACTTTCGGAGTCAGCTCGCTCGGCTTGAACAGCACGCTGTTACCGGCCAGCAGCGCCGGCACGATATGGCCGTTGGGCAGATGACCGGGGAAGTTGTAGGGACCGAACACCGCCACCACGCCATGGGGCTTGTGGCGCAGTACCGCCGTGGCGTCGCCCAGCGGGCCGCTCTTCTCGCCGGTCCGCTCGCGATAGCTCTGGATCGAAATGGCGATCTTGTTGACCATGCTGGTCACTTCGGTCGCCGACTCCCACAGCGGCTTGCCGGTTTCCTCGCCGATGCACCGGGCCAGTTCGTCGGCATGACTTTTCAGGCTGGCGGCAAAGGCTTCGAGCACGACGATACGCTCATCCAGGCTGCGCCGGGCCCAGGCCGGGAATGCCTCGCGGGCGTTCTGCACGGCCTGTTCGACCTGTGCCGCGCTGGCGCCGTTGCCGGACCACAGCACCTGCTGGGTCACCGGGTTCAGCGACTCGAAGGCTTCGCCCTGGCCGGCGTGCCATTGGCCTGCGATGTAAAGCGTGCTCATTATTTCGACTCCCGGGAAGCAGACAACGGAACCGCGCGGACCTGGTCACCCGCACTCAATTGAAGACGTTTGGCGGTCAACGGATCGACCACCAGCGTGCCCGCCGCGAATCGCGCGGGAGCCGCGGTGATGCGGCAGTCTTCGCGCTTGCGGTTGTGGATCAGGAACGGCGTGGCGTCATCGCCTGGCGTACCGATGGCCAGCACCAGCGCCTGGCTGTCGCGTACCGCGCGGATCTTGCCGGTTTCGCACTCCACCGCCGGGCCAGCGTCGAAGATGTCGACATAGCCCTGGTAGCTGAAACCTTCGCTCTTGAGCATCGACAGGGCCGGCTCGGTATCGGTGTGCACCTTGCCGATCACCGCCCGGGCATCCTCGGAGAGGAAGCAGGTGTACAGCGGGAACTTCGGCATCAGTTCGGCAATGAAGGCCTTGTTGCCGACACCGGTCAGGTAGTCGGCCTGGCTGAACTCCATCTTGAAGAAGTGCCGCCCCAGGCTCTCCCAGAACGGCGAGCGCCCGGCTTCGTCGGACATGCCGCGCATCTCGGCGATGATCTTGTTGCCGAACAGTTGCGGGAACTCGGCGATAAACAGCATCCGCGCCTTGGCCAGCATCCGGCCATTCAGACCGCTGCGGTAGTCGGCGTGGAGGAACAGCGAGCACAGTTCGGAGTTGCCGGTCAGGTCGTTGGCCAGGAACAGCGTCGGGATCTCGCGGTAGATATTCAGTTCCTGGGAGGCACTGACCGTCAGGCCGACCCGGAAGTTGTACCAGGGCTCGCGCAGGCCCACGGCACCGGCAATCGCCGAAATGCCGACCACCCGGCCATTGTCGTCTTCGAGCACGAACAGGTAGTCCGCATCGGCACGCCCGGCATCGCCCCGGAAGGTTTTTTCCGCCCAGCCGACACGATGAGCCAGACGCTCTTCGTTGGCCGGCAAGGTGGTCAGGCCGGTGCCGGTGCTGCGGGCCAGGTCGATCAGAGCGGGTAAGTCGCTGCTGCGTACGGGACGAACGATCATGCTATCTCCTCAAACGGACGCCGACTGACGGCACCCGCGAAACTCGCTGTAAGGCTGCTTGCGATACCGGCCTCAAACCGCCACCAGGCGCACGCTGGCACCTTCGCCGACGCCCAGGGCTTCGGCCGCTTGCAGATCCAGGGTGACCGGCTTGCCCGGCGCGTAATCGAGCTCCAGCAGCACGGCGCGATAGTCCTGCAGCAATGCGTTGGACACCAGGTACTGGCGACCGCCGCCTCTGGTCTCGCCGATCTTCACCGGCACCACGCGGCTCTGGGCAATCGAACGGATCCCGGTGACCCGCGCATGCAAGGTCGGGCCGCCGTCGAAAATATCGATGTAGTGATCGGTCTCGAAACCCTCGCGCATCAGGATGTCGAAGGTGATCTGCGCACGCGGATGCACCTGGCCCATGGCTTCCTGGGCGGCGTCCGGCAACAGCGGCACGTAGATCGGATAATGCGGCATCAGTTCGGCGAGGAAGGTCCGGCTCTTCAAGCCGCACAGGCGCTCGGCCTCGGCGTAGTTCAGGTCGAAGAAGTTGCGGCCGATGGCGTCCCAGAACGGCGAGTCGCCATGCTCGTCGCTGTAGCCGACGATCTCGGTCACCACCGAATCGGCGAAGCGTTCTGGATGGCTGGCGACGAACAACAGGCGGCCACGGGAGTTGAGCTCCGACCAGGCCGAACCCACCAGTTCCGGCACCACATAGAAGCTGGTCAGCAAGCTGTTGCCGGTCAGGTCGTGGCACTGGGAAAGCACGTGGATCTTGTTGTGGATCTTCAGCTCGCGCGACGCATGGACAAAGGTCTCGTTGCGGAAGCTGTAGAACGGCTCCGAGTAACCGGCCGAGGCGACGATCGCCGAGCAGCCCACCAGCTTGCCGGTGTCGGTATCTTCGAGCACGAAGAAATAGCTTTCTTCACCGTTGAAACTGACTTCGGCGGCAAACGAGGCTTCGCTCGCGGCGATCTTGTCGCGCAGGCGGCCTTCGTCATCCGGCAGGGAAGTGACACCGATCGGGCTGTCGGCGGCCAGACGCCGTACCTCGTCCAGGTCAGCCATTTGCGCGGGGCGCATCACCAGCATGGTGTCACTCCTTACTGAAAAACAGATCGGCTGAATCGGCCGACACAGGGAAAAAAATGCCGGGCAGGCCCGGCACAGAAAAAATCTGCTCGTCGCCGACCCATGGGCCGACGACGGCGGTACTACGTTTCGCTCAAGCCTGTTTCGCTCAAGTCCGGCTCGCTCAAGCCTGGGTCAGCTTGGCTACCGCACGCTCGAAACGGTCCAGGCCTTCCTTGATGTCCGCGTCCTCGACCACCAGGCTCGGGGCGAAACGAATCACGTCCGGACCGGCTTGCAGGATCATCAGGTTTTCTTTCTCGGCCGCGTTGAACACGTCCTTGGCCTTGCCCTTCCAGGCATCGGCCAGCACGCAACCGAGCAACAGGCCCATGCCACGGACCTGGGTGAACAGGCCGTACTTGGCGCCGATCTGCTCCAGGCGGGTCTTGAAGGCATCGTGCTTGGCATTGACGCCGTTGAGCACTTCAGGAGTGTTGATCACGTCGATCACCGCATTGCCGACCGCGCACGCCAGCGGGTTGCCGCCGTAGGTGGTGCCGTGGGTGCCGACCACCAGGTGCTTGGCCAGCGCTTCGCTGGTGAGCATCGCGGCAATCGGGAAACCGCCGCCCAGGCTCTTGGCGCTGGTGAGGATGTCCGGAGTCACGCCGTAGTGCATATAGGCGAACAGCTTGCCGCTGCGCCCCATGCCGGTCTGCACTTCGTCGAACACCAGCAGCGCGTCGTGCTGGTCGCACAGCTCGCGGGCACCCTGCAGGTAGGCCTGTTCGGCCGGCAGTACGCCGCCCTCGCCTTGCACGGGTTCGAGCACCACGGCACAGGTCTTGTCCGAGATCGCCGCTTTCAGCGCGTCCAGGTCATTGAACGGCACATGGGTGATACCGGTGATTTTCGGACCGAAGCCGTCGGAGTATTTCGACTGGCCACCGACGTTCACGGTGAACAGGGTGCGGCCGTGAAAGCTGTTGAGCGCGGCGATGATTTCGTATTTTTCCGTACCGAAGCGATCGAATGCCACGCGACGGGCCAGCTTGAACGCGGCTTCATTGGCCTCGGCGCCGGAGTTGCAGAAGAACACGCGCTCGGCGAAGGTCGCGTCCACCAGCTTCTTGGCCAGGCGCAGGGCCGGTTCGTTGGTGAAGACGTTGGAGACATGCCACAGGTTGTTGGCCTGCTCGGTCAGGGCACCGACCAGCGCCGGATGGGCATGGCCCAGCACGTTGACCGCAATCCCGCCGGCGAAATCGACCAGCTCCCGGCCCGCCTGGTCCCAGACTCGGGAACCCGCGCCACGAACAGGGATAAAAGTCGCAGGTGCGTAGTTGGGAACCATTACCTGGTCGAAATCGGCGCGTTGCACCGGAGCTTGCTCAACGGACATCGGAGTCTCCTGAAGAGGAACGCCTGCCTGAAACTGGCGAGCGATGGGGGGGATTGTAAGGACAGATTTCAGTCCGGCCTTGTCGCCAAGCGACAACTTCTTATAGCGCCAAACCGGGTTTTGCCGGGGTTGTCGGCAATGCGACAAATAGCATCGCAAAGGCGCAGTTTAAACGGTGGGAGGCTTTTGATGCAGGGTCGGCGGGATGAGATTTTCGACTGACGACCGTCGCCGCGTGAATTCCTGTGAAATGTTGTGAATTCGAGTGGACAGCCCGCCGGGCCTGGACAGGGCGAACGATCATCGCAGCGCCACTTTGCCGTTCCTCACCCGGCCGACAAGCGGGCAGATACCCTCGCCCTCGGAGCCCGCGGCAAATGGCCTTTCGAGCCAAGGTTGCCAGTATTGCGCCAGCCACTCGGCCGCCCCGTCGAAACCTGTCGGCAGGTGCCTGGCCCGCCTGTTTACATGGCTTTTGGCCTGCAATTAGGCCGGGAAATATGTAACAAAATGTACACAAGTCTCGGGCTTCATGAGCAGGCCCCCGCTCAAGCGGCGGGTCGCCGACAGCGACCCGGTAACCCCGACCACACACTCGCTTCCCTTCAGCCAGCGCCGCCCGCGGCCAGGCCGGAGCAAGGCCGTGTGCCTGGAAAACGACCCTCAGGGAGGTTCTGCATGACCCCGATACGCACCGCTACCGACCCCGCCGACCGCAAGGTCGATGCCGCCCAGAACAAATTCGAGGTTGCGCTGTTCCAGGCCGGCAACCAGCCGGTCTTCGATCCGTCAAAGATCCGCGGCAACAACCTTCCAGTACCCTTCCAGGATGTCCAGCCACCCAAGGACGGCAGCATCACCTATACGCCACTGGGTAGCGACAAACCGGTGACGGTCAAGGAAAAGGATGACCCGACCCTGTACAAGCAGGTGCTGAACCAATACCAGTTGAACCAGAAGAGCGATGCCCATGAAGCCGGTATCGTCCAGAGCCAGAAGGACGGCTACGCGCTGGCCGACAGCAGCACCGTCGCCCCGGGCCTGGCGAACTACAAGGCGATCGGCGCCGCCGACGAGGTCGGGCCGGGGCTGATCCGCTACGAGACCTTCAGCGGCGAAAAGGTCGTGGTCAGCCAGAAAGACAACCCGACCCTGTTCGACCAGGTCAGCCAGGACCATGACAAGCTGATCGCGATCAACCAGAGCGAAGCCGAGGGCTATCGACTCGCCGGCCCCAACGAAACCTTCGACGCCATGCACCTGGTAGGAGCGCCTGAAGAAGTCGGCCCCGGCCTGATCCGCTACGAAACCGACTCGGGGCAGAAGATCATCGTCTCCAGGGACATGACCCCGGAGCTCTACAACCAGGCCGCCAACGAATACAAGGGCGTTACCGGTGCGCCCGGTGCCAGCGACAACAACTGGATCGACAAGTCCGGCTACGCCGCCGGCGCCAAGGACTGGGACAAGATCACCGGCAACACCGGCACCCAGCCGACCCAGGAAGAACTTGACCTGAACCGGCCCATCGCCGCCGCCGAAATGATCTCGGCCAACTGGAACGCCTGGGGCCTGCACGACACCCCCATCGACTTCGCCAACCCGCCGAGCAGCCTGCCGCCCGAAGCCCAGGCCGCGCTCAAGTATGTCGCCAGCAGCCCGTCGCTGATGGCCGCGCTGGACACCGGTGGCCGGGGCAAGGCCGACGCGGTGATCACCCACGCCGATGTCGACCGTTTTATCGGCAACGCCAAGGGCGATCTGTCCGCCGCGTCGAGTTCCTACTCGAAGTTCCTCGGCAACAACCCTGGCGACCTGGCCAAGGCCAACGCCAAGTCCGCCGCGATCCTGATGGCCAACAACTCGCTGGTCGCCAGCGCCGGTCCGAACATGACCACCGGCAGCAGCGACCAGCGCGAAAACAAGGGCGAGATCCACATCGACAACCTGACCGGCCTGGCCAGCGACCCGGGCCTGAGCTCGGAACTGACCGGCGCCGCCGATCTCTGGTCGCGCCCCGGCATGATGCGCTCGCTGGACCTGGGCGGTGACGACCCGGTGCTGTACCACGAAGACAAGGTCATCGTGCGCGACAACATCGGCGCCTGGCTGGAAAAGCAGGCACCCAAGACCGACTCCGACACCCTGACCTTCCTCGACGGTGCCGCCGTACGGGACGAAGTGGCCGATGTCGACACCTCCAAGCTGACCGCCGACGTACTGCAACACCCGGAAAACTACGACGGCAAGACCAAGGCCGCGGTCCTCGTCCAGCTGACCGACACCCAGACCCGCCTGGCCCTCAGCGACTACAAGGACAACGACACCGGCCTGCTCGACAAGTACACCTCGCCCAACAAAGGCCTCAACCCCAACGAGGACAAGATCAAGGGCCAGGTACAGGACGCGATCCGCACCCTGATGGCCGACAAGGACGTCCAGGGTTTCCTGCAGAACAACCGGGGCCCGGCGCTGCAGGACATCGTCAACAGCGACCCGGAACTGAAGATCGCCCTGCAGTCCTACAAGGCCAACCAGCTGGACACCGGCAACGTCCTCAACACCGACCTCAACGCCAAGGGCCCGGACGGCAAGCCGCTGCCACCCGGCGTCGCCCTGCAGAACGCGGCCAACGACATCACCATCGCCAACCTCGCGCTGGGCGGCAACGGTGACGTGGACCTGCATGCCATCGCGGAAAAGTCCGGGCAGATGGACAATCTCTACAACACCTACAAGAACGACTTCGTCTCGGGCCAGGCGTTCAAGGACATGGTGGCCAGCGGCATGGACCCGGTAGAGGCGGCCAGCAGCTTCGCCGCCAGCGCCTCGGCCTTCCAGGCCTTCCTCGGCCCCAACGCCACCTCGGGCGACGCCGCGACCCTGCAGGTCAACTTCAACGAAGCGCTGTCCGACGCCCTGGTCAACAGTGCCGACAGCAACAGCCTCAACATCACCCTGGGCGATGCCAACGGTAACTTCGACGAAGCCAAGGTCACGGCCGCCCTGAACGCCGCCGCCGAGGCCGACCCGCAACTGTTCACCGCGTCCGACGGCACCAAGATCGACCCGTCGCAAGTGGTGGGCATGCTGCGCTCGGTGTGGGACAGCGGCCGCCAGAACGACAAGATCATCGACGCCCTGCCCAAGGCCATCGACGGCTTGAAACTGGGCAATGTCACCGACGCCTACAAGCAGGGCCTGCTGCATATCGGCAGCGCCATCCTCGCCGGCGGCGTGCTGATCGCCCGCTCCGCCACCGGCAGCAACACCCCCATCGCCGACGCCAGTCGCGTTTCGGCGGGCCTGCAATTCGCCGGTCTGTTGATGGAGGGTGGCACCAAGTACGCCAAGGAGTTCGGCTTTGGCACCAGTTGGGTCATCGACAAGAACGTCGGTGAAGGCATCGGTGCCTTCCCGACCCGCGAACTGACCGGCAAGGGTCCGTTGAGCGCCGACGCCATCGCCAAGCTGGGCAACGTCGGCAAGCTGGTCGGTGGCGCCGGCAGCTTTATCGGTGGTGTGCTGGGCATCATGGGCGGTATCCAGGGCATCACCCACGGCGAGCCCGTGAGCGGCGCCTTCGGCCTGGCCGGCGGCATCCTCGGCACCGGCGCCGCCACCGCCAGCCTGATCGAAGGCGGCGCCGGCCTGTTCGGCCTCAGCGACATCGCCGCCGTCGCCGGCTCCATCAGCGGTGTACTCGGTCTCGCCGGCGCGATCCTCGGCGGCATCGGCAGTGCCTTCATCCCCTTCGCCCTGGCCGATGCCCGCGGCAAGGAGCAAGACAAGTTCTATGGCGAACTGGTGCCGATCCTCAAGCAGTACGGCCTGACCGGCGGACCGGAACAGCCCGGCGACTATCCGGAGGATCCGATCCCGGCAATCAACACCTGACACCACGAAAGTCCGAGCGGTCGCCCTCCGTGGCGACCGCTCCCCCGTCCCCACTGCTCACGTAAAAAGGTAACACCATGAATTCCAGCGATATCGTTCACATTCCGGCACAGGGTGCCGTGTACACGACAGACAGCCTGGAGCATGAAATCCATTTCGGGCCCTTCAAGCTGGTGCCCTGGCAACAGGCACTGTTCAGGGATGGCCAACGCGTCACGCTCGGCAGCCGGGCCATGCAACTGCTGATCTGCCTGGCATCGCGTGCCGGCGAGCTACTGGAAAAGAAACAATTGATGGCACTGGTCTGGCCCAAGGCGATTGTCGAGGAATGCAACCTGCGCACGCAGATCCGCACCTTGCGCCTGGCCCTGGAGGAAGATGAACAGGCCCCGCATATCGTCACCGTGGCGGGACGCGGCTATCGCTTCGTCACCCCGACCACCCTGCGCCCGGCCGCGCGGACCATCGCCGTCCAGCCCAAGCCGGACTATGCCGCCAGCTTCCTGCCACGGGCCATCGCCCAGTATCAGGTCAACGTCAACCTGAGCCTGGCCTATTCAGGCACGCGCGCGCGGGACGACCTGTACCGGGAAAGACCGACGATGTTCTAGTCGCGAGGGACGCTCAACCGCGCTCGGAAGGGACCGAGGACAGTTCGAACGGGCTGCTGCTGCGTCGCTGGTTGCGATCTTCCCGCGGCGTGGCGCCGAAGAAGTTGCGGTAGGCACTGGAGAAATGCGGCCCCGAGGAGAAACCGCAGGACAGGCCGATCTGGATGATCGACTTGCTGGTCTGCATCAGCATCTGCCGGGCCTTGTTCAGGCGCAGCTCCAGGTAGTACTGGCTGGGCACCCGGTTGAGATACTGCTTGAAGATCCGCTCCAGTTGCCGACGGGAGACACAGACATGCTGGGCGATCTCGTCGGTGGTCAGCGGCTCTTCGATATTGGCTTCCATCAGCAACACCGCCTGGGTCAGCTTCGGATGGCTGGAACCCAGGCGATTCTGCAACGGAATGCGCTGGCGCTCGCCGCCTTCGCGGATGCGTTCGACCACCAGTTCCTCGGATACCGCACCAGCCAGTTCGGCGCCATGGTCGCGGGCCAGGACCGCCAGCAGCAGATCCAGCACCGACATCCCGCCACAGGCCGTCAGGCGATCGCGATCCCAGTCGAACAGATGACTGGTGGCAATCACCTTGGGGAAACGCTCGGCGAAATCATCCTGCCAGCGCCAGTGCACGGCGGCACGATAACCATCGAGCAAACCCAGTTGGGCCAACGGATAGACACCGGCGGACAAACCACCGATCACACAACCGGCGCGCACCAGTTGCTTGAGGGCACTGCTGAGTGCCGGCGCCAACACCGTCGGTGGTTCATCGGCCAGCAGGAACAGTTTCTGACAACCTTCGAGCCTGCCGGCCCAAGGCTCGCCCGGCAGCTGCCAGGCGCCCGGCAACGCGGCGTCGGCGGGCGCCTCGGCCTGCAGGAACGACAGCTCGTAGACCACCTCCGGATGCACACGCTGGGCGACACGCAAGGCCTCCTCGGCCAGCGCCAGCGTCAAGGCTTTAGTGCTGGGCCAAATCAGGAAACCAATTCGATGGGCAGTCATGGCGTGCAATCCGAAAACAGAACAGAGTGAAAAGCCGAGGGCAGCCAACTCAAAGTAGACCACACCGCGCACGGCGCGCAGCATGACCTATTTTGGTGCGCAACGGCAGCATAAAAAGCGACGACTATTTCAGGCTGCCCGACAGGAATTGCTGCAGACGCTCGGATTGCGGGTTGACCAGCACTTCGCGGGGATTGCCACGCTCTTCCACCACGCCCTTGTGCAGGAACACCAGCTGGTTGGAGACTTCACGGGCAAAGCCCATTTCGTGGGTCACCACGACCATGGTCCGACCTTCCTGGGCCAGGGCCTGCATCACTTTCAATACATCGCCGACCAGTTCCGGATCGAGGGCCGAGGTCGGCTCGTCGAACAGCATGACCTCCGGTTCCATCGCCAGGGCCCGGGCAATCGCCACGCGCTGCTGCTCGCCACCGGACATATGGCCCGGATAGGCATCCTTGCGATGGGCCACGCCGACCTTGTTCAGGTAGTGCTCGGCCTTTTCCAGCGCTTCTTTCTTCGATACGCCCAGGACATGCACGGGGGCTTCGATAATGTTTTCCAGCGCGGTCATGTGCGACCACAGGTTGAAGTGCTGGAACACCATCGACAGCCGCGAGCGCATGCGCTGCAACTGTTTCGGGTCGGCGGCCTTCATCGCGCCGTCCTTGTTCGCCACCAGCTTCAGCTCTTCATTGTTGAGCAGGATCCGCCCGGCGTGGGGCTGTTCCAACAGGTTGATGCAGCGCAGGAAGGTACTTTTGCCGGAGCCACTGGAGCCGATGATGCTGATCACATCACCCGCCTGGGCGGCCAGGGACACACCCTTGAGCACTTCGTGACTGCCATAGCGTTTATGCAGGTCTTGGACTTCAAGCTTGTACATGCGGTCGGTTCTCACAAAAACAGTCAGGTCAGTCGCTGAGCAGGCGCCCGTGGCGAAGAGGCTCGCGCCCCGCCACCTTGGCCAGCCAGATCGCGGGTTGGGCGTAACGCAGCCGTTCTACGGCATACAACACACCGGCTGTGCCGGCACACACGGTGCTGACCCGGTCGGATAAAGGATCGATCACTTCAAACAGCGGCTCGCCGGGCTCGACCCAACTGCCCACCGGGCACAGATAGCTGACCACGCCGGCATGGGGCGCGTAGAGCAACTCGGTGCCTTCGAAGGGCATGGCTTCACAGGCTTCATGTTGCGGCGCCGGCCACTCGCCGCCGATCAGGCCCTGCCCGGCGAGGAACGCGAGGATGCCTTCGGCGTGCGCCTCGGCCTCGGGCCGGCCGGTATCGGCCTGGCCGCCCAGTTCGATGGTGGTGGACATGCCCGCCAGCGGAATCGACGCCTGCGGGAACTGCCGCGACAACTGCAACCAGGGCAGCGAACAGGCCTCATCGAAGGAAGTACCGCCCGACTCTTCCGCCAGCAACGCCACTTTCACATCCAGGTACGCCGCCAGGGAGCGCCACTGCGGCCAGTGTTGCGGCAACGCATACATGTGCAGCGCCGCCTCGCAATCGCAGTGCAGGTCCAGCACCACGTCGGCATCGCAGGCATGGCCGAGCAAGATCCGCTGCATCCCCTGCAACGGGCTGTTCGCCGGCGGCAAGGCCGCCAGCACATCGCGCATGGCCTGGCGGATCAACTGGACATTGGCATGGGGATCGTCCCCCAGCCTGTCGCCCACCAGGGCCGCGACCGGCTCGGCCAGCGCCACGAAGTCTCGGTTGAAATTCTTGCCGCTGGCGTATTCGAAACGGCCCTGGTGATTGCCTTGCAGCAACTGCCCCAGACCAATCGGATTGGCCACCGGGACCAGTTCGATGACCCCCTTCAGGGCCCCCCGGGCTTCCAGTTCGAGCAGGCGCTTCTTCAGCTCCCAGGCGGTGCGCATGCCCGGCAGTTCGTCGGCGTGCAGGCTGGCCTGGATATAGGCCTTGCGCTCGCCGCTGCCGAAACGGAATACCGACAGCTGGCGCTCGGTGCCCAGGCTGCCCCAGGGCAGGGAATGATCGATACGTTCCATGCTCAGTGCTTCCGTGGAGCCAGGTAGCCCAGCCAGCGGCGCTCGGCCAGCTTGAACAGGCGCACCAGGATAAAGGTCAGGCACAGGTAGAACACGCCGGCAGTGATGTAGGCTTCGAACGGCAGGTAATACTGGGCGTTGACGGTACGCGCGGCGCCGGTGATATCGATCAGGGTGACGATGGAGGCCAGGCTGGTGGTCTGCAGCATCATGATCACTTCATTGCTGTACTGCGGCAGCGCCCGGCGCAGGGCCGATGGCAGCAGGATGCGCCGATACATCTTGTAGCGCGACATGCCCATGGCCTTGGCCGCCTCGATCTCGCCATTGGGTGTGGCCCTGAGGCTGCCAGCGATGATTTCCGCGGTATAGGCGCTGGTGTTGATGGCAAAGGCCAGGCATGCACAGAAGGTCGCGCTCGACAGCCAGGGCCAGAGAAAGCTCTCGCGCACCGCTTCGAACTGGGCCAGGCCGTAGTAGATCAGGAACAACTGCACCAGCATCGGCGTGCCGCGGATCACGTAGGTGTAGAGCCAGGCGCTGGTGTTCACCAGAGGCTGCCTGGACACCCGCATCAGGCCCAGCGGCAAGGCCGCCAGCAGGCCGAACAGCAACGACAAGGCCAGCAGTTTCAGGGTGGTCAGCAAGCCGCCGAGGTACAGCGGCATGGCCTCCCAGATGACGTTGTAGTCGAAGATCATAGATCAGCCGCCCTTACGCCTACCGAGTAGCGCTTCTCGAGGTGACGCAATGCCAGCAACGAGACACTGGTGATCACCAGGTACATCGCCGCCACTGCAAGGAAGAAGGTGAAAGGCTCGCGGGTGGCGTCGGCCGCCTGCTTGGCCTTGAACATCATGTCTTGCAGGCCGACCACGGAAATCAGTGCGGTGGCCTTGGTCAATACCAGCCAGTTGTTGGTGAAGCCGGGAATCGCCAGGCGAATCATCTGTGGCACCAACACCCGGAAGAACACTTGCAGGCTGCTCATGCCGTAGGCCATGCCGGCCTCGGCCTGCCCCTTGGGGATCGCCATGAAGGCACCGCGGAAGGTTTCCGACAGGTACGCCCCGAAAATGAAACCCAGGGTACCGATACCGGCCGCCAGGGGATTGAGATCGATGTAGTCGTCATAACCGAGCAACGGCGCGACACGATTGAGCAGGTCCTGGCCGCCGTAGAAAATCAGCAGGATCAGCACCAGGTCGGGAATCCCGCGGATCACCGTGGAATACAGGTCGCCGAGCCAGGCCAGCCAGCGCACCGGCGACAGGCGCAACGCCACCCCGATCAGACCCAGGACAATGGCCAGGGCCATGGACGACAAGGCGAGCTGAAGCGTCAGCCAAGCGCCATCGAGGATAACCGCCCCGTAGCCTTTCAACATGATTCAGGTCCTCGAAAACAGGGATGAAAAAATGGCGCAAACCTCAGGGAGCCTGTTGCTTGCGCCATTTCGGACGAACTGCTGCGATGACTTACTTGCCGTAAATATCGAAGTCGAAGTACTTGTCCTGGATTTGCTTGTACTTGCCGCTGGCACGGATCGCGGCGATAGCGGCGTTGATCTTGTCCAGGTCGGCCTTGTCACCCTTGCGCACGGCGATGCCGATGCCGTCACCGAAGTACTTCTCGTCGGTGAATTGCGGGCCGACGAACGCGAAGCCCTTGCCGGCGTCGGTTTTCAGGAAGCCGTCCTGCAGCAGGGTGGCATCGGCCACGGTGCCGTCGAGGCGGCCGGCGGCCACGTCGAGGTAGATCTCGTTCTGCGAACCGTAAGGCTTGATCTCGGCACCCAGCGGAGCCAGGACCTCGCGAGCGAAACGCTCGTGGATCGAGCCGCGCTGCACACCGATATTCTTGCCCTTGAGTTCGGCGAGGTTGGCGCTGATGACAGTGCCTTCCTTCATCACCAGGCGAGCCGGGGTGTTGTAGTACTTGTTGGTGAAGTCGACGGACTTCTTGCGGTCTTCAGTGATCGACATGGACGACAGGATCGCGTCGATCTTGCGCACCTTGAGCGCCGGGATCAGACCGTCGAACTCCTGCTCGACCCAGACACACTTGACCTTCATCTCTTCGCACAGGGCGTTGCCGATGTCGTAGTCGAAACCGACGATGCTGCCATCCGGCGCCTTGGAAGCGAACGGAGGGTAAGCCGCTTCGATACCAATTTTCAGAGGCTTTTCATCGGCGAATGTCGGCAGCGACAGCACGGACAGTGCCAGGGCGCCAAGAAGCACGAGTTTCTTCATCTTAGGACTCCATCGGTAAAGGGCAAAAACGGCAGAGTGAGCGTGAGCCCAATATGCGGATGGGTTAAACGGGATAGCGTTGCCGCGTCCTGCAGGCGCTGGTTCGAGTCCAGCCCAGGCAACGACGAGGGAGTGATCGGCATTCTAACGACAGGCCCGAAGTCGATATTTCTTCAATGCGACAACTAATTACAGAAGCATCGAGAATGCCGACCCGGCACATTGACAGCCCTTGAGTTTTATGCAAGAGCAAAAGACAGGCAACCGATCTACGTTGCAAATTGCGGGCCTATTATTCGCAAAGCCTTCTATTCCGGCAAGCACAGCGTGCGACGATGTTTTTTCCGCAGGCCTGGTAGGCCGAAAAACAGTGGCGGGCGTTTCCCTTTGCCCCGGTTATGGGCGACAGGTGACATATTCGGTTACTTGAAGGTGCAAGGGTAACAACCGGAAATGCCCTACGGCAAAAACCGATATTTATCTCTTTCTCACTCAGATACGCCTGCTCTTTGCAGGCGCAGGCTTGCCGACGAAGAGGCCCCTGAGCCCCGCAGAGCCCCTCCTGCCGCCATCGCCGGCAAGCCGGCTCACAAGTAAAAAGCCCCGCCCGGCTCACGCCGGACGGGGCTCGATGACCTTGAAGCGCCTCAGGCGACGTTCATGGTCTTGTGGGTATCGATCAAGTGCTGCACCACACCCGGATCGGCCAGGGTGGAGATATCACCCAGCCCGTCGTATTCCGCCGTGGCAATCTTGCGCAGGATACGGCGCATGATTTTCCCCGAGCGCGTCTTCGGCAACCCCGGCGCCCACTGGATCACGTCCGGCGAGGCGATCGGCCCGATCTCCTTGCGCACCCAATTCTTCAGCTCCAGGCGCAACGCCTCGCTCGGCTCCTCGCCACTGTTGAGAGTGACATAGACATAGATGCCCTGGCCCTTGATGTCATGGGGCACGCCGACCACCGCCGCCTCGGCGACTTTCGGGTGGGCGACCATGGCGCTTTCGATCTCGGCGGTGCCCATGCGGTGCCCGGAAACGTTCAACACGTCATCGACACGGCCGGTGATCCAGTAATAGCCGTCTTCGTCGCGACGGGCGCCGTCACCGGTGAAGTACATGCCGCGGAATGTCTTGAAGTAAGTGTCGACGAAACGGTCGTGGTCGCCGTACAGCGTACGCGCCTGGCCCGGCCACGAATCGAGGATCACCAGGTTGCCTTCGGCCGCCCCTTCGATGATGTTGCCCAGGTTGTCCACCAGAGCCGGTACCACGCCGAAGAACGGACGGGTCGCCGAGCCCGGCTTGAGGGCATGGGCGCCCGGCAGCGGGCTCATCATGTTGCCGCCGGTCTCGGTCTGCCACCAGGTATCGACGATCGGGCAGCGGGACTTGCCGACATTCTTGTAGTACCAGTCCCAGGCTTCCGGGTTGATCGGCTCGCCCACCGAGCCGAGCAGGCGCAGGCTGCTGCCATCGGCGCCTTCGACGGCCGCGGTGCCCTGGGCCATCATGGCGCGGATGGCCGTTGGTGCGGTGTAGAGGATATTGACCTTGTGCTTGTCGACGATCTTCGCCACCCGGGTGATGTCCGGGTAGTTCGGCACACCTTCGAACAGCACGGTGGTCGCGCCGTTGGCCAGCGGCCCGTAGACGATATAGGTGTGGCCGGTGACCCAGCCGACGTCGGCGGTGCACCAGTAGACTTCGCCCGGACGGTAGTCGAATACACGTTCGTGGGTCAGGGCCGCATACAGCAGGTAGCCGCCGGTGGTGTGCTGGACACCCTTGGGCTTGCCGGTGGAACCAGAGGTATAAAGGATGAACAAGGCTTCTTCAGCGCCCATCTCTTTCGGCGCGCAGACACTGCCCGCCACTTTCATCAGGTCTTCGAACCAGATGTCACGATGCTGGTTCCACTTGATGTCGCCGCCGGTGCGCTTGCACACGATGACTTTCTGGATGCTGCTGGTTTCCGGGTTGGTCAGGGCATCGTCGACGTTGGCCTTGAGCGGGATCTTCTTGCCGGCACGCACGCCTTCGTCAGCGGTGATCACCACTTTAGAACGGCAGTCGATGATCCGTCCGGCCAGGGCTTCGGGCGAGAACCCGCCGAACACCACCGAGTGGATAGCACCGATCCGGGTACAGGCCAGCATGGCGACCACGGCTTCGGGAATCATCGGCATATAGATGGTCACCACGTCGCCGCGATGGACATCCTGCCCGCGCAGGGCGTTGGCGAACTTGCAGACCTGCTCGTGCAGTTCGCGATAGGTGATGTTGCGCGAATCGGCAGGGTCGTCGCCCTCCCAGATGATCGCGACCTGATCGCCGCGCTCGGCCAGATGGCGATCCAGGCAGTTATAGGAAACGTTCAGGGTGCCATCGGCGAACCATTTGATATCGACATGGTGATCGTCGAAGGAAGTCTGCTTGACCGTGGTGAAAGGCTTGATCCAGTCGAGACGCTTGGCTTGTTCGCGCCAGAAGCCGTCAGGGTTGACGACCGACTGCTGGTACATCGCCTTGTAGGTCGCCTCGTCGGTCAGCGTAGTCGCCAGGACCTCAGGACGAACGGGGTACAGGGAAGCCGCACTCATCTTTCTTACCTCGGTGGATAGTTGTTGTTTTATGGCCCTGTTGTAGCCGGGCTGACGCGGGTGGGCCATTCGACGATGGTAGTAACAAAACCCTACAAAACATCGTATTAACCGCCGGCAAGGCTCAAGCACGCCGCCCGCAGCGTTTTCTGGCCCGGTGAAAATAACTCGGATCCGGGGTGTGCGAGACGTTTTTCGACGATTGTTACAGGTTTTGTCAATAGTCTTTATCAAATGCCCCTCTATATGAATGGTTTGCGCACTCTTAAAATCAACTTCGCCAACTAAGGCAACGAATTAACCAAGTGACAGCCCCCACGAAGGCCGTTAATTCGAATTCAAACTTTCGACAGCTTCACTCGCGGCCTCACAAGGGCCGCGTGCCCCCACACGACCGTCAATAGGTGAACCCGATGAAACTTTTTGCCGCTTTAATCCTCAGCAGCCTGTGTGCCACAGCCATGGCCGGCGAGGCGGCGACTGATGTAGCCAACCAGAACCTGCCCGTAGAGGAATACACTTACTCGGCACACCCGGATATTCACAAAGTTATCTCCATGAGTGAAATCCCGGAAGTTTGCGAAGTTGTACCGGCACGCATGGTCTACGAAGACTCCCAGGGCGTCCGGCATATCATGGAATATCGCGTAATGGGTAACGGTTGCTCCAACGGCTGATAGCCGGCATAAAAAAACCACCCGCCGCAGGCAACGAGTCCTGCGGCAAAGGTGCATCCCCCGTCAAACCACCCCCTCGCCGATCAGCCGGACCGACCGTCGCAAAACACCCCCTCCGGTCAAAAAACTCTTTTGCCGCCAAAGCCCTGCAAATCCGAGGCGCGTCCTGAAAAGCACGCACAAGGTCGGAATCCGTCACACCATTGACCCGAAAAAGCCCTTATAATGTCCCGGTAAACGGGCTCGCAACATTCCCTTGCAAGGTAGCGTTCTCACGCTGGCATCACTGCAGGAACAGGCGTCATTCCCTGCGCCACCCGCCCCTCGAGGGCCCCGTACAAATTTTCCGTTGTTTGCCTGCGTAGCTTTGCCTGCATAGCCAGGGCGACAAACGATTCCATCTATCCAACGCGGCCGTTGGCCGTGTGAAAAACCGACCATCAGTGTTTTCACACGGGCGACAGGCCCTCACGCAGGAGACGACACGTCATGCTGAGCTGGGACGAATTCGACAAAGAAGAAGGTGAAGCAGCGCCCAAGGGTGCCAACGCCGGCCATGCCACCGAAGCCAACATGGACCGCCTGGACAGCGCCGGTGGTGCCGCCGCCCTCGAGGCCCGTGCCGTGACCGCGTCCGATTCGGCCGCCATCGCCCGTGCCAAGGCTGCTCTCGACGCCCTCGACGTTGCCGAAGGCCTGGCCGAACTCGACGGCGCCTCGGCCCGTGTCGCAGTCGATGAAAAGCGCATGATCAACTGCCGCGCCGACCTCAACCAGCTCGTCCCCTTCAAGTACGACTGGGCCTGGCAGAAGTACCTCGACGGCTGTGCCAACCACTGGATGCCGCAAGAGGTCAACATGACCGCCGACATCGCCCTGTGGAAAAACCCGGAAGGCCTGACCGACGACGAGCGCCGCATCGTCATGCGCAACCTCGGCTTCTTCTCCACCGCCGACTCCCTGGTGGCGAACAACCTGGTGCTGGCCGTCTACCGCCTGATCACCAACCCCGAATGCCGCCAGTACATCCTGCGCCAGGCCTTCGAAGAGGCGATCCACACCCACGCCTACCAGTACTGCATCGAATCGCTGGCCATGGATGAAGGCGAGATCTTCAACATGTACCACGAGATCCCTTCGGTGGCGAAAAAGGCCGCCTGGGGCCTGAAGTACACCCGCTCGATCTCCGATCCGAAGTTCGAGACCGGCACCGTCGACACCGACAAGGAACTGCTGCGCAACCTGATCGCCTACTACTGCGTGCTGGAAGGCATCTTCTTCTACTGCGGCTTCACCCAGATCCTGTCCATGGGTCGGCGCAACAAGATGACTGGCGTCGCCGAGCAGTTCCAGTACATCCTGCGCGACGAATCCATGCACCTGAACTTCGGCATCGACGTGATCAACCAGATCAAGATCGAGAACCCGCACCTGTGGGATACCGAGATGAAGGAAGAAGCCACGCAGATGATCCTGCAGGGCACCCAGCTGGAAATCGAATACGCCCGTGACACCATGCCCCGCGGCGTACTGGGCATGAACGCGGCGATGATGGAGGACTACCTCAAGTTCATCGCCAACCGTCGCCTGTCGCAGATCGGCCTGAAGGAAGAGTACCCGGGGACCACCAACCCGTTCCCCTGGATGAGCGAGATCATGGACCTGAAGAAAGAGAAGAACTTCTTCGAGACCCGCGTGATCGAGTACCAGACTGGCGGCGCGTTGAGCTGGGATTGATCTTCGTCCTGCACCAATAGTCCGGAAAGCAAAAAGCCCTGAACTTGTTCAGGGCTTTTTTATTTGCCTACCTGTATCAGGAAGCTACACGCTGCTCTTTCAGCCCTCGCGTTTCGATCACATCAAATACGTCACTGGCATCCTGTAGCAACAATCGCGAAATAGCGGCAATGTTGCCCAGGTCTTGCGGATCGCTATCGCTCAGCCGGCTACAGGTAAACAAGGTCATCAACTTGTTGACCGCCCGATTGCCTCCCTCCCAGTCATCTCGCTTTGGATATGAAGGCGTTCAGGCATACAACTCACGCAAGGCCGCCGTCGCCAGAAAGCCGGAGCGTGAGGCATAGCGTTGATCTTTTTGGACACGTTCGTCGATCCACTCAAGCAGGTGCTCAGGCAGTGACGCGTTGAATCTCACCGACTTGCCCAGGTAAGGCGTCAGATCAAAATCGACAAGGGCCCACAACCCACCCGCGTAATCAGGCACGTCCAGATAGACATCCACCTCCCGTGCATGAGGCAGCGGCTGCCCATCGGCCAACAGACCTTTTATACACACCACACACAACCAACTTTCTCCCCATCAAAGCAAAGGCAGTTACAGAAAATGTCATCTGCTGGGTGCACCCGCCATCGCGGCTCCCATACCGATAATCGGAATCCTGAAAAACCGGTTGATCAGGCTTACAAACAACTGTACAAAAACACAGTACATTTCATCCTGATCGATACCGGAGAACAGCATGTCCTGCCCAGCCAGCCTTTCAGTGCCAAGGACCACCGCCGAGCGCATCGTGCTTCATCAATTCACGCCCAAGCACTGTGCCCAGGCCCGCGTCATGCTGGGCTGGAGCCAGGAGCAGTTGTCACGGGAATCCGGCGTCTCGGTGGCAGCCATCCAGCGTTTCGAGGCCGGTGAACCGCTCAAGGATGTCACCCGCCTGGCACTGGCCTTTCGCCTGGAAGCCGAGGGCCTGGTATTTTTCCCCGGCTTTGCACCAGGTCGGGGGATGAATATTCGCGGCTGCACGCCGGATCCGATCAAGCGCGAAGATTTCGAAATGATCGAATAAGCGATGAGTGCCCACCTGGCGGCAGGACGTCCGAAGATGGCTTGAGCAAAGCGCTGATGTCAGCGGGCGATTGATGCCCGGTCAAGCTCTTCGATCACACGATCGACCAGGGCTTCTACCGGATAATGAGTGGAGTCCACCCGCAGCAACGGGCATCTCAGTTCCTTGATCCAGGTTTCATGGCGTTTCAGGCTGCGGGTGCCGTGGTCACCCGTGTCATAACCGGCGGCCCAGTCCAGAAAGGTCTGTGTGGCAAGAAAACGTTCACCGCCCGGATATATTCGTGCACCGTAACGCTGGAACTCCCGCCATCGCAGACGTTGCAGGCGAACCTCGGGGGCCAGCCAGACGAAAATGGCATGGGTAAACGCCGGGATCAGTGCATCGCCCCAACCGCACAGCGAACCGGAGAGTATCCAGCTGTCATGCCCGGTAAGCTGTTCGCGTAACAGGCGTATCCGTTCGTCCCTCGGCCGCTTGCAACTGAAGGGCTGTTCACTGGGCTGCCAGTAGAAGTTGTCCGAGTCGAAATGCGCGATACCCAGGCGCTCGGCCAGTGCCCGGCCCAGGGTCGTGGTGCCGGAGCCGGAGGCACCGAAAAGGTGGATTCTGTAGGCCATAAGGATTCCTGAGCACATCCTGTCTCACACACCATGATAGACCGGCGGCCTCCCAGGCCCTGGCACGCGCACTTACCCGGCGACGGGCAGGCCTTCTTGTGCAGCGTCTAGAGCTGCAGTTGCAGCGACCGCCGTATGACCTGCGGCGGCTGTCCGTAGGCCCGCAGAAAGGCCCGGCGCATGCGCTCGGCGTCACCGAAACCGGTGTCTCGGGCGACGATATCGATGGAATGCCAGCCCGACTCCATCATCAACCGGGCCGCCTCCAGGCGCAGGTGTTCAATGGCCTTGGCCGGGGACTGGCCGGTTTCCGCCCGAAACAGGCGGCTGAATTGCCGGGGACTGAGATGCGCCACCTGCGCCAGTTGCTCCACGGACAGATCCTCGCGCAGGTTCTCCTGGGCAAAGGCCAGGGCGCTCTGCACGCGATCGGACTTCGGATCAAGGGCCAGCAGCGCGGAAAACTGCGACTGACCACCCGCCCGACGGTGATACACCACCAGGGTGCGTGCCAGCTCCCGGGTCACTTCCACGCCCAGGTCCTGCTCCACCAGGGCCAAGGCCAGGTCGATACTGGCGGTCATGCCGGCCGAGGTCCAGATCGGTCCGTCCACGGTGAAGATCCGATCCTCTTCAAGCCGGACACCCGGATACCGCTGCCGGAAGATTCGCGCGTGATACCAGTGGGTCGTCGCCCGTCGACCCTCGAGCAGGCCGGCCGCGGCCAGATGAAACGAGCCGGTGCAGGCCGAGGTGATGCGCCGGGCAAAGGCCGGGGCAGCACGCAGATAGTCAATCAAGCCGCACGCGCCGGGCACCAGGTCGTTATCGCCCACCACCAGCAGGGTGTCGTACTCCTGTGCACCGAACGGCCTGGTCTCGACACCAAAACCCATGGAGCTCCTGACCACGCCGCCGTGCTCGGAAACCAGATCGACCCGGTAGACCTCACGCTCCACTTGCAGATTGGCATGCTCGAAGACCGAACCGGTAGCCAGCGTCAGCGCCTGGAAACCCGGGAACAGGATAATGCCGACGCTGATCATGGAAGGTTCTCCGGGATGTCCTAAAAGGTGGGATATCTGACATTGCTGACAATAAATTACCACCATAATCTTAGTTCCAGCAACGCCGACATCTCGCCGGCCATTCTGGAGACTCGTTATGACTCAAACATCCCACCCAGGCGTGGCCCTGATCACTGGCGCCTCCTCCGGCATTGGCGCCCTGTATGCCGATCGCCTGGCGCGCAGCGGCCACGACCTGATCCTCGTCGCCCGCAATCGCGAACGCCTGGAAAAACTGGCACTGCGCCTGGGCCAGGAAACCCAGCGCACCATCGAAGTGGTCCAGGCCGACCTGAACGACAACCGCGACCTGGCCCGCATCGCCCATATCCTGGAAACCGACAGCCGTATCCGTGTCCTGATCAATAACGCCGGGGTGGGCGCCGCGTCCCCGCTTCTGGAGTCCGAGCAGGCCAAGATGGATGCGATGATTCAACTGAACGTCGTCGCCCTCACCCGCCTGGCAAAATCTGCCGCGGCCAGCTTCGTGGCTCGTGGTGAAGGGACGATCGTCAATATCGCCTCCATCGTCGCCCTGGCGCCGCAACTGCTGAACGGGGTATATGGCGGGACCAAGGCCTATGTGCTGGCATTCACCCAGTCGCTGCACCATGAACTGAGCGACAAGGGCATCAAGCTCCAGGCCGTGCTGCCAGGCGCCACCAGCACTGAGTTCTGGGACGTGGCCGGCCTGTCGGTCCAGCACCTGCCGAGCGAGATCGTCATGAGCGCCGAGCAGATGGTGGACGCCGCCCTCGCCGGCCTGGCCCAGGGAGAACTGGTGACCATTCCGTCGCTGCCGGATATCGCCGACTGGCAGGCATACGAGCAGGCCCGACTGGCACTGGGCCCCAATCTGTCCCACAGCCGGCCGGCGTCACGTTACCTGACCGGCGCCTGACCCGCCCCGGAGCAAGCCCGCCAACGGGCTTGCTCACTTCACCGGGAGAAGTCAGGGCAGATCCGGGTGGACCAGTTGCGCGGAAACCTGTTCATAGCCATAGGCAACCGCCAGCAGCTCGGCCTCGCTCCAGCGGCCGGCGAAGAAGTGAACCCAGGTCGGCATGCCGTCGACATCCAGCCCCGAAGGCACGGTTATCCCCGGGTATCCCGCCAGGGCGACGCTGGCGACTTCCAGGAATGCCCACGGATGCGGGTCACCCAGGATCGCATCCAGACCATGCTTGACCAATACACTGTCGATATTTGTCCGGGCTTCGCCTCCAAGTTCGGAGACCAGTTGCAGGTACTTGCCTTCGTCCAGTACCAGCGCATTGGCCCTTTTCAACAGATTCTGGTTATGGTTTTCCTCTGCCGGCTGGCTTTCGTTGTAATCAATCAACCCTTGCAACGTGGAGACCGGCAGGCCGGGGCGGCTGGCGAGATAATCCGGCAGAACGCGCTTGATCGACATGTCGAACAAACGGTCCAGGCGTGCCGTTTCACCCTGGCTCCAGTCGGTATGTGGCAGATCGACCGGAACCAGTTGCGCCCGCGCCTCCTTCATGGTCGCCAGCGCCCTGGCAAACTGCGGATGATCCTCCATGGCCTGGCTGCCAGGCTGGAAACGGCTCGGATAACCGATGACCTTGCCCTTCAGCGCATCCTCTTTCAGCAATGCGCTGTAGTCCTTCGCTACCGGCACCTGTGACGTGGCCGGGTCCTTCGGGTCAAGACCGGTCATTGCATTGAGCATCAGGGCGGCATCCCGCACCGACCGGGTGATCGGGCCGGCGCTGTCGAGTTCACGCGAACCCGGGACGATACCCGAGCGACTCAACAGGCCCACCGAGGGTTTCAACCCCACGACACCATTCCTCTGCGCCGGGCAGATAATCGAGCCCAGGGTTTCGGTCCCTACCGACAGCGGCGCAAAACCGGCGGCAACCGCAGCCGCCGAGCCCGAACTGGAGCCACAGACATCGCCGTCGAGTTTGTGGGGATTATGGGTCTGTCCACCCCGGCCACTCCAACCGTCGGGTAGTTCGTCGCCGCGGAAGTTCGCCCACTCACTCATGTTGGTCTTGCCCAGGATGATCGCTCCGGCCTCACGCAGCCTGGCGACGGTAAAGGCATCCCGTTGCGCCGGTTGGCCGACCATGGCCGGCGAGCCGGCCGCGGTCTGCAGGCTGTCGCCGGTTTCGATATTGTCCTTGAGCAGCACCGGTACGCCATGCAACGGACTGCGGACTTTTCCCTGTCGGCGCTCTTCATCCAGCGCCTGGGCAACCTTCAGCACTTCGAGATCAAGCTCGAGGACAGCGTTGATCGCGCGCTCTTCAATCATTTTCTTATCGAGACGACGGATGCGCTCGTTCAGGTGCTGAACCAGGGCCACCGAGGTGAAGCACCCTTGCGCCAGCCTTTCGCCAAGGTCACTGGCACTCAAGTACTCAGCCCCCTGCAGAGCCTGGTCCTGGGTCGACGGTGACGACGCGGCAACGGCCGTCTCGCAGATGCCTGCCAGGCTTGTCGCCGGAGTCAGGTACAAGGCATTCAACAAGGCGGCCTGGGCAAGCGCCAAGGCACATTTTTTGAACGGTAAAGACATGAATCGTGTCCTGATCAAACCAGAAGCCAGTGAGTCATTTCACTGGCGCCGGTCATCCTAATCGGCACTTGTGCAAGAAGCGCCGGACACGGGTCGTTACGGGTCGAGCCAAAAGTCGACGGTTGGAGTCAGATGCCTTAACGCGCGGCAGCCAGCAATTCGGCGGTTACCGTCTGCTCGACATCCAGCCACCAGGCGCGGCCACGATGGGGTTGCAGCAGATTGAACGCCTCGCCCATCTGCGGCGTGGTGATCGCCACATTACGCTCCCAGGCCAGGGCGAGAATCCGATCGAACGGTTCATGCCAGGCATGGAACGCCAGGTCGAACGTGCCGTTGTGGATCGGCAGCAACCAGCGACCCTTCAGGTCCAGGTGGGCCTGCAGGCTCTGTTCGGGCTGCATGTGCACATGGGGCCAGTCGACGTTGTAGGCACCGGTCTCCATCAGGGTCAGGTCGAACGGCCCGTAGTGCTCGCCGATCTGCTTGAAGCCATCGAAATAGCCGCTGTCGCCGCTGAAGAAAATCCGTACATCACCGACGATCATCACCCAGGACGCCCACAGGGTCTGGTTGTTGTCGAACAGCGTGCGCCCGGAGAAGTGCTGCGACGGCGTCGCGGCGAAACGGATGCCATCGACCGTGGTTTCCTCCCACCAGTCCAGTTGCCGGACCTTTTCGGCGGGAATACCCCATTTGACCAGCAGATCGCCCACGCCCAGCGGTGCTAGGAAGTGCCGGGTCTTCTCGGCCAGTTGCAGGACCGTCTTGTAGTCCAGATGGTCGTAGTGATTGTGGGAAAGAATCACCGCCTCGATGGGTGGCAACTCTTCCAGGCTGATCGGCGGCTGGTGGAAACGCTTCGGTCCGGCCCACTGTACCGGCGAGGCGCGCTCGACGAACACCGGATCGGTCAGCCAGAACTTGCCGTGCAACTTGAGCAACAGGGTCGAATGGCCAAGGCGGAATACGCTGAAGTCGGGCGCGGCCAATAGTTGCTCACGGCTCAACGCCGCGACCGGTACGCGGTTCGCCGGACGGGTATTGCGCGGTTTCTGGAACAGCATTTTCCAGAAGATGCCCAGGGTCTTGCCCAGACCGCCGTGAGGAGTCGGGGCCTGGTTGCGAAACAGCCCCTGCTCTTGCAGGGACGAGGATTTGTCGGGGGTGCGCGAACGAATAGCCATGACAGGGTGACTCCCGGGAACCCAGCGCAGTTCCCACGTTCAGTACGGAGTGATCGATGGCCGCCGCACGCAAGCCTTGATCCGGTAATATTGCAAAAAACAAACTACACTACACAGTGTAGTTTCTAGCTTGCAACAAAGCGCCCGACAAGTAAACTGCCGAGTGTAATTTTTATCAACCCTTTTGAAGCCTGCCCATGACCGTTCCCCTGCGCCTGACCGACCGTAAACGCGAAGCCATTATCCAGGCCGCCATCGAGGCCTTTCGCGCCGACGGTTTCGAGGTCACGAGCATGGACCGGATCGCCGCCATCGCCGGGGTCTCCAAGCGCACCGTGTACAACCACTTCCCGAGCAAAGAAGAATTGTTCGCGGAAATCCTCCACCACCTGTGGGCCAGCAGCGCTTCGCAACTGGATATGTCCTACCATCCGGAGCGCTCGCTGCGTGACCAGTTGCGCGATTTGCTGACGCTGAAAATGCGTCTGCTCAATGACGGCAACTTCCTCGACCTGGCCCGGGTGGCGATCGCCGCCACCATCCATGCTCCCGAGCGCGCGCAGGATATGGTTTCGCGCCTGGCCGAGCGCGAGGAAGGTTTCAAACAGTGGATCCGTGATGCCCAGGCCGACGGCACCTTCAAGGCGGTCGACCCGGAATTTGCCGCCCAACAACTGCACGGGCTGCTCAAGGCCTTCGCCTTCTGGCCACAGATCACCCTCGGCCAGCCACCGCTGGATCCCCCGATGCAGACCCGCGTCATAGAATCGGCGCTGGATCTGTTCCTCGCCGGCTACGAAATCGTCAAATAGCCGGCGCAGACGCCTGAATCACCTTCCAGACCTTCGAAATGGCTTGGAAGGACACTGATTATTCTTTACGGAATGCTCGACAATATTCATCTTGCTTATCCGATGAACGGCCGTTCCGTGCAGAGCACAGCTTTTGTGCTCAGATAAAGAAAAAAGTGGCGCATAGACCTATGGAAATCCAACGTGGCAAAGGGCAGTCGTTTGCCAGACGCATTTACCTGCCCCGAACGGTAGGCGTTGGCATCGGTTGTTTCAGCGTGATCGCCGCACTCGCTCCCCTGTCGATGCCAGCCTGGATCTGGGGCCTGCTGCTGCTCAATGCCGTCGCCTGGCCGCACGTGGCGTACCGGGTCGCCCGCCACTCCAGCTACCCCTACCGCACCGAACGACGCAATATCCTGATCGATTCGCTGATGGGCGGGTTCTGGGCGGCGACCATGCAGTTCAATCCCCTGGTCACCGTCAACATGCTCTCGCTGATGACCATGCACAACGTCGCCGCCGGTGGCCCGCGGCTGATGGCCCAGGGCGTGGCCGCGCAAGCGCTGGGGATCGTGGTGTCCTGGCTGATCTTCACCCCGGCGTTCAACCCGGTGACCACCCAGCTGCAGATCTATGCCTGCCTGCCGGTGCTGATCCTGTACCCGATGGTCATCGGCATGGGTTGCTTCAAGCTGGCGATCAAGCTGGCCGAGCACAAGCGTGCCCTCAGCGCCCTGAGCCGCACCGACAGCCTGACCGGCCTGCTCAATCACGGTTCCTGGAAAGACCTGCTGCACGTCAAGTTCCACAAATGCCGGCAAGCGCAATGCCAGGCCACGATCGCCGTGATCGATATCGACCACTTCAAGAGCATCAACGACACCTACGGCCACCTGATCGGCGACAGCGTGCTGCGCCAGTTGAGCCGCGACCTGCGGGCCAACCTGCGTGAACACGACCTGGCCGGGCGCTATGGCGGCGACGAGTTCTGCGTGATCCTGCCGGATATGTCGCTGGCCCAGGCCAACGAGGTCATGGAGCGGCTGCGCCAGGTGTTCAGCAATTATCGCAGCGAGGAAGTGCCGGAGTTGCGGGTCACCCTGAGTATCGGCCTGGCGCCCTGCCGCGCCGACTTCAAGGATGCCGGCGCCTGGCTGAACGAAGCCGACAAGGCGCTCTACATGGCCAAGAACACCGGGCGCAACAAGGTCAACAGCGCCGACAACACCAGCGCCGATCCGTCCACCGAGTTCCTCGCCAACTCCGCCTGACGTCCGCTCGCCTCGTACAAAAAGCCGTACGGCGGATTTCTGTACAACTCCCGGCAGATTTGTATGACGATAAGGGCAAAGTGCCACCTACGGAACGCTGGCAACCGGTCCCCTGCCTGACGGGGTGAGCCGGGCTTCGACAGGGACTGACCCTAACGCTGTCCCTTCTCCGAGCGAACACCATGTTCTTTGCCGCCCACAAGAAAGCCATCCAGACCCTGCAACAGACCATCGATCAACAAGCCCACCTGCTCGCCGCCATCGACCGCTCCATGGCCGTCATCGAGTTCGATCTCAACGGCACGGTGCTGCGGGTCAACGACAATTTCCTCAAGGCCACCGGCTATCGCCAGGAGCAGGTCCTGGGCCAGCCCCACCGCTTGTTCTGCACACCGGCCTATGCCCGCAGCGCCGAGTACAGCCAGCTCTGGTCACGCCTGAAGTCCGGGCAGTTCGAGTCCGGCACCTTCGAGCGCGTCGCGGCCGATGGGCGCAATCTCTGGCTGGAAGCCAGCTACAACCCGATCCGCGATGAAAGCGGCAGCGTGGTGAAAATCGTCAAGTACGCGCTGGACGTGACCGCCAAGATGCAGCAGGAAAGCGAAGCCAATGGCAAGTTGCAGGCCATCGACCGGGCCATGGCCGCCATCGAGTTCACCCCCGACGGCACCGTGATCTGCGCCAACCAGAACTTCCTCGATCTGATGGGCTACAGCCCGGCCGAGATCCAGGGCAAGAATCACCGGGTCTTCTGCACCCCGGCCACCGTCGGCAGCAACGACTACCAGGACTTCTGGCGTCGCCTGAACCAGGGCGAATTCTTCAGCGGCCAGTTCGAACGCGTGACCAAGCGCGGTCAGACGGTCTGGCTGGAGGCCAGCTACAACCCGGTCTACGACGCCAGCGGGAAGCTGTGCAAAGTGGTGAAGTTCGCCTCGGACGTGACCCAGCGGGTCGAGAAACACACCCAGGACGCCATGAGCGCCAGCGAGGCGTATCACATCTCGGTCGAGACCCGCAAAGTCGCCGAGCAAGGCACCCAGGTGATCCAGCAGGCCGCCACCGAAATGCGCGAGATCGCCTCGAACATCGAGGGCTCCTCCGCGCTGATCGCCAAGCTGGGCGAACGCTCGGAGCAGATCACCGCCATCGTCAACACCATTCGCGGGATTGCCGACCAGACCAACCTGCTGGCCCTGAATGCCGCCATCGAAGCGGCACGGGCCGGCGAGCAGGGACGCGGGTTTGCCGTGGTCGCCGATGAGGTCCGCTTGCTGGCGGCGCGCACCAGCGGCTCGACCGCCGAGATTTCCAGCATGATCGACATGATCCAGAACGAAACCCAGCAGGCCATCCACAGCATGAACGGCACCCGTGACCGGGCGGCCAAGGGGGTCGGCCTGGCGGACGAAGCCGGTACGGTGATCCTGCAGATCCGCGATGGCGCCAGCAACGCCGTGCAGGCGGTCAGCATGTTCGCCAACGACCAGGGACATTGACGGGGAAACGCCAGGAAAGGGGCACTTGCCAGCGGGCGACAGGTCTATAGTGAGGCCTGTTTCCACGCCCTGAAGAGTGCCCCATGACCGCCGACACGCTCGAAGTAAAACCTGAAGAAAAAGTCGATCACCTGCGTTTCCATCGCGCCCATGCGCACCTCGGCCCGACCTTTGGCAACGACAACTTTGCCCTGAAGGCCGAAGCCTTTGCGCGGTTCTTCGGGACACCGACCTTTCTTGGCGCCCAGACCCTGATCGTATTGCTCTGGGTGGTGCTCAACGTCACCGGTATCACCCACTTCGACGTCTATCCGTTCATCCTGCTCAACCTGGCCTTCAGCCTGCAATCGGCCTATGCCGCGCCGCTGATCCTGCTGGCCCAGACGCGCCAGGCCGCCCGCGACAAGGCCCAGTCCGACGCCGACGCCCAGCACCGCGAAGCCCTGGCCATCGCCAACACCGAGCGCCAGGCCACCGCCGCAAAAAACACCGCGCAACTGTTGGAGTTGCTGGAGCAGAACACCCGCCTGACGGAAATGACCAAGCAACTGACCGAGCGCATCGAGAACCTGACCTCGGAGATGCACGAGCATTTCGTGCGCAAATCCTGACACCTCGCAGCCACACAGGCCACTAGAGACGGATTGACCGGGCCAGCTCATCGAACAGCGTCACCACCGAGCGCAAGGCACGGCAATCCGGGCGGGTCAGCAACCACAGGGCCGACTCATGGCAGGACAAGGGCGGGTGTAACGCCCGCATGCCCTGCGCCTCACTGATCATGAAGTCCGGCAGCACCGCGATACCCAACCCGGCCCCTACCAGTTCGGCCACCGACAACATGCTGTTGCAGCGATAAACCGGACGCACGCCAGGCAAGTGCTGCCGACGCCAGGTGACCGTAGGGTGATCGGGCAGCGAGTCATCCGGCGCGATCCAGGCCAGCCGCTGCGCATCCTCGTGGCCAGCCGCCCGCAGGTAGGCCGCGCTGCCACACACGCGATAGCTCACCTGCCCGAGACAACGCCCCACCAGATGCTCGGGCGGCGACGTCGTCAGGCGCACAGCGATATCCGCGTCGCGTCGGCTCAGGTTGGCGAAATCGTTGGTCGTGCTCAGTTCCAGGGTCAGCGCCGGATAGGCCGGCATGAACCGCGCCAGCGCCGGCAGCAGCAGGCTCTGCAATACCGAATCGGTACAGGTCAGGCGCACGGTGCCGCTGATCACCTCGCCGCCCTGCTCGATGCTGATACACGCCGCCTCCAGTGCCTGCTCGGCACGTTCGGCCTGCTCGGCCAGGGATTGCGCCAGGCTGCCGGGCAGATACCCGGCCCGGCTCTTCTCGAACAGGCTCTGGCCCAGTGCCGCCTCCAGCCGCCGCACCGCACGGAACACCGTCGATACGTCGACCTTGAGCAACGCCGCCGCTCGCGCCAGGGAGCGGCCACGCACCAGCGCCAGGATCAAGGCCAGGTCCGCATGCTCCAGTCGATAGTGCGCCGATGCATTGTTCACTTGGATAAATGCCTATATTGAATGCGCCAGCGCCACCTTATAGTTCGCGCCAGAAATCAACAAGCCGAGGGAAACACGGATGTCCATTCAACCCAGTCTCCGGATTGCCCTGGTCGGCGATCACGACCCGCAGGTCACGGCCCACCGGGCCATCCCGGTAGCCCTGCAACTGGCGGCCCAAACCGTCGACGTGACGGTGCGGCCCCACTGGCTGGCCACCGACAGCATCGAAGCCGGCACCGATCTCTCGGTCTTCGACGGTTTCTGGTGCGTACCGGCCAGTCCGTATCGCAGTCTCGAAGGCGCGTTATTGGCGATTCGGCATGCCCGCGAGCAGCAACGACCGTTTCTCGGCACCTGTGGCGGATTTCAACATGCCATTCTCGAATATGCCCGCCATGTGCTCGGCTGGGCCGATGCAGAACATGGCGAGGAGGTGCCCGATTCGCCACGTGCGGTCATCTCGCCATTGAGCTGTTCGCTGGTCGAGGCCACGGACAGCATCACGCTGGTGCCGGGCACGCGGATCGCCAGGGCCTATGCCCGCCTGCAGATCCACGAAGGATATCGCTGCCGCTACGGGATCAACCCCGAGTTCGAGGCCGCCTTTCTCGACGCCGGGATATCGGCCAGCGGTCGCGATACCCTGGGCGACCTGCGGGCGGTGGAACTGAAGAACCACCCGTTCTTTGTCGCAACCCTGTTCCAGCCGGAACGGGCCGCCCTGCAAGGCAACCCGCCACCACTGGTTGCTGCCTTCCTCAGCGCCTGCACGGAACGCTCGCAATAGGTAGAGCGAGCCTATCGCTTCGATCGCTGAGCAGAGCCGGCACGTCAGGTAGCGAGCACCCGGCGCAAGGCAGCAATCTCCGGAATATCCACGCGCCGCATATACACCCGCAGCGGTTCGCTGACAGCGATCCGATCATCGATATTCTGATCCAGCAGCAACTGAATACGCTCGCGGCTCAGGCACATGGTCTCCTGCGCCGCTGGCAACCAGACGAATTCGCTGGCGGGAATGATCGCGTCATCCGCCACGTCCATGCCGAAGGCGTCTTCGCTGAAACGGACAATGTATCGGCCGGTCTTGCGGTTCAGGCCGACAAAACCCTGGAGCCGGTCGGCGGCCTGGCAGATGAGTTCAGAGGTGATGCGCATGGTAAACCTCACTGGAGAGCCGGAAGGCTCATGGGTCGATGGTTTACACACAAGGCAGGCGGTGCGTTTCCCTCTGGAGGGGAAACTGCGACTCGAGCGTATTGCAGATTCCATCACGATTACGCCGGCAAAAAACGACGCATGTCAGCTTTATGTCGGTTTCGCGATAGCACTTGAAGCATTCAATTGTTAAAAGGAGTTCCCCCCGCTTCCACGAAAGGAATTCGAAATGCCCGTCACCTTCAGCAAAAGTACCCTGATCGTGAGCCTGTTGCTGGCCATGGGCCTGAGCAGCGCGCAGGCCAGCACCGCCTCGGCCGATCTCGCCGCCACCCACGGTATCCCGCATCCGGCCGTTATCGCCCACCGTGGCGCCTCGTTCGATGCCCCCGAATCCACCGCGGCGTCCTACACCCTGGCCCGCGACCTGGGCGCCGACTACCTGGAAATGGACCTGCAACGCAGCAAGGACGGTGTGATCTTCGCCCTGCACGACAACAACCTGTCGCGCACCACCGACGTCGCCAGCAAGTTCCCCGAGCGCAAGGACAGCCCGGCCGACGAGTTCACCTGGGCCGAGCTGCAGACCCTGGACGCCGGCAGCTGGTTCAACAAGGCCTACCCGGAGCGTGCCCGCCCGGCCTATGTCGGCCTGAAGATCCTCAGCCTGGACCAGATCATCGATATCGCCCAGGCCAACCCGAAACACCAGCCGGGCCTGTACATCGAGACCAAGGAGCCCAAGCAGTTCCCCGGCATCGAACATGACCTGAAGAACAAGTTGCAGGAACGCGGCCTGCTGAGCGCCAACACGGTGGTGTCCAAGGAACAGCCCCAGGTCGGCCAGGGCAAAGGCAAGGTGATCCTGCAGACCTTCGAGAAGAGCAGCCTGGAGCTGTTGCAGAAGGAAATGCCGGACACCCCGAAAATCCTCCTGCTGTGGGTCGGTGAAGGCAGCATCGAACCGAAGTCGAAGGTCAGCTTCGCCGACTCCGGCGAGAAGACCAAGGCCGCCTACTACGCCCGGCAGGAACCCAAGGACAAGGCCGAATTCGAGCAGTGGATCGACTACGCCAAGGCCCAGGGCGCCATCGGCACCGGCCCGTCGGCGGAGCTGACCCATGGCGGCGACCAGAGCTATTCGGACCTGGTCAAACCCTGGATGAACAAGTACACCCATGACAAGGGTCTGCTGGTGCACGTCTATACCGTCGACGAACCCCAGGACTTCAAGAAGGTCCTCGACGCCGGCGTCGATGGCATCTTCACCAACCGCGCCTCGGAACTGCTGAAGTACTTCAAGCGCGCTTCACCGAAGACCGTGCCGCAGATCCTCGAGGCCAACGGCTACTGAGCCGCCTCGCCCCATGGACCGGCGCCCCGGAGCGCCGGAGCGCCGGTTTCAGGGATTAAGGATGAATTAAGTTGCAACACCTAAGCTGATCCCACTGAAGCCATTCAATCAAGGGATCTTCCAGATGAAACCATTTACCACACTGCTGACTGCCACCGCCCTGACCCTCGCCGCCGGTTTCGCCCAGGCCGACGTTCGTCCGGACCATATTCCCGGGCTGCTCAAATCCGGCGCCATCGCCGACTTCGAGAAGCTCAACCAGGCCGCCCTGGCCAAGCACCCCGGCGCCACCATCACCGACACCGAACTCGATCAGGTCGCCGGCGGCGGTTATGTCTACGAGGTCGAACTGACCGGCACCGACGGCGTGAAATGGGAAGTCAAGCTCGACGCCAAGACCGCCGCTTTCCAGAGTGAAAAGAAAGACAAGTGATCCACCCGCCTGCGCCAAAGCCGCGCCCTCAACCATCAGGGCGCGGCTTTTCTGCTTCCCCTTAAGCCGAATGGAACGGCGTTATCCCGGGGCCTACCAGAGTGCCAGGGTGTAGCTGAGGATCAGGCGGTTCTCGTCCAGGTCATTGCCAAAGTTCGAGCGCACCGTCGCGTTGCGCCATTTCACGCCCACGCCCTTGAACGTACCGTCCTGCACCACGTAGCCGATGTCGGTGTTGCGCTCCCATTCCCGCCCTTCGCCCGGCGCCGCGCGTTGCACGTTGTCGCCGGACACGTAGCGGGTCATGAAACTCAGGCCCGGCAAGCCGAGGGCGGCGAAGTTGTAGTCATAACGCAGCTGCCAGGAACGCTCGTTGATATTGGCGAAGTCGCCGATCTGCACGAAGTTCACCAGGTACGGGTCGCTGTGGCCGATGTACGGGAACGGATCGTCGCCACTCATGCGCTGATAGCCCACGCCAAGGGCATGGCCCTTGAGGCTGTAGGTGAACATCGCGCCCAGGGCCCGGTTGTCCAGCGGCCGGAAGTTACCGTCCTCGGTGCTGCGGGCGTAGCGCAGGTCGCTCTTCAGGCCCTGCCCGGCCCCCAGGTCCCAGTTATGCACCAGGCCGACGAAGTTCTGCTGGTAGATGTCCTGCAACTTGCCGTAGCGATACTGGGTGAGCAGGTTCGGCAGCCACTGGTAGTCGGCCCCGGCGAACTGGAACTTGTCGCTGACGCCGCCAATGCGGTTGGCGCTCATGTCCTGGTAGTCGGTGGAGTCGACATAGTTGATCTGGCTCAGTTGCCCCGCCGTCAGCTTCAGCCGGTCGATCTCCTGCACGTTCAACACGCCGCCCTTGAACGTGCTGGGCAGCAGGCGGGTGTCGTTGGAAATCACCACCGGATCCTTGAGCTGCAGGGTCCCGACTTTCAGCACGCTGTTGGACAGGCGCACCTTGGCGGTCAGGCCCAGCTCGCCGTAGCTGTCCTGCGAACCGCCCTTCGACAGGTCGGCCGGCAGCAGGCCGGTACCGGCGGTGCCACGCCCCGAGTCGAGCTTGAAGCCGGTCATGCCCAGGGCATCGATGCCGAATCCGAGGGTCCCGGCGGTGAAGCCGGACTCCAGGCGCAACATGAACCCCTGGGCCCATTCATCGGCCTTTTCCCGCGAGCCGGGCTGGCGGAAGTCGCGATTGAAATAGACGTTGCGCGCCTCCAGGCTGCCCTTGCTGTCGGCGATAAAGTCCGCCCGGGCGCCGGGTGCGCAGAGCAGTCCCAGGCCGAGCAGAGTGCCGATGGAAAGCGGTGAACGTGACAACGTATCGAAGTGCTTCATGGTGTGCTCCTGTTTTGCGGGCACGAGCCGGCCCTCTCGGGGGCGTTGGGTTCGCGACCGATGTGGTGAAAAGCGTAGGGGTGGCAATGGCCCGGGCCGTGGCGGCCCGGGCGTGCCAGGGTTCAGGACTCGAGTTGTCGGCCGCGGGTTTCCGGCAGGCTCAGGGCCGCCAGGATCACCACCCCGTAGGCCCCGGCGGCGAACACGCCGATACCGGTGCCGATGGGCAGGGTTTCACTCAGGGCGCCGATAAACAGCGGAAACAACGCGGCGATGGAACGGCCGGCGTTGTAGCAGAAGCCCTGGCCCGAACCGCGCATGCGCGTTGGAAACAGCTCGGTCAGGAACGCCCCCATGCCGGCGAAGATGCCCGAGGCGAAGAAGCCCAGGGGAAAGCCGAGCCAGAGCATCCAGGTGTTATCGATGGGCAATTGGGTGTAGGTCAGGACAATGGCCATCGAGCCGACGGCAAAGAGGATGAAGTTCTTCTTGCGGCCAATGGTATCGGTCAGCAGCGCACTGGTCACATAACCGACGTAGGAGCCGACGATCACCATCGCCAGGTAACCGCCTGTACCCAGCACGCTGAGGCCGCGCTCGGTCTTCAGGTAGGTCGGCAGCCAGGTGGTGATCGCGTAGTAGCCGCCCAGCGCACCGGTGGTCAGCAGCGAAGCACGCAAGGTGGTGCTGAGCATCCGCGGGGCAAAGATCTCGAAGAAGGCCCAGGGCGAAGCCTTGGCCGGGCGCTCCTGGCGGGCCTGCTCGAAGGTGTCGGATTCCTTGACCAGGCGCCGGATCACCAGTACGAACAAGGCCGGCACCAGGCCGATCATGAACAACGCCCGCCAGGCCTGCTCCGGCGGCAGGAAGCTGAACAACCCGGCATACAGCAGCGCCGTCAGTCCCCAGCCCAGGGCCCAGCCGGCCTGCACCATGCCCACCGCCTTGCCCCTGTCCTGCGAACGGATCACCTCGCCGATCAGTACCGCCCCCGCGGTCCATTCGCCGCCGAAACCGAAGCCCATCAGGGTGCGTGCCACCAGCAACTGGTCATAGTTCTGCGCCAGCCCGCAGAGAAAGGTGAAAAAGGCAAACCAGAGGACCGTCAGTTGCAGGGTGCGTACCCGGCCGATGCGGTCGGAGAGAATCCCGGCGATCCAGCCACCGGCCGCCGAGGCGAGCAAAGTGCTGGTACCGATCAGCCCGGCTTCGCCCTTGGAAATGCCCCAGGTGGCGATCAGGGTGGGAATCACGAAGCTGAGCATCTGCGTGTCCATGCCATCGAGGCCATAGCCGATCTTGCAGCTCCAGAAAGTACGCTTTTCATTTTTGCTCAGTGGTCCGTACCAGCTGAACGGGCCGGCACGGCGCGCCCCTGAAGGCACGTGGTCAGTCATGGTGTTGTCCATGGAGGTTCCTGCGGCAGCAAAGGAAAGTGACGGACACGCCTCGTTGTTTTGTTGTGAAGGCGTTGTCGTGGGAGAGCCGACGCAATGCGCTGCGTCGTGGAGCGGATTCTTCGCGCCGGGCCACACCAGCGTCAAACGGGAAAAAAGCCGGTCAATGCATAAGAAAAATTGATGAGCTGCGTCATCAACTTTTCTTGTTCACAACACCAGATTTTCTGGTTGGACAGCCTAACCCGGTTTTTTTACAAAGAGCCCTGCAAAGGCCCCTTCGGCCCCAGGAGACGCTTCGATGAACCAGCCCGCCATGCCCTTCGACCCATTGCGCCAGCGTACGCCGTTCGACCTGCGCCAGGAGATCGCCGCCGGACGCTACCAGGGCCACACCAGTGGGCTCGGCCAGGGTCGGGTGCAAGCCAATATCGTGATCCTGCCGGGTGACTGGGCCGATGAGTTCCTGCGTTTCTGTACCCTCAATCGCCAGGCCTGCCCGCTGCTGGACGTCACCGAGCCGGGCGACCCGATCTTCCGTCACCTGGGCCAGGCCGTGGATATCCGCCATGACGTGCCGCGCTATCGGGTCTACCGCGACGGCGTCCTGAGCGAAGAACCACTGGATATTGCCACGCTCTGGCAGGACGACCTGATGGCCTTTGCCATCGGCTGCTCCTTCTCCTTCGAACAGCCGCTGCTGGACGCCGGGATCGGCCTGCGGCATATCGAGCTGGGTCGCAACGTGGCGATGTACCAGACCGCTATCGACACCCGGCCGACCGCTCGCCTGCAAGGCAAGCTGGTGGTCAGCATGCGCCCGCTGAAAGCCGCCGCGGCGATCCAGGCCATCCAGATCACCGGGCGCATGCCCAATGTCCACGGCGCCCCGGTGCATATCGGCGACCCGGCGCTGATCGGCATCCGCGACCTCGCCGCACCGGACTATGGCGATGCCGTGCCGGTGGCCGACGACGAGATCCCGGTGTTCTGGGCCTGCGGCGTGACCCCGCAATCGGTGGTGCAGGCCTCACGTCCGCCGCTGTGCATCACCCACGCGCCAGGCTGCATGCTGGTGACCGACCTGCACAATCACGCCCTGTAATCAGGCGGTGGTGTTGACCGTACCGCCCGAGGTGCTGCCACCGGACTCCTGCAGGGCCTGGGTCAACGCCGCGCTGACGGTCTGCAGCGAAGCGGAAATCGTCGCCACCTGGGATTCCGCGCTCGCCACGGCGGCGGCCTTGGCATCAGGGCTTTCGTTACTCGACTGCGCCTTCTGCATGGCCTGCTCCTGTTCCTGCAACTGCTTCTGCAGTTCGGCCAGTTGCTTGCGCAGTTCCTTGACGGTATCGGATTCCGAACTGGAGCTGTCGCTGCTGCCCGAGGCGCCACCGGCACCTGCCGGCTGGCCACCAGCGACCTTGGTGGTATCAGTGGCCGCCGCGGTCGTGCCGGCAGTGGTGGTGCCGTCGGCGCTGGCCGCCTTGGTGGCGGTGCTGGTCGACAGGCTTGGAGTGATGGTGACCGATGTGATGCTGACCATGGGGATGTTTCCTGTTCAGGTAGTGATATCCCCATCATCGACAACGCCGCCGCGTGCTTGAGACCTATCCTGTATCCCCTTGGTCAGCGGCCCGATACACAAGCGTCTGAGCCTGCGTTCCGCCACGTCGGCAATCGTACTCGGTGAGCGGCCGGGACCTTTCAGGTCGAGACCCTCAGGCGGACACGCCAAGCTGTAACAAAAATGTCAAAAAGCCTTGAGATGATGCGGCTCAAGCGAACCTGTAAAAAAATGTTTCGGGCGCTTCATTCCTGCGAGCCTCCATGAACCATAGCCTTGACCAAAGCCACCGCGACTCGGACCTGTTCGGCCTTCTTTATGGCTTTCGCTTTCGCGCCGGCGAACGCGGCGAGGAGATCGACTCCGCCACCGCCCTGCAATGCCTGCAACAACCCGAAGACCCCGAGCAGTTTCTCTGGCTGCACCTGAACCTGGCCCACGCCGCGTGCGAGCGCTGGATGAAGGCGCACCTGTCGTTGCCCGAAGAGTTCTTCGAAGCGCTGCACGAAGGTTCGCGCTCGACCCGTATCGAACATGTCGACAACGCCTTGCTGGCGGTGGTCAACGATGTGGTGTTCAACCTCAGCAGCATGGTGTCGTCGGATATTTCCACGCTGTGGGTCTGTGCCCGCAGCAAGCTGCTGATCAGCGCCCGCCTGCAACCGCTGCACTCGGTGGACAAGCTGCGCTCCTCGGTCAAGGCCGGCGAGCGCTTCCGCTCGCCGCTGGAGTTGCTGGTGCACCTGCTGCGCGACCAGGGTGAAGTCCTGACCCAGATCGTGCGCAAGACCAGCATCAGCGTCGACCAGATCGAAGACCAGTTGCTGGCCCTGCGCCTGAGCAACAACCGCGCGGAACTCGGCGCCATGCGCCGGGTACTGGTGCGCCTGCAGCGCCTGCTCGCCCTGGAGCCGGGCTCGCTGCTGCGCTTGCTCAACCGACCGCCGCAGTGGCTGCAGAAGGAAGACGTCAAGGAATTGCGCAAGTCCACCGAGGAGTTCTCGCTGATCCTCAGCGACCTCGAGGCCCTGGGCGAACGGATCAAGCTGTTGCAGGAAGAGATTGCCGCCAACCTCAACGAGCAGAGCAACCGGACCCTCTTCACCCTGACGGTGGTGACGGTACTGGCGCTGCCGATCAACATCATCGCCGGCTTCTTCGGCATGAACGTCGGCGGCATTCCGCTCGCGGGCGACCCGGAGGGGTTCTGGATCCTGGTGGCACTGGTGGCGACCTTCACCGTGCTGGCCGGGCGCTGGGCCTTTCGCAAGCGTCAGGATTATTGACACGACCTGCGGCCGGACCAGCGGAGCCACTAAATCCACTGAACACTGACCTGCCGCAGTCTCTCTGTAACATTTCGCAATGATCATGACGGTTATCCGTTCCCAAACAGGATTTCAGGCATGGCTACCCCTTCACTGACTGCCGCTTCGCCCGCTGCCGGCGACGGCAGGCCGCATCTCGAAAGCAAACCCCGCGTCTTTACCGCCGTGATCTTCTTCGCGGTGCTGGCCATCGGCCTGTTGTTCACGGCCTACAGCCTGGTGCATGACATGCACGACCTGGGCACCACGGTCACCACCTGGACGCCCTTCCTGCTGCTCGGGGTAGCCTTGCTGATCGCCCTGGGCTTCGAGTTCGTCAACGGTTTCCACGACACCGCCAACGCCGTCGCCACCGTGATCTACACCCACTCGCTGCCGCCGCATTTCGCGGTGGTCTGGTCCGGCTGCTTCAACTTCCTCGGTGTGCTGCTCTCCAGCGGCGCGGTGGCCTTCGGCATCATCGCGCTGCTGCCGGTGGAACTGATCCTGCAAGTGGGCTCGTCGTCCGGCTTCGCGATGATCTTCGCCCTGCTGATCGCCGCCATCCTGTGGAACCTCGGCACCTGGTGGCTGGGCCTGCCGGCCTCGTCGTCCCACACCCTGATCGGTTCGATCATCGGTGTCGGCGTGGCCAACGCGCTGATGCACGGCCGCGACGGGACCAGCGGCGTCGACTGGAGCCAGGTCACCAAGATCGGCTACGCGCTGCTGCTCTCGCCGATCGTCGGCTTCGCCTTCGCCGCCCTGCTGCTGGTCGCGCTGCGCCTGTTCGTGAAAAACCGCGCGCTGTACAAGGCGCCCAAGGGCAAGGAGCCGCCGCCCTGGTGGATCCGCGGCCTGTTGATCCTGACCTGCACCGGTGTGTCCTTTGCCCACGGTTCCAACGACGGCCAGAAAGGCATGGGTCTGATCATGCTGATCCTGGTCGGCACCCTACCGATGGCCTACGCCCTGAACCGCACCATGCCGGCCGAGCAGGCCCTGCAGTTCGCCGCCGTGGCCGAAGTCACCCAGGCCGCGCTGGTCAAGGCCGCCCCGTTGCCGGCACCCGCCGACCCGCGCCCGGTGCTCACCCTGTATATCCGCACCAAGCAGATCACCCCGGAACTGATCCCGGCGCTGGCGTCCCTGACCGGTCATATCGGTGACGAAGTGAAGGGTTACGGTTCGCTGGCCAAGGTGCCGGCCGAAGCCATGGGCAACGTGCGTAACGACATGTACCTGAGCTCCGAAACCATCCGCATGATGGAGAAGGAAAAGGTCGGCAACTTCGACGCCGACACCCAGGGCAAGCTGCAGTTGTTCAAGCAACAGATCGACAACGCCACGCGCTTTATCCCGCTGTGGGTGAAGATCGCCGTGGCGATCGCCCTCGGCCTGGGCACCATGGTCGGCTGGAAGCGCATCGTCGTCACCGTCGGCGAGAAGATCGGCAAGACCCACCTGACCTACGCCCAGGGCGCCTCGGCGGAAATGGTCGCGATGCTGACCATCGGCGCGGCGGACATGTACGGCCTGCCGGTATCGACCACCCACGTGCTGTCCTCGGGCGTGGCCGGGACCATGGTCGCCAACGGCGGCGGCCTGCAGATGAAGACCATCCGCAACCTGGCGATGGCCTGGGTCCTGACCCTGCCGGCGGCGATCCTGCTGTCGGGCAGCCTGTACTGGTTGTTTACCAAGCTGTTCTGATTCAGCGCCGGCGCGACACCGACAAACCCCACCCCGGTGGGGTTTGTCGTTTCAGGCCAGGGTCTGCAGTATCTCCACCAGCCATTCCATGAACACCCGCACCCGCCGCGGCAAGTGTCGCTGCTGGGCATACAGCAGGGACACTTCCAGCGGCGCGGGCAGGTAATCGGGCAGCACCGCCACCAGCTCACCGCTGTCCAGATGCTTGCGCACACCGTGGCGTGGCGCCTGGATCAGGCCGAAACCACCCAGGCAGGCGGACTCGTAGCAATCGGTGCTGTTCACCGTGACGCTGCCGTCCATGGGCACCTGGACCCGCTTGCCGTTGTGCAGGTACTCGAACCCCGCCGAGCGCGCGCCCAGCACCCCGACGTAGTGCACCAGCCGGTGCCCGGCGAGGTCCTCGGGAGTCAGCGGCGTGCCATGACGCCGCAGATAGGCCGGACTGGCACAGTTGACCATCTGCAACGAACTCACATGCCGCGCCACCACCGATTGGTCCGGTTGCGCGCCGACCCGCAGCACACAGTCGAAGCCCTCGCCCAACAGGTCGACCCGACGATCGGTGCTGCTGATCTCCAGCTCGATCCGCGGATGACGGGCCATGAACTCCGGCAGGCGCGGCATGATCACCCGGCGTGCCATGACGCTGGGCATATCGAAACGGATCCGCCCGGAGAGCAGCGCCGCATCCTGGCGAAACAGCCCTTCCAGTTCATCCATGTGCGAGAGCAGGTCCTTGCTGCGTTCGTACAACACCAGGCCGTCCTGGGTCGCCTGCACCTTGCGCGTGGTGCGCTGCAGCAAGCGCGTGCCCAGCAGTTCCTCCAGGGCCTGGATATGCTCGGAAACGCTGGACCTGGGCAAACCCAGGCTTTCGCTGGCCAGGGTAAAGCTCGACAGTTCGGTGACACGGATAAAGGTACGCAGCAGTTCCAGCTTGTTCATCACGGGCGGCCCTTGATTGTTCGGATAAAGCGATCAGTCTTTCCGATTCCGCTGAGTTTATCGCCTGCCTACCGGACAAATACACTTTTCCTCGAGGTCACCCATCACTTGAGGACTACCCATGACTCGCAAAATCGCACTGATCACCGGCGCCAGCCGCGGCCTGGGCAAGCACGCTGCCCTGCACCTCGCCGCCCAGGGCGTGGACATCATCGGCACCTACAACAGCCGGGCCGAGGACGCCCAGGCCGTGGCAAGCGAAATCGAACGACTCGGCGGACGCGCCGCCATGCTGCAACTGGATGTCGGTGTCATCGCCGGCTTCAAGGCTTTCGGCGAAAGCGTCGCCAAGGTGCTCGACAGCGTCTTCGGCCGGGAGCGATTCGATTTCCTCGTCAACAATGCGGGCGTCGGAATCCATGGCCTGTTCGTCGATACCCGGGAAGAGCAGTTCGACCAACTGTTGAATGTTCACTTCAAGGGGCCGTTTTTCCTGACCCAGCAGCTGTTGCCGCTGATGGCCGACGGTGGCCGCATCATCAATATCTCCAGCGGCCTGGCCCGCTTCAGCCTGCCGGGCTACGGCACCTATGCAGCGATGAAGGGCGCGATGGAGGTCCTGACCCGTTACCAGGCCAAGGAACTGGGGGCACGCGGGATCAGCGTCAACGCCCTGGCACCTGGCGCCATCGAGACTGATTTCGGCGGTGGTCACGTGCGCGACAATCAGGAACTGAATGCCTTTGTCGCCAGCGTCACGGCGCTGGGCCGGGTTGGACTGCCGGATGATATCGGCGGGGCGATCGCGCTACTGCTGGGCGAAGGTGGACAGTGGATCAACGGGCAGCGGGTCGAGGCTTCAGGAGGGATGTTCTTGTAAATTGCGCCGGCCGGGCTGACGCTTTCGCCGGCAAGCCGGCTCCCACAGGGGTCAAGTTGGATGCAGCACGGGTGCTCGACTCGATCCTTGCGGGAGCTGGCTTGACGCCGAGAAAGCCAGTCAGCCGGCAAGGGGTCAGGCTCGATGCGATCGTTCCCACGCTCCGCGTGGGAATGCCTCTCTGGACGCTCTGCGTCCGCTCCTGTGGGAGCCGGCTTGCCGGCGAAGAGGCCGGTCAGCCGTGCACACCACTACGGATCAACAGATCCTTCAGCACCGCCAGCAATTCCACCTGGCCCTTGCGTGGCTCGCCGGCAAATTCGATCCAGCCTTCGTTGAAGCCATCGATCATCTGCATGCGCGGCAGCGGGTTGTTCATGCCCTGGCTGCTGAACAGCGCCTGCCAGGTATCACGCTCGACCACTTCCATCCGCACCGGCTTGCCCAGCAGCTCGGCGAAACCCGCGGCGATCTGGTTCGGCGTGACACGTTGCGGCCCCTCCAGTTCGACGATGCGCTTGCCGCTCCAGCTTTGTTGCAACAGTTGCGCCGCCAGGCGTCCGACATCCGCCGTGGCGATCATCGGCACCGGCTTGTCCAGCGGTTGCAGAAAGCTCGGGACAACCCCCGTTTCAACGGCTGCCGCCACATCCCACAAGGCGTTTTCCATGAACCAGCCCGGACGCAGGAAGGTCACCGGCAGTTCCAGGCTGCCCAGCCCCTGCTCGAGGATCTGCAGTTGATTCAGCAGGTTCGGCTGGGTGGCCTGGGCCCCGATGGTCGACAGACAGACCACCCGCCCCGGCCGCGCCTGCTCCAGGGCCGTGCGCAGGGTTTCCACCACCTGCCGGGCCTCAGGGAACCCCGGGGTCGGGTCGAAGTTCGACGGCATCATCACAAAGACGGCGTCGACCCCCCTGAATGCCTGCGTCAGCGCCTGGACATCATCGACATCGGCCAGCGCCACCTGGCAACCCTGCCCGGCCCACAGTGCGCCCTTCTCCGCGCTGCGCACCACCGCGCGCACCGGTTGCCGGGCGGCCAACAAGGTTCGGGCGACAGCGCCACCGACCTGCCCGGTAATACCCATGACTGCGTACATAGAATTTCCTCCAGCGAGAAGCGACGTCTGTCGCGATGGCGAGAATTATCCGGCGCGGGCATGGATTCTCCGATAGCATGGATGTCATTGAATAAGTGACAGGGAATCACCAATGACCTTCGACTCCAGCCTCGCCAGCGGCATGGGCGTCCTCAGTGCCGTGGTCGACAGCGGCAGTTTCGCCAAGGCCGCCGACAGTCTCGACATGACGCCTTCTGGGGTCAGCCGGGCCATTGCCCGACTGGAGAAGCGCCTGGGTATCCGCCTGTTCGACCGCACCACCCGCTCGATCAAATTGACCGACGAAGGCCGCCGGCTCTACGAGGAAATCACGCCGCTGCTGGCCGGGCTGGAAGAGGCCGCCCACGCCGCCAGCGGCAGCGCCAGTAGCGTGCGCGGACGGCTGCGGGTGAATATCGACCCGTACTTCTCCCGGCTGATCCTCGGCCCCGCCCTCGGCGAATTCATGAGCCGCCATCCGCTGTTGCAACTGGAACTCTATACCCGCGATCACCTGGGGGACGTGGTGGCCGATGGCTTCGACCTGGCGGTGCGCTTCGGCCATCCGGCGTCCTCGTCGCTGGTGGCGCGCAAGCTGCTGGACGTGCGCGTGCTGACCTGCGCGTCGCCGGCCTACCTGAAACGTCATGGCCGGCCGCTGGCTCCATTGGACATGGAAGACGAGCGGCATGTCTGCGTGTCGTTCCGCGACCCCGAGAGCGGTCGGCCGTTTCCCTGGGAGTTCCATCGGGGCGCGCAACGGGTCGATGTGCGCAACAATGCCCGACTGGTGCTCAACGATGTCGGCACTTTGCACAGCATCTGCGAAACCGGCTACGCGATTGCCCAGGTCCTGGACCTGGGCGTGCAGCTGATGCTCGACAGCGGCCGGCTGGTGGAACTGTTTCCCGACTGGCCCGATGAGCGCTTCCCGCTGTATGCCCTGTATCCATCACGGCACCTGCCACCGGCCAAGGTCCGCGCCTTTCTGGATTTCATCATCGAGCTGAGTTCGCGATAACCCTCAGCGAGCCAGCCGGCGCAACAACACACGCTCGCGCAGCACATCATAGGCCCAGTGGTAGACATAGGTGTACGGCAGGAAAAACAGCAGCACACCGATATCCAACAGCAACGCCGTCAGCAGGCTCAACTCCAGCCACCAGGCGATCAGCGGCACGCTCACCACGACCAGCCCACCTTCGAACAGCAGCGCATGCAGCAGCCGGGTCCAGCCGTTTTGAGCAAGGGCCAGGCGCTCGCGCAGCCGGTCGAACAGGCCGTTGAACAGCACGTTCCAGCCCAGGGCGATAAAGCAGTTGAAAACCGTGACCACGCCCATGTCCAGCAGGGGCTTGTCCATCATCCAGGCAAACAGGGGCGTGCACAGCAGCACGGCGAAAAACTCGAAGCCGATGGCCTGGAAAACACGTTCGGTAAAAGACTTGCCGGTACTCATGATGGGTGCCCCCAAGGTGTCGAGGGTTGTGATTATCGCCATTTATCCAGATACTAAAAGTCGATTACCATCGAGTGAGACGATAGTTCATGGCCTCCAATGAAATGCTCCAGGCCTTTGTCCAAGCCGCGACCCTCGGCTCGTTTTCCGCCGCCGCCCGCAAGCTGGGCAAGAGCCAGTCCACCATCAGTGCCGCCGTGGCCGGCCTGGAGATCGACCTGGGCTTCGAACTGTTCGACCGCAGTACCCGCAAGCCCGGCCTGACCGCCGCCGGCCATGTGATGCTGCAAAAGGCCGAGGATATCCTCGCCGCCAGCAACCGGCTGGAGATGGCCGCCAGCCAGCTGGCCCAGGGACTCGAACCGAAATTGACCGTGGTGATTTCCGACACCTACCAGTCCGATCGCTTCGAAGCTTCCCTCAGCGGTTTCGCCGCGCGCTACCCGGACCTGGAACTCGAATGCCTGATCGCCGAATGTGCCGATCTGGTGGAACTGGTCCAACATGGCCGGGCGCACGTGGCCTTTGCCGAAACCCAGGACAGCTACCCGCCGGACCTGAGCAGCGCCACCGTCGACGAGCGCACCGAGTTCGCCGTGTTCGTCCATCGCGACCATCCGCTGGCAGCCTTGAAAAAGGTCGACCAGGCGGCCTTGCAGCAACACCGCGAATTGCGCCTGGCGACCATCGTCAATCCCTATGAAACCCGCGCGCAAGGGCGGGTCTGGTCGGCGTCGAGCTACCTGATGCTGCTGGAGATGGCCCAACGCGGCTTTGGCTGGGCGCCGCTGCCGCGCTGGCTGGTAGGACGTTTCGACAGTGGCTCGCTGGTGGAACTGCAGGTTCGCGGCTGGCCGAAACCGGTATCGGTCGATGCCCTCTGGTCGCGCCTGCATCCACCCGGACCGGCAGGCAGCTGGTTGCTGGCGAAGATGCTCGAATAGAACGGCGTCAGGCGACTGCGGCAGACGGCGGCCGGTTGGCCTGGAAGTATTCGTGCAGGGCCCGCAGGGTTGGCAATTCCAGGGCCTGCGCCGCATAACACAGGCCTACCCGGCGACTCGGTGCAGGCAGGTGCAGGGGCCGGACCTTTACCCCGGCATGCCCGGCCGCCAGGGAATGCGGCAACATCGCCACGCCGATCCCGGCGGCGACCATGTGCAGGGCCTGCTTGAGCGAATCGGCATGCCCGGCCACGGCTTCCGGCGACCGTCCGTACAGGGCCATCAAGCGCTGGTGGGAGTCATGACCCGGGCAGGTGATCCAGTCGCTGATCGGCACCCAGGGTTGGCCGACAGCAGCGTTCGCCATCGGGTGCTCGCCCGGCAGGGCCATCACATAGGATTCCTCCCAGAGCGGCAGGAACAACTCGTCCTCGCAGCATTGCTCCTCCACCGCCAGCCGGGCATCGCCGTGGCAGCCTTCATGCACCGTCAGCAGCAGATTCGGCATGGCCTGGCAGGCCAGGCGCAGGAAAGCCTCGACCTGACTGTCGGCAATATCGCCCTCGACGCCCAATGCCAGCGGCGCCCGGTCCTCGCGTCCGCGAAACAGCCGACCGAGGGCTTCCGCCTCGGCCACCATCCGCCGCGCCTGGGGGTACAACACCCGCGCTTCGTCACTCACCTCGACCCCACGCGGCTGACGCACGAACAGCGCGGCCCCGAGTTCCTCCTCCAACTGCCGGATCGTCACCGACAAGGTCGGCTGGCTGATAAACAGGCGCTGGGCCGCCGAGGTGATATTGCGTTCCTCGAAGACCGCGAGAAATGCTTTGAGATGGCGAATATCCATAGGGAATTCCGATAGCAGACAGAGAAATAAGGCATTTTTAAGCAGAAGACCGTCTGAATATACTGCCCGCCATTGTCAGGCATTGGTTTTTATTATTTCAGGAGAGTCCCATGAGTAAGCCACTGGTTATTATCACCGGCGCCAGTTCCGGTATCGGCGAAGCAACCGCCCGCCTGCTGTCGGCAGCCGGTCATCCGCTATTGCTGCTGGCCCGACGCACCGAACGCCTGGAAGCCCTGGCCCTGCCCGCCACCCTGAGTCGCGGTGTCGACGTCACCGACCGCGGCGCCCTGCTGGCGGCCGTTGCCGAAGCCGAAGCGCTTTACGGGCCGGCCGATGCGCTGATCAACAATGCCGGGGTGATGCTGCTGGGCAACATCGGCGAACAGGACCCGGAGCAGTGGGACCGGATGTTCGATGTCAACGTCAAGGGCCTGCTCAATGGCGTGCATGCGGTGACCGCCGGGATGATCGAGCGCAAGCGCGGCACCCTCATCAACGTCGGCTCGGTGGCCGGGCGCAAGACCTTCCCCAACCATGTCGCCTACGTCGGAACCAAGTTCGCGGTACACGGGCTGTCGGAAAACCTGCGCGAGGAACTGGCGCCGCACAATGTCCGCGTGATCACCATCGCCCCTGGCGCCGTGGAGACCGAACTGCTGAGCCACACCACCGACGACGCCATCAAGAGCGGTTACGAAGCCTGGAAGGCCGATGACATGGGCGGTGTGGTCCTCAGTGCCGAGGATGTGGCGGCGGCCATCCGTTATGCCTACGAGCAACCGCAGCACGTGTGTATCCGCGAAATCGTCCTGGCGGCGACGCGGCAGCAGCCGTAAGGCTGATGGAGTGCCTGTGCGCCCCTCTTCGCGGGCAAGCCCGCTCCCACAAGGTGGATGTCGTCCAAACGGATTGGGCACGACGCGGACACTGTGGGAGCGGGCTTGCCCGCGAAGGCGCCGGTAGGAGCAGCCCGAACCATCCGGCCAGTCACTACTCCTCCAGTTCATCCAGCCGGCCCTGGATAAAGCGCTGCTCCGGGGCCTGTTGCGTGAGTTGCAAGGCCCGCCGGTAAGCCGCCCGCGCCTCGTCAAGGCGGCCCAGTCGACGACAGAAGTCGGCCCGAGCCGAATGGGCCAGGTGATAATCCTGCAACTCGCCCCGCCCCAGGATCTCTTCCAGCAGCACCAGCCCGGCCAAGGGCCCGTCGCGCATGGCCACGGCCACCGAGCGGTTCAACTCGATTACTGGTGATGGCACCGCCCGCAGCAACAGGTCATACAGCCCGACAATCTGCGCCCAGTCGGTTTCATCGGCGCTGGCCGCCTCGGCATGCACCGCCGCTATCGCCGCTTGCAGACCATAGGGGCCGAAACGTCCGGTACCCAAGGCCCGCTCGACCCAGCCACATCCTTCGGCGATCAGTTCGGCATTCCACAGCGAGCGATCCTGGACATCGAGCAGCACCAGATCGCCACTCGCCGACAGCCGTGCCTGGCGCCGCGACTCATGCAGCAACATCAGCGCCAGCAGCCCCATGACTTCGGGATCCGGCAGCAATTCCAGCAGCAGCCGCGCCAGGCGGATCGCCTCCGCAGTCAGTTCGTCGCGGGTCAGGCTGCCGCCCAGGGAGGCCGAATAACCCTCGTTGAACACCAGGTAGATCACCCGCAGAACGCTATCCAGGCGTTCGGGCAGCTCGGCCAGGGATGGCACCTGGTAGGGAATTTTCGCATCGCGGATCTTCGCCTTGGCCCGGACGATCCGCTGGGCAATGGTCGAAGGCGTCGAGAGAAACGCGCGGGCGATCTCTTCCGTGGTCAGGTCGCAGACTTCCCGCAGCGTCAGCGGTACCTGGGCATCCGCCGAGAGCGCCGGATGACAGCAGGTGAAGATCAGCCGCAGCCGGTCGTCCTGCAGATCCTCGACGTCCCATTCGGTCTGTTCGAGCGCTTCGGCCTGGGCGATCAACTGCGCCTGGGAAGCCGCGAAACGCGCCCGCCGGCGCAACACATCAATCGCCTTGAAGCGTCCGGTGGAGACCAGCCACGCTCGCGGGTTGGCCGGCACGCCATCGCTCTGCCAACGCTCGACCGCGACAAAGAACGCCTCGTGCAAGGCTTCCTCCGCCAGGTCGAAATCGCCGAGCAGACGAATCAGGGTCGCGAGAATCCGTCGGGACTCCTGGCGATAGACGAGTTCGACCTGGCGCTTGACGGCCTCCGGCGTCCCCGTCAATCCGGCAGCCCCTGTTCGAGCAGCAAGGCCAGGCGGTCGAGGCTTTCACCCCAGCCCTGATGAAACCCCATCCCTTCGTGGGCGTCTCGCTCCGCCGCGTTCCAATGCATCGCACTGGCGGTATAGAGGGTGCCGCCCTCGGCTTCTTCCAGGGTGATGCGCGCGGTCATGAATGGCTTGCCGGTGGGAATCCAGCCGGGGCCGAAGGCATCGGTGAAGACGATCCGTTCGGGCGCGGCGATCTCCAGGAACACCCCTTGATAGGGATACTCGGTGCCATCCGGCGCCCGCATGACCGTGCGAAACAGGCCGCCGACCCACAACTGCATATCGCAGACCGGCGTGGTCATGCCATGTGGGCCCCACCAGCGGGCGAGCAGGCGAGGTTCGGTCCAGGCCCGGAACACCTGGTTGCGCGGCGCCTCCAGCAGGCGGCTGATGGACAACTCGAATTCCGCGCCGGTCGGGGCCAGCGGTAGATTGCTCATGGGAACGCTCCTCTTATTGTTATTGGCTTGTATCCGCTTGAGGTTCGGCGCGGCTAACGGCGCTTCTACAGATTCAACTCCCGAACCGGACGGACTTCAACACTGCCGACACGGGCAGCCGGAATATTTCCGGCAATCTGCAAGGCCTCATTGAGGTCCTTGGCTTCCACCAGATAGAACCCGGCAAGCTGCTCCTTGGTTTCGGCAAACGGCCCGTCGGTGATGGACAGCTTGCCACCGCGCATGCGCACCGTGGTGGCGGTCTGCACCGACTCCAGCGGCTCGGCGGCCAGCATCCGGCCACTGGCCTGGATCGACTGCGCGTACGCCAGGCACTCGGGATCCTTGGGGCTGTCGGGATGGGAGTGCAACAGCTCTTCGTTACTGTAGATCAGGCACAGGTATTTCATCGCAGGTCTCCAGGACAGTCGGACAACTATGGCTGCTGTTTGAGAATCCGGCTTCGACATTTGTCGAAGCCCCCCACCTCCAGGCGGGAACATTGACTAGTCGAACAGGCTGGGAGCCAATCGACAACCTCCCGGGGATTTCGGAAAAAAAACGGCGTGTCCGAGAAAGCCGATAGAATCCTGCACTCTTGCCTACAGGAAAAAAGGACCCGCTGTCGTGAGAACCACCCTGGTCGACTATAAGACCCTGAACCCGGCCCAGCTCGAACAACTGAACCTGATTCAAGTCGATGCGGCGCAGAAAGAATTCTCCAGCGATATCGCTGGCGGCCTGGCCGTCCTGCACGCTCATCAGGGCAACGATGTGAAGGGGTTTGTCCTGTTGGACGGGGAGTTACCGGTGGCCTTCCTGCTGCTCAAGCGACCGCCCGCCTCACCGGCCTGGGCCACCGGCACGACCTGTACGCTGCACGCCTTGCAGGTCGATAAAGAGCAACAAGGACGCGGCCTCGGACGACGCTGCATGGAGGCCCTGCCTGCCGTCGCCCGTGCCGCCTGGCCCGAGACCACGCACCTGATGCTGGCCGTGGATGCCGGGAATCACGCGGCTCGCGGGCTCTATCTGAAACAGGGTTTTATCGATAGCGGCGAAACCTTTTACGGTCGGGTCGGCGAAGAACGCCGGCTGACCCTGGCCCTATGAACACCGCCCCGGCACCTGCGGCAACTGCCGGGGCACTCACTTCAGGTAGTGACATGCAAACCCGTCTGGCCTGCTACCACGAGCTGTCGGCCCTGCAACGCGAACAGCTCGACGGGCTGCAGGTGCATCCCGAACAGTTGCCGTTCTGCGGCGATATCCAGTGCGCCCTGTATTTTCTGCCCCGTGATCCCCATGCCGGGGTGAAGGGACTGGTGCTGCTGGAGGGGGAAACCCCGGTGGGCTTTCTGCTGCTCAAGCGCCATCCCCTTGTCCCGCACTGGGCCGGCAGCGGCAGCGTCACGCTGCACGCCGTGCAGGTGGACAAACGCGCCCAGGGCCGCGGCGTCGGTGCGGCCCTCATGCAAGCCTTGCCCGACACCGCGCGCCGACTCTGGCCCGAGGCGCTGGAACTGGTGCTGTCGGTCGGCAACGACAATCCGCACGCCATGGGGTTCTACCTCAGGCAAGGCTGGGTCGATACCGGCGAGGCGTACCAGGGCGAACGGCGCCTGGCGCTCAGGCTCTAGCGATACCCGGCCGGACAGCTCCCTTTGAGCGATGATGGCAATTACAGGGTGGCCATATATATGAGATCAACTTTTCATCACTGGTAAAACTTGAGCGCTTTGCAAACCTGTCTTTCGGTTATTAAATCAGACCGTCTCTGCTTCGGCATGAAACAGGGAATCGTTTTGTTAATAACCTGAAAGGACTCAATAATAAATGGACATACAAAACAGAACTTCAAATGATGCGCCTCCAGCCTCCGTCAGCATCGACCGGGAAACCGCCAACACCGCCGGTACACACGACTTCGAGTTCGGTGAGCACGGGGACGGCCTGGTCATTTTCTCGGAAGCAGGCCCGGGTTTTATCGGACCCTCGATATTGCAACGCGATGGCCGTCATTTCTTTATCGGCGTGCATGAATCCTCGTCAACCAGTTTGATGCAGGCAGACTTCAGTGCCGAGGGTTTTTATTATAATTACTTCACTTCGCCTCTCCCGGGCTCGAGTCGGGCACTGATCAATACCGTACTGGATAACGAAGACAAGTTTGTTGTCCTCGGAAACTTCCGCTCCGATGAACAGGCATTTTGCACCCGCCTCACGGCCACCGGCGAAACGGACCCGACCTTTGGCGAGCAGGGTGAATTCATACTGCCCTACAAAGCGCCCTGGACCGGCTACGGCCGCCGGCTCGCCGTGCAAGCGAATGGTCATATCGTCCTGCTCCTGAGGACCGCCGACCTCGGCAAACCGGACAGGGGCGTCATTGTCCGCCTGACACCCGCCGGCAGCTTTGATCCGGGCTTCGGCACCTGTGGCGTGGTCACGGCACCCGAGCCGGGCATGACCTTCGAGGCGGTTCGCATCCAGGCGGATGGCAAGTTGGTGATCGCCGGCAGGCGCGGCCGGCGGGCGGTACTGATGCGCTATGGCATCACCGGCCTGCCGGACAAGACCTTCGGCTGCACCGGCTATCTGGAGCTGGAGTCGGCTACGGAAGGCAGCGCGGCACTGTTCGATGTCGCCATACAGGCCGATCAGAAAATAGTCGCCGTGGGCTCGGCGGACCTGGCGCAGCAGGTTGCACTGCTCATTCGGGTCACCGCCGAAGGCACGCTGGACCCACTGTTCAACTCAGGAACGCCCTGGGCGTTTCCAGGCTTGGGCCTGGGTTTCGCGACCGCCATCCAGGAAGACGGGAAGATCGTCAGTTCCGGCCACAAGGACCTCGGTGGCCATACCTGGTTGATGCGCCATCTGGCCACCGGTGAGCCGGACCGGGGCTTTGGCGACAGGGGACTGAGCCGGGTCAACAGCATTCCAGGCAGTACCAGCTATCTCTCCCACTTGGAACTGCAGCCCGACGGCAAGATCCTGATTTCCGGACGCTACGCCACGCACTCGGCGGTCATTCGCTGCCACGGGGGCTGAACGAGTCTTCTTGCAGGCGCCCCGATGGCGCCTGCAAGAGGCAGGACAAGCGGGAACGCCGGTCTACAGTTCGAGGATCATTTCGTGCCAGACCATGCCACCGTGATCGGACTCCGACGGCTTGCTGTAGATAAAACCGAACGTCTGATAGAACGGCACCAGGCGCTCCTGGCACATCAGGTGAATGCTCGCCTTGCCCAGGTCGCGCATCTGCTCGATAAAGGCACTCATCAAGCGCTTGGCCAGGCCTTGTCCCTGATAGTCCGGATGCACCACCACCGACATGATCACCACGTGGGGACCCTGCGGGTCGTGGCCGATCAGTTCCTTGAATGCCTCGTCGGACATCTGCACGTCGAACGCCGAGCCGGAATTGACGAAACCGGCGACCACACCGTCAACCTCAAGCACGATAAAACCTTGCGGCCAGGTCGCGATACGGGTGGCGATCTTTTCCCGGGTCGCGGCTTCATCGCCTTCGTAGGCGATACTCTCGATGGCGAAACAACGGTCCAGGTCAGTGGTCAAGACCTGGCGGATAATGGAATTCGAAGGACTCATGGCAGTTCAGGCAACCTTGTAACAGGAAAAATAATCGGCATCAGGGAAGCGAATCCAGCCCGCTTCGTATCTGGCTCATATTGTTGTGGGAACGGTCCGTAAAGCTTTCATATAGTCGATGTCTTTGCTATCGGTTTTCGACTATTTCTCTGCAGGTCGCCGCCTTGTGCGGTGTTTTGCGGAGTGCTGCCATGACCAATATTCAGATCGGCCTGCTGATGTTGCTGGGTATCAGTGCGTTTGGCGTGATCACCCTCTACCTCGATTTCTGGCGCGCCACCAAGGCGCAAAGAGACCACAAATAAACCGTTACAAACCGACCAGGCGATAGCCAACCTGCAGTTCCGTGATCAGGTACTGCGGCTGTGCCGGGTCGGCTTCGAGTTTCTGCCGCAGATGTGCCATGTGTACCCGCAGGTAATGGGCACGATCGACATAGTCCAGCCCCCAGACATCCAGCAGCAGTTGCCGATGGGTCAACACCCGGCCCTGGCCGCGGATCAGTGCGCTCAACAGGCGAAATTCGATAGGTGTCAGGTGCACGCTCTCGTTGCCACGACGCACCTCATGGGTCGCCAGGTCGACCTCGACCTCACCGAAACGCACCTTGCTGCTCAGCGCCGCCGTGCCAGTCTGCACCTGCCGACGCAGTTGCGCGCGGATGCGCGCAAGCAATTCGGGAACGCCGAACGGCTTGACCAGGTAATCGTCGGCCCCGGCATCCAGCGCCGCGACTTTCTCGTCTTCACGGTCACGGGCCGACAGCACCAGGATCGGCACGCTCATCCAGCCGCGCAACTCGCTGATCAGGTCCTTGCCATCGCCGTCGGGCAGGCCCAGGTCGACGATCACCAGGTCCGGCTGGCGGCTGGCCGCATCGATCAGGGCGCGCTTGCTGCTGTCGGCCTCGAACACCTGGAAGCCCTCGTCTTGCAGGGCGATGCCGATAAACCGGCGAATATTGGCTTCATCCTCGACAATCAGGATACGGCTGCTGCTCATAATGATTCCATGGACGGCGGCTGACCCGCCGGTAAGCTGATGATAAAGGAAAGCCCGCCGCCCGCCCGGGCCCGGGCGACTACCTGGCCGCCGTGGGCCTCGACGATGCGCCGGACCAGTGCCAGGCCCAGCCCGATGCCGGACACCGCTGACTCCTGCTGGCCACGACTGAAGGCTTCGAACAGTTGCTCCGGGAGGATGCCGAGAGGACAGCCCGGCCCGCTGTCCGAAACCTCCAGCACGATATGGGATTCCTGCGGGTAAGCCGCGATGGTGATCGACGTACCGGGCGCAGTGTATTTCGCGGCGTTGTCCAGCAGGTTGACCAGGACCCGTTCGAGCAACAGCGCATCGACCTCCACCAGGGGCAGGTCTGCCGGCAGCAGGGTCCGCACGCCATGGCGGGCCAGCGGTTCACGCAGTTGGCGCAGGGCACTGCCGACGACTTCCTCCAGGGAGTGCCACTGTCGATTGAGGCGCACGCCGCGATCCTGCAGGCGAGCCATATCGAGCAGGTTCTCGATCAAGCGCTGCATGGCGCTGGCCTGGTCGTGAATCCCCGCCAGCAGATCCGCCAGCACGCCGTCCCGGGCATGGGGCGCCGCCGCATCGGCGGCACCGATAATGGTCGTCAGCGGCGTGCGCAGGTCATGGGAGATCGCCGCCAGCAGGGTGTTGCGCATCCGCTCGCCTTCCATCTGTACCAGGGTGCTCTGCGCCACCTCGACGAAATGCACACGCTCCAGGGCAATCGCCAACTGGCTCATGCAGGCTTCCAGCAGGCGTTGTTCCTGCGGGTCTTTGAGGCGCTCGGGATCGCTCAGGTCGAGAACCAGCACCCCACGCACGCGCATCGGCGCCTTCAACGGAAAATAGCAACCCGCCGCGGCCGCCAGGGTGTCGCTGCCGCGCCCCGCAGGACGCCCGTGATCGTAGGTCCACTGGGCGATGCTTTCATCCGCCGCAAACACACTGCCGGCCATGGACCGCACCGCGTCGCCGGGATCCGGCAGGGCCAGGGCGACCCGGGCCTCGAACACGGCAGCGAAAGTGCGTAGCGCCACCTGGGTGATCTGTTCGACCGTCAACGCTGCCGACAAGTCCCGCGCCAACAGCGCCAAGGAAGTGGCCCGCCGCTCCCGGGCGGCCGCTGTCCGCGCCTCATGACGCAGGCGCGCGGTCAATTGCCCGGTGATCAGGGCAATCCCCAGCATCAAGGCGAAGGTGAAGAAATACTGGGTATCGTTGACCGTGAACGACCACACCGGCTGCACGAAAAAGAAGTCGAAACACAGGACCGCAAGCATCGCCGCCCAGATCCCGGGGCCGCGTCCCAGGCGCAGCGCCACCAGCACCACGGTCAGCAGGAACAGCATGACCACGTTGGCCGGGTCGAAAACCTGCAGTAACAGGGCCGCCAACGCCGTGGCCGCGAAACAGGCCAGGGTGGCCCAGAAATACGCCAACCCGCGACCCACGCTCGGCTCGGGCGCCACTTGAGGTTTTGCCGCCACCTTCGGCAACGCCCCCTGGGCAATGACAATCTGGTCGATCTGCGGGTGCTGGCGGCTGATCCGATCGCTGACCGACTGGTGCCAGAACCGCCAGCGCCGACGCGGCCGATGGCCGAGCAACAGGCGGTTGGCATTGCGCTCCCGGGCGCAGGCGACCAGGGCATCGGCAACGTCGATGCCGGCGAGGATCGCCGTGTCGGCACCGAACTCGGCGGCCAGCGCCAGGGTCTTCATCGCCTGGCTTCGGCGCCCCGCCACCGACCGGCGTGCCGTGGACGACTCGACGTGCACCACGATCCAGTCCGCCTCGAGCTTCTGCGCCAGACGCGCCGCTTCGCGCACCAGGCGTTCGTCCTCGGGCACTCCGGCAATCCCCACCAGCAGGCGCTCGCGGGCGGCCCACAGGGTGTCGATGGAGCGCTCGCGACGATAGACACGCATCTGCGCATCGACCCGGTCGGCGGTACGTCGCAGGGCCAGCTCGCGCAACGCCAGCAGGTTGCCCTTGCGAAAAAAGTGCCGCGATGCCCGCTCGGCCTGGGGCGCGAGGTACACCTTACCGTCCTTGAGGCGTTGCAGCAGTTCATCGGGCGGCAGATCGACCAGCAGCACTTCGTCGGCACCGTCGAACAGATGATCCGGCACGGTTTCCCGGACGCGGGTCCCGATGATGCCGCTGACCAGGTCGTTGAGGCTTTCCAGGTGCTGGACGTTCAGGGTACTCCAGACATCGATCCCGGCCCGCAACAGCTCCTCGACGTCCTGCCAGCGCTTGGGGTGGCGCGAGCCGGGGACATTGCTGTGGGCCAGCTCGTCCACCAGCAGCACCGCCGGGCAACGGGCCAGGGCGGCATCCAGGTCGAACTCCGGCAATCTGCCGCCCCGGTGTTGCAGGGTATGACGCGGCAGTTGCTCCAGCCCTTCGAGCAAGGCCGCGGTGTCGCTGCGGCCGTGGGTCTCGACGATACCGGCGACCACCTCGCGCCCCTGCGCCTGCTCGCGGCGGGCCGCCTGGAGCATGGCGCAGGTTTTCCCGACGCCGGCGTTGGAACCGAAGTAGATGCGCAAACGGCCGCGTCGGGCGGCCTGTTCGTCCTGTTGCAGTTTCTCCAGCAGCGCATCCGGGTCGGGACGACCGTCGCGGGATGTGTCGTTCAAAGCCATGTCATTCCTTGTGCCCCCATTGCTCGCGAAGCCACTCCTTGTGAACGGATCCCGCGAACGTTGCCCTGTGGCGAGCAGGCGAGCCCCCTCGCCACACGGTCATCCGGCCTATACCAGCCCCAGCCCCGCCAGCAGCATATCGATCAGCTTGATCCCGGCGAACGGCACCAGCACGCCCCCCAGCCCATAGATCAGCAGGTTGCGGTTGAGCAACGCCGCCGCGCCGATGGCCCGGTAGGTCACCCCCTTGAGCGCCAGGGGAATCAGCACCACGATGATCAGCGCGTTGAAGATCACCGCACTGAGAATCGCCGAGTTCGGGCTGCTCAGGTGCATCACATTCAGCGCCGCCAACTGGGGATAAGTCGCCACGAACGCGGCAGGCACAATAGCAAAATACTTCGCCACGTCATTGGCGACGCTGAAGGTGGTCAGCGCGCCCCGGGTCATCAGCATCTGCTTGCCCACCTCGACCACTTCGATCAGCTTGGTCGGGTTGCTGTCCAGGTCGACCATGTTTCCGGCTTCCTTGGCCGCCTGGGTGCCGCTGTTCATCGCCACGGCGACATCGGCCTGGGCCAGTGCCGGGGCATCGTTGGTGCCGTCGCCGGTCATCGCCACCAGCTTGCCCTGGGCCTGGTAGTCGCGGATCAACTGCAACTTGTCTTCCGGGCGGGCTTCGGCGAGAAAATCATCGACCCCGGCCTCCGCCGCAATCGCCGCCGCGGTCAGGTGATTGTCGCCGGTGATCATCACCGTCTTGATACCCATGCGCCGCAGCTCGCAAAAACGCTCCTTGATCCCGCCCTTGACGACATCCTTGAGCTCGATCACTCCCAGGGCCCGCGCGCCCTCGCACACCACCAGCGGCGTGCTGCCCCGCCGCGCGACTTCATCCACCCGGGTTTGCAGTGCCACGGGAAAACCGCCGCCGAGGGCTTCCACATGCCGACGGATCGCATCGGCGGCCCCCTTGCGGATCACCCGCCCATCGGCCAGGTCGACGCCGCTCATGCGGGTCTGCGCGGTAAACGTCACAAAGCTGGCAGCCAGGCGATCGAGATCCGGCTCGGGCAGCTCGAATTTCTGCCGGGCCAAGGCAACGATACTTCGCCCTTCCGGGGTTTCATCGGCCAGGGAAGCCAACTGTGCCGCCAGTGCCACTTCACTGTCCCTGATCCCGGGAGCGGCCAGGAAAGCACTGGCCTGACGGTTGCCCAGGGTGATGGTGCCGGTCTTGTCCAGCAGCAACACGTCGACATCCCCCGCCGCCTCCACCGCCCGCCCCGAGGTGGCGATCACGTTGGCCGCCATCATCCGACTCATGCCCGCCACGCCGATGGCCGACAACAGGCCGCCGATGGTGGTGGGGATCAGGCACACCAGCAATGCCACCAGCACCGTCGCGCTGACGACATTGCCCGTACCGCTCATGCTCACGGCAAAGATCGAATACGGACTGAGGGTGACGATGACCAGCAGGAACAGCGCGGTCAGCCCCACCAGCAGAATGGTCAACGCCACTTCGTTGGGCGTCTTCTGCCGTTTGGCGGACTCGACCATGGAAATCATCCGGTCGAGGAAGGATTCGCCGGGGTTGACGCTGATGCGCACCACCAGCCAGTCCGACAGTACTCGCGTGCCGCCGGTGACCGAGGAGAAATCGCCACCGGCCTCGCGGATCACCGGTGCCGACTCGCCGGTGATCGCGCTTTCGTCCACCGACGCCACGCCCTCGATGACGATGCCGTCCAGCGGCACCAGATCGCCGGCCTCGATCAGCACCACGGCGTCCTTGCGCAGATCGCTGGCCTGCACCGGTAGCCATCTGGCGCCGTGGTGCGGCTGGTTCAGCAACTTGGCCAGGGTCTGGCGCTTCATGCCACGCAAGCTGGCGGCCTGGGCCCGGCTGCGTCCCTCGGCCAGGGCCTCGGCGAAGTTGGCGAAGAGCACGGTGAACCACAGCCACAGGCAGATGCTCAGGATAAAGCCGCTGGAGGCCTCGCCCTGACCGCCCCATGACTGGAACCACAACAGGGTGGTCAACAGACTGCCCAGGTAGACCACGAACATCACCGGGTTCTTCCACTGGGCCTGCGGCAAGAGTTTCCTGAAGGCATCCAGGCCCGCCGCGAGCAGCAGAGCACGGTCGAACAACGGCAAACGGACTTTCATTTCACTCATGGTGGTTCTCTTGTTCACTGACCGCGAGAGGGAGCTGGCGCGATGCCGCCAGGGCGTCCAGCGCCAGGTTGAGTTGCAGCACATTGACCCGTGGCTCGCCCAGCAGGCCGAAGGTGCGCCCGGCGGTATGAGCCCGGACCAGCTTCAGCAGCCCGTCCTCGGGCAACTGCCGCAGGCGGGCAACCCGCCGGGCCTGGATCAGTGCATTGGCGACCGAGATATGCGGGTCCAGGCCGGAGGCCGAGGCCGTGACCGCGTCGACCGGCACCTGGGCCTGCGGGTCCAGACCATTGAGGCGACGGTAGGCTTCGACCCGCTCCCGGACCGCGTCCAGCAAGCGCTGGCTGGTCGGGCCGAGGTTGCTGGCGCCGCTCAGGCCGGCGTTGTACGGCGTGGTGACGGTCTTGGCCGGATCGCTTGGATCGGTGCCCTGAGTCACGCTCGGCCGTGACTGGAAGTACTCCGGGCGATCGAACTGCTGGCCGATCAGCAACGAGCCGACCACCCGTCCGTCACGCTCCAGCAGGCTGCCCCCGGCCTGGAACGGAAACAGCAGGTTGGCCGCCACGGTGGTGACCAGCGGATAGGCCAGGCCGGTCAGCAACATGAAAAACGCCGAGGACACCAGCACCGGCCGCAACAGGCCTCGCAGCAGCGATGGGGTCGCCACCTGCGTTGACGTGGAAATACGCGTTGTCATGGGTTCATCCTCACTTGTAGGTCTGGCCGGAGAGCAGTTGCAGTTGCTCGACGATCGGCCCCAGCGCGAGCGCCGGCAAGAAGGTCAGGCCGCCGACCACCAGCACCACGAACACCACCAGGAACATGAACAGCGGTGTCGCGGTGGGAATGGTCCCGGCACCGGCCGGCGTGCTCTTTTTCATGGCCAGGCAGCCGGCGACCGCCAGCATCGGCAGCATGGTGAAGAAGCGTCCGAGCAGCATTGCCAGGCCGATGGTGGTGTTGAAGAACGGTGTGTTGGCATTCAGCCCGGCGAATGCCGAACCGTTGTTGGCAGTACCGGACGTGTAGGCGTAGAGCACTTCGCTGAAACCGTGGGGGCCGACATTGTTGAGGCTGTCCAGGGTCGCTGGCCAGAGTGCCGCCAGGGCGCTGAAACCGAGGATGCAGATCGGATGCGCGAGCACCGACAGCATCACCAGTTTCATCTCCCGGGCCTCGATGCGCTTGCCGAGGAATTCCGGGGTCCGGCCGATCATCATGCCCACCAGGAACACGGTCAGCAGGGCGTACTGGATCAGGTTGATAAAGCCCACGCCATCGCCGCCGAACACGCAGTTGAGCATCATCTGCGCCATGGGCACGAAGCCGCCCATGGGCATCAGCGAATCATGCATGGCATTGACCGAACCGGTGGTGGCGCCGGTGGTGGTGGCAATGAACAGGCTGGTATCGGCGATACCGAAACGCAGTTCCTTGCCTTCCATGTTGCCGCCACTCTGGAACGCCGACAGCGACTGGTCCGCCCCCAACCGGGTGAGCAAAGGGTTACCGCCCTGCTCGGCACTGAAGACCACCGCCAGGAAACCGATGAACATCACCAGGAAGGTGCCGAAGAAGACCCAGCCCTGGCGACGCCGGACCAGCATGCTACCGAACGCATAGGTCAGCGCCGAGGGAATCAGCAGCATGCTCAGGATATGCAGGGCATTGGTCAGCGGGGTCGGGTTTTCGAACGGATGGGCAGCGTTCATGCCAAAGAAACCACCGCCGTTGGTGCCGATATGCTTGATCGATTCGAAGCTCGCCACCGCACCGACGATCACCTGTTGTCGCGCGCCTTCCAGGGTGCTCGCCAGTGCCTCGGACGACAGGGTCTGGGGCATGCCCTGCCAGACATAGACCAGTGCCATGACCAGGCACAACGGCAGCATCACCCGGTACAGGATGCGGGTGAAGTCCACCCAGTAGTTGCCGATATCCGCCGAGCGGGACCGGCTCAGGCCACGGATGAAACCGGCCGCCGCGACAACGCCGGCGGTGGCGCCGACAAACATCAGGAAGGTGATCACCGCCATCTGGCTGAAGTTGGACAGGCTGGTCTCGCCCGAATAGGCCTGCCAGTTGGTATTGGTGATAAACGAGGCGGCGGTGTTGAACGCCAGGTCCGGGCTCTGGGCAGCCAGGCCCAGCGGGTTGATCGGCATCGTCCCCTGCAGGCGCAACAGCAGGTAGCCGAGCAGCATCATCGCGCCGTTGGACAGCAACAACGCCGAACCGTAGCGGGCCCAGCCCATGGTTTCGCCGGGGTCGACACCGAGCAGCCGATAGGTCGCGCGCTCCGCCCAGCCATGACCGGTGCCGCAGAAGACGCGGGTCAGCCAGCGCCCCATCAATACCGCGAGCCCGGTCATCAACCCGAGGATCAGCGCGTATTCCAGTAATACGGTCAACATGTCGAAGCTCCGTTCAAATCTTGTTCAAGGCGACAATGAACAAGGCTGTCGCGCCGAAAAACACCAGGGTCGTGCCGACGAAAATCAGGTCGTACATGGTCGATGTCCTTGCCCGGTACGGGAGGTGAGGGCTGCGCGGGCAGCCGCTGTCGAAACGTGCGGGTTCATCAGAAGTCTTCTGCGCGGATCAGCGCATAACCCAGGTAGGCGAACAGCCCGACGGCACCGAGCCCGCTGATCAGGTAGATAAGTTTGAGTGTCAACACGATGCTTCCCCTTGCTCAGTCGAAGCGTCCAGGGCGGACGCAGGCGGGGGAATTCCAGGCACCGGACATCGGGTCCGGGCCAGCCTGAATCCCCACCTCCCAGCGTAGGGAAGGCGGTATCAAGGGCGGGCACTGATTGCAGCGGGGAATGTTAAGACGGCGTATAGAAACAACCCGTGCCCTTCCCGCGGGAAGGGCGCGGGACACACAGGATCAGGGCTTGATCGGCAACCAGATCTCGACCTTGCCGGTGCCTTTTTCCGGGTTGAAGTCAGCGCTGTAGCGCTCGAACTCCGGCGCATCGGCGGCCTTGTGGCCGGAGGTGGGCAGCCACTGCTGCCAGATCGCCTCGAAGGTCTGCTTGAGGGTGTCGAGGGATCCCTGGTGCTCGAAAACCGCATAGTGCTGGGGTTGCACTTCCACCCAGCGATACAGGTCAGGCAGGTCGTCCAGCTTGCTGATGGCTACCCCGGCGATGTACTCGAAACCACCCTGGCCGTCTGGATTGCAGCAGATACCGTACGTCTCCTCGCCCACCTGGCCGGGTACATTTCCGATATGCGGTATGAAGGCGTCCCACAGATCGGGGATGGTCCCGGACGTGTCGGCGGTAAAACGCCCGCCCAATCCCGCGATCAATTGAAAGTGACCATGCTCGAAGCGTGGCGGTGACAGTGCGTGGCTAGATGCGTCGTCCATGGGTACTGAGCTCCGTAGGAAAAGTGGTGCGCATCGCAGTATAGAAGCAAAAAATAGGCTGGACAGAGTGCCATCAGCGCCTTTATCTTCAGCGCCGCAGGCCACCGCAGTGGCCGACGTCGCTCGGACGGTTCCGGGCGCTTACGTATTCAGAGGCCACCATGGCAGACCAAGGTTCGCCGCGCCGTTTCTCGCGCATCGATCGACTCCCCCCGTATGTATTCAATATCACTGCCGAGCTGAAGATGGCCGCCCGTCGTCGTGGCGAAGACATCATCGACTTGAGCATGGGCAACCCCGACGGTGCGACTCCGCCGCATATCGTCGAGAAGCTGGTGACCGTCGCCCAGCGCGAAGACACCCATGGCTACTCCACCTCCAAGGGCATCCCACGGCTGCGCCGGGCGATTTCCCACTGGTACAAGGACCGCTACGACGTCGAGATCGACCCGGAAAGCGAAGCCATCGTCACCATCGGTTCGAAAGAGGGCCTGGCGCACCTGATGCTCGCCACCCTCGACCAGGGCGACACCGTGCTGGTGCCCAACCCCAGCTATCCGATTCATATCTACGGCGCGGTGATTGCCGGCGCCCAGGTGCGCTCGGTGCCGCTGGTACCGGGCGTGGACTTCTTCGCCGAGCTGGAGCGGGCCATCCGTGGCTCGATCCCCAAGCCGAAGATGATGATTCTCGGCTTCCCGTCGAACCCGACCGCGCAATGCGTGGAACTGGACTTCTTCGAACGGGTGATCGCCCTGGCCAAGCAGTACGACGTGCTGGTGATCCACGACCTGGCCTACGCCGACATCGTCTACGATGGCTGGAAAGCCCCGTCGATCATGCAGGTGCCGGGGGCCAAGGACATCGCGGTGGAGTTCTTCACCCTGTCCAAGAGCTACAACATGGCGGGCTGGCGGATCGGCTTCATGGTCGGCAACCCCGAGCTGGTCAGCGCCCTGGCGCGGATCAAGAGCTACCACGACTATGGCACCTTCACCCCGCTGCAAGTGGCGGCCATCGCCGCGCTGGAAGGCGATCAACAGTGCGTGCGGGATATCGCCGAACAGTATCGGCAGCGCCGCAATGTGCTGGTCAAGGGCCTGCACGAGCTGGGCTGGATGGTCGAGAATCCGAAGGCGTCGATGTATGTCTGGGCGAAGATTCCCGAGGCCTATGCACACCTGGGATCGCTGGAGTTTGCCAAGAAGCTGCTGGCCGAGGCCAAGGTCTGCGTCTCGCCGGGTGTCGGTTTCGGCGAATACGGCGATGATCATGTGCGCTTTGCCCTGATCGAGAACCAGGACCGGATCCGCCAGGCTGTGCGCGGTATCCGCGCGATGTTCCGGGCTGACGGGCAGTTGAAGAAAAGCGCTGGCGAATAACCCTTCGATGATCGTTCCCACGCTCTGCGTGGGAACGCCTCTCAGGACGCTCCGCGTCCGCGCTTGCGACGCAGAGCGTCACGGGTTGCATGCCTTGGTTGCGCGCAGCAACGCTCAGCCAGGGCTCAGACCACCAGCGACAGCAGCATGATGAAGCCCAGGCCCACCACCGACAGGATGGTTTCCATCGCGGTCCAGGTCTTGAAGGTCTCGGCCACGGTCATGTTGAAATACTGCTTCACCAGCCAGAATCCCGCATCGTTGACGTGAGACAGGATCAACGAGCCCGCCCCTGTTGCCAGCACCAGCAGTTCACGATTGACCCCGGGAATCAGGTCCACCACCGGCATCACGATACCGGCCCCGGTGATGGTCGCCACCGTCGCCGACCCCGTCGCGACGCGAATCACCGCCGCCACCAGCCAGGCCAGCAGGATCGGCGAGATCTGCGCATTTACCGCGATATGGCCGATCACGTCGCCCACGCCGCTGGTCACCAGCATCTGCTTGAAACCACCGCCGGCGCCAATGATCAGAATGATCGCCGCCGTAGGCGCCAGGCTCGCGTCCAGCAATTTGAGGATGCGTTTGGAATCCATGCCCTGGCGCTTGCCGAAGGTGTACAGCGCCAGCAGCAAGGCCAGCAGCAGGGCGCTGATCGGGTGGCCGATCATGTCCATCCAGATACGGAAGAAATGCCCGTCCGGCAGGGCGATATCGGCAAAGGTCTTGAGCAGCATCAGGAACACCGGCAGCAACACGGTGACCAGGGTCACGCTGAAGCTCGGCAGGCTGCTGGATTCCGGCTCGCGGGCCAGTTGGTCGACCAGTTCCTGGTTCGGGTTGCCCGGAATGTACCTGGCGATAAAAGAGCCGTAGATCGGACCGGCAATGATGGCGGTCGGCAGGGCGACGATCAGGCCGTAGAGGATGGTCTTGCCGATATCGGCGTTGAACACGCCGATCGCCAGCAGCGGCCCCGGATGCGGCGGCACCAGGCCATGCACCGCGGACAGGCCGGCCAGCAACGGAATGCCGATCTTGATCAACGACACACCGGTGCGCCGCGCGACGATGAACACCAGCGGGATCAGCAGCACGAAGCCGATTTCGAAGAACAGCGGAATCCCCACCAGGAACGCCGCGAACATCATCGCCCACTGCACCCGCTCCTTGCCGAAGGCGCGGATCAGGGTCTGGGCGATCTGGTCGGCGCCCCCCGAGTCGGACATCATCTTGCCGAGCATCGTCCCCAGCGCGAGGATGATTCCGACAAACCCGAGCACCCCGCCGAAACCGTCCTGGAAGGCCTTGATGATCTTGTCCGCCGGCATGCCCGAGGTCAGGCCGAGGAACGCCGAGGCAATGATCAGGGCAATGAAGGGGTGGGTCTTGAAGCGGGTGATCAGCACGATCAGCCCGATAATGGTGACCACTGCATCCAGGAGCAGATAGGTCTCGTGGGACAATCCAAACATAAGGTGTCTCCTGCTTGTTGTTTTTATCGTATTCGTGAGTGAAGGACAGCTTTCAGGACAGCGCTATCTTTTCCAGCCAGCATTTTTTATCCGGTAATCAGGCCGTGCGCTCCAGGCCATGGGCCTGCCACCAGCGACTGGCCGATTGCGCCAGTTGCGCCACTTCCCGGGTCGCATCGAGCGCCAGGGTCAGCGGTTCGCCCACCGGCGACTCAAGGGCGGCGAACTGGCTGTCGATCAGGGTCCCCGGCATGAAATGACCGGGACGATGATTGACCCGCTCGGCGGCGACAGCCGGGGTCAGTTCGAGAAACACGAAGCCCAGGCCCGGCACGGCGCCGCGCAGGCGTTCGCGGTAGCGCAGCTTCAGCGCCGAACAGGTCAGTACCGGGCGCTGGCCGGCGGCCACGGCACGCCGCAGTTCGTCGCACAGGCTGTCGAGCCAGCCGGCACGGTCTTCATCGGTGAGGGGAGTGCCGGCGCTCATCTTGGCGATGTTCGCGGCGGGGTGAAAACTGTCGCCTTCGATCAGGGTGGCCGCGCTGAGCTGGCAGATAGCCTCGCCCACGCTGGATTTGCCGCAACCGGAAACACCCATGATAACCAGGGCAGTGATGGGTTGACTCATGTAACACCTCAGCACGCAGACAGCGCTGTCTTTGCCAGAGCTTTCAATATTGCAAAAGCAAAGCACAAAACACGCGTCGCCGACGCCTTCTTGTCATTTTTATGGGTTGCCGCGGTCAAGCTTTCCAACAGGACCAGGCGAGTTCAGGCAAACCGCGCCCGGGCATTTGCAGGCCCGTCGAGACAGCGCTACCTTAGTGCCTCGAATTTTGTTTGGCAAGCCGTCCGATGACCTCGACCAAGAACGACAAGAATCCCCGTACCACGGGACGTCCCACCCTCAATGAAGTCGCGCGCCTCGCCGGTGTCAGCCCGATCACCGCGTCCCGGGCCCTGCGCGGGATCAGCAGCGTGGCCACGGAACTGGTGGAAAAAGTCCGACGGGCGGCCGATGAGCTGAACTACGTGGTCAATCCGGCGGCCCGCGCCCTGGCCTCGGCCCAGAGCCATTCGGTGGTGGTACTGGTGCCGTCGCTGTCCAACCTGCTGTTCATCGATACCCTCGAAGCCATCCACAAGGTCCTGCGGCCCCGCGGCTTCGAAGTGCTGATCGGCAACTACCACTATTCCCGCGACGAAGAAGAAAACCTGCTGCGCAACTACATGGCCTACCAGCCCCGTGGCCTGCTGCTGACCGGCTTCGACCGCTCGGAAAGCGCCCGGCGGATGATCGAGGCGAGCAATGTGCCGTGCGTGTACATGATGGACCTGGACCCTGGCGCCGGCGTGAACTGCGTCGGTTTCTCCCAGCAGAGCGCCGGGGCCACGGCCGCCGAGCACCTGATCTCCCGTGGTCGGCGACGCCTGGCCTATATCGGCGCGCAACTCGACCAGCGCACCCTGCTGCGCGGCGAAGGCTTCCGCCGGGCGCTGCAGGCGGCCGGGCTCTACGACCCGGACCTGGAACTGCTGACGCCGCGTCCGTCGTCGGTGGGCCTGGGTGGCGAACTGTTCCTGCAATTGATGAGCAGCCATCCACAGGTCGACGCGATCTTCTTCGGCAACGACGACCTGGCCCAGGGCGCCTTGCTCGAAGCCATGCGCTGCGGCATCAAGGTGCCGGAACAAGTGGCGGTGCTGGGCTTCAACGACCTGCCCGGCTCGGCCTTCATGGTGCCGCGCCTGAGCAGCATCCGCACCCCGCGCGAAGCCATCGGCCAGCGCGCGGCCGAGCAGATGCTCAACCTGATGGCCGGTAATCCCGTGCCCCAGCCAGTGGTGGACATGGGCTTCGAATTGATGGTGCGCGAGAGCAGTTGAGACTCACCAAGGGCTGGCCGACGGTCGGTCAGCCCTCCCCCGGCCACTGCCCCCACGATACCTCTGGCCTGACTCGTGATCGCACGGGGAGCCGCAGGTCCGGCGATACCGTACAAGGCCGGGGATTTTCAGGCAGGGTTCGGACAATGGTCTACTGTGAGTATTCACCGAACCGTCATCTCCCTGTCAGAGTTCCTACTAGGAAGTCAGTATGAATCCGCTCAGAGTCCTGCTTACAGGCGCCTGTGGCCGTATTGGCAAGACCTTTTTCCTGGCTGCGCAGAACCGCTATGACTTTGTCCTCGCCGACCGCCACCAACCGGACTTTGCCATCGGCGAGCATCGTTTCGTCCGCCTCGACCTGGACGACAAGGACGAGGTAGGCGCGCTGGTCGAGGGTATCGACGTGGTGGTGCACCTGGCAGGCATTCCCTACGCGGACTCTTCCTTCGAAGAACTGCTGCCCAACAACATCATGGCCACCACCTACCTCCTGGAAGCCGCCGCCAGGGCCAGGTGCAAGCGCGTGGTGTTCGCCAGCAGCGCGCAGGCCATCGAAGGTTACGCGCAGGATCGCCAGGTCACCCCGGGCATGCCGGTGATGCCCGCCAACCTGTATGGCGTGAGCAAATGTTATGGCGAGGCCTTGTGTGCGTTCTATGCCACCCGTCGGGGCCTGTCGACCATCGCCCTGCGCATCGGCGCCTTCGAGTTCCCCGACAGCCAGGACCTGCACGACGTCGACCTGAACACCTGGCTCAGCCCGCGCGATGCCGTGCAACTGCTGCAACGGGCCATTGAAGTGGAGGACGTCCAGCACCTGGTGGCCCACGGCATTTCCGACAACCGCTTCAGGCGCCTGGACCTGAGCGAGACCACCCGGGTCCTGGGCTATCAACCGCTGGACGACAGCTTCCAGACCTTCGCTATCCCCGTACCCGTGCAGGCACTCCACCGCTGAAGAGCGATTCGGCCATCCGCCGCGACGGATGGCCGCCCCTTCAGAGAGAGTTGACGTACACCGACTTGGACACCAGGTACGGTTCCAGGGCCTCCGGTCCGCCTTCGGAGCCGTAGCCCGAATCCTTCACGCCACCGAACGGCATCTCGGCCCAGGGCGTCATCGCCTGGTTGATCCACAACATGCCGGACTCGACCCGCTGGGTCAGGCGATGCACGTTGGCGAACGAACGCGTGAAGGCGTAGGCGGCCAGGCCATACGGCAGCCTGTTGGCTTCAAGAATGGCCTCGTCGAGCGAATCGAATCCGCGAATGGCGGCAACGGGACCGAAGGGTTCGTTGTTGAACACATCGGCGTCGAGAGGAACATCCGCCAGTACGGTCGGCGCGAAGAAGTTACCCGTGGTGCCGATCCGCTCGCCGCCGGTCTCCAGGCGTGCCCCGCTGGCCAGCGCACTCTCGACCACCCGGCCCATCGCGGTCAGGCGACGGCTGTTGGCCAGGGCGCCCAGGGTGGTATCCGCCTCGAGACCGTTGCCGACGTTCAGGCCCTGCGCATACCGGACCATCTCCCGGGTGAATTCGGCGCGGATGCTGTTGTGCACCAGGAAACGCGTCGGCGAGATGCACACCTGCCCGGCATTGCGGAACTTCGCGCCGGCCATGGCCTTGACCGCCGCCGTCACGTCCGCGTCCTCGGCAATGATCACCGGCGCATGCCCGCCCAGTTCCATGGTGGCGCGTTTCATATGCTGGCCGGCGAGCGCCGCCAGGTGCTTGCCCACGGGGGTCGAACCGGTAAAGGTCACCTTGCGGATCACCGGGTGCGCGATCAGGTAGGACGAGATCTGCGCCGGGTCGCCGAAAACCAGCCCGACCACACCGGCCGGCACGCCGGCGTCGACAAAGGCCTGCAACAATGCCGCCGGCGATGCCGGGGTTTCCTCGGGGGCCTTGACCAGGAAGGAGCAGCCGGTTGCCAGGGCGGCGCTGAGCTTGCGCACCACCTGGTTGACCGGGAAGTTCCACGGCGTGAAGGCCGCGACCGGGCCGACCGGTTCGCGCACCACCGTCTGCTGCACGGCCAGGTTGCGCGACGGGACGACGCGACCGTAGACCCGCCGCCCTTCGTCGGCGAACCACTCGATGATGTCCGCGGCGGAATTCACTTCCACACGCGACTCGGCGAGCGGCTTGCCCTGCTCCTGGGTCATCAGTTGCGCGATGGTTTCGGCCCGCTCGCGAACCAGCGCCGCGGCCTTGCGCATGATCAGCGCGCGCTCGTTGGCCGGGACCCAGCGCCAGTTGTCAAAACCACGCTGGGCAGCCGCCAGGGCGAGATCGAGATCGGCGATGTCGGCATGGGCGACCTTGCCGATCACCAGGCCGGTGGCCGGATTCAGCACGTCGAGGGTCTTGCCGCTGCGGGCATCGCACCACACGCCGTCGATCAGGAGCCGGGTGTTCACGTAGCTTGCGTTTGTCATCAGTACTCTCCAGTTCAGATGGCCAATTCAGATGGCTGCATCGAGGGGTCATGGCGTCAGAACACCGACCAGTGCAATCACTATCGGGCCGGACTGCAAATGAAATTTCCCGCCGCCCGAGCGGCAAGCACGGCGGCAAGGGTTTTCCGCTTGCCGGCCAGGGACTGCAGGTCTGTATCGGCCAGAGCGCGACAGACCGGGCTTTGTAGCAATCGGCATACAAATTGCTCGTAGCCGAGGGTATTCTCAAACCCAGGTGTTTATCCCATGTTGGTCAATGCCCGCAACCAGACTCACGCGATCCAGCCGTCGAACCGTTCCGACCTGGATCCGACCACCGCCGCCAATAACGCGCTTTCCAGCGGTTTTGTGCAAAGCGCCCAGGCCGCCGCCGGCCTTACCTCGGCCCCGGCCGCCCAGAACGCCGCCAACAAGGCGGCCGACAAGGTGGCCGATAACGTCAACGCCGCGTTCGCCAAGACCCGCGTACACCTCCAGGCCAAGGTGCCGGATGTGGCCGCTGCCGCGACCATGACCGCCACCCCGCCGACCACCCGCACCGCACCCACTGCCACCAGTAATGACAGTGATGCGATGAAGGAATTCAAGGATTACATGAGCAAGTCGCCGGTCGAGCGCCTGCGCGAACAGATGCTCAAGGAACAGGGGCTGACCGAGGAAAGCTTCAACGCCTTGCCACCGGAACAGCAGCAGGCGATCAACAACAAGATTGCCGAGCGCATCAAGGAACAGTTCAGCGCCCAGACCGACAAGAACAGCCCGAACCCGGTCGACAAGCAGGCTGCCAGCGCGTTCCTGGCGACCAACAACTAACCGCGGGAGCGGGTTGATGTGGGAGCGGGCCTGCGTGGGAGCGGGCGTGCCCGTGAAGAGGCCCTCGAGAGCGGCAAAAGCCTCGGGGGCTAGCCCCCTCCCACACAGACTCAGGGCAACTGCAATGTCGCGTTGATCTGGCTGATCGCATCCACCACATGCTTGGAGCCCTGCTGGATTTCCAGGATCGCTTCCCCCGCCTCGTTCGCCAGTTCCACTCCGCGCCCCGTTCGACTCAGGCTCGACTGCATGCTGCTCACCGCGCTGTGGGACAGTTCGTGGTTCTTGCTGACCACCGCGACGATCTCCAGCGTCGCCTGGCTGGTGCGCGCCGCCAGGCTGCGTACCTCGTCGGCCACTACAGCGAAACCGCGTCCGTGCTCACCGGCCCGCGCCGCCTCGATCGCCGCATTGAGGGCCAGCAGGTTGGTCTGGTCGGCGATGCCGCGAATGGTCTGGACGATGGTGCCGATGATGTCGGACTGACGGTTCACCGCATCGATGCTTTCGGCGGCGTCATTCAGGTTGCGGGAAATCTCCTGGATGATTTCCACCGTCTGCTGCACCACCTGGGACCCCTTCTGGGCACAGGCGTCGTTCTGTACGGAAGTGCTGTGCGCCGACTCCGCCGCCGATTGCAGGCTGATCACCTGGGAGGTGATATCGCTGGCGAACTTCACCACCTTGTACAGACGGCCCTTGGAATCGAAGATCGGGTTGTAGGAGGCTTCCAGGTACACCGTATGCCCATGCTTGTCGACGCGCTCGAAACGCCGCGAATGATATTCGCCGCGATTGAGCGACGCCCAGAAGGCCTTGTAGCCCTGGGACTCGCTCTCGCTGCGATGGCAGAACATACTGTGGTGCTGGCCCACCACTTCGTTGAGCGAGTAGTGCATGGTCTTGAGGAAGTTCTCGTTGGCGGTGATCACCCGGCCGTCCGGGCTGAACTCGATCAACGCCATGGAACGTCCCAGTGCATTGACGATGCTCTGGTTCTCATGTTCGTAGTGAATGCGTTGGGTAATATCCGACGCCACCTTGATCACACTTTCTACCTGCCGGTCGGCATTGATCACCGGCATGTAACTGGCCTCCAGCCAGACTTCCCGGCCATTCTTGTCGAGCCGCAGGAAGGTCCCGCTCAGCGGCTCGCCACGGGCCAGGTCGCGCCAGAAGCGGGCGTAGTCCTCGCTCTTGGCAAAGTCCTCTTCGCAGAAGATCCGATGATGTTTGCCACGGATCTCATCCGCCGAATAGCCCATGACCTTGCAGAAGTTTGCATTGGCTTCGAGGATATGACCGTCTGGCGTGAACTCGATCATGGCCATGGAACGACCAATCGCCGCCAACTTGGCGTTGGCCTCGGACAGCGCGCAGGAAAAGCGTTGAATTTCCAGCAGGTCGGACTTGCGATGAGAATCAAACATGGCTCAAATCCCTTTAGCACTGTCGAAAGACACTCGGAGTTGATAACTTCGCTTCAGTAAACACGCTCTTTATCGCCAAACCACCTGACAGGCACACTCCCACCGCCCGGGGGCAGTAACAGAGCATTGAACGATGTTTGATCCGGGTATCCCTGGGTATCGTTCTCATCAAGCTATCCGTGACTCAACGTCCTGATTGCACAGGCAATCTTCCTCAGAACAACAGCTTGTCGTTTATGCAGGACATAAACATGGCTACTTGGGGGACAGTAATAAGCACGCGTTTGATGGCATTCCTCATACAATCCTGCCCAAGAGCATAGACAGCCGCGGGCCGGATGCAAGCCAATCGCCAGCTACTCCTGCCGGCAACAGTACCGAGACATTACCGAGGGTGATTCAACCCAGCATATCGAACAACGCCGTCACCGCCGCCGAGTTCGTGCCGGCCACCGAAGCCACCAGCGCGAACCGGCGCTCGACGGGGGTTTCCAGACGCAGGATGCGCAGCCCCTTGCGCTCCTTCGGCAAGGTCAGCTCCGGCACCAGGCTCACCCCGAGGTTCTCCCGCACCAGGGCAAAGGCGCTGTTCCACTCGCGGACTTCAACCCTTATATCTTCGAGCCGCAGGCCGGTTTCAGCGGCAATACTGCGCGCATTGACCGTGCAGCCGCCGGTGGCCAGCACAAAGGGTTCGGCGACCAGCTCCGCCAGACTGACACACCCGTCGACACCACGCGCCGCCAGGTGATGCTCGATGGAAACCACCGCGACCCAGCTGTCGCGTCCCAACTCGCGGGCCGCCCGCCCCGGCTCGGGGTTGAGCACGACGCCGACGTCCACCAGTTCACTGGCGAGCATGCTCTCCACCTCATGATCACTGACCTCCAGCGCGACCAACTCGATACCGGGGTGGCGCTGGCGAAAGCGCCGCAACAGCGGCGGCAGCAACGTGCTCAGGACCATGGGAAAACTCGCCAGGCGCAGGGTGCCGTGGGTCAGCCCCCGGGCCCTGTCGACCTGCTGGCGAATCTTCTGCAGCGACCCGAGCATCAGTCGCGCCTCTTCCAGCACCTGCAGGCCGACAGCCGTGGGCACGGCCTGCCGCGCTTCGCGCACGAACAGTTGCGCGCCCAGCCCCTCCTCCATCGCGGCCAGGGCCTGACTGGCCGCCGACTGGGTCATGCCGACCTGCTCGGCGGCACGGCTGATGGTGCCGGTATCGAGGACCGCCACCAGCAGGCGCCAGTGCATCAGGTTCATCATGCCAGTAGCTGCCCTTATGGTTGGTTTATGAAGTATTAATTATACCGGGAGCCAGGGCCAATACGAGAATGCGGGCCCCCATCCCGTCCGCCCTGGAGTCCTCCTTCATGAAGTTGTACTACGCCCCCGAAACCTGTTCGCTGTCACCGCATATCGTGCTGCGCGAACTCGGCCTGCCGTTCGAACTGGTACGGGTCGACAACCGCAGCAAACTCACCGAGCACGGTGACGACTTCCTCGCCATCAATCCCAAGGGGTATGTCGCGGCGCTACAACTGGACAACGGCCAGGTGCTGACCGAAGGCGGCGCCATCGTGCAGTTTCTCGCCGACCTCAAGCCCGACGCCGGGCTGGCGCCGGCCAATGGCAGCTGGCAGCGGGTGCGCCTGCAGGAATGGCTGAACTTCCTCGGCAGCGAGGTCCACGGGACCATGGGCCCACTGTTCAATCCGGCGATCCCCGACGAGGTCAAGGCGATCTTCCGGGCGCGTCTGTTCCAGCGTTTCGCCCTGCTGGAAAACACCCTGGCACGCCAGGACTATCTGCTCGATGACGGCTTCAGCGTGGCGGATATCTACCTGTTCACCGTGATGCGCTGGAACCGCTTCTTCGACATCGACCTGCTGCCCTGGCCGGCGCTGGGCCGCTTCATGGTGCGGATCGGCGCGCGAGCCGCGGTGAAGGCCGCGCTGGAAATCGAGCAGGCCGCCTGACGATCAGCCGACGATCTCCGGCCAGCCGCGGGTCTCGATCAGCGCCAGCAACGCCTGTACGTCCCAGGCCCCCGGCCGATCCCGATCCAGCCGGGGCACCTGGCTGCGCACCGCCTGGTAGATCGAGGCACTGCCCTGCCCCAGCCGCCGTTCTCCACGCAAGTCGACTGCCTGGGCGGCGGCAATCAGTTCGATCGCCGCCTGGGTCTGCAGCAGTCGGGTCAGCTCGCGGGTTTTCTCGATCACCGCCAGGGCCTGGCCGGCGTAGTCTTCCACCCGGTCGGCCACCGGAATGCATACCGCCGGCATCGGATTGGCCAGATGGCCGATCTGCGCCACCAGGGCCGCCGAGGTCCGTTGCAACGCCGCCAGGCCGACATGCCCCGGTGTCTCGATCAGGAAGCGCGGCAGTTCGCTGGAACCCGGCGACAGCAGCTTGGCCAGGCGCTCCGCGGAGCACACCGCCAGTCGGCTGAACGCCAACCCCAGCCCTTCGCTCGCCAACGCCAGATGGGTGCTGTCGAAGTTGGCGTTGGCCAGCACCTGTCCCTCTTCGACAATCAACGCCGGGTTGTCGGCCCCGCTCGCCAGCTCCATCGACAGCGTTTCACGCAGTTGCTCCCAGGCGTGTCGGGCAGCGCCCTGGACCACGCCGCCACAACGAAAGCTCAAGGGATCCTGCAAGCGTCTGGCCGATTGCGGCTGCTCCAGTTCCCCCCCCTTGAGCAGCGCCAGCAACGCAGCGCATTGCCGCGCGTGCCCACTGGCCGGATGCAGTCGCGCCGCCCACGGCTGGAACGGACTGAGGTTGGCCCGGTAGCCTTCACAGGACAACGCCAGCGCCGCCAGCAGCGAATCCAGGGCCCGGTCGGCCTCTGCCAGCAGCAAGGTCCCGAGGCCGACACTGGCGGCATTGGCCGAGACCAGCGCCAGGCCGTCCTTGCCGGACAGCCGCGCGACGGGCAAACCACTGCGGGCCAGGGCCTGCGCCGCCGGCAAACGCTGCCCCTGCCATTGCACCCAACCCTCGCCCAGCAAGCCCAGGCTCAGGTGCGCCAGGGGCGCGAGATCGCTTTCGCCCAGCGATCCGGTCAGGGGTATCTCCGGGCAGATATCGGCATTGAGCAACGCCAGCAGCGCCTGCGCCGTCTCCAGGGAAATCCCAGAACGGCCCTGGGCCAGTCCGGCCAGGCGGGCACAGGCGATCGCCCGTACTTCCTCGCGACTGGCCAGGCGCCCGACACCCACCGCGCGGCCCAGCGGGATCCGCTGCTGCACCGCCGGATCATCCGCCAGCAGACGGATATCCACTGCCGCGCCAAGGCCCGTGGTGACCCCATAGATCGCCTCGCCCGCCTCGGCCCGGGCCAGCAGCAAGCCGTGGGCCGCAGCGATCCGTTGCCGCGCCTGGACGCTGAACCGCAGCGGTGCGCCGTCCCGCGCCACCCGCAACAGCGCCTGTGGGGACAGCCCCTGGCCGTCGAGCTCGATCGTCGTCATGCGAAGCGCAGCCGCTGGCCGATCCCCAGGCGCGCGGCCTTCTGCAACAAGGCGTGGCCCAGGGCGATATCGCTCAGGCTCAAGCCGCGGTGCCAGAACAGAATGCGCTCCTCGGGGCTCTGCCGACCGCTCTTCAAGCCGGCGACGATCTGCCCCAGTTCGGCATGCAGGGTCTGCTCGCTGAGCTTGCCCGCTTCCACGTGGGCCCGCAGCGAACCGAACATCCCGCCCTTGCATTGGCCCCAGTCGTCGACCACCAGCTTGGCCATGATATCGGTCAGCGACAGCTCCACCGCGCTCATGGTGCCGTAGGGCACGACAAAGGCGCCGGGCGCGATCCACTCGGTATGCAGCAACGGTTGCGGCTGGTCCAGGCGCGAGGCCTCGACCACGATATCGGCGCCACGCACCGTGCTCTCCCAGTCATGGGTCACGATGACCGGCTTGCCCAGGTCGCGGCGCAGCTTCTCGGCAAAGGCCTCGCGGCTTTCCTCCCGGCGCGAATGCACGCGTATTTCGTCGAAGTCGAACAGGTGATCGAGCAGCCGCACGTTCCAGTAGGCGGTGCCCCGCGCGCCGATATGACCGAGGATCTTGCTGTCGGGCCGGGCCAGGTACTTGGCGCCGATGGCCGTCACCGCGCCGGTGCGCATATCGGTGATCGCCGAAGCGTCGAGAATCGCCTTCGGCACGCCGGTGGCCGGGTCCAGCAGGTTGAGAATCGCCAGCTCCGACGGCAGTCCCTGGCGATAGTTGTCGACGAAGTCGCCGACCACCTTGACCCCGGCATAGCCGATATCACCGCCCAGCACGCCGCGCAGGACGTTGAAATGGCCGTTGATCCCGCCTCCGGGAATCAGGTGCGTGCGTGGCTCGATCACCGCTTCGCCGCGCCCCTGGATAGCCAGGCTGGCTTCAATGGCGGCGAGGATCTCGTCATTGCCCAGATCCAGGGCTGCGATATCCAGCCCGTTGAGAAAGTCGATATAAACAGGTTGCATGGAAGGTGGTTTCCTCTGCGTGGCTCAGTCGGCCTTGAAGACAATCTGCTGCACCTTGATCGCCTTTGGGATCAGGTGATTGGCAAAGAACAGATCGGCGGTGCGTTGCTGGGTATCGATGGTGGACTGGTCGATGGTCTGCAGCGGCGCCCGCGAGCGATGCTCGAAATAGCGCTCGACCACCGCCCGTTGCAGGCCGAGGGCCTGGGTCATCAGGTCGATGCTTTGCTGCGGCTGGTCGAAAGACAGCCGCTGGGCCTGGCCAAGGGCCTTGAGCACCGGCGCGATGCTCTGCGGGTGCTGGCGAGCGAAGGCACCGCTGGCGATATACAGCGTACCGCTGGGTTTGAGGTCCTGGCCGTCGCTGAGCAGACGCGCGCTGCCGTCCAGCAGTGCCGCCGAGTAGTAAGGGTCCCAGATCACCCAGGCATCGAGCTTGCCCTGCTCGAAGGCCGCCCGGGCATCCGCCGGCGACAGGTAGGCGAGGTTCACGTCGCTCAGTTGCAGGCCCGCCTTGATCAGGCTCTTGAGAAACAGATTGTGAGCGCTGGAGCCCTTGAGCAAGGCGACACGCTTGCCCTTGAGGTCCGCCACGCCGCGCACCGTGCTGGCCGCCGGCACGATGATCGCGTCGGTCTTGCCGTTGGCCGGCTCGACACCGATATACAGCAGGTCGATACCCGCGACCTGGGCAAAGATCGGCGGGATATCGCCGATATTGCCCACATCGACGCTACCGCCGTTGACGGCCTCGATCATCTGCGGCCCGCCGGGAAACTCGATCCATTGCACCTGCGTGCCAGGCAGGGCCTGTTCCAGCAGTTTGTGCTCGCGAGCCAGGACCATGCTCACCGAACTCTTCTGGTAACCGACCCGCAAGGTCGCGGGGTCGCCGGCCTGGGCCAGGCCGGTCACCAGGCCGAGGATCGCTGACAGCCAGATACGCTTGATCATCACAGGTTCGCCTTCACACGTTCGGCCACCGCGGCCGGTACCCACTGGCTCCAGACCTGGGGTTGCTCACGCAGGAAGGCTTGTGCCACCAGGCGTGGTTCCAGGCGCTTCTCGCTCATCTGCGCCAGGGTGCGGTTCAGCAGGTCGATGGGCAGGTCGACTTTCTCGAAGACCCCGACCAGTTCCGGGTATTGCTGCTTGAACGCGGCGGAGACACCGATTGCCAGGTGCGCCGGCATCGAGCGGGTGCCACGCGGGTGCGGGTTGTTGGCATCGGCCAGGGTTTTCCAGGCTTCGGCATCGAACGGCGGCTCTTCCAGTTTCACCAGGTTGAAACGCCCCAGCAGCGGGGTTGGCGACCAGTAGTAGAACAGCACCGGCTTGCCGCGCTTGACCGAGGAGCTGACTTCGGCGTCCAGTGCCGCGCCGGAGCCGGTGCGGAAATTGACGAAGCTGTCGGTCAGGCCATAGGCCTTGAGCTTCTGGCTGTTGACGATTTCCGAGGTCCAGCCGGTGGGGCTGTTGAGGAAGCGGCCGCGGGACGGGTCCTCGGGGTCGGCGAAGACATCCTTGTAGCGCGGCAGGTCGGCCACCGACTTGAGTTCCGGCGCCAGTGGCTTGATGCCCCGTGCCGGGTCGCCCTTGATCACGTATTCCGGGACCCACCAGCCTTCGGTGGCGCCCTTGACGGTATCGCCGAGGCCGAACACCTTGCCTTCGCTTTCGGCCTTGACCCAGGCCGGGCTGCGGCCGGCCCATTCCTCGCCGATCACCTGGATATCGTTCTTGGCCAGGGCGGCTTCAAGGCTCACGGTGCTGCCGGGCAAGGTATCGGTCGGATAACCGTAACCTTTCTCGACGATCAGCCGCAGTACCTCGGTGATCAGGCTGCCGCTTTCCCAGGTGATGTCACCGAAATGGATCGGTGCCGGCTTGTCGGCGGCGGGCGCCTGTTGGGCCAGCAGGCCCAGGGCCAGTAGCGAACCGCCGAGCAGGGTCTTGATGGATGTCATGGTCACCTCGTGGTGGTTTGGTTTTCATGTTGGGTGAAGCAAGAAACAGCGTGGTGATCGTTCCCGAGCAGCGCCCGGGAACGGTCGGTGTCAGGTTCAGAAGTCGTAGCTCAGGCGCGTGTAGTAGAAGGCCCCCTCCGGTGCCGCGGGCGACAGGTAGCTGTATTGCTGGCCCGGCGTCTGGCGCAGTTGCTTGTTGAAGTCATCCGGCGTGCTGCTGAACAGGTTGTTGGCCCCGACCGACAGGCGCAGTTGCTTGCTGAACGCGTAGTTCACATCCAGGTCGGTGGTCCACTGGGCGGAAAAGGTCTGGTCGTACTGGGCATTGGCTTCGGAGGCCGCGTATTTGCGGTACTCGCCATAGCGGGTTTCGTTCAGGGCCACCGTCCACGGGCCGTAGCGGTGAGTCGCGCCGAATACCAGCTTGTCTTCCGGGTAGCCGTGTTCGAGGAAGCCGCGCGCCTCGCGGGTCAGCACATCGAAGCCATACGGGTTGGAGTTGATGCGCTCGATGATGGTCTTGGCCTTGGTGTAGCCCGCGCTCAGGGTCAGGCCGCCGTACTGCTGCAGGTCGAGGTTGTACTTGCCGACGATGTCCACGCCACGGGTGCGGGTGTCGGCGGCGTTGGTCATGAACTGCGCCCAGGTGTACTGGCCGTAGCCGGCGGCCTGGAGAATCTGCTCGGCCCGGGGACCGGAAATGCCGCCGCTGTAGAGCAGGCGGTCACGAATGCTGATCTGGTAGGCATCGATGGTCAGCGAAGCCTGGTCGGTCGGACGCAGCACCAGGCCAAGGGAGAAGTTGGTGGACTTCTCCGGTTTCAATGGCTGCGCGCCCAGGGCCCGGGCGGCCGGGTTGTCGGCCGGCAGCATGCGGGTCAGCACCGGGTTGCCGTTGATATCGACGTTGGTGGTGGTGGTCCAGGAGGTGCCGATCTGGCCCAGGGTCGGCGCACGGTAGGCGTTGTTGACGGTGGCGCGCAGGCCGACCTGCGGCGTGAAGTCATACCGCGCCGAGACCTTGCCGGTGGTCGCCGAACCGAAGTCCGAGTAATGCTCGGTACGCCCGGCCAGACCGAACTGGAACTTGTCGGTCAACTGGTTTTCCAGGCCGAAGTACACCCCGCCGACATTGCGCGTATAGGTCCCGGCATCGTCCGGGGTCAGGCCCGAAGCCTGCACCGCGCCGACCTGGACGCCGTTGATCCCGCCGAACGAGTAGGAGTCGGCATCTCCCGCTTCGAGCCGGTAACGCTCGTTGCGGTAAGCGACGCCGGCCGAAATCGTTAGCGGATGCTTGGACCAGTCGACGTCCAGGTCCTTGGCGTAATCCAGGCTCAGGTTGGTCTGTTCATTGATCAGCGTCGCCACGTCGAACTTGGTCGGGCTGTTCGCGCCGAAGCTCGGGTTGACCGTGTTGTAGGCCAGTTCGTCGTGGGTATCGCGACCGTAGGTGGCGCTCAGGTCGAAGCGTCCCAGGCTCGCGTCCTCGTAGCGGCTGCCAACGGTCAACGCACCGTCTTCATAGCGGTAGCGGTACTTCGGAATGGTGCCGTTGGGATAGATCGCCGCCACGTTGTTCGGGTTGCCAGCCAGCAGCGGCGGCGTGTTGTTGACCGAGGTGTCCTGACCAAAGGTGGCGAAGCTGTAGAGGCGCCACTGATCGCTCAGGCCGACCTCGGCATTCGCCACCAGGTTGTACTTGTTGCGCCCGGCGCCACCCCAGCGCGGGTCCTGCTCGCGGCCGTCGGCAATGTATTTGTCGCCGATATCGTCGGGCCGGTTGTTCAGGCTGTTGAAGCTCAGGGTCAGGAAACCGTCCCCCGGCAAGCCGATGCCGTACCAGCCGTCGGCGGTCTTGCTGAAACCGTCGCCCTGGGAGTACTTGCCCAGCTGGGTGTTGAGCTGGCCGCCACTGTCGCGCTCCTTGAGCACGATGTTGACCACCCCGGCCACCGCATCGGAGCCGTACTGGGCCGAGGCGCCGTCACGCAGCACCTCGACATGGTCGATGGCGCTGAGGGGAATCATGTCCAGGTCCACCGGCTGCGCGCCAATGAACGGCACGCCGCCGGAGATGTTCACCACCGCCGAGGCATGCCGCCGCTTGCCGTTGATCAGCACCAGCGTCTGGTCCGGCGCCAGGCCGCGCAGCGAGGCGCCCTTGGGGTTCTGCCCGCGGGTCGCGCTCTGGTTCTGCGGGTAGTTGAACGAGGGCAGCAGCTGGAACAGCGCCTGATTGAGGCTGGTGGCGCCGGTCTGTTTCAGTTCTTCGCTGGTGAGCACATCGACCGGCGCGGCGCTGGTCAGTGCCGTGGCATCGTTGCGGCGGGTGCCGAGGGCGATGACCCGGTCGAGGGTCGGCACGGCTGCCTCGCTGGTGTGCACCTTGGCATTGGTCTGGGCCCTGGACTGCGCGCTGGCCTGGGTCGGCGTGGCGCCTTCCTGGATGATGAACGCGCCGTCCGGGCTGACCTGCAATTGCAGGCCGGTGCCGCGCAGCGCTTCGCTGACCGCCTGCCGGGCCGACAGGGAACCGTCGACCTGGGCCGAGGAGTAGTTGCTCAACTGCGGCGTGAAGGAAATCACCTGGCCGCTTTGCCGGCTGATGCTCAGCAGTACCTCGTCGAGCGGGCCCGAGGCGATGTGATAGACCTGCCGGGCGTCTTCGGCCGCCCAGGCCCCCGTGGCGAACAGCAGGCCGGCCAGCGGCGCGATGGCCAGGGCCCGAAGCGGATGACGCGAATAGGTCGTGGTGTTGGACGAACGCAAAATGACTCCCCCCATGGAATCGAACAACGCTGCTCCCTCGGCAGCGCTTACGGGAGTGATGTGCAGTGACCGACGAAAAACTTGCAGACCCTTTGGTTATGGTCTTAGAACCAACCCGCTACGCCGGGCTCAAGGTCACCCACAGGTCGGTATGCCGGTCGACCCGGATCGGCAGCGTGCGGGCCAGGGTGTCGAGAATCTGCTCAGGCCGGTCGAGCCGGAACAGGCCGCTGACCCGCAGCGAGGCAATCGCCGGGTCGAGGCGCAAGACACCCGGACGCCAGGGCCGCAGGGCCTCGACCACTTCGCCGAGGGTGCCGTCGCGCACTTCCAGCAGACCGTCGACCCAGGCCGTGGCACTGCCGTGACTGGGACGGATCGGGCCGAACCGATAGCGGTCATAGGAGACTTCATGGCCGGCCGGCAATTGCAGGCGCTCACCCGTCGGACCGACGATTTCCAGGGCCCCGCCCAAGGCCACCACATGACCCAGGCCGTCCCGCTCACGGACCAGCAGGTGATCGCCATAGGCGTGTACCCGGGCCTGCGGGGCCTGGACCACGAAGGGCCGCGAGGCATCCCTGGCGATCCTCGCCAACAGTTCGCCATCGAGCAGGCGCACCTGCCGCCGCTGGTGGTCGAAGTCGATATCGGCGGCGCTCCTGGCGTTGAGTTGCAACTCGCTGCCATCGGGCAATTCGAGGCTGCGGCGCTCGGCGGTGCCGGTACGCAGGTCGGCCGTCAGTTCGGCCAGGGAGGTGCCGGCGCCGCCCAGCAGCAGGCCGGCACCGAGCATCACGCCGACGCCGAGCAAGGCGCCCTGCAACAATTTGCGGCGACTGGCCGGAGCGCTCAGTGCCCGTTGCAGCAGTTCGCCGCTGATGCCCTGGTCGATGGGAATCCGGAACACCCCGAGACGGGTTTCCAGCTGGCTGCACAGTTGCTCATGGCGCGGATCCTGATTGCGCCATTGCTGGTAGGCATGCCGGTCGGCGTCGCTGGCCTGGCCGGAACGCAGGCGGACGATCCAGCGCGCGGCTTCTTCGATCAGCGGGTCCGGGTCCTGTTCGCGGCTCATCTCAGTCCAGCCTCGCACGCAGGCAGCGACTGATTGCCCGGGTCATGTAGTCACTGACCGAGCGCTGGGAAATACCCAGCTCGACCGCGATCTCGGGATAGGTCAGGCCATTGACCTGGGACAGCAGGAAGGTCGCCTTGACCTTGTCCGGCAAGCCGTTGAGCAGGCGGTCGATGGTCTCCAGCGCTTCGAGCATCTGGGCCAGGTCTTCCGGTGACGGCACCTGCGCTTCGTCCTCCTGTTGCAGGGCGTCGAGGTAGGCACGCTCCAGGTCGCGGCGGCGCCAGAGCTGGTACATCAATCGCTGGGCAATGGTGGTCAGCAACGCACGGGGCTGGCGAATCGGCAGGCTGTCCGCGGCCATCAGCAGTTGCACGAAGGTGTCGGCGGCGATGTCTTCGGCGCTGGCGCTGGAATCGAGATGGCGGCGCAAGCGGGCGCAGAGCCAATCGTAATGCGTGCGGAATAACCCGCCCACGTAATCGCTGTGAGGTGTGTCGGCGCCGGACATGATGGCTCCAGATCAAGAGAGTTGCGCTGTATGTCCGGTGTTCCGGTGGCAGGATGCTACCAACACGGCTTATTCTTTAATAATACTTAAAAGGTATTTTTATATAACCATATGCATTCAGGCAGCGACAGGCTTGCTGGCGCTCACGAGCGCTTGGTCGACATCGCTGTCGCCTGATAAACCGCTATCGCCCGCAAGCCGGCTCCTACAGGGGGACGCTGACAGAGGGCGTCATGCGCCCAGTCGGACAAGCCCCAACCGCTGGGCTTCATCCCGGTAATCGAGGAGGATCTGGTAGTCCGCCTCGCTGGCCGGCAGCACCTCGGCCAGGCCCAGCACCTCGGCCACTGCGGGCAACTCGCGCAAGGCCTGGTTCATCGCCTCGCGCAACCGCCCGAGCTGTTCTTCGTCCAGGCCCGCCGGCCCGATATACGGCAGGCAAGGGCTCGGCGCACTGCGTTGCACTACCCTCAGGCCGGCCACTTCCTCGGGGGCGAAGCGCGCCAGATAGGCGAAAGTCACGCTGTCCACCGCCGCCAGGTCGGCCAGGTCTTCGCGCAGCCAGCGCAGGCTTTCACGGTGGGCGCCGCTGTAGTCGACGCTGGCGAAGAAGCGGCCATCGCGCTGCAGCGGGGCCAGGCACTGGCGCAGCAGGTTCATGCCACTGTTGGAGCCTTCGTCATTGAGCACGCCGCGACTGTCGCGAAAGTCCTCCAGGGTCACGCGCGGGTTGTCTTCGCGGGTCAGCAGCAGGCTGCAATGATTGCCCGCGCTGGCGTCCGGCAGTTCATAACGCGGGCGCCCGATAACCGTCACCTGGCCGCGCAGCAGGGTCATCAGCGGGTAGCCGCAGGTCTGCGTCAGCAGCAATTGCGGGGACAGCCACAGCTGCCTCAGGTCCAGCTCCGCGGCCGGAAGGCGGCTGACGCCGAGCGTCTGGAGAATCCGCCCCAGCCATTGTTCGTTGACCTGCTGCACGGCTGGCGGGGCCACGTACATGAGCAATTCGGCGTAGCGGGCAGTCATGGCGACTCCTCAGGAAAACGGGTGTTGGGGGCTGTCGATGGCTTTCACGGCATGGCGCCGCAGCAGCTCGCCGTAGCCTTTTACTAGAAAGCCGCCGCTGCGCGCCAGCCACTGGTCACGGCGTGCGCGGTAGACCCGGGGCAGGAAGTACCAGGGCAGCTTCGGCAGGTCGTGGTGCATCAAGTGCAGGTTGTTGTTGAGGAACAACCAGCTCCAGGGCCAGCCGGCTTCGTTGATCACCGTGCGCTGCTCGGGTTCGGCGTGGGGACGATGTTCGTAGTAGGAACGCAGCATGGCCACCGACAACGCCGGGATACTGACCAGCAGCAGGTAGTGCCAGACCGGGATAATGCTGTGGCGGGCGACAAACACCAGCATCAGCACGGTCAATGCACCGTGGGTCAGCCACATCAGCCAGGCCCGGCGCTCGCCGCGCCGCAAGCGCCGGCTTTCTTCACGCACCAGGGTGAGCAGGGCCAGCGGCGCGCCCACCAGCAGGCGACCGAAGACCGTCTTGTTCAAGCGGTGCAGGGCCTTTTCGAACAGGGAACAGCGCTGCCAGTCCTGCTGCCGCAGATAGCGGCTCTCGGGGTCGATACCGGGCAGGGTCAGGTCTTCGTCGCGGTGATGGATCAGGTGGCTGTCACGATACAGCGTGTAGGGATACCACACGGCAAACGGCGCGTAGCCCAGCAGCTTGTTCAAGCCGTCGAAACGCGTCGGGTGACCGTGAAGCAGTTCGTGCTGCACCGACAGCCACAACGCGACCAGCACGATCAGCAACAGCGTGCTCGGCCACAGCCCCAGGTGCGGGCTGCCGAGCAGGACAGCGAACCAGCCGCCATGGACGGCGATCAGCAACAGCCAGGTCGGCCATTCGGTACGCCCGGTAAAGGTGCGGGACAGGGAAAGGATTTCTTCACGGTGAACAGGGTCGAGGTAGTTGGGCATCGATCGGCTTCGCACAGGACAGGCCGAGGGACAAACCCCGGCTTTATCCCCTGATGTGCATCAGCAACGCAAAATCTTGCAGATCGATTGGTTATCAGCTTAGAACGATTGCAACTCAGTGCCCGAACACGTTGGCTTTCTTGACCTTCTTCTCCGCCCGTTTCTCGTCGGCGGTCTTGGCCGGTTTCTTCTTCGCGGCTTTCTTTGAATCCATGCCCTTGCTCATGATGCGCACTCCGTCAGGATTTAGATTCAGGTATACACCTATCCGCGGGCGCCGGCTGTTTTATAATCGGCCCCCGCCCTGCCGTTGCCCGCCCCTCATGCCGACCGCCGACTACGCCCAGCTCCCGGAGCCCTTGCGACCGCTGCTGAACAAGTTCTATCGCGCCCACAACTCGTCGATGCGCTCTGCCGGAGACGGCCAACTGTGGGTCGCGCGGTGCGACGGGATCATCGCCGGGCTGTCCCTCACCGCGGTCGCCGAAGGTTTCTGGCTGACCGGCCTGCTGGTCGATCCGCGCTGGCGGGGCCAGGGCATCGCCGGCCAGTTGATCGCCCGGGCGCGGCGCGATGCCGAGGGCCCGGTCTGGCTGTTCTGCCATCCTGACCTGCGGGACTTCTACACGCGCCAGGGCTTCAGCCTCGCCACGACCCTGCCCCAACCCCTGGCGGACCGTCTGGCACGCTACTCGCGCAGCAAGCCGCTGGTGGCACTGGGCATAGAACCATTGGTTAGATCGACCGAGAAAAATGTGTGATCGGCCGCTCGGGGCTGCGTGATAGCCTCGTTCGTCCACCCGTTCCTGCCAGGATGATCATGAACCGCACCCTCGTGGCTTTATCCTTCACCGCCCTGCTCGCTCCAGCCCTCGGCCAGGCCGCCGTCACGGCGGTCATCAGCGACGCCCAGTACGCCAAGATCCTGGCCGGCAGCTGGCGTGCCCCGGAAAACAGCGTCCGTGACGTCTATCGCCACCCGCGGCAGACCCTGCAGTTCTTCGGCCTGCGGGCCAACCAGACGGTGATCGAAATCACCCCCGGCGGCGGTTGGTACAGCGAGGTGCTGGCGCCCCTGCTCAAGGATCACGGGCAGTACATCGCCGCCGTGCAGGCCGCCTCGAGCAGCGATTACGCCAGGCGCTCGGCCGACGGCCTGAAACAGAAATTCGCAGAGGACCCGACGCACTACGCCAAGGCGGCCGTCGTCGAGTTCGATCCCCAGGCGCCGGTGCTCGGCAAGCCGGACTCGGCCGACCGCGTGCTGACCTTCCGCAACGTGCACAACTGGGTCATGGCCGACGATGCGCCGGCCATGTTCTCGGCGTTCTTCAAGGTGCTCAAGCCCGGCGGCGTGCTGGGCGTGGTGGATCATCGGGCCAGGGACGGTGCGGATCTGGAGAGCATCAGGCAGAGCGGCTACCTGCCCACCGCCTACGTGGTGAAACTGGCCACCGATGCCGGCTTCGTGCTGGAGGGACAGAGCGAGATCAACGCCAATCCCAGGGACACCAAGGACTATGCCGCTGGGGTCTGGACCCTGCCACCGTCGCTGCGCCTGGGCGAGCAGGACAAGGCCAGGTACCTGGCCATCGGTGAGTCGGACCGCCTGACCCTGCGCTTCGTCAAGCCCGGCAAGGTGGCGGCCCGCTGAGGATCAGTCGTCGGCGCTCGGATCGAGGTCGGGGAACAGCACTTCGGTAAAACCGAACTTGCGGAAGTCGCTGATCCGCGACGGATACAGGCGACCGATCAGATGATCGCATTCGTGCTGCACGACACGCGCGTGGAAACCTTCGGCGCTACGCACCAGCGGCTCGCCCTTGGGCGTGAAACCTTCGTAGCGGATCCGCGCGTAGCGATCCACCGCACCGCGCATCCCCGGCACCGACAGGCAGCCTTCCCAGCCCTCTTCCAGCTCCGGCCCCAGGGGTGTGATCAGCGGGTTGATGAGGATCGTCTGGGGCACCGCCTCGGCGTCCGGATAACGCTCGCTGTGCTCGAAACCGAAGATCACCAGTTGCAGGTCGACGCCGATCTGCGGCGCGGCCAGGCCGACCCCGCCGACATGCTCCATGGTCTGGAACATGTCGTCGATCAGTTGCCAGAGCTCGGCGCTGTCGAACATCTCCGGGGGAACCGGCGGGGCGATGCGCAGCAGGCGCTCGTCGCCCATTTTCAGGATTTCACGGATCATGATCAGGTTTCGTCAGTAGTCGGTTTCAGGGAATGGTCGCGCCCCAGTCCGGAGACGGGCATCTTGTCGTGGTGTTCGTGGAAGTCCTTCTCGCCGGGATTCTTGCCTTCCGACGACATATGTTCGATCACCGCATTCATTTCCGCGCCCAGCAGCAGCACCGCCGCGGAAATATAGAAGTACAGCAGGAGCACAATGATCGCACCGATACTGCCATACATCGCGTTGTAATCGGCGAAGGTTTTCACGTAGTAGCCGAAACCCAGCGATGCCACGATCCACACCACCACCGCCAGCACCGAGCCGGGGGTGATAAACACGAATTTCTGCTTCACGTCCGGCATCACGTAGTACATCAGGGCCACGGCGAACATCAGCAACAGCACGATCACCGGCCAGCGCAGGATGGTCCAGAGGGTGACCACGAAGTCTTCCATGCCGATCTGCCCGGCCAGCCAGCTCATCACCTGCGGCCCGAGGACCATCAGCGCGGCGGCGGCCAGCAACATGCCGGCGATGCCCACGGTGTAGAAGATCGACAGCGGGAAGCGCTTCCAGATCGGCCGGGCCTCGACCACGTCGTAGGCGGCGTTCATCGCGCTCATCATCAACCGGACGCCGGCCGAGGCGGTCCACAGGGCGATGACGATACCCACCGAGAGCAGGCCGCCCTTGGATTGCTGCAACTGATCGATCACCGGGTTGACCTGGTCCAGCGCCTGGGGCGGCAGCACCAGCTCCGACTGCATGCGCAGCCAGGTGAAGAAGTCCGGCAGATGCAGGAAGCCGATCAGGGCAATCAGGAACAGCAGGAAGGGGAACAGCGAAAACAGCATCTGGTAGGCCAGTGCCGAGGCATAGGTCGACATTTCGTCGTCGACGAACTCCTGAACCGTGCGTATCAGCACTCGGTGCAGGGGAAGACCACGCAAGTCCGGAAAAATCATAGCGTCTCCTTTCGCCGCAATCATGGGGGCCAGGTCAGCAGGCGACTCAAGGGCTGGTTTCTTGCCTAGGGTAATAGGTCCCACGGTAGCGCAGTTGGCCAGCGCTGAACAATTGCCCTGTCTCGTTTGCAACTGCGATACACAAGAACGGCCATCCTGGGATGGCCGCTCGATCGATCGGAACGCGGTCTATTTATCGACTGCCTTCTTGATCGCCTCCTTGGTCTTGCCCACCGCTTTCTGCGCGTCGCCCTTCACTTCCTGGGCCTTGCCTTCGGCGCGCAGCCGGTTGTTGTCGGTGGCTTTGCCGACGGCCTGCTTGACGTTACCAACCGCTTGATTCGCTGTGCCTTTGATCTTATCGCCAGTGCTGCTCATGGTCGTTCTCCATCAGTTGAGTGCGGGGCGTCAGTGTCCCGACATAAGGTTGACCCGAGGCTTTTGCACGGAGTTTCAATTATTTTCGACCGGTTGTTGATCACAGACAGCAGGTTTGCCTTTATGTTTGCCCGCCGACCCATGAGAATAGCCGCCAGATTCAGGCTCAGGCGCTGAAGATCGATAACGGTAGGAAAGTGATGAAACTCGATAAAAAGCAGGCCATTGCCCGCAGGAACCAGGAACTGGGCGGTGCCGTGCTCGGCGTGAACAACTGCCATTTCACCGAATTGAACCGCAACCGCAACATCTGGTGGTTCGATATCCCCCTGGCGCGCCTGGCGATCGGCCAATACGAATGGGTGCACCTGCTGTTGCATACCCCGGCCACCGACGAGTTGCTGCACCTGAAGGTGCCGACCGTGTTCCTGCGCGAACGGATGGAGGGCCTGGTGGTGCGCAACGCCGGCAAGCGCAAGCCGGAGCTGAGCCTGGAACTGAGCGCCGACAAGGACTCGTTCCTCAAGGACGTGCGGCCGGCGGGGGCCGGTGTAGGATTCGCGCAGTTCCAGCAACCCTGAAACCTGCAGGAGCCGGCTTGCCGGCGATAAGGCCCTTGAGGACGCTGGAAGCTTCGCGGCGAGCGGCGTTCCGACAAGCACGGCTCCGACACAAGCCTGCTCGCCAGGCATAAACGACAAAGCCCCGCATCGGCGGGGCTTTGTCGTTTATGCAGGGTCAGGCGATCTTCTTCAGGCCCAGCTTCTTCAGTTCTTCATCGCGCAGCTCGCGGCGCAGGATCTTACCGACGTTGGTGGTCGGCAGTGCATCGCGGAATTCCACGGACTTCGGCACTTTGTAGCCGGTCACGTTGGTCCGCATATGCTCCATCACCTGGTCCTTGGTCAGGGTCACGCCCGGCTTGGCGACGATGAAGATCTTGATCACTTCGCCCGACTTCTCGTCCGGCACGCCGATGGCCGCGCATTGCAGCACACCCGGCAAGGTCGCCAGCACGTCTTCCAGTTCGTTCGGATAGACGTTGAAACCGGACACCAGGATCATGTCCTTCTTGCGGTCGACAATGCGCATGTAGCCGTCCGGCTGGATGATCGCGATGTCGCCGGTCTTCAGCCAGCCTTCGCTGTCGAGGATCTCGTCGGTGGCGTCCTGGCGCTGCCAGTAGCCCTTCATCACCTGCGGGCCCTTGATGCACAGTTCGCCGATCTCACCCAGCGGCTGCTCGACGCCTTCGTCGTTGATCACCTTGCACAGGGTCGACGGCACCGGAATGCCGATGGTACCGGGCTGGATCTTCTGGCTCGGGTTCACCGAGGCCACCGGGCTGGTTTCGGTCATGCCGTAGCCTTCGCAGATGGAACAGCCGGTCACCGCCTTCCAACGCTCGGACGCCGCCAGTTGCAGGGCCATGCCCCCCGACAGGGTGACCTTGAGCGCGGAGAAGTCCAGCTTGCGGAATGTCTCGTTGTTGCACAGGGCGACGAACAGGGTGTTGAGGCCGACAAAGGCGCTGAACTTCCACTTCGACAGTTCCTTGACCATCGCCGACAGGTCGCGCGGGTTGCTGATCAGGATGTTGTGGTTGCCGATCAGCATCATCGCCATGCAATGAAAGGTGAAGGCATAGATGTGGTACAGCGGCAGCGGGGTGATGACGATCTCGCAGCCTTCATTGAGGTCCGAACCCATCAGTGCCTTGCACTGCAGCATGTTCGCCACCAGGTTGCGATGGGTGAGCATCGCGCCCTTGGCCACGCCGGTGGTGCCGCCGGTGTATTGCAGCACCGCGACGTCGCTGCTGGCCGGATTGGCTTCCTTGACCGGCTGGCCCTGGCCCTTGCTCAGCACGTCGTTGAACCTGACGGCCTTGGGCAGGTGATAGGCCGGCACCATCTTCTTCACGTACTTGATGACACTGTTGATCAGCACACGCTTGAGCGGGGGCAGCAGGTCGGCCACTTCGGTGACGATCACATGCCGCACGCCGGTCTTGGGCACCACCGCTTCGGCCAGGTGCGCCATGTTCGCCAGGCACACCAGGGCCTTGGCGCCGGAGTCGTTGAATTGGTGTTCCATTTCCCGCGCGGTGTACAGCGGGTTGGTGTTGACCACGATCAGCCCGGCGCGAATGGCACCGAACACGGCGATCGGGTATTGCAGCAGGTTGGGCAACTGCACGGCGATCCGATCGCCCGGTTGCAGGTCCGTGTGCTGTTGCAGGTAGGCGGCGAAAGCACCGGACAACTCGTACAACTCACCATAAGTGAGCGTCTTGCCGAGGTTGCTAAAGGCCGGTTTGCTGGCGAATCGTTGGCAAGACTGTTTCAATACCGTCTGAACATTCGGGTACTCATCGGGATTGATGTCGGCAGCAATCCCAGCCGGGTACTTATCCTTCCAAAAGTCTTCGATCATGGAAGCCCACTCCTCAGCAACGCGAATTCAGCACCGCATTTGATGCGATTATTATTTATCTGTGTTTTTTATTGGGTGAATCTGGCTTTAACTTACGCCGAGAAGTCACAAAGCGCGCCGAGAGTAGCAGCTTTGCCAAGGGTCGCCTAGAGCCAAAGACGGGCTCGCCGGTCATGAATATGACTCAAGAAACAGCAATGGTCATTTTTAGAGTAAAAAGTCTATTACCCGGAATTCAGCTCTGCTTCGAGGGTTTCAGCCCTTTTCTAAAACTTCGCGGGCAAGCCCGGCTCCTGCAGTTCGCAGTTGTGCACCTTATTTGCGTACCACCGAAAACTGCAGGAACCGGGCTTGCCGCGGTGTCGTGAAGGGCTCCTCAATAACCTCCCATCGATCGTGGCCTACGGGTTATCCCGCAACTCCCGCCGCAGGATCTTGCCCACCGGCGTCATCGGCAGCGAATCCCGCAGCACGATATGCTTGGGTACTTTGTAGCCGGTGAAGTTTTCCTTGCAGTAGGCCTTCAGTTCTTCAACGCTGACCCCCGCCTCCCGCGCCACCACGAACAACTTCACCGCCTCGCCCGAACGCTCGTCCGGAACGCCGATCACCGCGCAATTGGCAACTTTCGGGTGGGCCATCACCACGTCTTCGATTTCATTCGGGTACACATTGAAACCGGAGACGATGATCATGTCCTTCTTGCGGTCGACGATACGGACAAAACCATCCGGGTCGATCACCGCGATATCGCCGGTCTTGAACCACCCTTCGGCATCCAGCACTTCGCGGGTCGCTTCCGGTTGCTGCCAGTAGCCCTTCATCACCTGCGGCCCCTTGATGCACAACTCGCCGCGCTCGCCCAGCGGCTGCTCGACACCGTTGTCATCGGCGATCTTCAGGCTGGTGCCGGGCACCGGGATGCCGACCGAGCCCAGGCGGCCCTTGTCGCCATAAGGGTTGGTGCAGGCAATGGGCGAAGTCTCGGTCAGGCCGTAGCCCTCGGTGATGCGGCAGCCGGTGGCCTTCTCCCAGCGCTCGGCGGTGGCCTTGACCAAGGCGGTGCCGCCGGAGTTGGTGAGCTTCAGGCTGGAGAAATCCAGGGTTTTGAAGTCCGGGTGCTCCATCAGCGCCACGAACAGGGTGTTGAGCCCCAGCAGCGCGGAAAAGCGCCACTTTTTCAGCTCCTTGATGAAGCCGCCGATATCCCGTGGATTGCTGATCAGCACGTTGTGGTTACCGGTGACCATCATGCACATGCAGTTCGCGGTGAAGGCATAGATGTGGTACAGCGGCAGCGGCGCGATCATCACTTCCTGGCCTTCCTTGAGCAGCGGATGACCGTCGGGCCCGGGCTGGGACAGGCAGGCCCGCGCCTGCTGCATGTTCGCCACCAGGTTGCCATGGGTGAGCATCGCGCCCTTGGCCAGGCCCGTGGTGCCGCCGGTGTATTGCAGCACCGCGAGGTCATCGAGGCTGACCTTGAGCGGCTGGATGCTCTGGCCCCGGCCCAGGTGCAAGGCACTCTTGAACGAGATCGCCTGGGGCAACTGGTAAGGCGGCACCAGCTTCTTCACCTTGTCGACCACCAGGTTGGTCAGCCAACCCTTGGCCGGCGCCATCAGGTCGCCCATCTTCGCCTCGATCAGGAACTCGATCCGGGTATCGGGCAGCACTTCCTGGACCCGAGCGCCGAACAGGTTCAGGTAGACCAGCGCCCGGGCACCGGAGTCCTTGAACTGGTGGCGCATCTCGCGGACGGTGTACAGCGGGTTGGTGTTGACCACAATCAGCCCGGCACGCATGGCGCCGAACACGGCAATCGGATAATGCAGGACGTTGGGCAACTGGACGGCAATCCGGTCGCCGGGCTGCAGGTCGGTATTGGCTTGCAGGTAGCCGGCAAAGGCCGCGCTGTAGCGTTCGAGTTCGGCGTAGGTCAGGGTCACGCCCATGTTGCTGAAGGCCGGACGGTCGGCGAATTTCTTGCAGGAGCGCTCGAATACCTCGACCACGGATCTATAGGCGCCCGCCTCGATATCCAGGGGTACGCCGGCGGGGCGCTTGTCGTTCCAGAAATCAGCTTGCATTGTTCTTGTCCTCTTGCCTGAGCCTCTCCGGGGCCGCGTTCGCGCGAAGCGAAAAAGCGGTGCTTAGCGGACGTTAGCAGCAATGTGGAATCAGGCAAATATGGCGGACACAGTCATCAACATCATGAATCTTGCTGCCAATGCGCAGCATGACCTGCTTCCTCGGCGAGGATGCGCTATACAATGGATCGACTCCGCATGCCATCCCGTGCCCTGTCTCGTCCCGTGCCGCCGTCTCATCTTGAGCAAAGGAACCGCCATGACCCATGACACTTTCTGGCTGACCGTGAGTGACCACAGCCGCCTCCACGTCAATCGCTGGTTGCCGGAAGGCGAGCCGAAGGCACTGGTCCTGCTGTCCCATGGCATGGCCGAACACAGTGGCCGGTATGCCCGCCTGGCCGCGGCCCTGTGCGAGGCCGGGTACGGACTCTACGCCCATGACCAGCGCGGACACGGCAAGACCGCCGAACACGGCGTGCTCGGGCATTTCGCCGATCGCGACGGCTGGTGCGCGGTGGTCAGCGACCTGGCGAGCCTGAACCAGCGCATTGGCGAAGAGCAGCCGGGCAAGCCGATCATCCTGCTCGGTCACAGCATGGGCAGCTACATTGCCCAGGCCTACCTGCTGCACCACAGCGCCAGCCTGCAGGGCGCGATCCTCAGCGGCTCGAACTTCCAGCCGGTGGCGCTATACCGCGCCGCCTCCGCGATCGCCCGCGGCGAACGCTGGCGCCAGGGCGCCACGGGCCGCAGCGCACTGATCGACTGGCTGTCGTTCGGTTCGTTCAACAAGGCCTTCAAGCCCACCCGCACGGCCTTCGACTGGCTGAGCCGCGACCCGGAGGAAGTCGACAAGTACGTCAGCGACCCGCTCTGCGGTTTCCGCTGCACCAACCAGTTGTGGATCGATCTGCTGGGCGGCCTGCAACAGATCAGCAAGGCGCGCAACCTGAAGCAGATCGACCCCGGCCTGCCGTTGCTGGTGATGGGTGGCGAGCGCGATCCGGTCAGCGAAGGCAAGCGCCTCAAGGATCTCGCCGATGCCTTGCGCGAAGCCGGTAGCCAAAACCTGCAATTGAGCGTCTACCCACAGGCGCGGCACGAACTTTTCAATGAAACCAATCGCGATGAAGTGACCGCCGACGTGCTGCACTGGCTGGAGCAGACCCTGGCGCACCGTCGACCAGCCCGCTCAGAATGATTATTTTCCTTTAAAATCAATTAGTTGATTTTAACAAACTTTCACAGGACAGGTATCAGATGACCCAGGTGACCAATACGCCGTACGAAGCCCTCGAAGTCGGCCAGACCGCCAGCTACAGCAAGACCGTGGAAGAACGCGATATCCAGTTGTTCGCCGCGATGTCCGGTGACCACAACCCGGTGCATCTGGATGCCGAATTCGCTGCCGCGAGCATGTTCAAGGAACGCATCGCCCATGGCATGTTCAGTGGCGCGCTGATCAGCGCCGCGGTGGCGTGCGAACTGCCCGGACCGGGCACCATCTACCTGGGCCAGCAGATGAGCTTCCAGAAGCCGGTGAAGATTGGCGACACCCTGACCGTGCGCCTGGAAATCCTCGAGAAACTGCCGAAGTTTCGTGTGCGTATCGCCACCCGCGTATTCAACCAGCGCGATGAACTGGTGGTCGACGGCGAAGCGGAAATCCTCGCCCCTCGCAAGCAGCAGACCGTGACCCTGACCAGCCCGCCACCGATCACCATTGGCTGATGATGACAAAAACTGTGGGAGCCGGCTTGCTGGCGATGAGAACCTTGAGGCTTGCAGCGCTCATGAGGCCCTCTTCGCTGGCAAGCCAGCTCCCACAGGGGATTGGAGGCAGCCGCGACAGTTGTGTCGAAACGCCGATCCCTGTGTGGGAGCGGGCTTGCCAGCGAAGAGGGCCTTGAGGCTCGCCTTCCCTGGCAAGCCAGCCCCATAGGGGCAATATCGGCGACTTAGCTGGCGCGAGCGATATTACGCAGTGCCTTGACCTGGTCATGGTTGCGCAGCACGCCCTGGTACTGACGATCCACCAGGTCACGCAAGCTCAGCAGGGTGTCGTGCTTGGCCAGTTTCTCCAGCGCTTCGCGATAAGCCTTCTTGGCGTGGTCCTCGCCACGCTCGGCTTCGTTGAGCACCGCTTCTTCGCCCTTGCCGGTGAACAGCGCCTTCACGTCCACCCAACGACGGTGCAGATCACCGGAGACGCTGGTGGAGGTTTCCGGATCGCCGCCGAGCTTGCGCACTTCGGCCTGCAATTCCACGGCCGCCGACGCGCACTCGCTCGAACGTTTCTGGAACAGCGCCTTGAGCTCGGGGTTCTTGATATCTTCGGCGCACGTCTTGAAGCCTTCCTGGCCATCCTTGCTGACTTCAATCAGGTGGTTGAGAACCGAAATGGTTTCTTTGTTCAAGTTGGTCATGACTCAATTCCTTCTGGTGGTGGAAGTTGGGTATACCGTTGCAGTCGCCATGCCAGCCTTCAGCTTATAGTTTTTATGTTTAATTTCAGTAACTTATAAATAATCGAAAAATCTGTATCCCTGTTATTTGCATGATCTGTCAATTGGCCTGCATGCAGAATGCCTGTATTTTTCCAGTCGCTTGAACACCGGAGGCAAGTCCCCGAATGAACCCCGAAAAACTCGAACTGCTGGTCACCCGCGAAATGCCCTTCGGCAAGTACAAGGGGCGGATCATCGCCGACCTCCCCGGACCGTACCTGAACTGGTTCGCCCGCGAAGGCTTTCCCCAGGGTGAACTCGGCGGCCTGCTGGCGTTGATGCAGGAGATCGACCACAACGGCCTCGCCGACCTGCTCGACCCGCTACGTGCGAAGCACGGCAAACCCAAACCCCGCCACTGACCCGACGAGCCCCGCCATGCCAAGGAATGAAGACAACGCCCGCGACGAACACTTCTGGCAAACCGTGGCCCAGCGCTACGATGTCGAACCCGGCCCGCTCAATCTGGAAAACGGTTACTTCGGTCGCATGAGCCGCCGGGTGATCGAGGATTACCGGCACAACATCGAGTTCATCAACCGCAGCAACTCGCTGCATGTCCGCCAGCACTTCGACAAGATCGGCAGCGTCGCGATTCGCGCCGAACTGGCCGAACTGATGGGCGTCAGCGACGAGGCGATTGCCCTCACCCGCTGCGCCACCGACGCCCTGCAATCGCTGATCCGCAATTACAATCGCCTGCAACCGGGCGACCAGGTGCTGTACAGCGACCTGGAATACGACACGGTCAAGGGCGCGCTGAACTGGCTCGAACGCCATCGTGGGGTCCAGGTGATCCGCATCGAGCATGCCCACCCGGCGAGTTTCGAGTCGTTGCTGGCGACCTACCGCGAGGCGTTCGTGCGCCATCCGCGCCTGAAGCTGATGGCGCTGACCCATGTCACCCACCGTACCGGACTGGTGATGCCGGTCCAGGCGATTGCCGAGGCGGCCCAGGAACACGGGGTCGATGTCATTCTCGACGGCGCCCATGCCCTGGGGCAGATCGAATTCGACCTGCGGGCGATGGGCGTGGCCTTCGCCGGCTTCAACCTGCAGAAGTGGATCGGCGCGCCATTGAGCCTGGGGGTGATCCATATCGATCCCGAGCGCCTGGCCGATATCGACCCGGACATGGGCGAAATGCATTACCCGGTCACGGATGTCCGCTCGCGCACGCCCCACAGCACACCGAACATTCCGGCGCTGATGACCCTGCCCATGGTGTTCGACGAGCATCGGCAGATCGGCGGCGCGGCGGCCAAGGGCGCACGCCTGAATTACCTGCGCGACCTGTGGGTCGGCGAAGCACGCAAGATGCCCGGTATCGAGGTGCTGACACCGGACGACCCGCGCCTGTACTGCGCGATCACCTCGATGCGTTTTACCCGGCAGGCGAACCAGCAGGCGATGGTCGATCGGCTACTGCAGGACTACAACCTGTTCACCGTGTCCCGCAGCGGCTCGGCCTGCGGGCCGTGCATCCGCATTACCCCGGGGTTCACCACCTCGGCCGAAGATATCGGCTTATTGACAAGGGCCCTCGCCGATTTGAGCGCATGAGCTGAAGGCCGTAATTGCCAGGCCTATTGCTATCGCCAGCAAGCCAGCACGCAGGGTTTGTATTGACTGCGTATACAAGGTTGACCAGGCCATTGTGGGAGCGGGCTTGCCCGCGAAGACGGCCGCAAGGGCGCTGTAAGCCTCAAGGGCCTCTTCGCGGGCAAGCCCGCTCCCACAGGGTGGCTCGCCCCCAGGCAAGCGAGGGGCTTTCTGCTGGCAAAAAAAAACGGTGCGCCGACCAAGCGCACCGTAAAGCCGTAGAACACACAACGAATTCAGTAGCGGTGAATCAATCCAGCAAGGCCAGGGCCTCGGCGGTGCACTCCTGGATGCGGGCCCAGTCGCCGTTCTTGACCCATTCCGGATCCAGCATCCAGCTACCGCCCACGCACATGACGTTTTTCAACGCCATGTAGCTCTTGATATTGGCCGGGCCGACGCCGCCGGTCGGGCAGAACTTCACTTCGCCGAACGGACCGCCGAGCGCCTTGATCGCCGCCACGCCACCGCTGACTTCCGCCGGGAACAACTTGAAGCGGCGATAGCCCAGGCCATAACCCTCCATGATGCCCGAGGCATTGCTGATGCCCGGCAACAGGGGGATCGGACTCTCGACGCTGGCTTCCAGCAGGTCGCGGGTAATCCCCGGGGTGACGATGAACTGCGAGCCCGCCGCCTCCGCCGCCGCCAGCATCTGGCGATCGAGCACGGTACCGGCACCGGTCACCAGCTCCGGACGCTGCTCACGCAGGATCTGGATGGCCTTGAGGCCGAACTGCGAACGCAAGGTCACTTCCAGGGCGGTCAGGCCGCCGGCGGCCAGGGCATCGGCCAGCGGCAGGACATCCTGTTCGCGGGCGATGGTGATGACCGGGAGAATCCGCGCACGGCCGCACAGTTCGTCGATCAGGGCGACCTTGTCTGCCATGGAGACGGTCGGGGCATTGTTTTTCATAGCAGCTGATCCTTGGCTCATGGGCACCAGTAAATCTCTAAAGTAGGTTTCAGAAACGCGCGAATCGGCATGACGGCGAGCTCGTCGCCCGCCAACGCGGCGTCCAGGGTGGTCAATTTCGACTGGCCGGAAATCGCCAGCACGGTAAAGGTCGCCGAGGACAGCAGGGCCCGGCTCATGGTCAGGCGCTGGTGCGGCACGGTCGGGGCCAGCATCGGCCAGACCCGCCGGCTGCCATCCACCTGCAAGGCGGCCTCCAGGTTCGGGCTGTTGGGGAACAGCGACGCGGTGTGACCGTCATCCCCCATGCCTAGGACCAGTACATCGATATCCGGCAACTCGGCGAGGAACTGATCGGCTTGCTGCGCGGCCTCTTCCAGATTGGCCGCGGCGTTGTACAGGCCGATAAACCGCGCCTTGGCCACCGGGCCTTGCAACAGGTAGCGCTTGAGCAGGCCGGCATTGCTGTCGGCGTGCTCGACCGGCACCCAGCGCTCGTCGGCGAGGCTGATAACTACCTTGCTCCAGTCCAGGTCCTGCTTGGCCAGGCCCTGGAAAAACGCCACCGGACTGCGCCCGCCGGAAACCACCAGGGTCGCTACGCCACGGGCGGCAATGGCTGCGCGCAACTGTTGCGCCACGTCCCTGGCCTGCCCCTCGGCCAACAGCGCCGGGGTACGGAATTCGTGCCCGGTCACGCCCTGCGGCAGTTTCAATTCAGATATCGCCATACCACGACCTCCCATCCCGCGTGATCAGTGCAATGGAGCTCATCGGCCCCCAGGACCCGGCCGCATACGGCTTGGGCGCATCCCCGGACTTTTTCCAGCCGGCGATCAACTGGTCACACCACTTCCACGCGGCTTCGATTTCATCTTTGCGGACAAACAGGTTCTGGTTGCCGCGCATCACTTCCAGCAACAGACGCTCGTAGGCATCCGGGATCCGCGCACTGCGATAAGTGTCGGAGAAATTCAGTTGCAGCGGCCCGCTGCGCAGTTGCATGCCCTTGTCCAGGCCCTGCTCCTTGGTCATCACGCGCAAGGAAATACCTTCGTCCGGTTGCAGGCGGATGATCAGCTTGTTGCTGATCTGCAGGCGCTGCTCGGGGGCGAAGATATAGTGCGACGGTTCCTTGAAGTGGATGACGATCTGCGACAGCTTCTGCGGCATGCGCTTGCCGGTACGCAGGTAGAACGGCACACCGGCCCAGCGCCAGTTGCGAATGTCGGCACGCAGGGCGACGAAGGTCTCGGTGTCGCTCTGGGTATTGGAATTCTCTTCTTCGAGGTAGCCCGGCACGGACTTGCCTTCGCTGTGCCCGGCAATGTACTGGCCACGCACCACCTGGGTGGTCAGGCCTTCCGGGCTGATCGGCGCCAGGGCCTTGAGCACCTTGACCTTCTCGTCACGGATGCTGTCGGCCGAGAGGTCGGCCGGCGGGTCCATGGCGATCAGGCAGAGCAACTGCAGCAGGTGATTCTGGATCATGTCCCGCAGCTGGCCGGCCTTGTCGAAATAGCCCCAGCGACCTTCGATCCCGACCTTCTCGGCCACGGTGATTTCCACGTGGGAGATGTAGTTCTGGTTCCACTGGGTTTCGAACAGGCTGTTGGCGAAACGCAGGGCGATCAGGTTCTGCACCGTCTCCTTGCCCAGGTAGTGGTCGATACGGTAGGTACGGTTTTCCGGAAAAAACTGCGCCACCGCGTCATTGACCTTGCGTGACGACTCCAGGTCCGAGCCGATCGGCTTTTCCAGCACCACCCGGGTGTTCTCGGCCAGGCCGACTTTCGCCAGGTTCTCGCAGATCGCGCCATACACCGAGGCCGGCGTGGCGAAATAGGCGATCAGCCGCTCGGCCGTGCCGGCGGTTTCCGCCAGGGCCACGTAGTCGTCGGCCTTGAGGAAATCCACGTGCTGGTAGCTCAGGCGGCCGAGGAAACGCTCGACGACCACTTCGTCGATTTCCCTGGCCTCGACGAACTCGCGCAACTCGGTGGCGATGGTCGCCAGGTGCTCGTCGACGCTGCCCGGTTCACGGGCCAGCGCGAGGATGCGCGTGTCCTTGTGCAGCAGACCGGCGCTATCGAGGTGATACAAGGCAGGAAAAAGCTTGCGAAGCGCGAGGTCACCCAGGGCGCCGAACAAGGCAAAGGTGCACGGTTCAACCGTTATCGAAGGCATGATGTTTGTTCTTTTATCAAGTTAAACGATAAATACCTTTTTTCGAGGCATCACTCAAGGAAAAATGTAGTAATAACCATAACATTTTATCAAAATGACGATTGCGAGTGGTGGTCCACAGACGCCATCAGTAGGATAGGCCACCGCCGAAAGCCGCCAAAGCACGTTCTTATAGGCATCGCAGAACCAAGGAACACCCACATGGACCGCATCCGCAACCTGCTGGAACAGATCCAGAGCCGTCTCGAAGACCTGAACAAGGCCGAGCGCAAAGTCGCCGAAGTCATCCTGCTCAACCCGCAGCAGGCGACCCGCTACAGTATCGCCGCCCTCGCCCAGGCGGCTTCGGTCAGCGAACCGACGGTCAACCGTTTCTGTCGCTCGTTCGACGTCAGCGGCTATCCCGAACTCAAGCTGCAACTGGCCCAGAGCCTGGCCAGCGGTGCGGCCTATGTGAGCCGCGCGGTAGAGGCCGACGACAACGCCGAAGCCTATACCCAGAAGATTTTCGGCAGTGCCATCGCTTCGCTGGACAGTGTCTGCCAGGTCCTCGACCCGGCGCTGATCAACCGCGCCGTCGACCTGCTGACCCAGGCCAGGCAGATCCACTTCTTCGGCCTGGGCGCCTCGGCGCCGGTGGCCATGGACGCCCTGCACAAGTTCTTCCGGTTCAACATGGCGGTCACCGCCCACGTCGACGTGCTGATGCAGCGCATGATCGCCTCGGTCGCTCATACCGGCGAGCTGTTCGTGATCATTTCCTACACCGGACGCACGCGGGAACTGGTGGAGGTGGCACGCATCGCCCGCGCCAATGGCGCCTCGGTACTCGGCCTGACCGCCGCCGGCTCGCCACTGGCCAAGGCCAGCACCCTGAGCCTGAATATCCCGCTGCCCGAGGACACCGACATCTACATGCCGATGACCTCGCGAATCGTCCAGTTGACGGTGCTCGATGTGCTGGCCACCGGCATGACCCTGCGCCGTGGCGTGGACTTCCAGCCGCACCTGCGCAAGATCAAGGAAAGCCTCAACGCCAGTCGTTACCCGGTGGGTGACGAGTTCGACTGACGCCGCTTCAGGCAGCCCGCGCCTGCAAGCTCAGGTGCGCGCGCTCTCCCGGCGCCAGGCACAGGCTGTCGGTGCCGCCACTGGCGGCCTCGACACAGACAAAACCCATCACTTCGTTCCAGCTCACCCCCAGCAACGGCCGGTGCCCCGGATGCCAGACCACGGTGTCGGCACTGTCACCGGTATCGATGCACAACTCGCGCTGCCAGGCGTGATCCTTGAGGTGCAATTCACCCTCGTGCTGGAACACCCGCTGGCAACCGCCATCGACCCGCAGTTCGCCTTCCTGCTGGCAAACCTGGCGATTCAACTGGTCATAGCCCTGGGCGCCTTCCAGCCCAGACAGCGCTACCTCGCCAACGTCACCAATACGCCAATAGGCGTGCAGCGCATGGCTCAGCTGACAGGGTTCGCTGTCCTGGTGCTCGGTGCTCAGGCGCAGTTCCATGGTTTCACCGAGGCGAGCATGCAGGTCGACCTGCCAGTCGCACAACTGCAGGCGCCAATGCAGGCTGACTCCTTCGTCATCGGAACTGCTTTGCAGCAGCTTCCAGTCGATCAGCCGGGCCCAGCCATGGGAGGGCCAGGCATTTTCACTCGGGTGCCGGCCATACCAGGGCCAGCATACGGGGACGCCACCGCGAATCGCGCCGACCTGCGGCCACTTCGCCGCGCACCACAGCCAGGGTTTCTGTCCCCGTGGCTGGAAATGCAGCAACTGCGCACCCTGGCGACTGAACACCGCCTGGCACAGTGGATGGTCGATCACCAGCACTTCGCGCTGTTGAAAGCGCTCCCACTGGAAGACCGGCTGTTCGCGCCGCGATTTGAAAAAGCGTTGTAGCGGTTGCTCGTGCATGTGCCGCGAATCCTGAAAATCGTTTTGCCGTATCCATGTGACTGTGGGAGCGGAGCTTACCCACGAAGCTTTTGGCGACCTCGAGGGCCCTTTCGCCGGCAAGCCGGCTCCCACAGGTTATGCGGCGTCTGCCAAGCGTATTGCCCTGGCAAACCGTCCTCACCGCACCCACCAAAAAAAAGCGGACGGTCTGGTGGACCATCCGCAAGATGCGCACATAGAGAGAGAGCTTATCAGCCGGAGCCTTAGAAGACCGACTGAATTTTCAGGCCGGCGACCACGGCGTTATCCACCTTGTCCACGCCACCCGGATGGGTGATGTACTGCAGGTTGGGACGTACGGTCAGCCAGTTGGTGACGTGGATGCCGTAGTTCAGCTCATAGTTGTACTCGGTGTCGCGCAGTGGCGAGTACAGCGGGTTGTCGTAGTCGCTCACACCAATGGCGGCGTTGGCGAGTTCGGCGTTCTTCTTCACGTCATCGTTGACATGGATACGGGCGAAGCCGATGCCGATGTCATCCTTCGGACGGGCATCGAACGGGCCCTTGTACACGAACATCAGCGACTGGTAGTTGTCGACGACGTTGGTGTCCTTGTCGTGGAAGGTGGCGTTGGCCGCAACGTTCAGACCGCGGGAAGCGTCGCCGTTGTGGCTGGTGAGTTGCTGTTGGGCAACGAACCAGTAGCCGTGCTTGCTGTTGTGAACGCGGAAACCGTTGCCGGTGGTGGCGGCGTCCTGGCCATTGCTGTCTTCGCGGACATCATTGGCGTCGGCGGTGCTCTTGTAGTAGCCCACACGGTACTCGCCCGGCAGGTTGTTGACCTTCGGCGACCAGACCAGTTCGACCGGCAGCACGGTGCCCTTGGTGCCGCTGCCGCTGAGCTTGAAGCCGTTGCCGTGTTCCAGTTGCGATGGGTTCTGGTTGTACGCACCGATCTGCGCGTAGAACTCAGGCGTGATGTTGTACTTCACGCGCAGTGCCGCCTGGCTGACCGGCCAGTTGTACCAGATACCGGTCGCCCAGTTACCCACCTGGGAACCGCAGAACGCCAGGTTCTGGAAGTCGCATGGGAAGGTGTTGAAGTCTTCGCCTTCACCGAAGTAGCCGGCCTTGACGTCGAGCTTGCCGTCGAGGAACTGATGCTGCACCCACAATTGGGTCAGGCGGACCATGTGGCCACGCCCGTAGACTTCCTGCGAGGAGCTCAGGGTGCCGGCACGCGGGTCGCCCACACGGTCGTTGGAGATGTTCTGGCCATTACGGTTGGTCAGCTGGATCTTGGCCTGGGTGTTATCCCAGCCCAGCAGCTTTTGCAGGTCGAACTTGACGCCCAGACCGAACTGGTCGCTGTAGCGTGCCGTCTTGTCGTTGTTGTAGCCGCCGCCGAGGTTGCCGCCAACTTCACCCACATAGTCGGCCTGGATATCGATACCCTGCTCGATCAGCTTGGTCCGCTCACCACCCCAGTCACCGGTCATCCATTTCGAATCAGAGCTGAAAGCGTCGGCTGCATGCGCGCTCCCGGCCAGCATTAACGCCGCCACCGCTGACAACTGGCAGATAAGTTGGGCGTTGGTGTTCTTCTTTTTCATCCCTACATCCTCGTCTTATTTTTATTAACAGTTTTTATTGAACGTGGTTTACATCGATCGCGACGGGTGGCGAACCACCCGCTGCTAACTCAGCGGCCCTTGAATTGCGCCACGTTGTCGGTATGCGCCTGCGCTTCGGGCTTGCCCACTCGGCCCAGGCGTTCACCGGTCTTGGCATCGAACAGCAACACCTTGGCCGGGTCGAATTGCAGTGTCAGGGTTTCACCCACCTGGGGCGCCACATCCGGCGCCAGGCGGCAGCAGACCTTGCTGTCGTTGAGGGTGACGAAGACCAGCGTGTCCGGGCCGGTCGGCTCGGTGACCTGCACCTCGGCACGGATGCTCGGCACACCCGCAGTCTCGCCGGACGCTAGCACGATCTGTTCGGGGCGAAGGCCCAGAATCACCTCACGGTCTTCGAGGCCGGCGTCGCTCATGTTCATCGGCAACTCGCAACGGGCCTGCCCGCTGTCCAGCAGGGCGACCAGGCGACCATCCTTGCGTTGCAGGCGCAGCGGAATGAAGTTCATCGGCGGCGAGCCGATGAAGCTGGCGACGAACAGGTTGGCCGGATCGTTGTAGATCTGTTTCGGCGTGCCGAACTGCTGGATGATGCCGTCCTTCATCACCGCCACTTTGTCGCCCAGGGTCATCGCCTCGATCTGGTCGTGGGTGACGTAGACGGTGGTGGTCTTCAGGCGCTGGTGCATCAGTTTCATTTCGGTGCGCATCTCGACCCGCAGCTTGGCGTCGAGGTTGGACAGCGGTTCGTCGAACAGGTAGATCTTCGGCCGCCGCGCCAGTGCCCGACCCATGGCCACGCGCTGTTGCTGGCCGCCGGACAGCTGGCCCGGCTTGCGGTTGAGCAGGTGTTCGATCTGCAGCAGCTTGGCGACCCGCGCGACTTCCTCGTCGATGGCCGACTGGCTCATCTTGCGAATCTTCAGGCCGAACTCGATGTTCTCGCGCACGCTCATGGTCGGGTACAGCGCGTAGGACTGGAACACCATGGCGATGTCACGGTCCTTCGGGCTCATGCCGCTGACGTCCTGGTCGCCGATCATGATGGCGCCGCCGGTGATGTTTTCCAGGCCCGCGATGCAGTTCATCAGGGTCGACTTGCCGCAGCCCGAAGGCCCTACGAGAATCAGGAACTCGCCGTCCTTGATCGACAGTTCGATGTTCTTCAGGGTGTCCGGCAAGCCGGTGCCGTAGGTCTTGTTTACATTGCGAAGTTCGAGCGTTGCCATGATTACCCCTTGACTGCGCCGGCCGTCAGCCCGCGCACGAAATACTTGCCTGCGACCACATAGACCAGCAGGGTCGGCAGCCCGGCGATCATCGCCGCTGCCATATCAACGTTGTATTCCTTGACCCCGGTACTGGTGTTGACCAGGTTGTTCAGCGCCACCGTGATGGGCTGCGAATCACCGCTGGAGAACACCACGCCGAACAGGAAGTCGTTCCAGATCTGGGTGAACTGCCAGATCAGGCAGACCATGATGATCGGGGTCGACATCGGCAGGATGATCCGCCGGAAGATGGTGAAGAAACCCGCGCCATCGAGGCGTGCCGCTTTCACCAGCGCATCGGGAATGCTCACGTAGTAGTTGCGGAAGAACAGCGTGGTGAACGCCAGGCCGTAGACCACATGGACGAACACCAGGCCGGTGGTGGTGCTGGCCAGGCCCATCTTGCCAAGGGTGAACGAGGCCGGCAGCAGTACGGTCTGGAACGGCAGGAAGCAACCGAACAGCAGCAGCCCGAAGAACAGCTGCGAACCACGAAAGCGCCACATCGACAGCACATAGCCGTTCAACGCACCGATGGCGGTGGAGATCAATACCGCCGGGACGGTGATCTTGATCGAGTTCCAGAAGTAACCGTTGACCGTGGCCCAGGCCTTGACCCAGCCGATGTCGGTGATCACCGTCGGCCAGCTCAGCAGGTTGCCGGTACTGATGTCTTCCGGCGACTTGAAGCTGGTCAGCAGCATCACTACCAGCGGCACCAGATAGAGCAGCACGGCGAGAATCAGCACCGCGTAGATCGCGATGCGACTCAGGCTGATGGAAGGTTTGGCGGCGAAACTAGTCATTACGCTTGGTCCTCAGCTCGGAGTACAGGTAAGGCACGATGATCGCGAGAATCGCACCGAGCATCAGGATCGCACTGGCCGAGCCCATGCCCATCTGGCCGCGACTGAAGGTGAAGGAGTACATGAACATGGCCGGCAGATCGGACGAGTAGCCAGGACCGCCAGCGGTCATCGCCGCCACCAGGTCGAAGCTCTTGATCGCGATGTGCGCCAGGATCATCACCGCGCTGAAGAACACCGGACGCAGGCTGGGCAGCACCACTTTCCAGTAGATCCGCGGCAGGCTCGCGCCATCGATCTGGGCGGCACGGATGATCGACTGGTCGACACCACGCAGGCCGGCGAGGAACATCGCCATGATAAAGCCCGAGGCTTGCCATACCGCGGCGATCACCAGGCAATACACCACGCGGTCGGGGTCGATCAGCCAGTCCAGGCGGAAGCCTTCCCAGCCCCAGTCACGCAGCAGTTTGTCCAGGCCCATGCCAGGGTTGAGCAGCCATTTCCAGGCGGTGCCGGTGACGATCATCGAGAGCGCCATCGGGTACAGGTAGATGGTGCGGATGAAGCCTTCGCGACGGATGCGCTGGTCGAGGAACACCGCCAGCAGCACGCCGATCACCAGGGTGACGCCGATGAACAACCCGCCGAAGACCGCCAGGTTCTTGCTCGCCACCCACCAGCGGTCGTTGTCGAACAACCGCGCGTATTGCGCCAGGCCTACCCATTTGTAGGTCGGCAGGAAAGTCGAGTTGGTGAACGACAGAACGAACGTCCACAGGATGTAGCCGTAGAAGCCCACCAGGACGATGAACATGCTGGGCGCCAGCACCAGTTTGGGTAGCCAGCGCTGCAATGCATCGAACGGCGAGGCTTTGCTGAACACAGCAACAGAACTCATGGGAAAATCCAGTACAGGGAAAAAGACTACATGCAGATCCCTCGTGGGAGCCGGCTTGCTGGCGATGACGGTGTGTCAGTGGATAAATCCGCTGGATGACATTCCGCTATCGCTGGCAAGCCAGCTCCTACAGGGGGTTTCCGGTTACTTGGCGGACTTGACCGCCGCGCCGAGCTTCTTGGCGGCATCGGCCGGATCGGCTTTCGGGTCGTTGATGTAGTTGGTCACTACGTCAAAGAACGCACCCTGTACCGCCAGCGTGGTCGCCATGTTGTGCGCCATGCTCGGCTGCAGGCCGCCGGTCTTGGCATCTGCCAGGAAGTCCTTGGCCGCGGTCTGGGCGCAGGAGTCGAAACCGTACTTGCCCATGTCGCTCAGCATGTCGTTGCGAACCGGGATCGAACCCTTGTTGATGCTGAAGACTTTCTGGAAGTTTTCACCCAGCACGACCTTGGCGATGTCCTGCTGACCGGCAGCGGTGCCCTTGTCTTTCTGCTTGAACACCGCCAGGGAGTCGATGTTGTAGGTGAAGGCCTTGTCGGTGCCCGGGAAGGCTACGCACTCGTAGTCCTTGCCAGCGACTTTCTTGGCCGCGGTCCACTCGCTCTTGGCCCAGTCGCCCATGATCTGCATGCCGGCCTTGCCATTGATGACCTTGGCCGCTTCGAGGTTCCAGTCCTGGCCCTTGCCGTCGACGTCCATGTAGGTCGCGACTTTCTTCAGCTCGGTCAGCGCCTTGACCATTTCAGGACCGGTCAGGGTGGCGTTGTCCAGGTCGACCAGGGCTTTCTTGTAGCCATCGACACCCATGACCGAGAGCACCACCGCTTCGAAAACGGTGCTGTCCTGCCAAGGCTGGCCGCCGTGGGCGAGCGGAATGAAGCCCGCGGCCTTGAGCTTGTCACCGGCAGCGTAGAATTCCTGGAGGGTGGTCGGTGGTTTTTCGATCCCGGCTTTCTTGAAGACTTCCGGGTTGATCCACAGCCAGTTGACGCGGTGGATGTTCACCGGCACGGCCACGTATTCACCGTCGTACTTCACGGTATCGGAGACTTTCTTGTCGAGCAGGCTGTCCCACTTCTCTTCCTTGGCAACGCCCTTCAGGACGTCGGTATCGAGCAGACCGGTGGACGCCCATTCCTGGATGTCCGGACCCTTGATCTGCGCGACGCCTGGCGGGTTGCCGGCAACCGCGCGGCTTTTCAGCACGGTCATGGCCGTGGCGCCGCCACCGCCGGCGACAGCGCCGTCCTTCCAGGTGAAACCATCTTTTTCAACCTGGGCCTTGAGCACATCGACAGCCGCTTTTTCACCACCGGACGTCCACCAGTGAACCACTTCCACAGTCCCTTTCGAGTCTGCGGCCTGTGCGCTGAGAGGAAACAACGAGGCGAGAGAAATCACTGCGGCGAGGCGAGAAATCGAATTCATCTGAGTACCTTTCTTGTTGTTATGCATGCAAGTCTGGTGCTTGCGCTGCATGGGATTCTAGTCAAGGCACGCCCCGTCGCAGGTAACGAAGGGACGTGCAAATGTCACGGCATGGTTACATGTATCTATAACCGTTTTTTTGGCGCCGAGGCCCGTGCCAGAGCGCTCGCGAGACTCGGTGCCAGTGGCAGGCAGGGTAACAGTACCGCCTGGTAGGCATGATAGAGATCGGGTTTGCCACCCCAGATGCGTGCACCGGGCTGGTTATGCTCATCGAGTTCGTGATGCCAGCTGCCGTGCAGCCGGTCGATAAAGTGCAGCTCGTTGAAGTCCCAGAAGCGCCGGTACCAGGTTTCGTACTGCTCCTCGCCCGTGCGCCGCAGCAGTGCCGCCGCCGTCGCGCTCGCCTCGCAATGCACCCAGTGCAGGCGCTCGCGGACCACCGGGCGATTTTCCCAGTCCAGGGTGTAGACCACACCGGGCGCACCGTCCGCCGCCCAGCCATGGCGGCAGGCGCTGGCAAACAGTTCACGGGCATCCGCCAGCAGCCACTGCGGCGTCTCCAGCCCGGCCGCACGGCGGGCGGCCTCAAGGTGCAGCACCAGCCGCGCCCATTCGAAACCGTGACCCGGGGTCGTGCCGTAGGGGCGGAAACCGTCGGCGGGGTTGTCCTCGTTGTAACCCGGCAAGGGTTGCCAGTGACGATCGAAATGCTCGATGACCATGAAGCCGTTGGCCGCCGCCTGCTGGTGGATCAGTCGCTCGACGATGCGCAGGGCGCGGTCGAGCCAGCGGCTGTCGCCGGTGACATCGGCCAGGGCGAGGAAAGCCTCGGTGCCGTGCATGTTGCTGTTGGCGCCGCGATAACTTTCCTCGTTGCTCCAGTCACGGGTGAAGGACTCGCGCAGAGTGCCCTCTTCCTCGCTCCAGAAATGCGTGTCGATCACCCGGATCGCCTCGGCCAGCAGGCCGGGAGCTTCCGGGCTGCCGGCGACCACCGCCGAGCTGGCGGCGAGCGCCACGAAGGCATGCAGGTAGGCGGCCTTGCCACTGTTGCCATCGCGATGCTCGGCCACGGCATACCAACCGCCGAAGGTCGCATCGCGCAGCGGCCCCCAGAGCGCGGCGACACCGTGGTCGACCAGCTCGCGGCAACCGGGAATCCCCTGGACATGGGCCATGGCGAAACTGTGGGTCATGCGCGCGGTGTTCATGGTTTCGGCCATGGACCCGGGCGGCAGGCAGCCACGCGCATCCAGATTGCCGAAACCTTCGGGCAGCCTGGAGGCCTTGGCGAACGACAGCAGGCGCTGTCCTTCTGCCATCAACCAGGCGTGGTGAGCAGGAGCATCCAGCCAACTGCCGGACGGAAATTCAACGCTGTCGCCAGTCATGGGCGTCGCCTTTTCTTGTTATTCAGTCTTGTTGTTCAGAGCCGGGTCGCAGGCCCGCCATGCTGCGGATTCTAACCAGCACCCCGCGGACAACAGGTAACGAAGGCCGGTGAAAATGTCACCAGCCGGTGACAATGCCTTGTCCCGACAATCCGCCGCATCAGGGCTTTTGCCATCCGGTAGGAAAAACGCCGATTAGGCCGCGTCCCTTTTCAGTGTAGGAGCGCTCCCTAAGCAGTTTTCCCACATTGAAGGCCGCCGTTGCCTGGGCGAACCTTCCAGACTTCATCCATGACATGACCCATGAAAGCCCACGCCCGCAAGGAGGCATGCCCCATGGTTAACGACAACCCGCACCTGGCCCGTCAGTGCTGCATTTTTCCGTTGCACCGGGGAGGGATGCAGTACGCCTGGAAAGTGGAAGTGCGACGCGACGGCCAGCCCCTGAGCAAGACCTTCACCTTCGCCGAGCATGGTGGCGAACAGGGCGCGCGCCTGGCGGCCGAGTCATGTCGCAATGCGCTGGTGCTGAAGATGCAGCCCATGCCCACCACCGAAAGCCGCCAACGCCTGTTGCCGCACAACACCAGCGGTCATCCGGGTGTCCTGCGGGTGGAGTCCAACAACACCGGTTACTGGCGCGCCAGTACGCGGATTCACGGCTACAGCCTGAGCAGGAGTTTCAGTGTCGAGCGTTATGGCGAGGAACAGGCCAAGCGCCTAGCCCTGGCTGAACGCCAACGGCAGCTGGCGCTGTGTGACGAGCCCTATGAAAAGGCCATGGAAACCCTGCAGCAACACTTCAGCCAGACCAATTCGCGCCTGCGTGAGCACCGTATCCAGGCCGCCATCGGCCAGGCCCGGCAGACGGCCGCCTCAGCCGACAGCCAGTTGCCGAACACCCCGGAAGCGTCGCTGACGATCAGTCCGGAACAGGCGCTGCTATCAATCAGTCGGCATTTCGCGGCAAGTACAAAGTAACCCGCAGGCCACCTTCACGCAGGTTCTGCAGGCTCACTTCGCCGCCATGGCTGTGGGCGATATTGCGCGCGATGCCCAGCCCCAGGCCGTAGCCCTGCTGTTGGCCGGACAGGCGGAAATGCGGCTCGAACACCTGCTCCAGGCGCTGCTCGGGCACCCCGGGACCTTCGTCATCGACGTGCAGGACAAAGACCTCGTCATCGTCCTCGATATGCAGGTGAGCCTTGTCACCGTACTTGAGGGCGTTGTCGATCAGGTTGCCCATGCAACGACGCAGCGCCAGCGGCTTGCCGGGAAAGGCCGCCAGGGCACGACCATCCAGCGTGACCCGGCCGTTGCCGTTGGGCGGCAGGTAGGGTTCGATCAGGCAATCGAGGGCGTGGTTGAGGTCCACCGGCTCGATATTCTCGTGGATATCGGTGTCCTTCACACACTGCAAGGCGCCCTTGACCAGCATCTCCAGCTCGTCGAGATCACGGCCGAACTTCACTTGCAGCTTCTCGTCCTCGAGCAGTTCGACCCGCAGTCGCAGGCGTGTGATGGGTGTGCGCAGGTCATGGGAAATAGCGCTGAACAACTGGCTGCGCTCGGTCAGGTAGCGGCTGATGCGTTCACGCATGGTATTGAGGGCCCGGCCGACCTCCATCACTTCGCTGCCGCCGCCCTCCAGCACCGGCCGCACTTCCTCCGCCCCCAGCGACATATCCCGGGCCGAACGGGCCAGGCGCTTGAGCGGACGGCTCTGCCAGTGCACCAGCAGGCCGATGAACAACAGCAGGAAACCGCTGGTGAGCAGGATGAACCACAGCTGCTGGGACGGCAGCCCCTCCTCCTCCAGGCTGGTGTAGGGCTCGGGTAGCAACGAGGCGATATACAGCCACTCGCCCGGCGACATCTGGATCTGCGTCACCAGCACCGGCGGATTGACCGGCTCCAGCGTCAGCGCGTAGTGGGCCCAGGAACGCGGCAGCTCGTCGAGCTTCAGGCCACCGTTGAAGATCCGCAGGTCGTCGGGGCTGACGAAATTCACCGAGATATCGACATCGTTGCCCAACGACTGGCGCAGCACCTCGTGGACGGCATCGAGTACCGCGGTCTTGCGCGGGGTCGGTCCCAGCAGTTTCATGTCCAGCGGCTTGTCGTTCAGGGTCACGACGAAACGCGTCCCCCCCATGCTGCGCAGTTGGTCGAGCACCAGTGGCCGGTAGGCCAGGGGCAACGAGCGCAGGTAGCTGACACTGGCGGTCATCGAGTGCGCCAGGCTGCGGGCACTGGTCACCAGGCCTTCGAGCTGGGTAGCGCGCAGTTGCGAAAGCCAGATGGCACTGGACAGAGTCTGGGCCAGCAGCACCGCGAACAGCGTCAACAGCAGCATCCGCCCCAGCAGCGAACGCGGGACCGGCAAGCGCCGGCGCAGATCAGAGAGCATTGGCGGTGGTGACGTTGGCGGCCAACTGATAACCGCTGCCGCGCACCGTGCGAATCAGCCGGGGAGGTTTCTCGGTGTCCCGCAGGCGCTGGCGCAAGCGGCTGACGGCCATGTCGACGATCCGGTCCAGGGGCATCAGGTCACGGCCACGGGTGGCATTGCCGATGGTGTCGCGATCGAGGATCTCCTGGGGATGGTCGAGAAACAGCTTGAGCAAGGCGAAGTCGGCGCCGGAGAGAATCACTTCCTCGCCGTCGACGTGGAACAGCCGGTGGCTGACCGTGTCCAGGCGCCACTCGTCGAAGGCCAGCACTTCGCTGCCGCTGCGTTCCTGGCCGAACTGGGCACGACGCAACAGCGCCTTGATCCGGGCCTGGAGTTCGCGGGGGCTGAAGGGTTTGCCCAGGTAATCGTCGGCACCCAGCTCCAGGCCGATGACCCGGTCGGCTTCGTCGGAACTGGCGGTGAGCATGATGATCGGCACCTGGGCCTGGCGCGGGTGCTGGCGGACCCAGCGGCAGAGGCTGAAGCCGTCTTCGTCGGGGAGCATCACATCAAGGATGACCAGGTCGCTGTGGGCATCGTTCAGCGCCTGGCGAAAACCGGCGCCATCACCGACCGTGCGCACCTGGAAACCGGCACGACTGAGGTAGGTGTCCAGCAGTTCACGGATTTCCTGGTCATCGTCGACCAGAAGAATGGACTTACTGACTGCGCTCACGGTGGGCGTCCTTGTTGTTGTGGGTAGGACCGAAACGCGGATTATGCCTTAATCGATTAAGCCGTGAAGCTGTGTTGCCTGTACTGATCGCTGATGATTCCTACGGACCACGCAGGAACCATCAACATTGCGGATCAGTTCGCAAACGCCTGCTGCAAGGCCACCCCCGCGCCGATCAGGCCGGAATACGGTGCCGTCACCAGCCATACCGGGATGCCCTTGAAGTAGTCGCTCATGCAGCCCTTGTCGGCGAAGCTGCGGGCAAAGCCGCTCTTGACGAAGAAGTCGGCAAAGCGCGGAATCACGCCACCGACGATATACACGCCACCCCGTCCGCCCGTGGTCAACACGTTGTTGCCCGCGACCCGGCCCAGCCAGCAGCTGAATTGCTCCAGCACTTCCAGGGCGATCGGATCGCCCGCCAACCCCGCGGCGGTGATCGCTTCCGGCGTCTCCAGCACCGGTGCATGCCCATCCACCGCGCAGATGGCCCGGTAGACCCGCGGCAGGCCACCGCCACTCAATGCGGTTTCGGCGCTGACATGGCCGATCTCATCGTGGATGTGCCGCCAGAGCTGGGTTTCCCGCGGGCTGCTCAACGGCAGGTCGACGTGTCCGCCCTCGCCCGGCAGCGCCATGAAGCGGTCGTCGCCCAGGTGCAGCAAGGTTCCAACCCCCAGGCCGGTTCCCGGACCGATCACCACGGCCGGGCGCAGCGGCTCCGCGGTGCCTTCGCAGACCACGCGGAAATCACCGGGCTCGAGGCGGGTCATGCCCAGGGCCATGGCCGAGAAATCGTTGACCAGCAACAGCTCATCGACCCGCAAGGTCGCGCAGAAGGCCTTGCGGCTCAGACGCCAGTGATTGTTGGTGAAACGGAACTCGTCACCGCTGACCGGGCCGGCCACCGACAGGCAGACCGCGCCGACCGCGCCCAATTCCAGTCCCAGCTCGCTCAGATAGACCTTGATGGCGTCTTCCGGACAGGCGTGATCGGCGGTGGCGAGCACCTTGACCGAATCCAGGCCGTTGTCTTTCCACAGGGCGAAGCGGGCGTTGGTGCCGCCGATATCGCCAACCAGGGCCAATTTCATTTCAGGGTCTCCAGGGCCGAAGTGAACGCACTGGCCCCCTGCTCCGCCGAGCTGAAGGCCATGCGCATGAAGCCGAACAGTTCGCGGCCACAGCCGGTATTATTACCCAGCAGACCGATCGCCGGCTCGCGCGCGGCGAATTCGGCGTCATCGACCAGCACCTTCAGCGTCCCGTGGACACCGTCGACACGGATCACGTCACCGTCCCGTACCCGCGCCAGCGCGCCGCCCACATGGGCTTCCGGACAGACATGGATAGCCGCCGGGATCTTGCCCGAGGCGCCGGACATGCGCCCGTCGGTCACCAGCGCGACCTTGAAGCCGCGATCCTGCAGCACGCCGAGGAACGGGGTCATCTTGTGCAGCTCCGGCATACCGTTGGAGCGCGGGCCCTGGAAGCGCATCACCGCCACGAAATCCTTCTCCAGCAGACCGGCCTTGAACGCATCGGCCAGGTCCTGCTGGTCCTGGAACACCACCGCCGGCGCTTCGACGACCTGGTGTTCCGGAGCCACGGCGGAGACCTTCATCACACCGCGGCCCAGGTTGCCTTCCATCACCCGCAGGCCACCCTCGGGGGAGAAGGCACGGGCCACCGGACGCAGGATGTTTTCATCGAGGCTTTCGATCGGGCCTTCCCGCCAGACCAGTTCGCCGTCCTGCAGGAACGGCTCGCGGGTATAACGGCTGAGGCCGTGACCGGCCACGGTGTTGACGTTTTCGTGGAGCAGGCCGGCTTCCAGCAGTTCGCGGATCAGGAACGACATGCCACCCGCCGCCTGGAAGTGGTTGATGTCGGCCTTGCCGTTCGGGTAGACGTGGGACAGGGTCGGCACCACCTCGGAGAGGTCGGCCATGTCCTGCCAGGTCAGCTGGATCCCGGCGGCCTGGGCGATGGCCGGCATGTGCAGGGTATGGTTGGTCGAACCGCCGGTGGCGTGCAGGGCCACGATGGAGTTGACCAGCGAGCGCTCGTCGACGATTTCGCCGATCGGCATGAAGCTGCCGCTCTGCTTGGTCAGGCGCGTGACCTGGAAGGCCGCCTCGCGGGTCAGCGCATCGCGCAGCGGGGTATTCGGGTTGACGAAGGACGCGCCCGGCAGGTGCAGGCCCATGACTTCCATCAGCAACTGGTTGGTGTTGGCGGTACCGTAGAACGTGCAGGTGCCCGGGCTGTGGTAGGACTTCATCTCCGACTCCAGCAGCTCCTCGCGACTGGCCTTGCCTTCGGCGTAACGCTGGCGGACGTCGGCCTTCTGCTTGTTGGAAATGCCCGAGACCATCGGCCCGCCCGGCACGAAGATCGTCGGCAGGTGACCGAAACGCAGCGCGCCCATCATCAGGCCAGGCACGATCTTGTCGCAGATACCGAGCATCAGCGCGGCATCGAACATGTTGTGGGACAGCGCCACGGCAGTGGACATGGCGATCACTTCGCGACTGGCGATCCCCAACTCCATGCCCGGCTCGCCCTGGGTCACGCCATCGCACATCGCCGGCACACCGCCGGCGAACTGGCCGACCGAGCCGATCTCGCGCAGCGCCTGCTTGATCTGCTCCGGATAGGTTTCGTAAGGCTGGTGGGCGGAGAGCATGTCGTTATATGACGAAACAATTGCCACGTTGGCGGCATTCATCATGCGCAGGGTGTTTTTGTCTTCGGTGCCGCACCCGGCCACGCCGTGGGCGAAGTTCGCGCACTGCAGCTTGCCGCGTACCGGACCGTCGCTGGCGGCGCCGCGAATCAGTGCCAGGTATGCCTCGCGGGTGGCGCGACTGCGGGCGATAAGACGTTCGGTGACCTCAAGAACGCGGGGATGCATGTGTAGAACTCCAGGCTAACGGATGTGGCGACCTGTGGTTCCAAGCTGACCGAAAGCCGCGCAGGACAGGGCTTTTCAATCATCTGGACCTGTTGAATCAGGTCACTCGTTGTAGATAAAACAAAATATTGCCACTAAAAAGGCTTGTTTTCTATTTTTATGCGAATAATCTTGTAATTCCAACAACAAAACTACGACAGGCGCTTTCCTCATGACGCTACGAATCGCAATCAACGGTTTTGGCCGTATCGGCCGCAACGTCCTGCGCGCACTCTATACCCAAGGTTACCGCCAGGACCTGCAGGTCGTCGCCATCAACGATCTGGGCGATAGCTCCATCAATGCCCATCTGCTCAAGTACGACACCGTCCACGGTACCTTCGATGCCAGCGTAGAGCATGACAACGAAAGCCTGACCGTCAACGGCGACCGCATCTCGGTCAGCGCGATCCGCAATCCGGCCGAACTGCCCTGGGCCGCCGAAAAGATCGACGTGGTCTTCGAATGCACCGGTCTGTTCACCGACCGTGCCAAGGCCGCCGCGCACCTGAGCGCCGGCGCCCGCAAAGTGATTATTTCCGCACCGGCCAAAGGCGCCGATGCCACCGTGGTGTACGGGGTCAACCATGACATCCTGCGCCAGTCGCACCAGATCATCTCCAACGCGTCGTGCACCACCAACTGCCTGGCCCCGGTGGCCCAGGTGCTGCACCGCGAGCTGGGCATCGAAAGCGGCCTGATGACCACCATCCATGCCTACACCAACGACCAGAACCTGACCGACGTCTACCACACCGACCCGTACCGCGCGCGTTCGGCGACCCAGAACATGATCCCGAGCAAGACCGGTGCCGCCGAAGCCGTCGGCCTGGTACTGCCGGAACTGGCGGGCAAGCTGACCGGCATGGCCGTGCGTGTGCCGGTGATCAACGTATCGCTGGTCGACCTGACCGTGCAGCTCAAGCGCGAAGCCAGCGCCGACGAGGTCAACGCACTGCTCAAGGAAGCCAGCCAGCACTCGAAGATCCTCGGCTACAACACCCTGCCGCTGGTTTCCAGTGACTTCAACCACAATCCGCTATCGTCGATCTTCGACGCCAACCACACCAAGGCCAGCGGCAAGCTGCTCAAGGTCCTGGCCTGGTACGACAACGAGTGGGGTTTCTCCAACCGCATGCTGGATAACTGCCTGGCTCTTTGCAACGCGGAATAAGCGCACAGGCAACGAAGCGACGGGCAGGGAGCAGGACCGATGATAGGTATCAGTTTTACCCGCAACACCATGGCGGCGCGCAAGCGTATCGCCCTGGTGGCCCATGATCACTGCAAGGTATTCCTGCTCGATTGGGCCGAGCGGCAAAAGGAGCGCCTGGCCCGGCACGAACTGGTGGCGACCGGCACCACCGGCCTGCTGCTGAACAAGCGCCTCGGCCTGCCGGTGGAAAGCATGATCAGCGGCCCGCTGGGCGGCGACCAGCAGCTCGGCGCGCGGATCGCCGAGCAGCGTGTCGATTTGCTGGTGTTTTTCTGGGATCCCTTCGAACCACAGCCCCACGATCCGGATATCAAGGCCTTGCTGCGGGTCGCGGCGGTCTGGAACATTCCCGTGGCCTGTAACGAATGCACCGCCGACTACCTGCTCAGCAGCCCGCTGATGGAACAGGCCCACGAGTATCGGGTTCCGGACTACGACGCCTATCTGTCAGCGAGGCGCTAGCCTCGACGGGCCGTACCGACAGACCGGCCGGACAAAGGAAAAAGCCTCGTGGGTCACGAGGCTTTTCGAGAGGGCAAGGGCGCGTCAACTTTGCGGCTTCAGTCCCTGGGAAAGACCGAACATGAACAACAGCAGATCATGATCGGGCTTGACGTCCCCACCCACCTTGGCCACCCGCGGCAACGGACAGTGCCCGGTGCCATTGGCCGTGGTGAGTATCCGGGTGCCTGGCTGCTCCCAGGCCACCAGGGCCAGCGACGCAATAGCCAGTGCACTGAGCAAAAACAAACCTCGAGCTATTTCTAACTTCATCGCCGTAAACCTTTGATGGTGCTGCCGAACGCCATACCGTAAAAGTAGCTCAGCTTGTTCCAGTCCGTGTCATTCCACGACGAATGGCGCCGCAGTTGTTTCATGTCATGGGCGGCCGCCCGACGACGACTCAGGCGCTGGCGGGCTTTCTCCAGGTCCAGCAGGGCCACCTCGACATTGGCCGACTCACCCTCGCCACTGACCCGGACAAACACGTGCTTGATATACAGGCAGCCGTGCTGCCAGCGACCGCGATGCATCCGCGCCAGGGTGCCGGCCAGCTCCTGCAGCACACGATCATGCACGGCCTCGCCGTGGCGCTCGCGACCACCTTCGGCATACCAGTTCTCGATCTCGATGAAACCGTCCAGGGCCGCCGTCACCAGCAGGGCCTGCCATGCCCCCTCGCTGCTGCGCCGGGCGCCGCAGAACACCAACTCGGGCACCGCCACATCAAGCATGCGCAACCCCTTCAGCGCAGCCTGCTCGCGCAGGACCGTCGGTCGGCCGAAGGGGTGCAACAGGCTGCGGTAGGTATGCCCCACCTGGCGTTTCACATACAACAGTCGACCGCTCGTACCCATCAACCGCTGGACACCACTTTCCCCGCCTCGGCGCTGGTTGGGCTCTTCAACCCACTCGCCCTTCTGTTGCCAGAAATATTCGAAGCGATTCTCGGTGACATCTTTCGCGTGCGATACGTACTCAACGGTCATCCTGTTACCTCTTGCGCAATATATAAACCCGCCACATGGCGTAGAGCGGGAAAAAATCCAGGTGTTCCTGGATGCGAAAACCCGCTTGCCTGAATTCTTCTTCTACCTTGGCCGCAGGCAACACATAGCGGTTCTGGTAACCGTCCTGTGCACCGTCGGCCTGTCGTTCGCGCTCCAGCCGCTTGCGCCGCCAGGCCTTGAAATTCCCGTCGACCCAGAGTGAAACGATCACGCTGTCACGGGTTACCCGCTGGAACTCCTCCAGCAATGCCACACGATGCGCCGATTCGCCGATATGGTGTAGCAGACGCATGCAGAAAATGCTGTCGACGGCGTTATCAGGCAAGTCGATATCAAATGCCGACGTCTGCAGCGGTCGTATCCGCTTGACCACCTCGGCCGGCTGCGCCTTGAGCGCGGTTTCCAGCATGGGCGCCGAGTTATCGGCACCGATGATCACCCGGTTGGGCTTCTCCGCCAGCAGCGGCCAGAACCGTCCGGCCCCACAGGGCAAGTCGAGCACCAGGCCCGGCTCGCCCGCCAGGGCCAACGCGGCACGCGCCAGTTGCTCATCACGCTTGTGGGACAACCGACGAGCCAAGCCATCCTTGTGCTTGAGCAGATACTGTTGAGCATGTTTGTCGTCGTACTTGTCGGAAAATTCAAGTTTTATCGGGGAATTCATCACCATCTCCTGTAGCTGACAGCGCTACATTAGGTCGGTGCGTGTTAGCGACAGGTCGTCCCCTCGTGAAAATTTTGTTCTGTCCCGAACAAACCATTACAAAGTTTTACAGGCTAGACGTGATAGCCGAGGGCCATATCTGTACACTTCGACGAAGTCTGTGCCCTGAAGAAACAGGGCACGGCAGGAAATCAGGCAGCGGGCCGCGCCAGGTCCACATGGAAGCGGCAACCACTGGGCTCCATGGTCGTCAGGCTGACAGACCAGCCCTGGTTCTCGCAGATCCGTTGCACCAGCGAAAGCCCCAGCCCCAGGCCCTCACCCCGTTTCTCATCACCCCGCACAAAAGGCTGGAACATCGCCGCGCGCTTTTCTTCCGGGATCCCGACACCGCTGTCCTCGACCACGAACCCCGACGGTTCGAGGGTCAGGCGGATAAAGCCGTGTTCGGTGTAGTGCAGGGCATTGCGCAACAGATTGCCCATCACCGCATGCAGGAAGGTCGCGTTGTAACGGGTATCCAGGGGACTGCCCGGCTCGAAGATCAGCTCCAGGCCTTTCTCTTCGATAGGCGCCCGCCACAGGCCGATCAGATCCTCGGCCACCAGCTTGAGCGAAACCTGCGGTGACATGCTGGCGTCTTCACGCTGGGCACGGGCCAGCATCAGGAAGGTCTGCACCAGCTCGCGCATTTCCTCGCAGGCCCGGGCAATACGTTCGACCTGATTACGCCCGCGCTGATCGATCGCCGGGTTTTCCAGCAGCAGCTCGCAGGAACTGGCCAGCACCATCAGGGGCGTGCGCAACTCGTGGCTGACATCACTGGTAAACAGCCGTTCGCGGGTCAGGGCCTGACGCAAGCGTCCCAGCGTCGCGTCGAACGCCACCGCCAACTCACCCACCTCATCCGCCGCATAGTCGGGCGCCAGGGGCGGTGCGAGCCCGAGCAACTGGTCACGGTGACGTACCTGGCGGGCCAGCCGCACCACCGGGGCCATCACCCGTCGGGCCAGGACCCAGCCGAGGAACACCGCCAGGGCGAGGGCCAGGACAAATCCCACCAGCACCACCGCGAACAGCACCCGCTCGCGCTCCTCGAAGTCGCTCTGGTCCTGCAGCAGCACGTAGCGCCGGCCGTCGACGACCTCGACCATGGCGTGATAGGACAGCTGTTCGCGAAAGACTTCATGAAATCCGGGATCGAGGTGGCGCAAATCCTTGGGCAACTCGAAATCGCCCTTGCCGCCACTGTAGTAGAACAACTGGTCGGGCTCGGGCCGGTGGCTCCAGTCCCCCACGCTGTCCATCAACAGCAGGCGCTGCAGATCCCCACCCAGGCCGGCAGAGATGAGTTTTTCCTCGACCAGGTGGACCGTGGCGACGATCCCCATGGCAAAGGCCCCCGCCACCAACGCGCTCATCAGGGCAAAGGCGATGATGATGCGCTGGGCAAGACTCTGCTTAAACTCCATCACGGCCCTCGGCCAGGCGGTAACCAACGCCGTGCACGGTGTGCAGCAACGGCTTGTCGAACGGTTTGTCGATCACCTGGCGCAACTGGTGCACATGGCTGCGCAGGCTGTCGCTGTCCGGGCAGTCGTCGCCCCAGAGGGCTTCCTCGAGAATCTCCCGGCGCAAGACGTGCGGGCTTTTCTGCATCAGCACCGCCAGCAGCTTCAGGCCGACCGGATTGAGCTTGAGCAGGCGACCCTGGCGGGTGACTTCCAGGGTATCCAGGTCATAGCTCAGGTCACCCACCTGCAAGGCGCGCCGGCCGCCACCCTGGGCACGACGCAGCACCGCCTCGATACGTGCAGCCAGTTCCGACAGGGCGAAGGGCTTGAGCAGGTAGTCATCGGCACCGGACTTGAAGCCCTGCAAACGATCATCGAGCTGGTCACGGGCCGTCAGCATGATCACCGGGGTGTCACGCCGGGCATCCTCGCGCAAGCGCTTGCACAGGGTGTAGCCGTCGATCCCGGGCAGCATGATATCGAGCACGATCAGGTCGTAGTGCTCGGTAGCGGCCAGGTGCAGACCCGACAGGCCGTCCTGCGCGCAATCGACGGTATAGCCTTTAAGCCCCAGGTAGTCGGCCAGGTTGGCGAGGATATCGCGGTTGTCTTCAACCAGTAGAATTCGCATGGGTACTCTCTCCGTACGCGGTAACGGCCGTCTTGGCCCGCGCAGCTTAAGGTGTAGTTCGGCTCACGGCTAGGGCGCGAAGATTTAATGGTTTTTTCACCCGGGGTTCACGGTACGGGCACAGCCTCACCGCTAAAATCGGGCATCCCCCCTCTATTATCCCTGGCCCGGCGCCCTCCCCAGCGGCCTGGCGGCCGGTCATCGGGAGAAAAGCGCGCCCATGAAAAAGCCCCGCACCAGGCGGGGCTTTTCTGTACGGGAGCCGGGTGGCTTACATCATGCCGCCCATGCCACCCATGCCGCCCATGTCTGGCATGCCGCCGCCAGCTGCGCCTTCTTTCTTCGGTGCTTCAGCCACTGCTGCTTCGGTGGTCAGGATCAGACCGCCGATGGAGGAAGCTGCCTGCAGCGCCGAGCGGGTCACCTTGGTTGGATCCAGGATGCCCATTTCGATCATGTCGCCGTACTCGCCGGTCGCAGCGTTGTAACCGAAGTTACCCTTGCCGTTCTTGACTTCGTTGACCACGACGCTTGGCTCGTCACCGCTGTTGGCGGAGATCTGGCGCAGCGGTGCTTCAACGGCACGACGCAGGACAGCGATACCGACGTCCTGATCGGCGTTGTCGCCTTTCAGTTCGCTGATGGCTTGCAGGGCACGGATCAGTGCCACGCCACCGCCAGGGACCACGCCTTCTTCGACGGCTGCGCGGGTTGCGTGCAGGGCGTCTTCAACGCGGGCTTTCTTCTCTTTCATTTCAACTTCGGAACCGGCACCGACCTTGATTACAGCAACGCCACCGGACAGCTTGGCCAGGCGCTCTTGCAGTTTTTCACGGTCGTAGTCGGAGGAAGTCTCGGCAACCTGGGCACGGATCTGGGCGATGCGGGCTTCGATATCGCCCTGTACGCCAGCACCGTCGACGATGATGGTGTTTTCCTTGGACAGGGTGACGCGCTTGGCGCTACCCAGGTGGTCCAGGGTAGTGCTTTCCAGGCTCAGGCCGATCTCTTCGGAGATGACGGTACCGCCGGTCAGGACAGCGATGTCCTGCAGCATGGCCTTGCGACGATCGCCGAAGCCCGGTGCCTTGACGGCAGCGACCTTGACGATACCGCGCATGTTGTTCACAACCAGGGTCGCCAGGGCTTCGCCTTCGACGTCTTCGGCCACGATCAGCAGTGGACGGCCGGCTTTGGCAACGGCTTCCAGCACTGGCAGCATTTCGCGGATGTTGGAGATCTTCTTGTCCACCAGCAGGATCAGCGGGCCGTCCAGTTCGGCGACCATGGTGTCCGGCTTGTTGACGAAGTACGGGGACAGGTAGCCACGGTCGAACTGCATGCCTTCAACGACCGACAGTTCGTTTTCCAGGCCCGAGCCTTCTTCAACGGTGATCACGCCTTCTTTACCGACTTTTTCCATGGCTTCGGCAATGATGTCGCCGATGGAGTTGTCGGAGTTGGCGGAGATGGTACCTACCTGGGCGATGGCCTTGGTGTCGGCGCAAGGCTTGGACAGGGCCTTCAGTTCCTTGACGATGGCGATGGTCGCCTTGTCGATGCCGCGCTTCAGGTCCATCGGGTTCATGCCGGCAGCGACAGCCTTCAGGCCTTCGTTGACGATCGACTGGGCCAGAACGGTAGCGGTGGTGGTACCGTCGCCAGCGTCATCGTTGGCACGGGAGGCAACGTCTTTGACCAGCTGCGCGCCCATGTTTTCGAAACGGTCTTCCAGCTCGATTTCCTTGGCAACGGAAACGCCGTCCTTGGTGATGGTCGGAGCGCCGAAGCTCTTCTCGATGATCACGTTACGGCCTTTCGGGCCCAGGGTCGCTTTTACCGCGTCAGCCAGGACGTTGACGCCTTTGAGCATTTTCTTGCGGGCGGAGTCGCCAAACAGAACTTCTTTAGCAGCCATGATCGTAATTCCTTGAATACTTTGTCGTAGCGGGAAAAATGAGCGGGAATCAGCCTTCGATAACAGCGAGAATCTCGTTCTCAGCCATTACCAGCAGGTCTTCGCCGTCTACTTTCACAGTGTTGCTGCCGGAGTAAGGGCCGAACACAACCTTGTCACCCACTTTCACGGCCAGCGCACGAACTTCACCGTTGTCCAGCACGCGGCCGGTACCTACAGCGAGAACTTCACCGTGGTTGGCTTTCTCGGCAGCCGAACCTGGCAGGACGATGCCGCCAGCGGTTTTCTTTTCTTCTTCGCTGCGACGGATGACGACGCGGTCATGCAGAGGACGAAGCTTCATTGTCGATCTCTCCTAATTATGGTTTTCAGCGACCGGTATCGATACCGGCCTGTTAGCAAATCCGGCGTGGCCGGTTGCGGCTCGACAAGCGAACCGCAGAAGACTGTCTGGCGATTTACGCCAAAAACCTTGCGGTGACCGTTACATAGGGGCGCCAAAGGTAATTACAAGGGCAAGGTGACGATTTTTTTTGCAGGTGACAGTTCCCGTAAAACACACACGGCACCCGAAGGTGCCGTGCGGGGTGATAGCGATCGATCAGGAGTCGCGGTGTTCGAACTCGCCTTCGATCACATTCGGCTGACGGCCATTGGCCGGCGCGGCGCCGTGCTGGCCACGTGCATGCAGGTCGTCGGCGAAGGCACGCTGGCGCATAGCCTGTTCCTCGGCGCGGCGACGCATCCTGCCGACCGCCAGTCGACGGGTGACCGGCAACAGCAACAACAGGCCGAGCACATCACTGATAAACCCCGGCAACAGCAGCAGGCCACCACCCAGGGCCAGCATCAGGCCCTCAAGCACGGTCTGGGCCGGCAACTCTCCACGGCTCAAGCTTTCACGCGCCCGGAACGCGGTAGCCAGACCGGCCACCCGCAGGACCAGCACACCAAGCGCCGAACCGACAATGATCAGGGCCAGCGCCGGGAAAAAGCCGATGGCCGTGCTGACCTGGAAAAACACATACAGCTCTAGCACCGGAAACAGCAGAAAGAGCAATAGAAAAGCGCGCATCAAATGGTTCCTCTACGGAAGAATGCCTTCCAGTAAACATCAGATGACGTCGGCACTTCGTGAATTCAAGCCTCGGCCGCCTGCTTTTTCGGCCATTGCTGCGCGTGGGCCAGGGAAACCAGGGCCTCGCGAACCTGCGCCGGCGTGTTGCAAGGTGTTTCAAAAGCCAGCCAATACAAGCCCTGGCCGATCCGCAGGTGCATCCCTTCCGTGTCGATACCCGCCAACTGGGCCGGTACGCTGCGTGGCAGCCCGGCCAGTTCGACATAATGGGCAATCGCCTTGGCATGATCGCTGTTCATGTGTTCGACCATGCTGACTTCCGCCTTGCCGGCGAACGGGTTGGCCAGGGTCACCTGGTCCAGCCAGTGGATCGCGCCGAAGCCGCCGATATAACGATGACGCACCGGCTTGAGTACCCAGAAATCGAAATCATGGGCCTTGTGGTAATTCGCCGAGTCCGGGAAGTAACGGTAGTAGCGCTCGGCGGCCGCTTCGATGGCCTCGGGCTCGACGAGCTTCTCGGCCTCGGCCAGATAGGTCAGGCGGCCGACCGCCTGGACATCCTCGGCCTCCCGCTCGCCCACCAGCAGGGAACATTTCGGGTCTTTCTGCAGATTGTGGGTGTGCTGGGCGATCCGGCTGATCAGGATCAGCGCACGGCCCTGGTCATCCAGGCAGTAAGGCACCACGGAGCCGAACGGAAAACCGGGCATGGCCTTGGAATGCGTCGACAACACGCCCCGGTACTCCTTGAGCAGCAACTCACGCGCATTCTTGGCAACTTCAACGCTCACCTTGTGACTCCTCATGCAAAATCCACTGGTTGCCTTATAGCATCCCCGGCCCTTACCAGGCCACGCCGAAGCCGACGGTGTAGCGGGTCTTGTTGAGGCTGGTGTCATCGTCGCCATTAATGATGTCGCGTTCGGCCTTGAGGTTCAGCGAAGCCCACTCGGTCACCTTGTAACGCAGGCCCATGTCGGCATCCAGGGAGTACTTGGAAGGGCCGCTCAACGGCCGGCCGACCTCGCCGGTGGTGAAGAACTCCACGGTCTTGCCGATCAGGTACCGGTTGTAGTCCCACTTCATGCCCAGTGAGTAGAAATTCTTCTTCTCGCCATCGTCATATTCGTAGTGGGTGTTGTTGACCAGCGCGCCGAGGGAGAACGCCCCCAGCTCATCATCCCAGAACTGGTAGCCCGGGCCGGTACCGACGGTGCGCTGGCGGGACAGGTCCTCGACCCGGTCGCGCTTGTAGGTCAGGCGCCCCTGCCAGAACCATTTTTCAGTGATGAAGCGGTCGAGGGCGTACTCGACCCCCCAGTTGTCCGTGGTCACCACATTGTCCTGGAACTCGCGGTTGTACTCGCCTTCGGCGTGATGCCGCCAGGCGCCATGGCGGGCCGTGGTCTTGAAGTCGATGTCGTAGTCGTCGGTGTCTTTTTCCGCGCGCTTGTAATCCAGGGCCACATCGACGTTGCCTTTCCAGACCAGGTCTTCGATCACCGGCTTGGGTTTGACGATCTGCTGGATGCTCGCCAGTTCCACGGTCTTCGGCGCCTCGCCATTGGCCAGGGTCACCTTGCCGGCCTCGGCGGCCTGCAACGACTTGGTCTTCTCGCCGGTGTAGGCATCCTGCTTGACCAGCAGTTCCTGATCGCTTTCCAGGGTCTTGACCTGGGCCCAGTCCACCGCAACGGCTCCGGCGTACTCGGTCTGCACAAGCAGCTTGCCGCCGTCGAACAGCTTGATCTTGCCACTCAGGCGATCACCGTTCTTCAACCAGACGGTATCGGCCAGCAAGGGCGTGGAAGCGCTGAAAACAGCAAGGCACAGCAGGGTTCTGGACAACATAGGCAACACAGGGCTCGGGTTTGCGGAAAAAAAACGGCATTATCCCGCTGGACAATGCCTTAACAAGGACTGACCGGGCAAACAGGAGTCGAGTTCAATAATCACTCTTAATAAGCGGAAATCTCTTACTTTCAGAGGCAAAAATTTTCCATAGGAATGGACCCGTGAGCGAAGAAACAGCCAGTGAAAGCCCGGCCCAGATGCGGCGTACGGCCCTTTACCTGACCCTGGCCCAGGTGCCCGAAGGCAAGGTCGTCACCTATGGCCAACTGGCCGAACTCGCCGGACTCGGTCGGGCGGCCCGCTGGGTCGGACGGACCTTGAGCCAATTACCGGCCGATACCCGCCTGCCCTGGCACCGCGTATTGGGTGCCGGTGGTCGGATCAGCCTGCCGGTCGGCAGCCCGTCCGGCGACGAACAACGCGCCCGGCTGCGCACCGAAGGCCTCAGCGTCCTGAACAATCGTGTCGATATCAAGCGTCATGGCTGGCGCCCGATAGAGCACAGCGGTTAGAGTGCGCGCTTTGTTTCCGTCAACCCTGAGGCAGACTCCAGCCCATGCCCCGTAAAACCTGGCGCGCCGCGCTCGCCGCCTATGCCAGCCCCTCGACATTAGTGCTGTTGCTGCTCGGTTTCGCTGCCGGTCTGCCTTACATGTTGGTGTTCTCGACGCTTTCGGTCTGGCTGCGCGAGGCCGGTGTAGCCCGCGAAACCATCGGTTATGCCAGCCTGATCGGCCTGGCGTACGCCTTCAAATGGGTCTGGTCGCCCTTGCTCGACCAATGGCGCCTGCCGCTACTCGGCAAACTGGGTCGCCGCCGCTCCTGGCTGGTCCTGGCACAAACCCTGATTGTCCTCGGATTGATCGGCATGGGCTTCTGCGACCCGCAGAAACACCTGTCCTGGCTGATTGCAATCGCCGTCCTCGTCGCCTTCGCCTCCGCCACCCAGGACATCGCGGTCGACGCCTATCGCCTGGAAATCGCCAACGACAGCCAACAGGCCGCCCTCGCCGCCAGCTATATGTCCGGCTACCGGGTCGCCGCGCTGCTGGCGACCGCCGGCGCGCTGTTTTTCGCCGAAGGCTTCGGCTCCACCGGCTTCAGCTACAAGCACTCGGCCTGGACCGGCACCTATGTGCTGTTCGGCGTCCTGATGATCCCCGCCCTGCTCACCACTTTATTCATGCGCGAACCGCCGGTACCGTTGCGTACCCAGCTGTCCGCCGGACGCTACAGCTTCGTGCACCAGCTGGCGTCGGTATTCGTGCTGATCATCCTGCTGGTCTCGGTACCGGCAATGTTCACCCAGCTCTACAACACCGACTTCGCCAGCGTGCTGTTCCACGGCGTCAGCCTGCTCGACCTGCTCCTCGAAGACCGCGCCTTCCTGCGCGCGATCCTCTACACCACGCTGACCGTGCTCTGCCTTTCAAGCATGGGCCGCCGCGGACTGGCGCCGGTGCTCACCCCGGTCAACGACTTCATCATCCGCTACCGCTGGCAGGCCCTGCTGCTGCTCGGGCTGATCGCCACCTACCGGATGTCGGACACGGTGATGGGGGTGATGGCCAACGTCTTCTACATCGACCAGGGCTTCACCAAGGACCAGATCGCCGGGGTCAGCAAGATCTTCGGCCTGATCATGACCCTGCTGGGCGCCGGCATGGGCGGCCTGCTGATCGTGCGCTTCGGCATCCTGCCGATCCTGTTCATCGGCGGCGCCGCCTCGGCAGGCACCAACCTGTTGTTCATGCTGCTGGCCGACATGGGGCCGAACCTGAAGATGCTGATTGTCACCATTTCCCTGGACAACTTCAGCTCGGGCCTGGCGACCTCGGCCTTCGTCGCCTACCTGTCAAGCCTGACCAACCTGAAGTTCTCCGCCACCCAGTACGCCCTGCTCAGTTCCATCATGCTCCTGCTGCCACGGCTGATCGGCGGCTATTCGGGGGTGATGGTCGAGAAGTTCGGCTACCATAAGTTCTTTATCGCCACGGCGATAATGGGCGTACCGACCCTGGTGCTGATCGCCGTGCACTGGTATCAGGAAGTCCGTCGCGGTGGTGCTACGCCTTCGCCCACCGAAGACGTACAGGAAACCCCGTAAACACTGGGGGAGCCCGGCTCCCCCCGCGTCAGACCGGCCACACGCCTGTACGTCGCCGGATCCCGCCCGTACAATGCTCCGTCATTTCTAGCCATCAGCAACGACAACGGCCAACCATGCGCACCAGTCAATATTTGCTCGCCACACAGAAAGAAACGCCTTCCGATGCGGTCGTGATCAGCCACCAGCTGATGCTGCGCGCCGGGATGATCCGCAAACTCGCTTCTGGCCTGTACACCTGGCTGCCCATGGGCCTGCGCGTGATGCGCAAGGTCGAAGCCATCGTGCGTGAAGAAATGAACGCCGCCGGCGCCCTGGAAGTGCTGATGCCGGGCATCCAGCCGGCCGAGCTGTGGCAGGAATCCGGCCGCTGGGAACAGTACGGCCCCGAGCTGCTGCGCCTGAAGGACCGCCATGACCGCGACTTCTGCGCCGGCCCGACCCACGAGGAAGTGATCACCGATCTGTGCCGCAACGAATTGAGCAGCTACAAGCAGTTGCCGATCAACCTGTACCAGATCCAGACCAAATTCCGCGACGAGATCCGTCCACGTTTCGGCCTGATGCGCGGTCGTGAATTCATCATGAAGGACGCCTACTCCTTCCACGCCGACCAGGCATCGCTGCAGGTCACCTACGACCGCATGCACCAGGCCTACTGCAACGTCTTCACCCGCCTGGGCCTGCGCTTCCGTCCGGTCGAAGCGGACAACGGCTCCATCGGCGGTGCCGGCTCCCACGAATTCCACGTGCTGGCCGAGTCCGGCGAAGACGATATCGTCTTCAGCAACGGCTCCGACTACGCGGCGAACATCGAGAAGGCCGAAGCCGTGCCGCGGGAGACCTCGCGTCCCGCACCAAGCGAAGAACTGCGCCTGGTCGACACGCCCGATGCAAAAACCATCGCGCAGCTGGTCGAAGGCTACAACCTGCCGATCGAAAAGACCGTCAAGACCCTGATCGTCCACGCCGAAGAAGAAGGCAAGCTGATCGCCCTGATTATCCGTGGCGATCACGAGTTGAACGAAATCAAGGCCGCCAACCAGCCTGGCGTCGCCAATCCGCTGGTCATGGCTTCCGACGCCGAACTGCGTGACGCCATCGGCGCCGGCGCCGGCTCCCTCGGCCCGCTGAACCTGCCACTGCCGATCATCATCGACCGCTCGGTCGAGCTGATGAGCGACTTCGGCGTCGGTGCGAACATCGACGACAAGCACTACTTCGGCCTGAACTGGGAACGCGACCTGCCAGTACCGACCGTCGCCGACCTGCGCAACGTCGTCGCCGGCGACCCGAGCCCGGACGGCAAGGGCACCCTGGAAATCAAGCGCGGTATCGAGGTCGGGCATATCTTCCAGCTCGGCACCAAGTACAGCGAAGCGATGAAGTGCCAGGTCCTGGGCGAAAACGGCAAGCCGGTCACCCTGACCATGGGCTGCTACGGCATCGGCGTGTCCCGCGTGGTGGCCGCGGCCATCGAGCAGAACAACGATGACAACGGCATCATCTGGAGCGACAGCCTCGCGCCGTTCCAGATCGCCCTGGTACCGCTGCGCTACGAAACCGAACAGGTTCGCGAAGCCACCGACAAGCTCTACGCCGAACTGACGGCCGCCGGCTTCGAAGTGCTGCTGGACGACCGCGACAAGAAAACCAGCCCGGGCATCAAGTTCGCGGACATGGAACTGATCGGTATCCCGCACCGGATCGTGGTCAGCGACCGCGGCCTGGCCGAAGGCAACCTGGAATACAAGAGCCGTACCGAGGCCGAGGCGCAAGCGCTGCCGGTCGCCGATGTACTGGCGTTCCTTCAGGCCCGTATCCGTCGCTGAGCCCAGATAGAGACCTCATGTTCAATCGAAGTACCTTAGCCCTCGGGGGCGCCGCCTTGTGCGGCGCCCTGCTGCTCGGCGGCTGCGCCAACCCGATGTCACAGCGCAGCGAGCACGAGGAACGCGTCGAACGCAAATTGCTCGAGCACAGCCTGCAGATCGATGTCGGCGAACCCAGGATCCTCGAACTGCCGCAACGCCGTGTGCGGATCAACGAGCAGAAGACCTTCGAGGTCACCGAGTTCGACGTCACCCGTCGCTATGATCGCTACACGCCTTACCAGCCCTGGCGCAAAGTCTATGAAATACCGCTGGGCGCCGTGGCACTGGTGGGTGGCATCGGCGCCAATGTGGTGAACGTGTTCGCCCTCGGCTCCCTGCCCGCCAGCGTGACCCGTGACTGGATCAGCTATGGCATCGACGGGCTCAACCCGTTCATGAACGTGGAGTCACACGGGCGCGCGCAGCAGAACCTGGCCGGCATCGAGGAAGTCCAGCGCGACAAGCGCATGGAGTATTCGAGCTTGCCGTGGGCCGAACGACCGGTGGAGGTGGTGGCGGGTCGGCAGACCTACGAGCTGACTACCGATCGCCATGGCGTGCTGCGCCTGAACCTGCTGGACAGCCCGTTTGCCGAGCAGGACCTGAATCCCATCGGCAGCCTGACGATTCGCGTCGAGGATGCCCAGGATGAAGTCCATTCGGACTCGAGCCTGTCCATCAGCAGCAAGCTGCGGGGCAAGTTGCTGGAGGCGCACGCACTGATCTATGACGATCTGGAGGGCGACGATGTCGGCCAATGGGTCCATCGGGTCAAGCGCCTGTCCGAACTGGGCCTGGAAGAAGAAGCGAGCGAACTGGAACAGAGCCTGATCGAACTGACGCGCAACGATCCCGAGTTGCAGCGCGAGTTTCTCAAGTCGCTGACCCGGAACGCCGGACGCCTGGTGGCGGATCCCGGAGCCAGCTGAACAGCGGCCTGGCTTGCCAGCGATGAGGCCCGCAAGACCGCCAAAGGCCTCGCGGGCAAACCGCGCCGCCGGAGCACCTGCCCCTACAAGGTTGCATGGCCGGTTTACCGACTGAACAGCTCCAGCTGTTCATGACCACCACGCAAATCCTGCAAGCGCACGCCGATACCCAACAGGCGTACCGGTTTCTCCCCACGGGCAAACGCCTGGCTGAGCAACTGACGATAACTCTCCAGATCCCGCGCTGCCCCGGCCTGCTCCAGGGTGGTCTGGGTGAAATCATGAAACTTCACCTTGACGAACGGCTTGCCCGGTCGATAGCTGCTGTCCAGGCGCGCCATGCGTCCGGCGAGGGATTCCATCAGTTCCGGAAGCTTTTGCAGGCAACTTTCCAGATCGGGCAAATCCACGTCGTAGGTGTTCTCGACACTGACCGACTGCCGCCGACTGTCGTTCTGCACCAGCCGCTCATCGATCCCCCGCGCCAGCCCCCACAAGCGCTCGCCGAAACTGCCGAACTCACGCACCAGGGCCAGCTTGCTCCATTCGCGCAGTTGCAGGCAGTCGCCGATGCCCAGGCGCCCCAGCTTGTCCGCCGTGACCTTGCCGACGCCATGCAGCTTGCTCACCGGCAGGCCGGCGACAAAATCCTCTACCTGGTCGGGAGTGATCACAAACAGCCCGTTGGGTTTCTTCCAGTCACTGGCAATCTTCGCCAGGAACTTGTTCGGCGCAACGCCCGCCGAGACGGTGATATGCAACTGCCTGGACACCCGGCGCCGGATATCCTGGGCGATCCGCGTGGCGCTGCCAGCAAAGTGCGGGCTGTCGGACACATCGAGGTACGCCTCGTCCAGCGACAGCGGCTCGATCAGATCGGTGTAGTCCCGAAAGATCGCCTGGATTTCCTTCGACGCTTCCTTATAGGCATCCATGCGCGGCTTGACGATCACCAGGTCCGGGCACAGGTTCAACGCGTGCCGTGACGACATCGCCGAACGCACTCCGAAGGCCCGCGCTTCGTAATTGCAGGTGGCGATCACCCCTCGCCGGTCCGCCGATCCGCCCACTGCCAGCGGCTTGCTCGCCAGGCTCGGGTCGTCACGCATCTCGATGGCGGCGTAGAAGCAATCACAGTCGACGTGGATGATTTTGCGTTGCGTCATGGAAGACAGTGTTCATTCAAAAAGGCAGAAACGGTACGGCTCATCAGTATCTCACTGACACCTGTATATAGCACCAGTAGTTTGAATCTTCCTCCAAGGCCGTGGGAAATAACCGATATGAATTTAGTTTTTCAATCGAAACATCCACCGCGATAGAGCTGAAAGCCTTGCCGGGCATGGCCCGCAGACACCCCGGGCACCCCGGCAGAGGGGCTAAGCGATTGAACAATAAAGAGGTTTTCCGAAATTAGGGTTTGACAGGCCGGCGTTTCTCTGTAGAATGCCGACACACAGACGCGGGATGGAGCAGTCTGGTAGCTCGTCGGGCTCATAACCCGAAGGTCGTCGGTTCAAATCCGGCTCCCGCAACCAAACATCAGAAAAGGCTACTCGAAAGAGTGGCCTTTTTTGTGTCCGCTTGTTTCTCCCCTCCTCCGCGTCCCTCTATCAGAAAAAAACCTTGGTTGTCTGACACTTATCCACTCCAAAGGGACGCACCGGAGTGTTTTTGCATTATTTTGACCATCTGGATCATTAACGGTTGACACCCCGGCGTTCGACTGTAGAATGCCGCCACACAGACGCGGGATGGAGCAGTCTGGTAGCTCGTCGGGCTCATAACCCGAAGGTCGTCGGTTCAAATCCGGCTCCCGCAACCAAATATCAGAAAAGGCTGCTCGAAAGAGTGGCCTTTTTTGTATCCGCCGAAAAAGTCGTTCAATACAGGGCGCCGATGCAGAACGAACCCTCGACGCAAACCGGAGTCAATGCCTGCACAGGCTATGCTGAATTCGCAACAAACTTCCTCTACAACAGCCCCGGGGCGTGGGTCGCCGCAAGACGGTGAGACGCGTTAATATTTGTAATTATTTTGTCCATAGGGATTGGTAACTTGGCTGGATACCCCCATCCTGTCGCGCACAATCCTAGAGGTGATTGATGCGCGCCAACTCGTCTGAACCACAAGACACCGTCACAGCGACACAGCCGATTGCAGCCGCCCGTTTGCGCTGGCTGGATCTGTTGAGCAAGTACCGTCAATCCGTTGGACTGGCCGTCACCCTGTTGTTGTTCGCCATTGCCTTGATCGCCTGTCGTCATCTGTTGATCGAACTCGACCTGGATGCGCTGCACGATTCGATTCTCAGCGTGCCCAAACCGGCCCTGGGGGGGGCCATCGCGGCAACCGCCATCGGCTTTATCATCCTGCTGGGCTATGAGTGGTCCGCCAGCCGTTATGCCGACGTCCATCTGCCGGCCAAGACCCTGGCCCTGGGTGGTTTTACCGCTTTCGCCATCGGCAATGCCATCGGCCTGTCGCTGCTGTCCGGCGGCTCGGTGCGCTATCGCCTCTATGCCCGTAACGGCCTGGGGGCCGCGGAAGTCGCACGCATGACGCTGTTCGCCAGCCTGTCGCTGGGTTGCGCCCTGCCACCGCTCGCGGCCCTGGCCACCCTGAGCAACCTGCCGGCCGCCGCCGAAGCCTTGCACCTGCCCGCCTACCTGCTGGGCGCGATTGCCGTGGCGATCCTCGCCCTGTTCGCGTTGCTGGCCGTCGGCATCTATCGTCGTCGCCTGCCGGAACAACCCATCCCGAACAACCTGCTGGTCAAGGTCGGTCGCCGTACCCTGCGCCTGCCCAGCGCGCGCCTGACCCTGCTGCAACTGGTCATCACCGCCCTGGATGTGGCCGCCGCCGCCACCGTGCTGTACCTGCTGCTGCCGGAAGCACCGCCGTTCGGCGCCTTCCTGCTGGTGTACCTGCTGGCCCTGGCCGCCGGCGTGCTCAGCCACGTACCCGGTGGCGTCGGGGTGTTCGAGGCGATCCTGCTGGCCGCCTTCGCCAATGAACTGGGCGCGGCCCCGCTGGCCGCCGCCCTGCTGCTGTACCGCCTGATCTATGTGCTGCTGCCGCTGCTGCTGGCTTGCCTGACACTGCTGAGCACCGAGGCCCAGCGCCTGATCGCCTCGCGCCAGAGCATGCGCGTGGCGTCCGGCCTGGCCGCGCCGATCCTCGCGGTGCTGGTGTTCCTTTCCGGCGTGGCCCTGCTGTTCTCCGGCGCCACCCCGGAAATCGATACCCGTCTGGAAGGTATCGACTTCCTCGTACCGGATCGCCTGATCGACGCCTCGCACTTCGGTGCCAGCCTCGTGGGCGTGTTGTGCCTGCTGTTGGCCCAGGGCCTGCGTCGACGCCTCTCGGCGGCCTGGATGCTGACCATGATCCTGCTGCTGGTCGGCGCCCTGCTCTCGCTGCTCAAGGGCTTCGACTGGGAAGAAGCCAGCATGCTCACGGCCACGGCCTGCCTGCTGGGGATTTTCCGGCGCTCCTTCTACCGCCCGAGCCGCCTGACCGAGTTGCCGTTCTCGCCGCTGTACCTGGTGGCCAGCCTGTGCGTGCTGGGGGCATCGGTGTGGTTGCTGCTGTTCGCCTACCAGGACGTGCCTTACAGCCATGAACTCTGGTGGCAGTTCGCACTGGACGGCGATGCCCCACGCGGACTGCGTTCGCTGCTGGGCGCCGCGGTGCTGCTGGTGGTGGTTTCCCTGACCTGGCTGCTGCGTACCGAGCGCCCGGTGATCCACCAGCCCAATGCAGAGGAACTGCAACGCGCCCACAAGATCCTGATGGCCTCCGACCAGCCCGATGGCGGCCTGGCCCTGACCGGCGACAAGGCCTTCCTGTTCCATCCGAGCGATACCGCGTTCCTCATGTATGCCCGTCGCGGGCGCAGCCTGGTGGCGCTGTATGATCCGATCGGCCCGGCACGCCAGCGCGCCGAGCTGATCTGGCAGTTCCGCGACCTCTGCGATACCCATCATGCGCGCCCGGTGTTCTATCAGGTCCGTGCCGAGAACCTGCCGTACTACATGGACATCGGCCTGACCGCCATCAAGCTCGGCGAAGAAGCCCGGGTCGACCTGCAGCGCTTTGACCTTGAATCCAAGGGCAAGGAAATGAAGGACCTGCGCTACACCTGGAACCGTGGCAGCCGCGATGGCCTGTCCCTGGAGATCTACGAGCCGGGGCAAGCGCCCCTGGACGAGCTCAAGGTGATTTCCGATGCCTGGCTGACCGGCAAGAACGTCCGCGAGAAAGGCTTCTCCCTGGGGCGCTTCAGCCCGGACTACATCAACCATTTCCGCGTGGCGATCATTCATTTCGAAGGTCGCCCGGTGGCGTTCGCCAACCTGCTCGAGACCCACAGCCATGAACTGGCCAGCCTCGACCTGATGCGCTCGCACCCCGACGCACCGAAGCTGACCATGGAGTTCCTGATGGTCGGCCTGATCCAGCATTATAAAAATCATGGATATGCACGCTTCAGCCTCGGCATGGTGCCGCTTTCCGGCCTGCAACCCCGGCGCGGCGCTCCCCTGACCCAGCGTCTGGGCTCGATGGTGTTTCAGCGCGGTGAGCAGCTCTACAACTTCCAGGGCCTGCGCCGCTTCAAAGACAAGTTCCAGCCTGACTGGGAACCTCGTTACATGGCCGTGCCAGCCGGACTCGATCCGCTGGTTGCCCTGGCCGATACTGCCGCCCTGATCGCGGGCGGCTTGACTGGATTGGTGAAACGCTGATGATTCGACGCTCCTGGCGGGTTTTACTGGTAATAGTGTTAGTCCTGGCCGCGCTTGCGGGCGCCGGCTACTGGTTCTGGAACCGCCCTGCGCCGGAACCCGCTCTCGAACATCTGAGCCAGGCCGATGGCTCGACCCTGACCCGCCTGATCCCCGGTACCAGGCCCAAGGCCCAGGTCATCGTCGCCACCCTCGCCGAAGACGCCTTGAGCGACAAACAGCTGTCGGCCCTGAGCCGTGGTGGCGCGGCGCAGATCGTCCAGGTGATCCTGCCCAAGGATGATTGCAAGCTGCAGCAGCAGGCCCTGGACAACGCCCGGCAACAATTGGCCGGCCCGGCGACCCTGGTCAGCGGTATCGGCCCCGGCGCGTCCCTGGCCTGGAACTGGCTGGCCACGCAGACCGACGACAAGGCCCAGGCCATCTCGGTCGGCTTTGCCCTCGAACAACCGGGCTGCACCACGCCGGTGCCCAAGTCGGCGGCCCACGGCCACTGGCTGGTAGCCTGGAACGATGGCCCGGACGATCCGAGCGCGGCCTTCGTGCGCGACCAGGCCAACGCCGAGACCAGCATCAGCGACTACGATATCCACCTGCCCCAGGTGCTGAACAACGAACTGCGCAAGATGCTCGTGGGCAACGAGAACGGCGGCCTGGCGATCCCCGTGGTCGAAGTCCCGGCCGGCCAGACCACCGACACCGTGACCCTGTTCCTCTCCGGCGACGGCGGCTGGCGCGACCTGGACCGCGATGCCGCCGGCGAAATGGCCAAGATGGGCTATCCGGTCGTCGGCATCGACACGCTGCGCTACTACTGGCAGCACAAGAGTCCGGAACAGACCGCCGTCGACCTGACCGAACTGATGCAGCACTACCGTCAGAAGTGGGGCATCAAGCGTTTTATCCTGATTGGCTACAGCTTCGGCGCCGATGTGCTGCCGGCGATCTACAACAAGCTGCCGGAAGCCGAGCAGCAGCGTGTCGACGCGATCATCCTGCTGGCCTTTGCCCGCAGTGGCAGCTTCGAGATCCATGTCGATGGCTGGCTGGGCAAAGCCGGCATGGAACTGGATACCGGCCCCGACATGGCCCAGTTGCCACCCGCCAAGGTCCTGTGCATCTATGGCAAGGAAGAAGTCGACGAGAGCGGCTGCACCACCAAGACCGCCGTCGGCGAGGCCCTGGAGCTGCCCGGCGGCCACCACTTCGACGAGAACTACCCGGCGCTGGCCAAGCGCCTGATCGATGCGATCAACAAGCGCCAGACCAAGACCGAATAAGTCGAGGAGACAGCAACAAAAAAGCCCCCGCTGCCACAAGGCAACGGGGGCTTTTTTTGGGTCGGTGGATTACATCTCGACCTGGGTACCCAACTCGATCACCCGGTTCACCGGCAGCTTGAAGAACCGCAGGTTGCCGTTGGCGTTCTTGAGCATGAAGGCGAACAGCGACTCGCGCCAGCGCGCCATGCCGACGATCTTCGACGCGATCACGGTCTCACGGCTGAGGAAGTAGGTGGTACGCATCGGGCTGAAATCCAGCTCGTCGAGGTGGCACAGCTTCAGCGCCTCGGGCACGTCCGGCTCGTCGGTGAAACCGAAGTGCAGGATCACCCGGAAGAAACCCTCGCCATAGGAATCGACCTCGAACCGCCGCTGGGTCGGCACCCGCGGAATGTCCTCGTAGACCACCGTCAGCAGCACCACCTGCTCATGCAGCACCTGGTTGTGCAGCAGGTTGTGCAACAGGGCGTGGGGCACCGCATCCGCACGGGCAGTGAGGAACACCGCCGTGCCTTGCACGCGGTGCGGCGGCTGCACGCGGATACTGCCGATAAAGATCGGCAGCGGCAGGCCGCCTTCGTCCAGGCGATCCACCAGCAGTTCCTTGCCGCGTTTCCAGGTGGTCATGAGGATGAACAGGACAATCCCCGCCAGTACCGGGAAAGCACCGCCCTGGACGATCTTCGGCACGTTGGCGGCGAAGAACAGCCCGTCCACCAGCAGGAAACCGACCAGGATCGGCACGGTGAGAATCGGCGACCACTTCCACAGCAGCAACATCACCGCCGACACCAGGATGCTGGTGATCAGCATGGTCCCGGTCACCGCCACGCCATAGGCCGAGGCCAGGGCATTGGACGACTCGAAGCCGAGCACCAGCAGGATCACCCCGACCATCAGAGTCCAGTTCACCGCCCCGATATAGATCTGCCCCTGTTCGGCACTGGAGGTGTGCTGGATATACATGCGCGGGATGTAGCCGAGCTGGATCGCCTGGCGGGTCAGGGAGAAGGCCCCGGAAATCACCGCCTGCGAAGCGATCACGGTCGCCAGGGTCGACAGCCCCACCAGCGGGACCAGCGCCCAGGACGGCGCCAGCAGATAGAACGGGTTGCGTGCCGCTTCCGGGTTCTCCAGCAACAGCGCCCCCTGGCCGAAGTAGTTCAGCACCAGCGCCGGCAGCACCAGCGCGAACCAGGCACGGGCGATCGGCTTGCGACCGAAGTGGCCCATGTCGGCATACAGCGCCTCGGCACCGGTCAATGCCAGCACCACCGCACCGAGAATCGCCACGCCCATGCCGGGGTGGACGATAAAGAACCGCACGCCCCACATCGGGTTCAGGGCGCTGAGCACTTCCGGATGCTGGAGAATGCCGTGCACACCCAGGATCCCGAGCACCAGGAACCAGGCGACCATCACCGGTCCGAACAACTTGCCGATGCTTGCCGTACCGTGCTTCTGGATCAGGAACAACCCGACCAGCACCACCAGCGACAGCGGTACCACCCAGCGTTCCAGGCCGTCAAAGGCCAGTTCCAGCCCCTCCACCGCCGACAATACCGAGATCGCCGGGGTGATCATGCTGTCACCATAGAACAGCGCCGCACCGATCAACCCGAGGATCACCAGCACCGCCCGCAACCGCGGATACGGCGATGCCGCCCGCCGCGCCAGGGCGGTCAGGGCCATGATCCCGCCCTCGCCCTGGTTGTCCGCCCGCAGGATGAACAACACGTACTTGATCGAAACCACCCAGATCAACGACCAGAAAATCAGTGCGAGGATCCCGAAGACGCCATCGTGGTTGACCTGAACCCCATACCCACCGGAGAACACCTCTTTGAGGGTGTACAACGGACTGGTGCCGATATCGCCGTACACCACCCCCACCGCTGCAACCAGCATACTCAGCGGCTTTGCCGTCGAGTGCCCGGCTTGCGCCTGACTCACTGCCTGACCCATCAATTACTCCCCTACTACAACTTGGACCGGGCTTCTTCTAAGAAGCGCTACTCTTTTTAGATGCAGCTTTAAGTACAGCTTTTTTGGTGCAGCTTTTCAGGTGCAGCGTTTATCAGTACAGCTGCTTCAGCGCAGCATGCGCTGATTTTCTTACAGTTGCCGACGATTAATCTTTTGCCGGCAATTTGAAACAAAAAATGACACCTGGGCGCAACGCGGCGAAGCATAGCGCAGCACTCGTCGCATTTCCCTCCATAAAGCTGGTCAAGTGCGTCGCCCATCGCTAGAATTGCGCACTTTTTGATCAGAGGCGCATCAAGCGCCCGTCCGTCGTCAGCGGTTTCAAGCAAACCGCCAAACGCAGCGATCCCCATACCGAGGTTAGACATGTCCACCCCTACCGCGCCGGCCAACCCCAAGGTCGGATTTGTAAGTCTTGGATGCCCGAAGGCCCTGGTCGACTCCGAGCGCATCCTCACGCAACTGCGCATGGAAGGCTATGACGTCGTCTCCACTTACCAGGACGCCGACGTCGTGGTGGTCAACACCTGCGGTTTCATCGACAGCGCCAAGGCCGAATCCCTGGAAGTGATCGGTGAAGCGATCAAGGAAAACGGCAAGGTCATCGTCACCGGTTGCATGGGTGTGGAAGAAGGCAATATCCGCAACGTGCATCCGAGCGTGCTGTCCGTGACCGGACCGCAGCAGTACGAGCAGGTGGTCAACGCGGTGCACGAAGTGGTGCCACCCCGCCAGGACCACAACCCGCTGATCGACCTGGTGCCGCCACAAGGCATCAAGCTGACCCCGCGTCACTACGCCTACCTGAAGATTTCCGAAGGCTGCAACCACAGCTGCAGCTTCTGCATCATCCCGTCGATGCGCGGCAAGCTGGTCAGCCGTCCGGTCGGCGACGTGCTCGACGAAGCCCAGCGCCTGGTCAAGTCCGGCGTCAAGGAGCTGCTGGTGATCTCCCAGGACACCAGCGCCTACGGCGTGGACGTCAAGTACCGCACCGGCTTCTGGAACGGTGCCCCGGTCAAGACCCGCATGACCGAACTCTGCGCAGCCCTCGCCACCCTGGGCGTATGGGTCCGCCTGCACTACGTCTACCCGTACCCGCACGTCGACGAACTGATCCCGCTGATGGCCGACGGCAAGATCCTGCCGTACCTGGACATCCCGTTCCAGCACGCCAGTCCGAAAGTCCTCAAGGCGATGAAACGCCCGGCCTTCGAAGACAAGACCCTGGCGCGGATCAAGAACTGGCGGGAAATCTGCCCCGAGCTGATCATCCGCTCGACCTTTATCGTCGGCTTCCCGGGCGAAACCGAAGAAGACTTCCAGTACCTGCTCGACTGGCTGACCGAAGCCCAGCTCGACCGCGTCGGCTGCTTCCAGTACTCGCCGGTCGAAGGTGCACCGGCCAATGACCTGGACCTGGAAGTGGTACCGGACGACGTCAAGCAGGACCGTTGGGAGCGCTTCATGGCGCACCAGCAGGCCATCAGCTCGGCGCGCCTGCAACTGCGCATCGGCAAGGAAATCGAAGTGCTGATCGACGAAGTCGACGAGAACGGCGCCGTCGGCCGCTGCTTCTTCGATGCCCCGGAAATCGATGGCAACGTCTTCATCGACGGTGCCGGCGATCTCAAGCCGGGCGACAAGGTCTGGTGCCGGGTCACCGATGCCGACGAGTACGATCTCTGGGCAGAAACCCTGTAAGCCGTAAAAAAATCGAAAAGCCCTGCTCTTTCCACGAGATGCGGGGCTTTTTTACGGCTATTGTTTGCCTCAATAACAAGGCCTGCGCCACACAAGGAACGGCGACATGCACCAGCACCCGGTCATCCATACCCCCAAACCCGGCGACTATCCCGAGCTGACCGCTGTCTGGGAAGCCTCCGTGCGCGCCACCCACGACTTCCTGCCCGACAGCTACATCGAACTGCTGAAGAACCTGGTGCTGACCCGCTACCTCGATGCCGTCATGCTGATCTGCACCCGCGACGCCCGCCAGCGGATTACCGGTTTTGCCGGCGTGGCGGCGGGCAAGGTCGAGATGCTGTTCATCGCCCCGCAGAACCGCGGCCAGGGCCTGGGCAAGCAGTTGCTGTGGTATGCGATCGAGCACCTGAATGCCAGCGAGCTGGACGTCAACGAACAGAACCCGCAGGCCATCGGCTTCTATTTCAAACAGGGCTTCGAGGTGATCGGCCGCTCGGAACAGGACGGCATGGGGCAGCCTTATCCGCTGCTGCACCTGCGTCTGAAACGCTGAACCTTGTGGGAGCGGGCTTGCCCGCGAAGCTCTTGGCGACCTCAAGGATGCCATCGCCAGCAAGCCAGCTCCTCTAGGGAGTTGCCCCTAACCGCGTGCTGCGACAAATGTTGCCGGGCTTAACCGGCGCCAGGCGGGTACAATGACTGCCCTCCTTTGCTACGGCCGCTGTCATGTCTGAACCCATTCGCCTTTCCAAACGCCTTATCGAGCTGGTCGGTTGCTCCCGTCGGGAGGCCGAGCTGTTTATCGAAGGCGGCTGGGTCACGGTCGACGGCGAAGTCATCGACGAGCCGCAGTTCAAGGTCGACAACCAGAAGGTCGAGCTGGACCCCGAAGCCAAGGCCACCGCGCCGGAGCCGGTGACCCTGTTGCTGAACCAGCCCGCCGGCATGAGCGCGGACAACGCCCTGCAATTGCTCGACGCCGCCAACCTGTCCGAGGAACACCGCTACGGCAAGCGCCCGCTCAAGGGGCATTTCCTGCGCCTGACCGCGGCCGCCGACCTGCAGGCCAACGCCAGCGGCCTGCTGGTGTTCACCCAGGACTGGAAGATCCTGCGCAAGCTGACCGCCGACGCCGCCAAGATCGAGCAGGAGTATGTGGTCGAGGTCGCCGGCGACATGGTCGCCCACGGCCTCAACCGGCTGAACCACGGTCTGACCTACAAGGGCAAGGAGCTACCGGCGGTCAAGGCCAGCTGGCAGAACGAGAACCGCCTGCGCTTCGCCCTGAAAAATCCGCAGCCGGGCCTGATCGCCCTGTTCTGCCAGGCCGTTGGCCTCAAGGTCGTGTCCATCCGCCGCATCCGTATCGGCGGCGTCTCCATCGGCAAGGTGCCGGTGGGCCAGTGGCGTTACCTGTCGGCCAAGGAAAAGTTCTAACCCCAATATTCCAACGCCGCGCCAGATGCGCGGCGCTTATCACCCAGGACTGCCCACATGATTCATAACGATGTACTGCGCAGCGTGCGCTACATGCTCGATATCAGCGATGCCAAGGTCGTCGAGATCATCAAGCTGACCGGCTTCGAAGTCGCCAAGGCGGATGTCGTCACCTACCTGAAAAAGGACGAGGAAGAAGGTTTTGTGCACTGCCCCGACGAGGTCATGGCGCACTTCCTCGACGGCCTGGTGATCTTCAAGCGGGGCAAGGACGACAGCCGTCCGCCACTGCCGGTGGAACTGCCGGTGACCAACAACATCATCCTGAAGAAACTGCGGGTCGCCTTCGAACTGAAGGAAGACGATATGCACGCCATCCTCAAGGCTGCCGAGTTCCCGGTGTCCAAGCCGGAGCTGAGCGCCCTGTTCCGCAAGTTCGGCCACACCAACTACCGCCCCTGCGGCGACCAGTTGCTGCGCAACTTCCTCAAGGGCCTGACCCTGCGCGTACGCGGCTGATCCCGCGGCCTGCGGCGGCCACACGGCCCCGCAGGCATGACGACTCATTCCCCCACGCAATAGTGGCTCCACTTTTGGCACCTGACGACTAGGGTATGGCGACTCTATTCGCGTTCAGGACTCGCCATGCACCCTTACTTCTCCCTGCAAGGCCGCACCGCCCTGGTGACCGGCGGAACCCGTGGCATCGGCAAGATGATCGCCAGGGCCTATGTCGAGGCCGGCGCCACGGTCTACGTCTGTGCCCGCGATGCCGAGGCCTGCCAGCAGACCGCCGATGAACTCGGGGCGCTGGGACACTGCCACGCCCTGGCCGCCAATCTCGCGACCGAAGAGGGCGTGCTGGAGCTTGCCACGCGCCTGGGCGGGCTGATCGACCGGCTGGATATCCTGGTCAACAATGCCGGCACCACCTGGGGCGCGCCGCTGGAGAGCTATCCGGTGAAGGGTTGGGAAAAAGTGATGCAACTGAACGTGACGTCGGTATTCAACTGCATCCAGCAATTCCTGCCCTTGCTGCGCAAGGCCGGCTCGGCGCGGAACCCGGCACGCATCATCAATATCGGCTCGGTGGCGGGGATTTCCTCGTTCGGCGAACAGGCCTATGCCTACGGGCCGAGCAAGGCCGCCCTGCACCAGTTGTCGCGAATCCTGGCACGCGAGCTGGTGGGCCAGCACATCAATGTCAATGTGATCGCACCGGGACGCTTTCCGAGCAAGATGACCCAGCATATCGGCAACGACGAACAGGCGCTGGCCGAGGACACCGCGCTGATCCCGATGAAGCGCTGGGGCCGCGAGGAAGAAATGGCGGCACTGGCCATCAGCCTGGCGAGCACCGCCGGTGCCTACATGACCGGGAACATCATCCCGCTGGATGGTGGTTTCAGCCTGTAGATACCTTGGTCAGCAGCTCCATGCGGCGCCTGTGCCGTCCTCTTCGCGGGCAAGCCCGCTCCCACAGGGGCGGCGTCTCGGACACTTATGGGCAAGCCCGCTCCCGCAGGGGCAGGGCCTCGGACATTTGTGGGCATGCCCACTCCCACAGTGGCAGGGCCTTGGACACTTGTGGGAGCGGGCTTGCCCGCGAAGGGGCCATCAGATCAGGCCCTCAGCTCCCGATCAGATCCCGGCCCGCAGCACATCCTCGGGCAACGCCTCGCCGCGCTCGACACTGGCGGCGACACGCTCGATCAGCACGTCCAGGCGATAGCCCTGGGCCTTCAGCCAGGCTTCGTCGTAATAGGTGGTGGCATAACGTTCGCCACCATCACAGAGGATCGCCACGATCGAGCCGCTCTCCCCCGCCTCGACCATCTGCCGCGCCGCCATCAGCGCGCCGATCAGGTTGGTCCCGCTGGAGCCGCCGACCCGCCGTCCCAGGCGTCGTGCCAGGTAATGCATGGCTGCCAGGGACAAGGCATCCGGCACCTTGACCATGGCATCGATAACCTTGGGCAGGAACGACGCCTCGACCCGTGGCCGGCCGATCCCCTCGATACGTGAACCGCATTCCAGGCGCAGGCTGGCGTCGCCGGTCTGATAATACTCGAAGAACACCGAACGCTCGGCATCGGCGCACAACACGCGGGTGCAATGCTGGCGGTAGCGCACATAACGTCCCAGGGTAGCGGTGGTGCCGCCGGTGCCCGGACTGGAAATCAGCCAGCTCGGCTCCGGGTGCCGCTCGAAACGCAACTGCTGGAAAATCGACTCGGCGATATTGTTGTTCGCCCGCCAGTCGGTGGCCCGCTCGGCATAGGTGAACTGGTCCATGAAATGCCCGCCGCTTTCCCGGGCCAGGCGCTCGGACTCGGCATAGATCTGCGTCGGGTCCTGCACCAGATGGCTCTGGCCGCCGTAGAAGGCGATCTGCGCGATCTTCTCCTGGGAGGTGGTCGCCGGCATCACGGCAATGAACGGCAGCCCCAGCAAGCGTGCGAAATAGGCTTCGGAAATCGCCGTCGAACCGCTGGACGCCTCGATTACCGGCGCTCCCGGTTTCAACCAGCCATTACACAGGGCATAGAGAAACAGCGAGCGTGCCAGGCGATGCTTGAGGCTGCCCGTGGGGTGGCTGGACTCGTCCTTGAAGTACAACTCGATGCCCGGCAGGCCCGGTAGCGGCAAGGGAATCAGGTGGGTGTCGGCACTGCGCTGGAAGTCGGCCTCGATGATCCGGATCGCTTCCCGGGCCCACTGTCGATTGTCGCTCATGATCGGTTACTCGTTGGAACGGGCACGCTCGAAGGCGCTGACGAACTGTTGCGCCACTGGCTCTTGGCCAAACCGCTGAAGGAAAAAGGCGGACAGCTCCGCCAGGACTCAACAGCAACTATAGGAAGTTTCCTACAGCCCGCACAGATACAGTGAAGACGCATTTGGACATACAACTGCTAGGCTCCCTTCCATTGATACCTCTATTTTCCGCTTATAACAAAAAAGAATATAACTTTTGTTTTAACAACCAACGGTACGGGTTAGGGTGTCCCACCTTTTGACTTTATCAATGGAGAGCGACCTTGCCTCTGCGTAGCACTTTCACGCGTTTCTTTCAGTTGGAAGCTGCCAGCGGTCTGTTATTGATTGCCGCTGCAGCCCTGGCCCTGATCATCAACAACTCACCGCTGTCGTACCTGTACAACGGCCTGCTGGACGTTCCGGTGGTAGCCCAGGTCGGCGCCTTGAAAATCGCCAAGCCGCTGCTGCTGTGGATCAATGACGGCCTGATGGCGATGTTCTTCCTGCTGATCGGCCTGGAGGTCAAGCGCGAGGTCCTCGAAGGCCATCTGTCCAAGCCTTCGCAGATTGTCCTGCCGGGTGCCGCGGCGATCGGCGGCATGGTCGTGCCGGCGCTGATCTACTGGTTCCTGAACAAGGACAACCCGGCGGCCCTGGGTGGCTGGGCGATCCCCATGGCCACCGATATCGCCTTCGCCCTCGGCGTGCTGGCCCTGCTGGGCAAGCGCGTGCCCGTATCGCTGAAACTGTTCCTGATGACCCTGGCGATCATCGACGACCTCGGCGCGATCATCGTCATCGCGGTGTTCTACTCCAGCGAACTGTCGACCCTGTCGCTGATGCTGGCCGGCGCCTGCCTGGTGGCCCTGATCGCGATGAATCGCCTCGGCGTGGTCAAGCTCGGCCCCTACATGATCATTGGTCTGATCCTCTGGATCTGCGTACTCAAGAGTGGCGTGCACGCGACGCTGGCCGGCGTGATCCTGGCCTTCTGCATCCCCCTGCGCACGAAGAACTCCGAGACGTCGCCACTGCTCAGCCTGGAACATGCGCTGCATCCCTGGGTGGCCTTCGGCATCCTGCCGCTGTTTGCCTTTGCCAACGCCGGTGTGTCGCTGACGGGGGTCAATCTCGACAGCTTCACCCATCACGTACCGCTGGGCATTGCCGCCGGCCTGCTGATCGGCAAGACCGTCGGCGTGTTCGGCCTGACCTGGCTGGCGGTCAAGGCCGGCATGGCCGCACTGCCCAACGGTGCCAACTGGGGCCAGGTGCTCGGTGTGGCGATCCTCTGCGGTATCGGCTTCACCATGAGCCTGTTCGTCGGCTCCCTGGCCTTTGTTCCGGGCAGCAGCGAATACGTCGGCATGGACCGCATGGGCATCCTCACCGGCTCGATCCTTGCCGCGCTGATCGGTTATGCCGTGACAGCCATGGCCAGTCGCCAACCCCAGTGATCGCATAGAGACGGACACGGGGCTTCACTGGCGGCATTCCCACGCAGAGCGTGGGAACGATCGAGCAGTAATCCCCTGAAACAAAAAACCCCGGCCAGTTCCCTGGCCGGGGTTTTCCTTTACAGACTGATCGTCGGATCAGTGGGAAACGCGGCTGGTACCACCCACGGTGGAAATACGTACGCGCTCGCCAACCCGGAAGATTTCGTTCGGCGCCACTTCCTGCACATAGGCACGCAGGCTGCCGTCATCTTCACGCACGGTGATTTCCACGCCCTGGGTCTTGGTCAGGCCTTTCTCGGCCATGTTACCCAGGACGCCACCGGCTACCGCACCGATTACCGCGGTGACGATACTGCCGCGGCCGCCGCCGATGGCGCTGCCGCCGACACCACCAACGATCGCACCGGCGCCGGCACCGATTGGCGAGTTGCTGCCTTCGATCTGTACCGGACGCAGGGATTCGATGGTACCCAGGCGGATGGTCTGCACACGACGGGCTTCATCGCGGGAGTAGCTGTCGCCGGTCAGGCTGTTGGTGCAGCCACCGAGCAGCATGGCCATTGTGGAGAAGGAAGCAATCAACAAAACAGACTTACGCATAAGGGCAACTCCAAAAGGACATGACTCAATTAAACTCCGCGGCTTGATCTCTGTCACGGCAGCCGGCGGATAAAATGGTTTTCATTCAGCACCGGTACAGCCGGCGCACAACAAGACTGAGGACAGGGTAGCGTTCTTTCAAGTCGCCCGCCCCGCCTGCCACAAGGACTGTCATGGATTACTTCATCATTGTCATCACTACCGCCGCCGGCTTGTATTTCCACGGCTGGCTGTACATGAGAATCAGACGCTGGATGGACCGCGACCTCGCATTGTCGCTAGCGGGAGACAGCGAAGCACGGCAAAAGTTCATGCTGCAGCGTCTCGACGCCGCCCGAAAGCAGAAGGTGAAGCGCCGGGATCTGCAGCGCTGGCTCGAGGCCGCCGCTGCAGAATATCCCGATCAGGGGGCCAGGCGCGAGCGGCTCCAGCCGTCATCGACCAGACGATAGTCGAGGCGGTCATGCAGGCGGCTGGCACGACCTTGCCAGAACTCGATGCGTTCCGGCAGCAGGCGATAACCTCCCCAGTGTTCCGGGCAATCCGGCTGGGTGTCGCTGAACCGTGCCTGGGTGGCCTTGAGCAACTCCTCCAGTTCGGTACGGTCGGCAATCACCCGGCTCTGCGGTGACGCCCAGGCGCCCAGGCGGCTGCCCAGCGGACGGACCTGGAAGTAGGCATCCGATTCCTGTGGCGAGACCTTGACCACCCGTCCCTCGATCCGCACCTGCCGCTCCAGGCTCGGCCAGAAGAAGGTCATGGCGGCGAACGGCCGCGCCGCCAGTTGCCGGCCCTTGTCGCTTTCGTAGTTGGTGAAGAAGGTAAAGCCCTCTGCATCCAGGCCCTTCAACAACAGGATACGGCAATGCGGACGCCCGTCGGCATCGACGGTCGCCAGGGTCATGGCATTGGCTTCCACCGGCGGCTGCTCGGTCTTCACCGCATCGGCAAACCACTGGTGGAACAGCGCGAACGGCTCGGCCGGGGCCTGGGCCTCGGTGAGACCGTCGCGGGTGTAGTCGCGGCGCATATCGGCCAGGGACTGGGTCATGGTGTTTTCCCTTCTAATCCCGAATCAATCAATCGCGAATCAGTTCTTGGCCGCGCTGTCAGCCGCCGGATCTTTCTTCGCCACTGCCTTGGCCGGTGCGGCTTTCTTGACCGGGGCTTTCTTCGCCGGGGCCTTGGCCGCTGCCTTCTTGGCCGGAGCCTTGGCCTTGGTGGTGGTGGCCGCTTTCTTCGCGACCGGTGCCGGAGCCACTGCCGGCTTGGTGTCCTGTGCCGCCACCAGGGTCGCCGGTGCCAGCGCCGAAGGCGGAATGCTGTACTTGCTCAGCAACGCCACCATGGTGTTCTGCGGGGTCAGGAGGATTTCCATCCGGCGGTTCAGGGCACGACCTTCACTGCTGTCATTGGCCGCGCGCGGCATCACCGAGCCCATGCCACGCAGGATCAGGCGATCGCGCTGCAGGCCGCTGAGGCGGAAAATCGCCGCGACCGACTGGGCGCGTTGCTGGCTCAGGGCCTGGGCTGAGTCGGCACCGGTGCTGTTGTCGCCGTGACCGAGAACCAATACCGCGGTTTTCGGATCGCCTTCAACGGCCTTGGCAATGCGCGAGAAAGGCCCGAGGGTCACGGGCAACAGCATTTCCGGACGCTTCGGATTGTAGGAACCGTCTATCGGGGCAATGATCACCAGGACGTTTTCGCGACGCTCCAGCTTCAGCGAAGAATCCTGGATCGCCGTGCGCAGGCGCGGTTCATAGTCGTCGAGCCAGGCCTGAGTGATTTTCGGATCGGGCATCGGCACGGCCTTGACCGGCGGCTGGGCGGTTTCCTTGGCCTTGTCCGAACTGCCGAACGGCCACCACCAGTGGGTCGCCGGGTCGGCCTGGGGAGCCGGGTTGGTCGCGGCGGCTACCGCGGTCGCCAGGGGCACGGGCTTGTCCTGGGGCTTGGCAGCGACGGCATCCTTTGCCGCGTCCTTCTTGTCGGAAGAGCCGAACGGCCACCAACTGCTGCCGCTGCTCGCTTCAGTTGCCGGGGCGGCAGCGGCTGCCGCTGCGACAGGTGCAGGCGCTGCGGCCTTGGCATCCTTGGCAACCGCAGGGGCGACCGCCTTGGCGTCCTTGGCAGCCGGAGCCGGGGCAGCGGCCGGAGCCGTAGAGGCCTGGGCCGCGTCCTTCTCGGCGACCTTGTCGGACGAACCGAACGACCACCAATGGCCTCCATCTGCATTCTGTGGAGTTTGTGCGCAACCGGTAACGGTCAGGCAGATGGCCAGGGCGAGGGACTTATTCGAAGACATTGGAAATCCACAAAATGAGATAGAGAAACAAGGGCACTTAGGAATACAAGGGCACCAAGGCCACGTAAACAGACGCTTTGAAAGCAAAAAAGCCACAGGGTTCCGGCCTGCGGCCTGATGCCGGCATTCTACAGACAGCCGGCAAGAATCCGTACAAGCTTCTGAGCCCGTGGGTCCATGAGAACGTACGGTCCAAGGGTATTTGTCACGAAACCGAAGGCGACATCATGCTCTGGATCAGCAAAGCCGATCGAGCCTCCCGCGCCAGGATGCCCGAAGGCCCTGGAGCCCAGGCCGAACGTGGCATTGGCGACGTCCGGTTGATCGAGCATGCACCCCAGGCCGAAACGGGTCTGGGTCAGCAGGGTCTTGTCCATGCCCAGGCTGTGTTCACGGGTCAACTCGTCGAGCATTTCACCTTCCAGCAGGCTGCCATCCAGCAACCCGCTGTAGAAACCCGCCAGACTGCGTGCATTGCCATGGCCGTTGGCCGCCGGCTGTTGCATGCGCCGCCACTCCGGCTTGTTGGTACTGGTCATGATAGACGGCGGGTTGGTGAACGCACGGGTGGTCATCGCCGTGGGCTCGCGCATGGTCACCTGCAGCAGGCGCTGGGCCGCCGCGTCGCCGACATTGCCCTTGCCGCGGGCAATGTGCGCCACCCGATGGAACTCCGCGTCCGGCAGGCCGACATGAAAATCCAGCCCCAGCGGCCGGGCGATACGCGCGGCAATGGATTCACCCGGGCCACGACCGTCGGCACGGCGCAACAGCTCGCCGACCAGCCAACCGTAGGTGATCGCGGCGTAGCCATGACCGTCACCGGGCGTCCACCAGGGCGCTTCGGCGGCCAGGGCATCGACCATCACCTGCCAGTCATAGAGGGCTTCGGGGGCCAGCAGCTCGCGCAATGCCGGCAACCCGGCCTGATGGCAGAGCAAATGGCGCAACGTGATGGTTTCCTTGCCGGCCGCCGCGAACTCGGGCCAGTAGCGGGCCACCGGAGCGTCCAGTTGCAACTTACCCTCCGCCACCAGTTGCAGCGCGGCGACGGCGGTAAAGGTCTTGGTGCAGGAGAACAGGTTGGCGATGGTGTCGCTGTGCCAGGCCTCGGCACCGTCCTTGTCGGCGGTACCGGCCCAGAGATCGACCACGGTTTCCCCGCCGACCTGGATGCACAATGCCGCACCGCGCTCCTGGGGATCGTCGAAGAGCGCCGCGAACGCCTCGCGCACCGCCTCGAATTGAAGCTCGTAATGACCCTGAATCTGCACCCTTGAATTCCCCCGGGCTAACGCCTGACAAAGTGGGGTGCATTGTTCCAGCGATTGCCCGGTTTGGGAACAGACACAGGTCGGACGATTCGTACCATCGCCCTGTAGGAAAAGTGCCTACAGGGCTACCCGGGTATTGTGAATTCGATCAGTGGCCGTTGCCGGAATGCCCGCCGGCATGGCCCGCGCCCGCCCCGCCGGCACTGCCCGAACGGCCCTTGCCGCCACCACCGTCATGATCGATGCCCTTCGCCGCTTTTTGCTGGGCGTCGACCTTGGCCTTCTCGGCCGCCTTGGCCAGCAGTTCGAGGGCCTGCAGGTTGCTCTTGCGCACGCTCTCGACAAAGCCCTGGAACGGCACATCGGTGATACCGACCAGGCCGAAGTGACCGTTTTCACCGTCCAGCAGACGACCGGTAACGGGTTGGTCGAGGTACTGGAACCAATGCACCCCGACGACAGAAGGCTCACTGACCGCCTGCTTGAGGAAGTTTGCGTAGGCCGGGCCACGGTCTTCTTCCTTCGACAGCTCGGTCACGCCGCCCCAGAACGGGCCACGATCCCGCGAGCCGAAGTTGAACTCGGTGATCAGCACCGGCTTGTCCAGCGTGTCCAGTTGACTGAAGTCGTAACCGTCCTGAGGCTGAAGGGTGTAGAAGTTGAAGCTCAGCACATCGCAATATTGTGCACAGGAGGCCACCGCTTCAGGCGTACTGACGGCAAACCGGCCGCCCAGCAGCAAATGATTCGGCGCGTGCCATTTCAACGAATCGGAAATGGTCTTGAAGTAGGTGTCGGCGAAGACCTTCTGGAAATACTTGAGGTCCGCCTCGATTTCCGGGTGTTCCGGGTTCGGCAACGGCGCCTCGAACCCCGGGTCCTCCATCTGCTCCCAGGTCGGGATATCCACGCCCCAGGCTTTCGACAGGCCCTGCTGGTTGCGGTATTTGTCGCGCAGCTGCTTGAGGAACGCACGCTTGGCCGGAACGTCGGTGGTCATGCGCAAGGTGCCGTAGGCCAGCGCATAACGGGATTTCGGATCATCGCCGGGACCGGCCCAGGCCAGTTCGTTGTCGGCGAAGTAGCCCACCAGCCATGGGTCGTCGCGGTGATCCCGGGCGGCGATGGCGACCGCACGCTCGGTCGCCATGGCAAAGCGCGGATCGAACGGGTCGGGCATGCCGCCCCACCAGTCGCTGCCGGTGCTGATGCTGGCGTAATCGCCGACGATCGACAGCGGCAAGGTGTACGGCACGCGATCGTTCAGGCCCACCGCCGGATCGCTCCAGTTGCCGAGGGTGTTGAAACCCCAGGCCTGCAAGCGGTCGAGAGTGTGGGTTTGCCAGCGCTTGGCGTCAAAGCCCTCGGCACACGCCACCTTCGGCTCGCCTTCCTTGGGTTGTGCACAAGGCTGGCCATAGGTGCGCTGCAGGTTGGCCCCATAGAAGTCGAACCATTTCCCATGGTTGAAGCCGCGCCCGGCATTGGAAGCCAGGGCGACACTGTTATCGCCCTTGCCGTAGTAGCCGGCGAGCGGCTCACCGTCCTTGGGCAATTCGCCGAACATCCATTCGCGACCTTCGACATAGGTCTGCTGGTCGCCGGCGCTCACGGTGTTCACGCCGAGGGAATAGAACGGATGACCTTCCGGCGTCACCAGATACCAGCGGCCGTCATGTTTCTCGGTTCGGAAGAAGCCCGTGGCGTCGAAACTCGGACCCTTGGTCCAACCGCCGAACTTGTCCAGGCCACTGCGCTCGCGCTCGGCCAGCCAGCCCTTCAACTGTTGCGCCTCCTTGTTCGAGGCGGCCTTGAGCTGGTCGTCGGAACTGACCTTTTCCGGCCAGCGGGCGCGGCTGGACTGACCGTAGCCGTCCACCAGCGAACTGTAGGCGGCCTTGATCACATCGTCGCCGTTCTGCACGCCAAAACGCTCCAGGAGGATGTTCTGCGCGACTTTCGGCTTGTCCATCGACAAGGTCACCGACACCACTTGCCTGCGATCCAGCTCACCGCTGCTGCTCGCCAGCAGGATCCGCTGACCATCCACGGTCAGCGGCATCGGCGGGCCGGCGCGCATGCCCTGGCTCAGGGGCGAGAACGGCTGCAACGGTACCAGCAGGGTCTGCGCCGGGCCGGCCGGCAGGTCGACGCGACTGGTGAGGGTCTTGCCGTCGTTGCTCTGGATGGTCACGTAGAGGGTCAGGGCCCAGTCCATGGCACTCTGGATCCGCAGGCTCATCACCCCCGACTGCGACCAGTCCCAGGCACCGCTCTGCGGCGTCAGGCGCAGGCTCGGCTGGGCGCTCGGGCTGAAGGTGACACGCCGCAGCACTTCACCTTCGGCGGTCTGTTCGGCATTGGCTTGCGGCAGGTCGGTGCCGTTGGTCACCACCTGCACCACATCGGCCGGACGAACGAAATTGAACAGCGTCTGCTGACCGGCGGGCGCGGCCAGCAGCGGCGCGGCGAACAACAGAGCAAAAACGGCGGGCAGCGTACGGCGAATCATATGAATCATTTTCTCCCTAACGGCCGGTCAAGGGCCTGCGTGGCGCTGGTAAAGCGCCACCCATAGACAACGAAATAGGCGATTTGACCTACATCACACTAAGAAATTTCACGACGGAATGGCGGCAAGGCATTGAGGATAGCCTTGCCGTAGCGCTGGGTGACCAGACGCCGGTCGAGCAAGGTGATGATGCCCCGGTCCTGCTCCGTGCGCAGCAGCCGGCCACAGGCCTGGACCAGCTTGAGCGAGGCGTCCGGCACGGAGATTTCCATGAACGGGTTGCCGCCACGGGCTTCGATCCATTCGGCGAGGGCGGCTTCCACCGGATCGTCCGGCACCGAGAACGGGATCTTGGCGATCACCACGTGTTCGCAGTAGGCACCCGGCAAGTCGACGCCCTCGGCGAAGCTCGCCAGGCCGAACAGCACGCTGGAGTCCCCGCCATCGACCCGCGCCTTGTGCTTGTTGAGGGTTTCCTGCTTGGACAGGTTGCCCTGGATGAACACCTGCTTGCGCCAGTCGCGATCCAGGCCGTCGAACACGTCCTGCATCTGCTTGCGCGAGGAAAACAGCACCAGCGTGCCCTTGGAACCTTCGACCAGCTCCGGCAGGTCACGGATGATCGCCGCCGTGTGGGCCATGGCATCCCGAGGGTCGGCCTTGAGGTCCGGCACCCGCAACACGCCGGCATCGGCGTGGTGGAAAGGACTGGGCACCACCGCCGTCACGGCTTTCTTCGGCAAGCCGGCGCGCATGCGGAAACGGTCGAAGGTGCCGAGGGCGGTCAGGGTCGCCGAGGTCACCAGGGCACCGTAGGCCACATTCCACAGGTTGCGCCGGAGCATTTCCGCCGCCAGGATCGGGCTGGCATTGACCTCGATATCGAACAGCGCACCGCTTTCCGCCAGGCTCAGCCAGCGGGCCATGGGCGGGTTGTCTTCCGGATCCTCGACGGTGAACGCGGTCCACAGCTCCCAGTTGCCCTGGGCCCGGGACAACAGGCTGCCGAACAGCGGGTACCACTCCTCGGCCTGGTTGCTGGTGATCCCGATATTGACCTCACCGTCCATGCCTTCCTTCAGCAGTTCGGTCAGGCGGGTAAAGATGTCATTGAGGCGGGCAAAACCCTTCTTCAACTCGATGCCCATTTCCCGCAGGTGATCCGGGATCAGCCCGCCGACAAAGCGATGGCGCGGCCGCTCGCGGCCTTCCACATCCTCACCGGTCTTGAAGTCGGCCAGTTGCTCGCAGGCGGTGAACATGAACTGCTGGTGGGTCTTGATCTCCCGGGCCAGCTCCGGAACCTGCTCGATCAGCTTGCCCAGGTCACCCGGCAGCGGATGCTGGGCGAGCAGTTTGGTCAGGTTCTTGGCGGTCTGCTCCAGCCAGTCGGCCGTGGAGCGCAGGCGCGTGTAATGGGCGAAGTGGCCGATGGCCTTGTCCGGCAGGTGATGGCCTTCGTCGAACACATACAAGGTGTCGCGCGGGTCCGGCAACACCGCACCACCGCCCAGGGCAAGGTCGGCGAGGACCATGTCATGGTTGGTCACGATCACATCGACCTTGCCCATCCCCTCGCGGGCCTTGTAGAAGGCGCACTGGCCGAAGTTGGGGCAATGGCGGTTGGTGCACTGGCTGTGATCGGTGGTCAGGCGCGCCCAGTCGGCGTCTTCCAGCGCATTCTGCCAACTGTCGCGATCGCCATCCCATTTATTGCCGGCCAGTTTCTCGATCATGCTGGTGAACAGCTTCTGGCTGGCCTCATCCACCTCGATCTTGAAGCCTTCTTCCTCGAACAACTGGGCCGTCGCGGTCTGCGCATGGCCTTCCTGCAACAGCATGTCGAGCTTGGACAGGCACATGTAGCGCCCGCGCCCCTTGGCCAGGGCGAAGCTGAAATTCAGCCCGCTGTTGCGCATCAGGTCGGGCAGGTCCTTGTAGACGATCTGTTCCTGCAGGGCGACGGTGGCCGTGGCGATCACCAGGCGCTTGCCGGCGGCCTTGGCGGTGGGGATCGCCGCCAGGCTGTAGGCCACGGTCTTGCCGGTACCGGTGCCGGCTTCGACGGCAACCACGGCTGGCTCGCCATCGCGGCGGCCTTCATCATCGGTGTCGATATCGCCGAGCACCTTCGCCACTTCTGCGATCATCAGGCGCTGACCGTAGCGGGGTTTCAGGTTCTTGGCTTCGAGGAAACGCGAGTAGGCGCCCTGGATCGTGGTTTTGAGTTCGGTGCTGATCATGAGTCTTCGGGCGCGAAAAACGCTGGATAAATTTTCAGTGGTTCGAATGGCCGCTATCATACCCCGCTAATTCATCCCGCGCCGAACGGAGTACCCGAATGACCGCTTTTGCACTCGTCTATACCCTGCATCTGCTGGCCGCCCTGATCTGGGTCGGCGGCATGTTCTTCGCCTGGATGATCCTGCGTCCGGCGGCAATGGCCGCGCTCGAAGGCCCCGCCCGCCTGAAATTGTGGGTCCAGGTGTTTCAACGCTTCTTCGTTTGGGTCTGGGTGGCGGTGGTGATCCTGCCGATCAGCGGCGTGGGCCTGATCCAGCTGCGTTTCAGCGGGTTCGAGACCGCGCCGCGGTATGTGCAGGTGATGATGGGGCTGTATATCGTGATGCTGGCGCTGTTTCTTCGTATCCAGTCATTGCAACTGCCGGAACTGCGCAAGGCGGTGGAAGCCGAACAGTGGGCCGAAGGCGCCGCCGCGCTGGGGCGGATTCGCCGCCTGGTGGGAATCAATCTGCTGATCGGCCTGGCGCTGGTGGCGATCGTCGCGGCGCGCCCGACCTTCTGAGAACAGCCAACGCCTGATGCTGATCGTTCCCACGCTCTGCCTGGGAACGATCGACTCACCCCTGTGGGAACGGGCTTGCCCGCGAATGGTCGTCGAAGCGGCTCAAAGACGCTGGATGGTCACGCTACCCGGCTCGCCCTGGGGCCCCGGCTGACCCGCCAGGCCCGGACGCCCGGACTTGCCACCGTCGGTCTTGTAGATAAAGCAGCCCTTGGACTTGCCGCCTGCGCCCGGACGTCCCGCCGCACCTGCCGCGCCGCCGGCACCGCCCTCGACCTGGACCTTGATCTGCTCGGCCGGGTAATCCCGCGGCAGTTCGACCCGGACCTGCGCCCCAGGCGCACCCGGACGGCCATCGCCGCCATTGTCACCATCGGCACCGCGACCGGCCTGGCCCCAGGTGCAACCCGGCTCCTCGCCATTGGCGCCGTCGAGCCCGACATAACCCGGAATGCCGGTACCGCCACGGGCATCCACAGACAACAACGGTCCGCTCAGGGCATCGATCCGCAGGTTCAGGTTGCGACCTGGCAGCGGCGCCTTCTGGTAGCTGCCCGGAGCGCCCCGCGCGGTAATCTGGCTGCCGCTGCCAAGATCGGCGCGACCGGCCCTGAGTTCGAAACTCTGTTCGCTGGGCACGATGGCGATGCGCGCCTCGCGCCCCAGGTGCAGTTCGCCCACGCTCAACCGGGTGATACTTGCCGGCACCAGCAGCGTGCCATGGTCGGCCACGTCCAGGCGCTCCAGCTGCAACACACTGGTGTTGCCCGGCAGGCGCACCAGGGAGTTGGCTTCAACGGTCACGACCTGGGCATACGCCAGCGGGCTGCACAGCGCCGCCAATAGACACAAACTACGCATGGCTGACTTCCTCGCGAGCCGGCAACGGCAGGATCTGCAGGTGGAACATACCGAACAGCAGGATCTGCGCCCGGTCACGCCAGGGCTGTGGCCGATCTTGCAGGCTGCCGTTGAACAGCAGTATCTCGAGCAGATGGGTCAGCAACAGCAGGCTCCCGGCCAGATTCACCAATAAACGAAACGGGCTGACCAGCGGATTCACCAGGTTGACCAGCACCACCAGCCAAAACAGCAGCGTCAGGACCTTCCCCAACCCCCAAAGCACCTTCATACGCCCCCCTTGGTACATTATTCTTTGGGCGCACAGTAACGGCTTGCACGGGCAATTTGCCAGTGGGCCCGGAAAATTATTCTCCAGCGGTCGCCTTGCCCGCCAGTTCGACGAAATTCATCGCTCCAGAGCGGTTGTCGAGCCATCGACCGCGCCCCTGCAGCGCGCCTGCGCGACCCGCCTGGAGATTTCCGGAACCGCGCTCTAGGCCGGGCCGTTCGAGCAGGCTAGTCTTTGCAGTTCTGATTGAGGATTTTCGATGACCGAGAGCATTTCTTCGCGCACGCCGCAGCAAGCCCTGGCGGCTCTCCTGGACCGCTATGCACCGCAGAACCTGCTGCTGGTCGGCGCAGGCAGCTTTCCGGCGCTCGAGGCGTTCCAGGCGGCGCACCCGCAGACCCAGGTCGCCCTCGCCGAACCCGGCGCCCTGCCGGCCGACCTGGCGGCACGGCGCTTCGACCTCGCGCTGGTGGTCGATTGCCTCGAACACCTGCCCAAGCGCGCCGGCCGGGAACTGCTGGGCGGCATTCGCAACCTCAACGCCAGTCGCATCGCGGTGTTGGTGGACATGCCGGCCAGTGGCTGGCAGGACAGCGACTTCTTTGCCCTGGCCCTGCAAAGCAGCGAGCGTTTCCAGCGCGACCAGCAGGTACTGACGCTGTTCACCTACGATCTGCGGGAATACAAACAGGTGCCGGACTGGCTCAACGCCAAGTTCTGGGCCAACCCGGAAAACTTCGGCAAGTACTGGTGGTAATCCGATGAGTACATCCATTTGCCCCTGCGGCAGCGGCAACCTGCTGGACGCCTGCTGCGGCCACTACCATGCGGGCCATCCCGCGCCCTGCGCCGAGGCGCTGATGCGCTCGCGCTACAGCGCCTACGTGCTGGGCCTGGTCGATTACCTGGTGGCGACCACGCTGCCCAGCCAGCAGAACGGCCTGGATCGCCAGTCCATTGCCGACTGGAGCGCGCAAAGCACCTGGCTGGGCCTGCAGGTGGAAAGCTCGGAGGTCTTCGGCGGCCAACCCGAGCACGCCTTCGTGACCTTTACCGCGCGCTGGCATGACAACGGCGGCGAACACAGCCATCGCGAGCGCTCATCCTTCGTGCAGAACACGGGCCGCTGGTATTTCATCGACCCGACCGTCCCGCTCAAGGCCGGACGCAATGATGCCTGCCCCTGTGGCAGCGGGCAGAAATACAAGAAGTGCTGTTCGAGCTACCTGCTCAGCTGAGCTTCAGGTGCGACGTATCGGGCACCGCTGCCGCAGGCGGCGCGGGTAGCTGGCCCATGTCGCTGCCCACCGGCGCCACGCTGAACGCCGACAGGTCGAGGACCGGTGCAACGGGCGCCGGCTTGGGGTCCTGCACATCGCTGCCGACCTCGGCGATCGCATAATCCGGCGCATCGACCTCGCTGAAGGCGGCCATATAGGCATCCCGCGGCACTACCCGGGCCCGCCCGATCGGCCCGGGAGCAGCGGTCATCTCGATCTCTTCCATCGGCATCTCGAGCACAGAGACCACCGCACCGGCGCGCTCGATGGTCGCCCGGTACTTCTCGGCGGCGGCGGCATCGAGATTGTTCTTCAGGACCAGGCGGCGCCCGGAAAACAGCAGTTCGATACGCTGGGCATCGGCCTGGAACAGCCGCGCCAGGTTGCTCCTGACCTGCTCGACCGGGGCACCGGGGACCAGTTCGCCGCTGAAGACAATCTCGTAAAGACTCATGACCACACTCCTGTGCGCCGGGCTCGGTTCCGTTGCGCGAATGACCGGCAGTATCGCCCAGGTGGTTTTGCCATCACAACCTGGCAACGCTTGGCCCGCCGGCTTGCTAGACTGAGTTTTCGGCGGGAGGAATGTATGTACTCACGGACACGCTGTACCCTTGGCCAAGTGAAGCTTGACCCAGCGAGGCTTGGCCCGGTGCTGCTTGGCCTGGCAATGCTGCTGGCGCTGTCCGGCTGCGCGTCCTGGCTCGATGCCGGCCCCCGTGACCCCGAAGTGCACCTGGTGCGGGTGGAACTGGTCAAGGCCAAGCTGCTGCAGCAGAAATTCAAGCTGCATTTTCGCGTTGACAACCCCAACGACAACACCCTGACCGTGCGCGGGCTGCGCTATCGGATCTATCTGGACCAGTGGTTGCTCGCCGAAGGTGAGTCCGACGAGTGGCTGACGGTGGAGCCCAACAGCCGGGCGTTTTTCGTCGTGCCGATACGAACCAATCTCTGGCAGCACATGAAGCCCCTGGCCAAGCGCCTGGAAAAACCCGACCAGCCGATCCCCTATCGCCTGGAGGGCGAGCTGAAAACCGGATTATTCATCGGCTATGACGTGCACCTGGAGCGCAAAGGCGAGATAATTCCCGGCGATTTAATTTCGGAGTAGTTCCAGCATGACTCAGCAACCTCACGTCCATGGCCCTGATTGCGATCACGATCATGATCACGCGCACCACGATCACGACCATGGCCACGTTCACGGGCCGAACTGCGGGCACGCTCACCAGGAGCCGGTGCGCAACGCATTGAAGGACGTGGGCCGCAACGACCCTTGCCCTTGCGGCAACGGCAAGAAATTCAAGAAGTGCCACGGCGCCTGAAGCCGCCTGACGCTGCCCGCTACAGGCCAAGGCCGCGGCATTTGCCTGTAGCGCCCCGCTAGTCCTCGCGTCGCTCGAACGCCAGCACCACCTCGAGCCCGCCGCCCTCGCGATTGCGCAGGGTCATCCGGCCGCCATGGGCCGCCGCGATGGTATGGGCGATGCTCAGTCCCAGGCCATAGCCACCGGTCCCGGCATTGCGCGAGCCCTCGACCCGGTAGAACGGCTCCACCACTTGCTCCAGCAGCGCCTCGGGAACCCCCGGGCCACGGTCGCTGATGACGATACGCAGCAACTGCGGCTGGTCTTCCACCCGCACCACCACTTCGCGACCATAACGCACCGCATTCTCCAGCAGGTTCTGCACGCAGCGCTTGAGGCTGCGGGCATAGCCGGGCAACGGCCGCTGCGCCCAGCCCTCGACGCTGACCGGCTCGCCGATATCCTGCAGGTCCGCCTGCAAACTGCGCAGCAGTGCATTGATATCGATGTTCTGCCGCTCCTCGTTGACTTCCCCGCTGCTGACAAAATCCAGGGTGCTGGAGACCATATGCTCCATGTCTTCCAGGTCCGTGCGAAAACGCTCCTTGACCTGATTGTCCTCCAGCAGCTCGGTGCGCAGGCGCAGGCGGGTGATGGGCGAACGCAGGTCGTGGGAGATCGCCGCCAGGAAGCGCGTGCGCTCGGCGATATTGGCGATCAGCCGTTGCTGCATGACATTGAAGGCCTGGGCCGCCCGACGCACCTCGGTCGGCCCGTCCAGCGGCAGTGGCGGGCGCTGGATATCCCGCCCCAGCGCCTCGGCCGCCCTGGCCAGGGCATTCAGGGGGCGAATCGCCAGGCGCACCGCCAGCAACGCGATGATCACCAGCACTACGACTCGCAGCAGGTAGATACGCATCAGGTAATCGAACAGCACATTCACCGGCGAGGTGCTGGTCCAGCCCTGCTCCTCGCTGGCATCGACCATCAGCCAGCGCCCGTCGGGCAGGCGCAGGTCGATCAGGAAATGGCCGACCGCCGGGTTGCTGCCGAACAGGGTCGGCAACCCCGCCACCTGGCCCTGCTGGTCCAGCACGGATAACTGCAACAGGCGCGCGGTCTGGGTATAACCGGTTTTTTCCGAGAGGACCTTGTTCAACAGACGCTCGGTGCCCTGGTCGGCTTCCTCCAGTTCGTCGGGCAGGTCGCTGGCCTGATCACTCAAGGTCAGATGAAAGTTCGGCGAGTCGATCAGGCCGATCAGGGTGTCGACGCGCTGCGGATCGAGATGGGACAGCCGGACGATATTCGCCAGGCGCGTGGCGATCAGCCGGGTGGGAATCTCCAGCACCTGGCTGTGGCGCACGTCGTACCAGATGCTGCTGGTCACGACCTGGGCCGCCAGCATGCCGGTCACCAGGATCAGCACCAGCCGGCCAAAGAGCGAGCGTGGCCATAACCTCACGACTGCGGGTCCACATCGGTGGCGGTCAACATATAGCCTTCATTGCGCACCGTCTTGATCAGGCCCGGCTCCAGTTGCTGGCGCAGGCGGCTGATGCAGACATCGATGGAGCGGTCGAACGGCGTGCTGTCCTTGTCAAACACATGGTTGAGCAGGAAGTCGCGGCTGAGCGGACGGTTGGGGTGCTGCAGCAACAGGCGCAGGACGCGGAAATCCGAGTTGCCCAGGCTGATCACCAGGCCTTGCGGGGACAATACCTGGCGGGCCCGGGTATCGAGCTGCCAACCGGCGAAGCGGATGGTCGGGACATCGTCGATCCGCGCCCGCTCGGGGAAACTCTGGGCGCGGCGCAACACCACCTTGATACGCACCAGCAGCTCACGGGGATCGAACGGCTTGGGCAGGTAATCGTCGGCGCCCAGCTCCAGGCCGAGGATGCGGTCCACCAGGGTGCCGCGGGCGGTCAGCATGATCACCGGGGTATTGGAGGTCACCCGCAGCTCACGACACAGGCTCAGCCCGTCCTCGCCCGGCAGCATCAGGTCGAGGACGATCAGGTCGATGACATTCAGTTCGAGGCGGCGACGCATTTCCTTGCCGTCACAGGCGGTGGAGGTCTGGTAACCGGCGTTGCTCAGGTACTCGGACAGCAACTGACGGATTTCCGGATCGTCATCGACGATCAACAGGTGATCTGGCTTGGTCATGGAAGAAAGTCAGCATCCGAAAAAAAACTAGGAGATAGCCGAAAGCTCGCGGCGTGTCGGAGTGAAATGTAATGGAATGTGTTGAGGCGCGCTTGTATGCGATTCCAATACAAAGCACGCGCCGCCCGGCGAACCCGGCTCTTTAGACTACCGAATCTAAATAAGATTGATTTCAATTTAGCATAGGTTGTCGCGCATGCCATCGTTGTCCCAGTCCTCCCCTTCACGCCTGCAACCCCTGGCCCTGCCGCGTACGCTGGCCCCCGTTTTCGGCCTGATGGCCATGGGCGCGCTGAGTCCCCAGGCACTGGCCCAGGAGACCGAGGCCCAGGGTACGCTGACCCTGCCCGACCTGAAGGTCGAAGGTGACTACAGCTCGCCCTTCAAGGTCGACCGGGCGAGTTCGGCCAAGCTCAGCCAGCCGCTGCTCGATACCCCGCAAAGCGTCACCATCGTGCCGCAGCAGGTGCTCAAGGAACAGAACGCCCAGACCCTGCAGGAAGTGTTGCGTAACGTGCCGGGGATCACCTTCATGTCCGGCGAGGGCAACCTCGGCTGGGGCGACCTGTTCTCGATCCGCGGTTTTTCCTCGGAGCAGAGCCTGACCGTGGACGGCGTGCGCGATGCCGGCATGTCGACCCGCACCGACACCTTCAACCTGCAGCAGGCCGAGGTGTTCAAGGGCACCGGGGCCATCGAGTCCGGGGTCTCGGCGGTGGGCGGCAGCGTCAACCTGGTCAGCAAGGAGGCCCACCTGGGCGATGCGAACAAGGTTTCGGCCGGGGTCGGCAGCGACAACTACCGACGCCTGACCGCCGATATCAACCATGAGCTGAACGATACCAGCGCCTTGCGCATCAACCTGATGCGCCACTACAACGCCGTGGCCGACCGCGACGATGTCGACTACGACCGCTGGGGTATCGCCACCTCGCTGGGCCTGGGTCTGGGCACCCAGACCCGGGTATTCGTCGACCTGTTCTACCAGAAGGACAACAACACCCCGGACACCGGCCTGCCGATCCAGCGCGGGACCAACGGCGATACCATGCCGGGCGTGAAGCGCTCCAACTGGTACGGCGATTCGAGCCTGTACACCCAGCAGACCGAAACCACTTCGCTGACCGCCCGCCTCGAGCACGACTTCGACAACGATGCCAGGCTCAAGAACCAGATCCGCTGGGAACGCACCGACAACTTTGGCGTACTGTCGCCGGCACGTTTCTTCGCCGCCAACGCCAACGGCCAGAAAACCTGCACCGGCCCCCGTTGCGCGACCTTGGGCTACACCGGGGTCGGTCCGATCAGCCAGGTCCCGGGCTCGACCGTCAATGCCTATCCCGGCTATACCAACAACGGCAACACCGCCTACGGCATCCTGCGGGGTGACGACTTCGGCCAATCGAAGCGCTATACCATCCTCGACAACCAGACCGACTTCAGTTTCGGCTTCAACACCGGCAGCTTCTCCCATGCCGCGGTCAGCGGCATCGAGCTCTACCATGAGACCTACGGCGGCCTGAAGCGCAACGCCGAAGTCCCCACCGGCGACATGCTGTTCAACATGGCCGACCCGCAGCACGACTTCGCCAGCACCTGGGTGACCAAGGGCGAAGGCGATCCGCGCTCGATCATCGACAACGCCGGGGTCTATTTCGGCGATACCGTCACCCTGACCGAGCAATGGCAGGTCCTCGGCTCGCTGCGTTACGACAACTGGCGCGCCCAGACCACCCAGCGCGGCCAGGCCGATATCAAGAGCGACGACGGCGCCCTGAGCGGGCGCGCCGGCGTGGTCTACAAGCCACTGCCCAATGGCAGCATCTATGCCTCCTACAGCGAGGCCGCGGAGCCTTCGGCGGTCGGTGCCTCGACCAACAACCAGATCTACGGCGCCTCGACCACCAGCAACTACACGCCGGCCAAGTCGAAGACCTACGAGGTCGGCACCAAGTGGGATATCGCCCATGACCAGTTGAATGTCACGGCGGCGATCTTCCGTACCGAACTGGAAAACTCCTGGGAGTACCAGGACGGCGAAACCGCGCCGGTACGGGCCTTGCCGGCCAAGCGGGTCGACGGCGTGGAACTCGGCCTGCAGGGCAATATCACCCCGCGCTGGACCGCCTACAGCGGCTTCTCCGCCCTCAAGAGCGTGCAGACCAAGGGCGCCAACAAGGGCGCCGAGGCCAAGAACGTCCCGGACCTGACCGCCAACCTGTGGACCACCTATGCCGTGACCGACGCCCTCAGCCTGAGCTACGGCGCCAACTATGTCGGACGCCGGCGCTACAGCGACAACGAGTACGTCGGTGGCCTGAACAACAACAGCAGCTACGCCAACGGTCCATCGGGGGTCAACGCGATCTACGTCAAGGACAACGAGAAGGCCCCCGGCTACTGGCTGCACAACCTGGCGGCGCAGTACCAGTTCAACCCGCAGACCCGGGTCAACCTGAACCTCAACAACGTCTTCAACACCTTCTACTACAGCCAGATCGGCGCCTCCCTCGACGGCTTCCAGCTGTACGGGATTCCGGGGGCGGGGCGCACGCTCACGGCCAGTGTCGACTATGAGTTCTGAGCCGGCATGCTGATCGAGATTCCCGCCCTGTTCAGCCCCGCCGAGGCCCGCGAGATGGTCGCGGCGCTGCTGGCCGAGCCCTGGATCGACGGCAAGGCCACCGCCGGGCTCGGCTCCGCAAGGGTCAAGCACAACCGGCAGTTGCCGGAAGACTCGGCCCTGGGCATCCGCCTCGGTGAACGCATCCTCGGCCGGCTCTCGGACAACGCGCTGTTCATGTCCGCCGCCCTGCCGAAGAAGATCTACCCGCCGTTGTTCAATCGCTACAGCGACGGCGAGTCGTTCGGCCTGCATGTCGACAACGCCATCCGCGGCCTCAAGGGCGTGCGTGAGCGGGTCCGCACCGACCTCTCCGCGACCCTGTTCCTCGCCGACCCGGCCAGCTACGACGGCGGCGAGCTGGTGATCCGCGACACCTTCGGCGAACACCCGGTCAAGCTGCCCGCCGGACACCTGGTGCTCTACCCCGGCAGCAGCCTGCACAGGATCAACCCGGTCAGCCGTGGCGAACGGATCGCCGGGTTCTTCTGGATCGAGAGCCTGGTCCGCGAAGACAGCCAGCGCAGCCTGTTGCTGGACATGGATGTGGCGATCCAGCGCCTGAGCGCACGACACGCCGACGAAGAATCCCTGCTGCAACTGAGCGGCGCCTACCACAACCTGCTGCGGCGCTGGAGTGACGTCTGATGCGCCGCCTGCCTTTCCCGGAGATATCGTGATGATCAAACCCCGTGCACTGCTGCGCCTGAGTGCCCTGTTCACCGTGTTGCTGCTTGGCCCCGTCGCGGCGGCCTCGGCCCATGAAGTCACCGACGTGCTCGGCCGCAAGGTCGATGTACCGGAGCATGTCCAGCGCGTGGTGCTGGGTGAAGGCCGGCTGATTTCCGCCTTCGCCCTGCTCGACCGCGAGGCGCCGTTCCAGCGCATCGTCGGCTGGCAGAACGACCTGCGCCTGCTCGACCCGCACACCTACGCGGCGTACGCGGCCAAATTCCCGAAGGTCAAGGACATCCCGCTGATCGGCCAGGCCTCGGAGCAGAGCGTCAGCGCCGAAGAGATTCTCAGCCTGAAGCCGGACCTGGCGGTATTCAGCATCTCCGGCCACGGCCCGACCGAACACAGCCCGGTGGCCGATGTGCTGGCCAAGGCCGGCATCGCGGTTCTGTTCGTCGACTTCCGGATCAATCCGATCAAGGGCACCCACGACAGCCTCGACGCCCTGGGCCAGGCCCTCGGCCGCGAGCCACAGGCCAAGGCCTACCTGGATTTCTATGACCGGCACCTGAAGACGATCACCGACAAGGTCGGCAACCTGCCGGACAGCCAGCGGCCGAAAGTCTTCCTCGAACTGCTGGCCGGGGCCTGGCAGGCACCGGGACACACCACCGGCAAGAGCGGCATGGGTGAGGTGATCCGAACCGTCGGCGGGGTCAATATCGCCGAAGGCGTGGTGCCGGGTGCGCTGGGGGATATCAGTGCCGAATATGCGCTCAAGGCCGATCCGGACCTGTATGTCGCCACCGGCAACCACAAGCCGGGGCTGATCCTCGGTGCCGAGGTCAGCCAGGCCGAGGCGCGCGAAGCCTTCGACGGCGTGCTCGCCCGTCCCGAGTTCAAGAACCTGCGGGCGATCCGCGCGGGCAATGCCCACGGCCTGTGGCATGACTTCTACAACTCGCCCTACAACCTGCTGGCCATCGAAGCCCTGGCCAAGTGGATCCATCCACAGCTGTTCGCCCAGTTGAATCCGCAGGACACCATGGACGCCATGAACCGGCAGTTCCTCGATACGCCGCTCAAGGGCGCGTACTGGATCGACGCCCCAACCCATCAGTGAGGAAAGGGCGCCAAGCCTTCCCTTTGCAGGAGCCGGCAAGCCGGCTCCCACGGGAGAGTGCGACAAGCCTGCATGACGATGAGTACATCCCTGAGTGCTTCTCCCCTGGACCTGGCAAGCGCCAGCCAGGGTTATCGCCGCCTGTTGCTGCGCCGCCTGTGGCTGTTGGTGCTGTTGGGCGGCGCCTTGCTTTGCGCGATCCTGGTCGACCTGGCCAGCGGCCCGTCCGGCATGGGTCTGCCGGCCCTGCTCGACGGCCTGCTGCATCCAGCCCACCTGAGTCTGACCGACCAGGTGATCATCTGGAACGTGCGCCTGCCCTACACCCTGATGGCCGTGCTGGTGGGCTGCGCGTTGTCCCTGGCCGGCGCGGAAATGCAGGCGATCCTCAACAACCCGCTGGCCAGCCCGTTCACCCTGGGCGTGTCTTCCGCCGCGGCCCTCGGCGCCTCGCTGGTGATCGTGTTTCCGATCTCCAGCGCCTGGCTGTCGAACAACGCGGCGATTTCGCTGTCGGCCTTTGTCTTCGCCGCCGCCTCGGTGTTTCTCCTGCAAGCCATGTCGCGACTGCGCGGCGCCGGGGTGGAAAGCCTGGTGCTGTTCGGTATCGCCCTGGTGTTCAGTTGCAACGCGGTGGTGGCGCTGCTGCAACTGGTCGCCACCGAGGACGTGCTGCAACAACTGGTGTTCTGGACCCTGGGCAGCGTGACCCGGGCCAACTGGGACAAGCTGGGCATCCTCGCGCTGGTGATAATCGTGGTCATGCCCTTCTCCTTTGCCGCCGCGCCACGCATGACCCTGCTGCGCATGGGTGAGGATCGCGCTATGAGCTTCGGTGTCGATGTGAAGCGCCTGCGTTTCGCCTCGCTGCTGCGCATCAGCCTGCTGTCGGCGACGGCGGTGGCGTTTGTCGGCACCATCGGCTTTATCGGCCTGGTGGGTCCGCATATCGCGCGGATCCTGGTGGGCGAAGACCAGCGTTTCCTGCTGCCCGCCAGCGCCCTGGTCGGCGCCTTGCTGCTGTCGCTGTCGTCGATTGCCAGCAAACTGATCATGCCCGGGGTGATAGTGCCGGTGGGGATTGTCACGGCACTGGTCGGCGTACCGATCTTCGTGCTGCTGGTGTTCAAGCGCGGGAGGCAGCTATGAGCGAGCAGGAACACGGCCTGCGGGTCGAGCATGCGCTGATCGGCTACGGGCGGCGCCAGGTGGTGCGCGACCTGAGTCTGCCGATGCTGCAACCCGGCACCCTGACGGCCCTGATCGGCCCCAACGGCGCCGGCAAGTCGACCCTGTTGCGCGGGATCGCCGGCCTGGAAAAGATGAGCGGCGCCGTGCGCCTGCAAGGTGAGGACCTGACCCGCCTGTCGGTCGCCGAACGGGCGCGTCGGGTGACCTACATGCCGCAGAACCTGCCGCCCGGCCTGAGCCTGAGCGTGCTGGAAAGCGTGATCGCCGCCCTGCGCGTCGGCCCGCTGTCCAGCGCCGAATGCCTGGACGAAGCGTTCAAGGCCCTGCAGCGCATCGGCATCACCCATCTGGCGGACCAATGGTTGAGCACCTTGTCCGGCGGCCAGCGCCAGTTGGTGAGCCTGGCGCAGTTGATCGCCCGGCGACCGAAGGTAATGCTGCTGGACGAACCCACCAGCGCCCTGGATCTCAACTACCAGTTGAAAGTCATGGCCTGCGTGCAGTCGCTGGTGCGCGAACACCGGTTGATCGCCGTGGTGGTGCTGCACGATATCAACCTCGCCGCGCGTTATGCCGACAACCTCGCGGTGCTGCGCCAGGGACAACTGTTCGCCAGCGGCGCCCCCGGGGATATTCTCGATACCCGCCTGTTCGCCGAGGTGTATGGCGTGCGGGCAAGAATCGAGCGGTGCTCGCGGGACACCCTGCAAGTCCTGGTGGACGAAGCCGTCGGCTAGCCGTTCACAACAACTCGCCGCTGGACACCACGGTCGCGTACTCGCCATGCAGGTTGCCCAGGGACATGGCGTGTACCTCCCGGGCCCTGCGCGGTTGGCCGAAGAAGTCGGCTTTGTCGAAGGTGTAGCAGGCATCTTCGACCACCCAGGTGGCAAACCCCAGGTTGCCGGCGGTGCGCGCCGTCGCCTCCACGGAGTTGTGGGTGGCGACGCCGACGATGACCAACTGGTCGATGCCCGCCTCTTGCAGACGGATCTGCAGGCCGGTGGCGCAAAAGGCATCCGGCACCTCCTTCTGCACCAGCCACTCCCCCGCCAACGGTCGAAACCGCTCCTGGAACTCCACCCCGGACTGTCCCGGCCAGAACACCGACTCCGGCGAGCGGGACAGATGCTGCACATGGATCACCGGGCGAGCGTTGGCGCGCCAGTGGTGCAGCAACCCGGCGATACGATCTTCGGCCTGCGGATTGTTCCGTGGCCCGAGTCGCGGCTGAAGAATGCCCTGCTGCTGATCGATGACGATCAATGCCGCGCGGTCCCCGATAGCCATCATCCCCTGTGCCCTCGTTATCTGTCCTGGAGACTCGCAGTTGAGCACCAAGAGCGTTCATCGGACAAGTCATCGGGCGTAAAACACTCCGGATTGCGCAAAACCCGAAAATAAGCGCAGCCCCCGTCTTGCGCGGCTTCCTCCTGCTCACTAACGTAGCGCCTTTACTGACGCTACCCCCGCAGGAGCCTTGCCATGGCCTCGCCAGCCTTTCCCCCTTTTCTTCACAAATGTGGCGTTGCCGCCGCCGTGGCAGGCCTGCTCGGCCTGGGCGGCTGCCAGGCCTGGAACACCCAGGACAGCCTGCCGCCGACCTCCGGCGTGCAACCGCTCAAGGGACTGGCGCAGAACGTGTCGGTGCGGCGCAATGCCGTCGGCATACCGTTGATCGAAAGCAACACCTTCCATGACGCGCTGTTCACCCTCGGCTACGTCCACGCCAGCGACCGTATCACCCAGATGGTCACCCTGCGCCTGCTGGCCCAGGGTCGCCTCGCGGAGATGAACGGTGCCGATGCCCTGGATACCGACCGGTTCATGCGCGCGGTCAACCTGAAGAAAAGTGCCGGCGAGCTGTACAACGCTGCGTCGCCGCGGCTCAAGCGTTTCTTCGAAGTCTATGCGCGGGGCGTCAACGCCTACCTGTTCCGCTACCGCGACAAGCTGCCGGCGGATCTGGCCCAGAGCGGCTATACGCCCGAATACTGGAAGCCGGAAGATTCCGCGCTGATTTTCTGCCTGCTGAATTTCCAGCTCTCGGCCAACCTGCCGGAAGAGATCTCGTCGCTGCTGATCGCGCAGAAGGTCGGTATCGACAAGCTCGCCTGGCTGACCCCGACCGCGCCGGACGAACCCCTGCCCCAGGCTGATGCGGACAAGCTCAAGGGCGTGGCCCTGAGCCAGATTGCCGGGCTGGGCGCCGTCGGCAAGGCTGCCGGACAAGTGGCGGCACTCAACGGCTTCGGCGCCGGCACTTCGACCAACTGGGCCATCGGCCCGCAACGCAGCCGCAGCGGCAAAAGCCTGCTGGCCGCCGACCTGCAACAACCGACCAGCGCCCCCGCGGCCTGGAACTACGTGCAGATCCGCGCGCCGAAATACCAGGCCGCCGGCGCCTCGATTGCCGGCCTGCCGGCGATCCTTTCCGGCTTCAACGGCAAGGTGGCCTGGAGCATGGCCGCGGTACTCGGCGACAACCAGGACCTGTTCCTGGAAAAACTCAAGCGCCAGGGCAATGCGCTCTACTACGAAGCCGACGGCAAATGGCTGCCGGCCATCGTGCGCAACGAAACCTTCTTTATCAAAGGCCAGCGCTCGATCCGCGAAACCGTCTTCGAGACCCGCCACGGGCCCCTGCTCAACAGTGCCCTGGGCGATACACCGCTGGCCAACGGTTATGGCCTGGCATTGCAGACCCCATCGCTCAAGGACGACAAGAGCCTCGATGCGTTCTTCGACCTGTCCCGGGCACAGACCACCGAGAAAGCCTCGGACGCCAGCCGCGAGATCCGCGCCATCGCCCTGAACATGATCTTCGCCGACGCCAGCAATATCGGCTGGCAGGTCACCGGTCGCTACCCGAACCGGCGCGAAGGCGAAGGGCTGTTCCCGTCGCCGGGCTGGGACAGCCGCTTCGACTGGGACGGCTATGCCGACGCGATGCTCCACCCCTACGACCAGGACCCGCAGCAGGGCTGGCTGGGCACGGCGAACCAGCGCACGGCGGCCAAGGGCTACGGCATGCAACTGTCCAACTCCTGGTATTACCCGGAGCGTGGCGAACGCCTGGCGGAACTGGCCGGCTCCGGCAAGCAGGACACCCGCAGCGTCATCGCGATGCAGTACGACCAGAGCACCACCTTCGCCAACAAGCTGAAGAAGATGTTCGAGGCCCCGGGCATGGCCCAGCCGCTCAAGCAGGCCATCGATGCGCTGCCCGAAGTCGAGCGCGGCAAGGCTCGGGAAGCCTTCAGCCGCCTGATGGCGTTCGACGGCAAGCTCAGTCCGACTTCGGCCGATGCCGCGCTGTATGAGCTGTTCCTGCAGGAAAGCCTGAAACAGATCTTCCTCGACAAGCTCGGCCCGGAAAACGGACCGGTGTGGCAGGCATTTATCGCCAATGGCCGGCTCTCCTACTCGGCCCAGGCCGATCACCTGCTGGGGCGCGAAGACAGCCCGTTCTGGGATGACAGCCGCACCCCACAGAAAGAAGACAAGCCGGCCATCCTGGCGCGCAGCCTGGCGGCGGCGATCACGGCCGGCGACAGCCAGCTGGGGGCCGACCACAAGGCCTGGCAATGGGGCAAGCTGCACCGTTATGAGTGGAAGAACGCCAGCGGCCAGGTAATCCGTGGTCCGATCCAGGCCGGTGGCGACCATACCACCCTGAACACTGCGGCCTACCTGTGGGGCGGTTCGAATTTCGATACCACCCTGGCGCCGGCGCTACGACTGATCGTCGACTTCGGCCAGATCGAGCCGATGATGGGCCAGCAAAGCCCCGGCCAGTCCGGTAACCCGGCCAGCCCGTACTATGCCAATGGCATCGATGGCTGGTTGAAGGCGCAATATGTCAGCTTCCCCATGCAGCCGCAGAACCTCGACAAGGCCTACGGCACTACACGCCTGACGCTGACGCCGGGCAAATAATCCCGGCATGATCGTTCCCGCGCGCAGCAAAGGCATGCAATCAGTAACGCTGCGCGTCACGACAGCGGACGCAGAGCGTCCGGAGAGGCGTTCCCACCCAGAGCGTGGGAACGATCTTTCATAGCGTTATCGCACCAATATGGCGCACTTGTTTTTTGCTGCCCGATTTCGGGCATGATTAGCTGGCTCGTAGCCATATTCCTGCCTTTTAAAACGCTCGTTCGGGACTCTGGTTCGGAAATTGCTACTTTTACCGAGTCATACGCGTTCCAGTAACAGTACTTAGTGCGCCACAAGCGCTCATCTTGGTTTTTAGGGATTGAATAATGAAAAAAGCATTGCTGACCCTTTCTGCACTGGCTCTCTGCATGGCCGCCGGCGTCGCCACGGCCAAGGAATACAAGGAACTGCGCTTTGGCGTGGACCCGTCCTACGCGCCGTTCGAATCCAAGGCCGCCGACGGCAGCCTGGTCGGCTTCGACATCGACCTGGGCAATGCCATCTGCGCCGAGCTGAAGGTCAAGTGCAAATGGGTCGAAAGTGACTTCGACGGCATGATCCCCGGCCTCAACGCCAACAAATTCGATGGCGTGATCTCGTCGATGACCGTGACCGAAGCCCGCCAGAAGGCCATCGACTTCTCCAGCGAGCTGTTCTCCGGCCCGACGTCCCTGGTGTTCAAAAAGGGTGCGGGCTACTCCACGCCTGAGTCCCTCAAGGGCAAATCCGTGGGTTACGAGCAAGGCACCATCCAGGAAGCCTACGCCAAGGCCGTGCTGGACAAGGCTGGCGTGACCACCAAGGCCTACGCCAACCAGGACCAGGTCTATGCCGACCTGACCTCCGGTCGCCTCGACGCCTCGGTACAGGACATGCTCCAGGCCGAGCTGGGCTTCCTGAAGTCGCCGGCCGGTGCCGACTACGAAGTCAGCAAGGCAATCGACGATCCGCTGCTGCCGGCAAAAACCGCGATCGGTATCAAAAAAGGTAACAAAGACCTCAAGGCACTGCTGGATAAAGGTATCGAAGCGTTACACAAGGACGGCAAGTACGCCGAAATCCAGAAAAAACACTTTGGCGATCTGAACCTGTATAGCGGGAAATAATCCCCTGGGCGCCCCCTCGACGGGGGCGCTTTCTTGACAGCCAAAGGCATCTGTTCATGTTCGACAACCTCCTGCAAACCCTGGGGCTTTCCGCCTTCAGCCTGAGGGGCTTCGGCCCGATCCTGCTGGATGGCACCTGGATGACCATCAAATTATCGATACTGTCGCTGCTGGTGAGCGTCCTGCTCGGCCTGCTCGGCGCCAGTGCCAAACTCTCCAGCATCTCCCTGCTGCGGATTCCGGCCCAGCTCTACACCACGCTGATTCGCGGGGTGCCCGATCTGGTGCTGATGCTGCTGATTTTCTACAGCCTGCAAACCTGGCTCTCCACCCTGACGGACGCCATGGAGTGGGAATACATCGAAATCGACCCGTTCGCCGCCGGGGTCATCACCCTGGGCTTCATCTACGGCGCGTATTTCACCGAAACCTTTCGCGGGGCGATTCTCGCCGTGCCGCGCGGTCAGCTCGAAGCCGCCACCGCCTATGGCCTGACCCGCGCCCAGCGTTTCCGCTTCGTGACCTTCCCGCAGATGATGCGCTTCGCCCTGCCGGGCATCGGCAACAACTGGATGGTGATCCTCAAGGCCACCGCGCTGGTCTCGATCATCGGCCTCGCCGACCTGGTCAAGGCCGCCCAGGATGCCGGCAAGAGCACCTATCAACTGTTCTATTTCCTGGTACTCGCCGCCTTGATCTATCTGCTTATCACCAGTGCCTCGAACTATGTCCTGCGCTGGCTTGAACGGCGTTATGCCGCCGGTGCCCGGGAGGCCGTACGATGATCGAACTCCTCGAACAATACTGGCGTCCGTTCCTCTACAGCGACGGCCAGCACATCACCGGCCTGGCGATGACCCTGTGGCTGCTCAGCGCCTCGATCTTCATCGGCTTCCTCGTATCGATCCCGCTGTCCATCGCCCGCGTCTCGCCCAAGCGCCGTATCCGCTGGCCGGTGGAGTTCTATACCTACCTGTTCCGGGGCACGCCGCTGTATATCCAGCTGCTGATCTGCTACACCGGGATCTACAGCCTGGAAGCGGTGCGCAACCAGCCGCTGCTCAATTCGTTCTTCCGCGACGCGATGAACTGCACCATCCTCGCCTTCGCCCTGAACACCTGCGCCTACACCACGGAGATCTTCGCCGGGGCGATCCGCAGCATGAACCATGGTGAAGTCGAAGCGGCCAAGGCCTACGGTCTCAGCGGCTGGAAGCTCTATGCCTACGTGATCATGCCATCAGCCCTGCGTCGCTCGCTGCCGTACTACAGCAACGAAGTGATCCTGATGCTGCACTCCACCACCGTGGCCTTTACCGCGACCATCCCGGATATCCTGAAGATCGCCCGGGACGCCAACTCGGCGACCTACATGACCTTCCAGTCGTTCGGCATCGCCGCGGTGATCTACCTGGCGATCACCTTCACCCTGGTCGGCCTGTTCCGGCTGGCCGAGCGCCGCTGGCTGGCCTTCCTCGGCCCGGCTCACTAGGACTCCCGCGCATGCGTCATGTCACTCACGATCTGCTGGCCCCCGTACCGGGCACCGCCCGCCAGATCCATAGCTTTCACTTCGGTCCGGAACAGGCCGGGCGCAAGGTCTATGTCCAGTCGTCCCTGCATGCCGACGAACTGCCCGGCATGCTGGTGGCCTGGCATCTGAAGCAGCGCCTGGGCGAACTGGAACGGGACGGCCGCCTGCGCGGCGAAATCGTGCTGGTGCCGGTAGCCAACCCTGTCGGCCTGGAACAGGTGCTGATGGATGTGCCCCTGGGTCGCTACGAGCTGGAAAGCGGGCAGAACTTCAACCGCTGGTTCATCGACCTCAGCGACGAGATCGGCAATCAGCTGGAAACCCTGCTCAACGATGACCCGCAGCACAACCTGCGGCTGATTCGCCAACTGCTCAAGGCCGCATTGGCGGCCGAAGTGCCGGCCACCCAGCTGCAATCCCAGCGCCTGGCCCTGCAGCGCATCGCCTGCGATGCCGACATGGTGCTCGACCTGCATTGCGACTTCGAAGCCGTGGCCCACCTGTACACCACGCCCGAAGCCTGGCCGCAGGTGGAACCGCTGGCACGCTACATCGGTTCCGAAGCCAGCCTGCTGGCGACCGACTCGGGCGGCCAGTCGTTCGACGAATGCTTCACCCTGCTCTGGTGGGACTTGCAGCAACGCTTCGGCGATCGCTTCGCCATCCCCCAGGGCAGCTTCTCGGTGACCGTCGAGCTGCGCGGCCAGGGCGATGTCAATCACCCGCTGGCGGGCCTCGACTGCCAGGCGATAATCGACTACCTGACCCACTTCGGCATCATCGAGGGCGATGTCGCGCCCCTGCCGGAGTTGCCGTACCCGGCCACGCCGCTGGCCGGCGTGGAGCCGGTCGCCACCCCCGTGGGCGGACTGCTGGTGTTCAGCGCCCTGCCGGGGCAATACCTGGAGGCCGGGCAACTGATCGCCGAGGTCATCGACCCGATCAGCGACCGCGTCACCCCCATTCATTGCAGCACCGCGGGCCTGCTCTACGCCCGCTCGCTGCGCCGCATGGCGACCGCCGGTATGGTCGTCGCCCATGTTGCCGGCCGCGAGGCCTATCGCAGCGGCTATCTACTTTCTCCTTGAGGTGCCCATGTACAAACTGACCATTGAAGGCCTGCACAAGAGCTATGGCGAACACCAGGTGCTCAAGGGCGTTTCGCTGAAGGCCAAGACCGGTGACGTGATCAGCCTGATCGGTGCCAGCGGCTCGGGAAAGAGTACCTTCCTGCGCTGCATCAACTTCCTGGAAACGCCCAATGACGGTGCCATGAGCCTCGACGGCCAGGTGATCCGCATGGTCAACGACAAGCACGGTATGCGCGTGGCCGACGACGCCGAGCTGCAGCGCCTGCGCACCCGCCTGGCGATGGTGTTCCAGCACTTCAACCTGTGGAGCCACATGAGCGTGCTGGAAAACATCACCATGGCCCCGCGCCGGGTGCTGGGTGTCAGCAAGAAGGACGCCGAGGAGCGCGCCCGCCGCTATCTGGACAAGGTCGGCCTGCCGGCCCGGGTTGCCGACCAGTACCCGGCGTTTCTCTCCGGCGGTCAGCAGCAGCGCGTGGCGATTGCCCGCGCATTGGCCATGGAACCGGAAGTGATGCTGTTCGACGAGCCGACCTCGGCCCTCGATCCGGAACTGGTGGGCGAAGTGCTGAAGGTGATCCAGGGCCTGGCCGAAGAAGGCCGGACCATGATCATGGTCACCCACGAAATGAGCTTTGCGCGCAAGGTCTCGAGCCAGGTGCTGTTCCTGCACCAGGGCCTGGTGGAAGAACAGGGCGCGCCGGACGATGTGCTGGGCAATCCGCAAAGCGAGCGGCTGCGCCAGTTCCTCAGCGGCAACCTGAAGTAACCCCTCGCCCCTGAGAGGTCACTGTGGGAGCTGGCTCGTCAGGACATCGCATCGCAGCGAAAGCGGCGGCGCGGCTTGCCTCGTCATCGCCAGCAAGCCGGCTCCCACAAGGTCCCAGGCTTGGCGATAGTCCGTGGGAAGACCCCGCACTGTAGGAGCCGGCTTGCTGGCGATCCGCCGCAGGCGGCCATTCCACAAAAACGCTCGCGAACATGCAAGCGCTCTCACCCGCAAACCGGCCCCCACCAAAGCACAGCCCT